>JAATFD010000039.1 GCA_015655375.1 Actinomycetales bacterium
CGTGGGTCCTCTACCAGCGTGGGGTCATCACCGCACCCAACGTGGTCCTCGCCGGGATTGTCGGCTCCGGCAAGTCGAGCCTGGCGAAATCCCTCTACACCCGGTCGCTGCCGTTCGGGCGCCGTGTCTACGTTCCCGGCGACCCCAAGGGAGAACACACGGCGGTCGCGCAGGCGGTCGGCGGGCGGGCGATCATCCTCGGCCACGGGCTGCGCAACAGACTCAACCCCCTGGACGCCGGCTACCGGCCCTCATCGGTGTCGGACATTGAGTGGGCAACACAGGTGGCTTCGCGGCGCCGGGACCTGATCGGTGCGCTCGCAGAAACCGTGCTCGACCGGGCATTGTCCCCGTTGGAGCACACCGCCATCGACCTCGCCCTGACCGACGCAGTGCGCTCTGCTGACGTGCCGATCCTGCCGATGGTCGTCGACCGCATCCTCGCCCCGAACCCCGCCGACGACCAGGACGGGCGGCTCGCCGAAGACGGACGCCTCGTCGGGCACGCCCTGCGCCGCCTGGTCGCCGGGGACTTGCAGGGCTTGTTCGACGGCCCCTCGACGGTGCGATTCGACCCGTCGCTGCCGATGGTGTCCCTCGACCTGTCCCGCGTCGCGGAGAACACCACGCTCGTCTCCGTGCTGATGACCTGCTCCAGCGCATGGATGGAGTCGGCCCTGTCGGACCCGAACGGCGGCCAGCGGTGGGTGATCTACGACGAAGCCTGGCGGCTCATGCAATACCCGGCCCTGCTGCGACGCATGGACGCCCAATGGCGACTGGCCCGACATTTCGGCATCGCCAACATGTTGATCTTCCACAAGCTCTCCGATTTGGACAATGTGGGCGACTCCGGCTCCGCGATGCGCGCACTCGCCTCCTCGCTGCTGGCCAACGCCGAGACCCGGATCGTGTACCGGCAGGAACCCGACCAGCTCGGCTCGACCGCCCTAGCCCTCGGGCTGACCGGCACCGAGCAGAGACTTCTGCCGACGCTGGGCGTCGGCCAAGGGCTCTGGCGGATCAAGGACCGCTCGTTCGTCGTACAACACCAGCTGCACCCCGCGGAGCTCGCCGCGTTCGACACCACCGGCCGCATGACCGGGAAGTGACGGGTTTCGCGGAGTTCGTTCGGAGATCTCGGGAACCTGAGTGTTCGCCGGCGGTTTCAGGCTACTGGAGGGGGGACTCAAGCAGTTCTCCGAAGCACCGTCACCTAATCCCCCAGACGTCGACAAAACCGAACGAACCTAGCGGGCAGAGCGCACCCAGCGAACGTAAAACGGTGCAAAGAACCTGTCGCAGTAGAGACAGACCCGCGATCGGGTTCCCGCGGAAGGTGCCGTAGGTGCGCTGCGACCGACTCAACGAATAGGGCGCCCAGACCTACCTGGTCTCCAGACGGCCCGATGGCCGTCCTTTCGCAGAGAGCCAGGAGGCCAGCCCATGTCACTGTCGACCACTTCCCGACCTATCGCCCGCAAGCACCCGCCGGGCGGGTTGCGGCGCCGGATGGCGTCATTGCTGGTCGCGCTCCTCGTCGCGGCCAGCACGCTGGTGCTCGGGACCGTGCCGGCTCAGGCGGGAAGCCGCGGCGTCGGATACGAGGGCACGCTGGGCTTCCTCGGCGCGTACAGCACGGAGGTGGACGGTCGGCAGGCGTACTGCATCGACCTCGGCGCCGCCTCGCCGTTCGGGCAGACCTCAGGCCCGCGGACTGTGACCTCGCTGGATTCGCTGTCCCGCCAGCAACTCGCTGAACTGAACTATGTCCTGGACAGGTGGGGGCAATCGAGCGATCCGACCATAACAGCGGCGGTCGCGCTGTTCGTGTGGTCGGTGGCCGACTCGGGCACGTACAACAGCCACGGTATATCGGGCGACGATTACTACGTGGCCCGTGCTCCGTCCGGCGTCCGAGGGGCGATCCTGGACAACCTCGCCGATATGCGGCAGGAAGCCGGAGTGAACGCGGTCACGGACCCGTCGCTATCGCTCGCGTTGGCGATGCAGGACCAGGACGCCGGGACGCTGACCGTCCAGGCACACCCGTCATCCTTGCAGGGCACGGCCACGCTCAGCGATGCCGTGTTCGCCGACGGCGGGTCGTCGCGCACGGTCGGCGCCGGCCAGTACCAGATCACCGGCACCCCGGCGGGCGGAGCAGCCTCCTATCGGGTGGAGGCGTCGATGAGCGTGGCCGCTGCCGGCTACGGCGCCCAGGTGGACCTGTACACGACGGCCGAGTCGCAGCGGCTCATCAGTGCCGTGGCCGGTTCGTCCACGGGCCTGTCGGCCGAGGCGCGGACTCCGGTGATCGAGCTGGACTTCCAGCCCGAGATCGGCACGCAGGTCGCCTCCCGATTCGTCGCTGAGGGCGACGTGTTTGTGGACAACCTGACGGTCACGGTCACCAAGGGCTCCTGGATCAACGTCGATGGCCGCCCGGTGCCAGTCACGGCGACTGGCACGCTCTACGGGCCGTTCGATGAGCAGCCCACCGAAGCCGCCGCCCCGCCGGCCGGAGCTCGCGTCGCCGGGGCCGAGGAGGTGACGTTGATCGGAGCCGGGTCCTACACCTCGCCCGGCACGATCACCGCCCCCGAGTCCGGCTTCTACACCTGGGTGTGGCAGATTGACAAGACCGCCCAAGGCGGCAACAGCAAGTACCTCACCGGGTCGTTCACGGACAGGTTCGGGCGCGTCGCCGAGACGGCAGTAACGCCGTTCCAGCCCAAGGCCGTCTCCGAGGCCGACCAGCACCTTGCCATTCCTGGTGACGCGCTGACCGACACGATCACCGTCGCCAGCTCGAACGGGGCGTGGCTGAAGCGCGACGGCGCGTTCATCCCCGTCGTCTTCGAGGGAACCGCCTACCAGGTACCCGGCACCCTCCCTCCAACGCAGGACGACAGCGTACCGACCGGCGCGGTGGCGCTGGGCACCGTGAAGGTCACCGCAGACGGGCCGGGCGTCTACAGCTCACCGGCGGTGATCGCCCCGACCGGCGGGTTCGTGACCTGGGTGTGGCAGGTGAAGAAGGCGTCGCAGCCGGAATGGGTGCGTGACTACCTCGCCGCCAACTGGACCGACGCCTACGGCATTCCGGTCGAGACGACCTCGGTGCGGTGGCCGGTCACCACGACCTCGCTGATGCGCGAATACAACGTCCACGAGGGAGGCCGGGCGTTCGACACCATGACAGTCACCGGGTTCCCCGCCAATCACGGCGAGTTCGCCGGTGACGGCTACTGGCAGGCCGATGTGGATGAACTGGTCCATACCGTCTATGGGCCGTTCGACACCGACGCGGTGCTCACCGACGACCTCGACCTGAGTTCGGCTCCGGTGCTGACGACGATCACGACCCCGGCACGCAACGGCGTCTACCGGCTCGGGTACACCGACGCGGACCGGATCACCCCGACCGTGCCGGGCTACTACGTGCTGGAGACCACGTTCGCTGGCGACGACCGTGTGCAGCCGTATCAGTCGTCTCCGGCGGACGTGCTGGAACGCTTCTACGTCCCGCCGACCCCCGAGGTCGAGCTGCCCGTCACGGTCATCACCCAGGCCACCCCGGCCGTCCTGGTCGGTGAGCTCTTCGGCGACACGGTGCTGGTGCAGGGCACGGTGCCCGAGGGCGCGACCCTGGTGTTCCGCGCCTACGGACCCCAGGCGGCCAATCAGGGCCCGGTGTGTGAGGCGGCGTTCTACGAGTCCGATCCGATCCCGGTCACCCAGCCCGGCGTCTACACCTCGGGAACGACAAGCGTCGATCAGCCCGGCAACGTGTACTGGATCGAAACCCTGTACGACAAGGACGGAACCATGCTGGTGGAGGGCACCTGCGGGGCACCCGGCGAGACCACCGTGGTCAGCGAGCAGCCCGAGACGCTGACCGTGACCACCATGGCCGTCGCGGAAGTCGCTTTGGGCGAGCCCGCCCACGACACCGCGAAGGTCACCGGCACCATCCCTGCCGACACAACGCTCACCTTCGAGGCATACCGGCAGGACGGCGACACCGCCACCTGCACCGCCGACGAGCTGGTGTTCACCTCCGAACAAATCGAGGTGACTGGTCCCGTCGAGTACACGTCGGCCGCTGTCGTCTTCGACCGGGCCGGCACCTACTACTGGATCGAGACGCTGCACGATGCCGAGGGCGAGGTGATCCACCGGGGCCTGTGCGGGGCACCCAACGAGACCACCACCGTCACCGAGGTACCGGAAACCCCCACTCCGACGCCGCCTTCGACGCCACCTGCCTCTGAGACGCCGGACACCCCGAACCGGCCCACCTCCCTGGCGCAGACCGGCGCAAACGGCCCGCTGCTGCCGCTCGGCATCGCCGGCGGCGTCTTCGCCCTCGCCGGAGCACTGACCCTCTGGTTCGGGCGGCGCCTGGCGCTGTACCGGGAACGCAACGGATACATCCGTGAGGAGGACCAAGCGTTCCTTGACCTCGTCGAGCACGACGAGGGCTGACCAGCGGACGCTGGGAGGGGAGGGGCACCCACACGCGGTGGGTGCCCCTCCCCTCCTGTCCGAGTCCAACTCCCAGTGTCTTAGTGGGGCGCGTTGCCGCACCTGTTCCATATCCGCACAGAAGGAGCCTGGAACATGACGCAGTCCATCCCCGACAGCCAGCACAGCCGAGCAGCACAATGACCCGGCGCCGAGACCACCGTGGCAATGACAAGCAGGATCACGAACAGACGCCCGTGCCGGTCGTCTTACCCCATGTGGTCGTGGAAGTGGCCGAGAACGGCACGATGACCGTCACGGTCGACGGGACCGTCTATGAGCCCGAACCGTTCGCGCCGCCATGGCGGCGCGAGTCCTTCGCGCACGTCCTTGACCGGCTCACCGAGCGCCACCACTGCCCTTTGAGAGTCGAGGTCCACGAGGCGGACGGCAGCGCGTTCACCGACATCATCACGCCCGGGAAACGTCGCCTGAGTCCGCCTGAGCCCACGGTTGCACAGCGAGAAGTCCCTGAGCTCCTGGTGCGGCGCGGTGAGGGGTTCGCCCCCGGAGAGGACGTGGCGATTGCCATCGTCGTCGCCCACGGCGACGCGGCCCCAGACGGTGCCATGCGCGCCGTGCTGGCCACCGACCAGCTCGCCGCGAGCCCGACCCGGGAGGTCATCCTGTTCGGCCGCGTCTCCGGCACCCTCACCATCGGGCGCCCCGAATGAACGCACCCGCGCCACCGCGATCTCGCTCGGGGAAGAGCTGACCGACTGGTATCGGCGATCACGCCGGCACGACTGGGACAACCGGGTCGCTGGATGGCGGGATCACCGTGACCGGCTCGTGTCGCGACACGTGAGATGCGGCGCGTGACCGCACCTGATCACCGATGCGGCAGTCCGAGCACCAGGAGCGACCATGTCTATCCCCCCGTCCCAGCGCCCCACCAACGACGCCTTCGTCAACGTCGCCCTGGGTGGTCTGGTCATCGTGGCGCTGTTCAGTCTGGTGCTTCGCCTGGCCGGGAGCATCGCCGCGTTCCTGACCGGGCGGCCGCAACCGGACGGGGACGTCATCGCCGGTGTTGGTGTCCTGGCCTCGCCGCTGGACCCTGGCACGCCACTGGGCACGCCGGGCCTCAATCCGATCGTCTACTGGGCGATCGCCGCCGTGCTGATCGGCACGGTCATCACGGCTGCGGTGTTCACCTGGCGGCTGATCACCCGTGGGCGGGGACGCGTTGATCCGCGGCGTCTCGACGGGGCCGCGGGGGGCTCGGAAATCTTGGCGGTCGCTTCGCGGCGCGCGTTGCTGCGCCGGGCGAAGACCTTCCGTCCCTCGCTGAACAAGCCCCAACCCTGCGATGTCGGCTACCTGCTGGGCACCTCGCGGGGCCGGCAGGTGTGGGCGACCGTGGAGGACTCGATCTTGCTGATCGGCCCGCCGCGCTCCGGCAAGGGTCTGCACGTTGTCATCAACAGCATCCTGGATGCGCCCGGCGCCGTCGTCACGACGAGCACCAGGCCGGACAACATCACCGCGACTCTGCTGGCGCGTCAGGACAAGGGTCCGGTGGCGGTGTTCGACCCGCAGTGTATCGCGCCCGGTCTGCCCGCAGGGCTGCGCTGGTCGCCGGTGCGGGGCTGTGAGGACCCGCTCACGGCGATGATCCGCGCTGTCGGATTGTCGACGGCGACTGACTTCGGGTCGGTCTCCGGCGGTGACTTCTGGCAGGGCAAGACGACCGCCGCGATCCAGGTGCTGCTGCACGCCGCCGCCCTCGACCACCGCGACGCGGGCGCCCTCTACAGCTGGGCGCTGAACCCGACCGCCGCGGGGGATGCGGTGCGCATCCTCCAGTCCAACCCGCGGGCTGCCGAGGGCTGGGCGGAGTCGCTGGAGTCGATGCTGCAATCCGACCCGCGCACCCGCGACAGCATCTGGCAGGGCGTGTCCCTGGCGTTCTCCGCGCTGGCCGACCCGCGCGTGCTGGACGCGGTGACCCCCCGGCCCGGCGAGGAGTTCGACCCGGAACGGTTCCTCACCCAGAACGGCACCTTGTATTTGCTCGCTACCGGGGCAGGAGCCGGGGCGAGCGCGTCGCTGGTCGCGGCCTTGATCGAGGATCTGGTCGAGACCGCTCGACGGCTCGCGGCACGGTCCCCGGGGGCGCGGTTGGACCCGCCGCTGCTGCTTGCCCTGGACGAGATCGGGAACCTCGCGCCGCTGCCGAGCCTGCCGACGCTGATGGCCGAGGGCGGCGGCACGGGCATCACGACACTGCCCGTGTTGCAATCCCTCGCCCAGGCCAGGGAGAAGTGGGGCGAGAACGCGGCAGCGGCAATCTGGGATGCCTCGATCGTGAAGATCGTGCTCGGCGGCGCCTCCAACTCCCGCGATCTGCAGGACCTGTCCACCCTCATCGGGGAACGCGACGAGATCACCGACTCGGTGACCATCGGCGACTACGGGTCCCGGTCCTCGCAGCGCTCCGTGCGCCGCGTGCCGGTGCTGCCGCCGGACGTGCTGCGCACCATGCCATTCGGCCTCGGCGTCATCCTGCTGCGCGCCGCGCGGCCGATCATCACCGACCTGCGGCCGTGGATGAAGCGGTCTGACGCTGCTGCGCTCGCTGCCGGCCAACGTGACGTCGAGGCGCTGCTGCGCGCCAGTTCCTGACTCACCGCTCTGGGGCTCACGTCCTCACCTGTGCACTGGAGGCGGCCCGGTGGCCGTCCTCGACTCACAGTTGAAGGAGGTAGCCGTGGCTATCAGAACATCGCAGGCAATCAACGGGTTCATCTCGGACGATCCCCGGCTGAGCTACACCCAGGACGGGCAGGCCCGCTTCTACGCGCGCGTCGGCATCAAGCACTTCCAGCGCACCGACGACGGCCAGTTCCACCGGCTCGCGAACACCTACCACGACCTGATCCAGTTCGGTCGGGCCGCGGAGCTGTCCTACGAGCGGTTCTCTAAGGGCGATGAGTTCCTCGCCCAGGGTGAGGTTCGCGAGTACACGCGCGACGTCGATGGGGTCTCCCGCACCGATGAGCAGTTCCTCGCCCGCCGGATCGGCCACGACCCGAACACGACGACCTACACCGTTGAGCGCAGGCCCGCCGCCGACCGCGACGGGACCGAACGTGAGAGTCCCGAGCGCGGGTCCGCGGATCGCGAGCCGGCCGAGAAGGAAGCCGCGCAGCAGGAGGAGCCTTCCCGAGCCCGCGGCAGCCGCCGCGGCCGACAGCTCGGGGCCGCCGAGCCCACCGCGCAGGCCCAGCCCGCCGCGACCGAGGCCGCGGCCCGCTGACCGCCGACCGCTGGCGGTGGCCGCAGGCGTGCCTGGCCTGCCCGACTCCCCCGCTCCGCAGGTGGACCCGCGTACCCGGCCACCGCCAGCCCCCCGAGACATCACCACTACCGCCGTGGCCGCAACGAAGGACGAGACCGATGACCGACGAGACCGAGAACCACGACAACGAGACCGACGACACCCTCGTGCCCCCCGAGGCCGACGAACCCGACGACGTCACCGCGGTGCCCGCCGACGACGACAGAGGCGAGAACGAAGACAGTGGCGGCGACCGGTTCGCCTTCGACGACATCCCGGCCCCGCCGCGCCCGATCAACTGGCGCACCCTCGGTTCATCCGACGCCGAGTACGAATGGCTGGCCCTCAACGAGTGGGTGAACTGGCTGCGCATCGAGTTCGGTCTACCGGCCGCCGTCATCCCGCCGATGTGGCACCGCCACCCCGAGCTCGTCTGGGAGCTCAGCGCCCTACATCTTCGCTGGCTCGGCTGCTACGACCCCCAGCAGGACGCCGCCGGGCCGCTGGCGTTCCTGACCGACTTCCACGCCGCCCAACAGCGGCTGCGGGAATGGGTCTCCATCTCCGGCACCCGCCTGGACCGCGACCGGCCCACCCGGCAGACCGCCTGGCCCGGCGAAGAGCCCACAGCCGAGACCAGCGAACAGCCGATCACCGACCGGGACGAGGACTTCGTCGCGTTCGTGATCGAGGACGTCACCCGCCGGGCGGAGGCCGAGGTCGCCTTCCTTCGAAGCGAGGACGCCGAATCGTGAGCGGGGAACAGGCCCCTGACCCGCGACCTGCCTCGCTCGCAGGGACCCGACGCCTCGGCGTTCGGGTGGTCGAGAAGAGCCAGCCCGACGTGCGGGGCCTGGCACGGGCGTTCGTCGGGGTCATCCTCGCTCGCCGCTTCACCGACCGCGAGGAGGCGAACGCGGCGATGGCCGACTACCCCGCGCGCCACAACCCCCGACCTCGAAATCAGGATGACCGACCGGTAAAGTAGGAAGCGCACACCGCCCCTCGCGTGTGCCGCCAACACATCGTTGCTTGCGCCCCACCGAGCGCATCGACCCCGGCTGACCGGGGACCTCTCTTGTTCAGGAACCGCGCGGCACGCGCCTCGAACAAGATGAGGAACCACTGTGGACCACCACACCAACGATGCAGAACAGTTCACCAGCCCGCTCGCCGTGTCCTACCTGCGCGTCTCCACCAAGGCACAAGCACACCGGGGCGGACGCGACGAGGGCTACTCGCTGCCCGATCAGCGCAAGGTCGTCGACCGGAAGGCCGCCAACCTCAGCGCGGTCATCGTGGCCGAGTTCATCGACCCCGGCGAGTCAGCCAAGACCCGCGACAAGCGCACCTCGCTCAACGAGATGATGGAGTACATCCGGGCCAACACCATCACCTACTGCATCATCCCGAAGCTCGACCGGCTGGCCCGCAACCGCCTCGATGACGCGCTCATCCACGCCGAGCTGCGAGCCGAAGGTGTCAAGCTCGTCTCCGCCGCCGAGAACATCGACGAGACCCCGGCCGGGATGCTCACCCACGGCATCATGGCCTCGATCGCCGAGTTCTACTCCCTGAACCTGGCGATGGAGGTCACCAAGGGCCTACGGACCAAGGCCACCACCGGCGGCACGATCGGCCGGGCGCCGCTCGGCTACCGCAACATCCAGGTCCGCACCGACAACGGCTACGAACTGCGCACCGTCGAACTCGACCCCGAGCGGGCACCACTGGTCACCTGGGCCTTCGAGGCGTACGCCACCGGCGACTGGACACTGTCGACCCTGCTGGAAGAGTTGACGCTGCGCGGCCTGACCTCGGTCGCCAGCCCACGCCGGCCCTCCAAGCCGATCTTCGTCTCCACCCTGCACCGGATGCTCCAGAATCCCTACTACAAGGGAACCGTCATCTACGACGGCGTCCCCTACGACGGGACGCACCAACCACTCGTGCCCGTCGACGTCTGGACCCAGGTGCAAGCCGTGCTGCGCGCCAACAACGTCGCCGGCGACAAGACACAGACCCACGACCACTACCTCAAGGGCTCCGTGTACTGCTCGAACTGCGGCTCACGGCTCGTCATCACCCACGCGAAGAACCGCCACGGCAGCATCTACCCCTACTTCATCTGCGCCGGCCGGCACCGCAAGACCACCGACTGCACCCGCAAAGCCATGCACATCTATCAGGTCGAGGACCTCATCGTGCAGCACTACTCCCGCGTGCAACTTGACCCGGCAACCAGGACGGCGCTGGAGGGAGCGATTGCCGAGGAGTTCGCGATCCTAGGCGCCCAGGCCACACTTGAGACCCAGGACCTGACCAAGCAGAAGCACGACCTGCTCATCCAGCGCGACAAGCTCATGCAGGCCCACTACGCCGGAGCCGTCCCGCTCGACCAGCTCAAAGCCGAACAGGACCGCATCTCCTCCACACTGGCACAGATCACCGGCAGGCTCGACGCCGCCAGCGCGAACTACGCCGAAGCGCAAGCCGAACTGGCCGACTGCCTCGACCTCACCAGCGACTGCTACGCCGTGTACCAGCAGGCACCCGACTCCGTGCGCCGCCTGTTCAACCAGGCGTTCTTCGAGAAGATCTACATCACCGACCAAGACGAGATCCGCGCGGTGCCCACCGGCGCCTTCGCGCTCCTGCTCGACACCAGCACGCAGACCGCCGCCCGCCACCGGCACGACACCAGGCCCCGAAACGCTCAAACCCCCGACCGCTCTTCTGCGGACGAGGGTTTGAACTTGATGCGTTGGGTGGAGCTAGAGGGATTCGAACCCTCGACCTCTTCCATGCCATGGAAGCGCGCTACCAACTGCGCCATAGCCCCGAACCGGACCGCCGCACTCTCATGCGGCGACCCGTCAACTATACCGGGACCTCGCCGAGCCGACAAAATCAACGGCTGTGCCGGTGCTCACTGCAGCACGGAAATACCACCGGCGCTCGGCCTGCCCGACGTCGTCTCACCCACCGATGACATCCTCGACGGCACCAATGTTGTGGGAGACCATCCGCCATTCGTCGTGCCGAGCATCGCAGGCCAACTCCGACCAATGACAGTTGTCCAACCCCCGCAATGCAGTGAAGGTCCCGGCGTCCAGCCCGATCATCGCAATGAGGCCCCGCGCGATCGCGGCACCATGGGAGGCAATCAGCAGCGTCTCGTCTGCCCCAGTCTGCAGGATATGGTCGAGCAGAGCCTCCCGGACCCGCTCCCCCACGGCCCGCGACGACTCGACACCGACCTCAGGAGTCTCCTGGCCTGCGAGCCACCGCGCGTGCGACTCGGGGAAGATCTCCTCGATCTCGGCGCCCGTGTGTCCCTCAAAATCGCCGTAGCTCCGTTCGATCAACCGATCATCCGTCTCGACCTGGATCCTGCCACCCCCGTCAAATGTCGCCCCGACCAGCAAGCCACGCTTGGCCAACGCCTTGGCGACGATCCTGCCGGTCTCGTGGGCACGCCTGAGCGGTGAGGTCACGACACGCACGCCGCCCTCGGGTGTGGCGTTGGGAGTCACCCCGACAGACCCGCCATGCCCGGACAGTCGCCGTGCGAGGACGTCCGCCGCCCGCCGCGCTTGCTCTCGTCCGGTGTCGTTGAGCGGAATGTCCGATGAACCCTGGAAGCGGCCTCGAACATTGAAATCGGTCTGACCGTGCCGCAGGAGGACGATGCGTGAAGAGTGTGCCACCCACTCAGACTGCCACATCACCGAGTTCATGCCCGACGACGCCCAGGTGCTCCAGTGGGATCACGGGGCAATCCCCCCACAGTTTCTCCAGCGCGTAGTACTCCCGGTCCTCGTCCACCAGAACATGGACGGTCAGGTCGCCATAGTCGACGAGGACCCAGCGAGCATCGGAGCGCCCCTCGATCCGATCCGGCAAGATCCCGAACTGCCGGGACATCTCATCCATGACATTCTCCGCAATCGCGCGGACCTGTCGCTCGCTCGGAGCAGAGGTGATGAGGAAGGCCTCCGCAAGATGGAGGCGTTCAGACACGTCAATGACGACCGGATCGGTCGCCAGTTTGCCAAGAGCGGCTTCCGTCGCCACTCGGATCAATCCCTCTGTCTCGCGACTGCAGGTCACGGTGTCTCCCGTCCGTCAATGGGTGCCGACGCACTCAGTGTGGCACGCGCATCGCGTCGCGCCCGAGCTCATCGCTCCGAATGTCCTCGATCGCGTGGAATTGATCACACAGTGGACGGCCACAGTCTCGTGCCGGACGCCGGGCGGACACCAGGTGCACAGTCACCACTTGTTACATGAGAGTGTCGCCAACATGAGCCATGCTGATGAGCAAGCGGCGTGCTTCGCGGTGGGTTCAGTCCCGGTAGAGGTCGTACTTTGCGATGTACTGGACGACTCCGTCGGGCACCAAGTACCACACCGGCTTGCCCTCCTGGACGCGCTCGCGGCAGTCCGTCGAGGAGATCGCCATCGCGGGTACTTCCAGCAGTGAAACGGAGTCGCGCGGCAGTCCGTTCGCATCGAGGACATGCCCCGGACGCGTCACGCCGACGAAGTGGGCCATGTCGAAAAGCCTGTCGGCGTCCTTCCATTGGGCAATCTGCGCCAAGGCGTCAGCGCCAGTGATGAAGAAGTAGTCAGCATCGGGCTCCCGGGCCCTCAGATCGGTCAACGTGTCAATCGTGTAGGTCATCCCCCCACGGTCGATGTCGACGCGCGAGACGTCGAAGGACGGATTCGAGGCCGTCGCGATGACCGTCATCAAGTAGCGATGCTCAGCCGGAGTCACCCGACGCCCGGCCTTGAAGGGCTGCATCGCCGCCGGCACGAAGATCACCTGGTCCAGATGGAACACCTGCATGACCTCCGAGGCTGCCACGAGGTGGCCATGGTGGATCGGGTCGAAGGTGCCGCCCATGATTCCGATGGAACGACGGTGGGTCGCATTCGCCACACGTGCCTCCTGTGGAGGGTCAAGGACCGTCGCGGTCCGGGATGCCCGGGATTCCACGGCCCGGGGCACACGGCAGAGTACCCCTTTCGTCCGCGATGGCAGGTGATCACCCATACATGAGCACATCTCGCGCAAAAACTGCTCAAAACTACCCGAGCGACTGATCACACAGAGCCGTATTGAACAGAAGCTCTCAGGTATCACGCTACGATCGGAGCACTCTATCCTTGTCAGTCCGTCGAAAGCCCTCACCTCCATGAACCGACATGAGCGCCTGTCACTGCTCGCCGACCTCGTCATTCAACGCGGAACGATCCGGGTCGACGACATCATCGAGGAACTGGGCATCTCCGGTGCCACAGCCCGGCGAGATCTCGATGCCCTCGCGAACCAGCAGCTGCTGACCCGCACGCGCGGCGGTGCGATCGCCAACGCCGCCACCGGAGAGCTCCCCCTGCGCTATCGGGCAACCCGTCAGGGCGACCAGAAGCGACGCATCGCCGAGGCCGCGGTCGCAATGGTCCATCCCGGCGAGGTCATCGCACTCAACGGGGGGACCACGACCACCCAAATGGCCCTGGAGCTCGGAATCGCTTCCTCCTCGAATCCAGGATTCACAGAGCTTCCCGTCACCGTCGTCACGAATGCCGTCAACATCGCCGCCGACCTCACTGTGCGGCCCAATGTTCGCGTCGTCGTCACCGGAGGGGTCGCCCTCGCGCGTTCCTATGAGTTGATCGGGCCGCTCGCCCAGGCGAAACTGCCCCGGATCTCCATCGGAACGGCTTTCCTCGGAGTCCATGGGATCGTCGCGGGCGAGGGCCTGTTCACGATCCACGACGGGGAGGCTGTCATCAACGCGGCCTTCGCCGAGGCCGCCCGACGCCTTGTCGTCATCGCCGACCATTCGAAACTCGGCGCTTTCTCCTTCGCGAAGATCGTCGACAACGACCTCGTCGACACGTTGATCACCGATTCCGAGGCCGATCCGGTCCAGGTGCGAGCCTTCGAGGACTCCGGCGTCCACGTCGTCCTCGCCTGAGCACGGGGGACACCCCGGCGGGTTGCCCGCACTCAGACGAGCAAAGCGAGGTCGTCCCGATGGACGATCGGGCGCGGATTCTCCCATCCCTGTTTGAGCAGATCGTGGGCCGACATTCCCGCCATTGACGCAACCGTGTCGGAGTCGTAGGCGACGATGCCACGTGCCACCAGGCCCGCGGGCCCCGCGAGGTCGACGACGTCCCCCGAATCGAAGGTGCTGATGACCTGTCGGACGCCCGCCGACAGCAAGGACTTGTTCCGTTGGGTGATCGCCTCGACAGCGCCCTCGTCCAACAGGAGTTCCCCGCGAGAGGGTGCGGCGTGGGCGATCCACAGGATCCGCGAAGCAGGCCTCGATCCGGTCGGGGCGAACCACGTGCCGACCGACTCCCCCGCCAGCGCCGGACCCAAGTTGTCCGCGCACGTCAGCAGGACGCCGATCCCCGACGAGGTCGCCATTGTCGCCGCCTGGACCTTCGTCACCATCCCGCCGGAGCCGACTCTCGATCCGGCACCGCTGACCAGGACCGATCTCAGGTCGTCGCGAGAGGCCACCACCGGGATCAGCTCGGCACCGGGGCGCCCCGGAGGCGCAGTGAAAAGACCCTCAACATCGGTGAGCAGGACGAGGGCGTCCGCGGCGACCATCTGCGCGACATAGGACGCCAGACGGTCGTTGTCCCCGAAACGGACCTCGCGAGTGGCCACGGTGTCGTTCTCGTTGATGATCGGCACGACCCCGAAGCCCAACAACTTCTCCAGCGCCTGACGAGCGTTCGTGTAGTGGTCACGCCGCATGACGTCATCGGTGGTCAACAGGACTTGTGCAACGTGTCGATGATGCGATTGGAAGGCCGAGGACCACCGAGCCACCAGCAATCCCTGGCCCATCGAGGCGGCTGCCTGGACGCTGGCGAGATCGCGGGGGCGCGACGTCATCCCGAGCGGATCGAGACCGGCCGCCACCGCACCGGAAGAGACGATGAGGATCTCGCGCCCACCCTGACACCATTGCGCGGCGAGTCGGGCCACGACGTCGATCCGATTGAGGTTCAATCCCCCGTCCTCGCGAGTGAGCGAGGAGGATCCGATCTTGACGACAATACGGCGCGCACCCGCCAGCCCGGCGAAGACTCCGGCCCCGTCCTCCGACGTCGCGCGGTCCTGGCCGCTGGTCATCGCCGAGATCCCGACCCGCTCGAGTCGGAGCCGCCCTCGTTCGGGTCGGTCCACACGCCGGCCTCGCGCTCGGTCCACAGTTCTTCGCGCGCAACCGTCTTCGCGTCCATCGAGTCGTGGTAGCGCTCACGAC
This sequence comes from Actinomycetales bacterium, assembly GCA_015655375.1. GTDB lineage: Bacteria > Actinomycetota > Actinomycetes > Actinomycetales > Actinomycetaceae > Pauljensenia. The sequence continues at coordinate 15,118 of JAATFD010000039.1, forward strand.
GCTCACGACGGGACGGACGGTCATTACGCTCGACGCGCACATCCGTGCCGCGTTCCCCGAGCAGTTCGGGCCCTGTCGTCAGGCTCGGCTCCCAATCGAAGATCACGCCATCGTCCAGACCACCGATGACGACCGTGTCGCCTGCCGATGCTCCGGCGCGGACCAACTCGTCCTCGACGCCGACCGCCGCCAGACGATCCGCCAGATAACCGACGGCCTCATCATTGGAGAAGTCCGTCTGACGAACCCAGCGTTCCGGCTTGTCGCCGCGGACCTGGTAGACGGTCCCGCCATTCTTCTGGCGCCGCGTAACGGTGACCGCCACGCGCGCGCCGACGGCCTGCGGATGCAACACCGGACGCGACAAAGCAGCAGCGGGAATCTCCGCACGCTGGCGCTCGACCAACTGGGCGAGTCCAAAGGACAGTTCCTTGAGTCCCTCGTGAGTGACTGCGGACACCTCAAAGACCGGCCAGCCCAACTCCTCCAGGCTGGGACGCGCGATGTCCGCCAAGTCGCGTCCGTCGGGGACGTCGACCTTGTTGAGGACGACGACGCGGGGCCGCTCCATGATCGGCACATAGCCCTCGACCTCGCCGAGATCGCCCCGGTAGGCACCGAGTTCTTCCTCGATCGTTCGCAGATCGGACAGCGGATCACGGTCATAGTCGTAGGCGGCCGTATCGAGGACGTGGACGATGACGGCGCAGCGTTCGATATGGCGAAGGAACTCCAGCCCCAGGCCCTTGCCCGAGGATGCTCCGGGGATCAGACCAGGAACATCAGCCATTGTGAAGCGAGTGTCGCCGGCCTCGACGACGCCGAGATTCGGCACGAGCGTCGTGAAGGGATAGTCAGCGATCTTGGGCCGGGCCTGCGACATCGCGGCGATCAGCGAGGACTTGCCGGACGAAGGGAATCCGACGAGCGCCACGTCCGCGACCGACTTCAGCTCGAGGACGACGTCGCGTTCCTGGCCGGGTTCACCCAGTAGAGCAAAGCCCGGAGCCCGGCGCTTGGTCGAGGCCAGTGCGGCATTGCCGAGTCCTCCGCGACCTCCCTCGGCCACGACGAAACGCTCGCCCTCTCCGGTGAGGTCGGCCAGCAGCTCACCGGTTGGAGACTTGACGACCGTCCCGTCGGGGACGGACAGCACGATGTCCTCACCGGCCCGACCCTGTCGATAGTCGCCCATGCCCTGTGTTCCGTTGTCGGCCCGCTGATGAGGACTGTGGTGATAGGTCAACAGGGTCGTCACCTGGGGATCGACGACGAGGACGACGGAGCCGCCGTTGCCACCGTTGCCGCCATCGGGTCCACCCAACGGCTTGAACTTCTCACGGTGGACCGACGCGACGCCGTTCCCTCCGTCGCCGCCAGCGGCGTGGATGGTCACTCGGTCGACGAAGCTCGCCACGATGGTCTCCTGGTGATGGTCGGGATGAAATGAGAAAGGGGCGCCCGGCTCATGCCGGACGCCCCCATGACCGTGCGAGCTGTCAGGCCTCGACAGGCTCGGCAGGCTCAACGATGTTAACGACCCTGCGGTCACGACGCCGACCGAACTCGACGGCGCCCGCTTTGAGGGCGAACAGAGTGTCGTCCTTGCCGCGACCGACGTTGAGGCCGGGGTGGAAGTGGGTGCCACGCTGACGAACGATGATCTCGCCGGCGCTAACGACCTGGCCACCGTAACGCTTGACGCCGAGGCGCTGGGCATTCGAGTCGCGACCGTTGCGGGAGGATCCGAGACCCTTCTTGTGTGCCATCTCAGTGAGTGCTTTCTCTTCGGAGGACTCAGGCGATCTCGGTGACCTTGACCACCGACAGCTTCTGACGGTGACCCTGGCGCTTGCGGTAGCCGGTCTTGTTCTTGAACTTGATGATCGAGATCTTCGGCCCCTTGGCGGAGTCCACGACCTCAGCCTTGACCGTGACCTTCCCCAGGGCGTCCTTGTCGGTGGTGACTGCGTCACCGTCGACCAGCATCAGCGGCTGGAGTTCGATGCTGGAGCCGATCGCGTCGGACAGCTTGTCGACGACGACGACGTCACCGACGGACACCTTTTCCTGACGGCCGCCGGCCTTGACGATCGCGTAGACCACGTTGGAGCTCATCTCTGCTTGATTCGTATGGGACGGGACCACGCCCTCGACATCGGCCCGGAGGCCGGGAACTCGGAAGCGGAACCCGCTGGCGCGTGGGGCGCGCCGACGGTCCAATCTAGCCGATCGCGCACCGGGGCGGCAAGCCGATCTCGCCCCGGACGCGCGTCATGGCCTGTGCGATTCCACACCCACCGGGTTCACTCCTGCGACGGAGTGGCCTCGACCACTCCGGTGGAAGCCACTCGACGACGTCGCTTGCGCGGTGCCGCCTGTGTGACATGCGTATCGGGAAGGGCGATATCGTCGAGTGTCGTCGCCTTGTGTGTGCGCCCGGACTTGTCGCGGGTCATCACCGAGGTCGGTTCGGGATCGGCTTCGGGCGCCACCGGCGCAGACTCGCTCAGAGGCCCGACGACAGCTGTCGCTACCGCACGACGGCGGCGTGGTTTCTTGGCGGGCCCGGCGGTCTCGGCCGGCCCCGTGCTTCCCGTCTCCGGAGCGGGCGTCTCCGGGGCCTCGACGACCGCGGCCTTGGTGGTCCGCGACCGTGAGGCGGCGCGCCTGCGAGACCGCTTCGCGGTCGGGGCCGCACTTTCCTCAGGCTCGGGAGCCGCCGGGACCTCGGGCGTGGATTCCTCTGCGGCCACGGTGAGATCGACAGAGGTCTCCAGACTGGAAGGCCCGGAAGCAGGAGCGCCCGGATCGATGGTTCCGCCCGAGGTCGCCCGACGTCGGCGAGGCTTCCGCTTGGGCTTCACAGGCTCTGAGACCGTGTCTTCCGGCTCCACGGAAGCGCTCGGAGTCTCCGACTCGATCGTGGCGGGCACTCCCTCTGCGTCGGACAGCTTCTCGGTCTCCTTGGCGGGCGTGTGACCCGAGGCCGCAGCAATCGCAGACAGCGCCGTGCGAGTCTGCTCGGCGCCGGGACCCTCGACGGACTTGCGGGCCTCCTCGGAGCTCTTCTTCTGACGCTTCGAGCGCTGGTGTCCACCGGTGTGGTCCTCGGAACCGGTGTGCTCGACGGGATCGTGGTGGACGATGAACCCACGTCCCTCGCAGACCTCGCACGGCGTCGAGAACGCCTCAACGAGGCCCTCTCCCACACGCTTGCGCGTCATCTGGACCAAGCCGAGGGACGTGATCTCGGTGACCTGATGACGAGTGCGGTCTCTCCCGAGGCATTCGACGAGGCGACGCAGGACGAGATCACGGTTCGACTCAAGCACCATGTCGACGAAGTCCACGATGACGATGCCACCGATGTCGCGCAGGCGCAGCTGGCGCACGATCTCCTCGGCTGCCTCGAGGTTGTTACGGGTGACCGTCTCCTCAAGCGTGCCACCGGCTCCGATGTATTTGCCGGTGTTGACGTCGATGACCGTCATCGCCTCGGTGCGGTCGATGATCAGTGTGCCGCCACTGGGCAGCCAGACCTTGCGGTCCATGCCCTTGGCAAGCTGCTCGTCGACGCGGAAGGAATGGAAGACATCCTCGGTGTCGACCCACTGCTCGACGCGGTCCGACAACTCTGGCGAGCGGTCGTCGATGTAGGCCTTGACCGTTTCATGGGTCTCTGCGCCTTCGATGACCAGGCGGGTGAAGTCCTCGTTGAAGATGTCGCGGACCACGCGCAGGGCGAGCTCGGGCTCACCGCGCAGCAGAGTCGGTGCGGACTTCGTGTTTGTCTGCTTGCGCTCGATCTCCGTCCACTGGCGGACCAGGCGCTCGACGTCGTCGGAGAGCTGCTTGTCGGAGGCGCCCTCGGCTGCAGTGCGCACGATGACACCCGAGCCGGCGGGGACGACCTTCTTGAGGATCTTCTTCAAACGCTGGCGCTCTGGTTCGGGCAGTTTGCGGGAGATCCCCATCATCGACCCATGCGGGATGAGGACCAGGAAACGGCCGGCTAACGTGATCTGGCTGGTCAGGCGCGCGCCCTTGTGACCGATCGGGTCCTTCGTCACCTGCACGAGGATGGCGTCACCACTCCTGAGGGCGTTCTCGATACGCCGAGGGTGGCCTTCCAGACCGACGGCGTCCCAGTTGACCTCGCCGGCGTAGAGAACGGCATTGCGGCCGCGACCGATGTCAATGAAGGCAGCCTCCATCGAGGGCAGGACATTCTGGACTCGACCCAGGTAGATGTTGCCCACGGCCGACTGCTGGGTCCGTCGGGCGACGTAGTGCTCGACCAACAGATCGTCCTCAATGACGGCGATCTGGTCGAGGCCGTTGCGGTGACGGATGACCATCTGACGAGTGACGGACTCACGACGGGCCAGAAATTCGGACTCGGTGATGACGTGATGACGACGATCCTCACGACGACCCTCACGACGCCGCATCTTCTTGGCCTCCAGGCGCGTCGACCCCTTGAGGGCGCGAACCTGGTCGGAGGCCTCGCCCCCGAACTCGGTCGAGGAGGAGGAACGGGAACGACGGCGACGACGACGCTTGGTCGTCGACTCCCCTTCGGCCTCGTCCTCGACGGCATCCACGTCCGGGCCAGCTGCCTCGGGTTCGGACTTCTGCGCGTCACCGCCGTCCGATCCGGGGGGAGCTTCCTCCACGGATTCATTCTTCTGGGAATGCCGCGATCGACGCGTGTGCGCGCGAGGACGGGCTTCCTCGTCCTCGGTGGGCGGTTCTGCGGGCGCGTTCTCCCGCTCGGGCGCCGCCTCCTCAGGCTCACTCTCGGACGACACCGCGCGTGGCGCTCGCCGCGACGAGCGGCGTTTGCGGGGTGCAGACGGCTTCTCCTCGTCGGAAGGAGACCCTTTGACGGGTCCCGGTTCGACGAAAGTGGGCGGTTGGAAGGTCGGTGCCTGGAACAGCAGTGACGCCGCTCGGGTCTCGGGTGCCGACGGGGTCTCGGGGGTGGTGCTCACGGTTCTCCAATTGTGAGTGTCCCCCTCACACCTGAAGGACACCGGATGCTCGCCCGCTGGGGGCGGAAATCTGTCCAGGACCGCGCCTTGGTGCGGTGGTACTCAGGGCCCCGGCCGTCTCCGGCCGTTCGGCTCACCTGGCACGCTCGCCGCGGAGGTGCGTCCACGGCGTCCATGTTCGTCGTCATTGTCGCACATCACGGGGCTCCGAGTCGGGTGGGCTCGCTCACCGGCGACAGGATTCCCCGAACGTCACCGGCGGACGCCCCCACCGAGGTCTCCTCCACACGAAGCTTTCCAGCCGGTCGATGAATGAGTAGAATTTCTCAATCGGGGGTCGCATGTCATCCCCGTCGACCGGAAATTGTTTTCACTCTTTGGCCTCCGCAAACCCTCTTGATCAGCCCGGCGACGAGTGAGCCGACCTCGCGTCACATGTCCGTTCACACGCTCCGTTCGGCCACTAACCACTTGGTCAATGCGGTATCTTTTTGACATGGCGTCAGGACAGGCGGCCTGCCGCGTGCCCGCGCCGTCCAACTCCCTCACACCGGAAAGGCGAGCACCATGACACTCCTTCCGGCCGCACTCGATGCGGTGGCGCTGGGTCGGTGGCAGTTCGGTATCACAACCGTCTATCACTTCATCCTCGTGCCGCTCACCATCGGGTTGTCGCTCCTGGTTGCGATCATGCAAACGTTCTGGCACAGGTCCGGCAAGGACGCGTGGCTCCAAGCCACCCGGTTCTTCGGCAAGCTCCTTCTCATCAACTTCGCCTTGGGGGTTGCCACCGGCATCGTCCAGGAATTCCAGTTCGGCATGAACTGGTCCGAGTACTCCCGCTACGTCGGCGACATCTTCGGAGCACCCCTCGCCGTCGAGGCATTGCTTGCCTTCTTCCTCGAGTCGACGTTCCTGGGCCTGTGGATCTTCGGCTGGGGGAGGCTGTCCAAGGGATGGCACCTCGCCTGCATCTGGTTCGTCGCAATCGGCACGATGCTGTCGGCGGCCTGGATCCTCTCCGCGAATGCGTGGATGCAGCATCCGGTGGGGGCGACCTTCAATGCAACGACCGGCAGAGCCGAGCTCGACGGCGCCGCCGGATTCCTCAAAGTCATCACGAACTCCGTCTTCATCTGGGAGTTCAGCCACGTCATCACCTCCTCCTGGCTGGTCGCCGGCACGTTCGTCGCCGGATTGGCGATCTGGTGGATGGTGCGCGCCGCCCGTCGCGGTGGCGAGGCCGGCGAAACACAAGCACGTGAGGTCTGGCGCCCCATCGCCCTTTTCGGACTCGTGATCGTCATCATCGGCGGCCTGGGAACTGCTGGCACCGGACACATCCAGGGTCAGGAACTCGTCAGGGCCCAACCGATGAAGATGGCTGCGGCCGAAGGCGTGTGCGTCGACACGAAGGGCGCTGCCTTCACCATCGCCCAATTCGGGTCCTGCCCGCTGGGTGACGACGGCTCTGAACCGACCAAGTTCATCGAGGTTCCCGGAGTCTCCGCTTTCATGGCGACCAACAGCTTCTCTGGCACCGTCGAGGGAGTCAGCTCCGAGCAGGCTCGCCTGGTCGAGACCCTCAACGCGAACCCCGACTTCGTCGCCAAGTACGGCGACGCCTCGCAGTACGACTTCCGCCCCCCGCAGATGGTCGTCTTCTGGTCCTTCCGCATCATGATCGGTCTGGCCGGCTTCGCCGCCGTCCTCGCCCTGTGGGGACTGTGGGCGATGCGCAACGGGGCCGTGGCAACAAACAAGTGGCTCGGGATCTTCGCCCTGATCACGATCCCGACCCCCTTTCTGGCAGCCTCCTTCGGATGGATCTTCACCGAAATGGGTCGCCAACCTTGGGTGGTGGTCCCCAACCTCGACGCGTTGGCCGGCGGTGATGCCGTCGGCTCCGTGATGATGATGACCGAGTCGGGAATCTCGACGGCCGTCCCGGCGGGACAGGTCCTGGCGACGATGATCATCTTCACACTGCTCTACGCGGCGCTGGGCGTGGTCTGGTTCCTTCTCATCAAGCGCTACTCACTCGAAGGGATCCATTCGTCGGGGGACTCCGGGACGAGCGAGACCCAGGCTGCCCCCGGCGACGCTCCCGTCGGCGCCCTGTCGTTCGGTTACTGAGAGGAAACGGAGACATTCCCATGACACTCAGCATCCTCTGGTACATCCTCATCGCGGTCCTGTGGACCGGATACTTGGTCCTCGAGGGCTTCGACTTCGGCGTCGGCATGCTGCTGCACATCGTCGCCAAGAACGACCGCGAGCGCACCGCCGTCGTGCGCACGATCGGCCCACACTGGGACGGCAACGAGGTCTGGCTTCTCACGGCTGGTGGCGCGACCTTCGCGGCCTTCCCCGAGTGGTACGCAACGATGTTCTCGGGCATGTACCTGCCCCTGTTCATCATCCTCGTGCTCCTGATTCTGCGGATTACCGCCATCGAATGGCGCTCGAAGATCGCAACCGAGAAGTGGCGTGCGACCTGGGACTGGTTCCACACCGTCGCCGCCCTCGGAGTTCCGCTGCTGCTTGGCGTCGCCTTTGCGAATCTTGTCCAGGGCATGAAGATTGAGGTGATCGACCGCGCGACGCAGACCGCTGTTCCAGTCGCCGACGCCGCTGCGGCCGCTGCCACGTCGTCGCACCAGTTGACCGGTGGGTTCTTCTCCCTGCTGACTCCCTTCACTCTGCTGGGCGGAGTGGTCATCGTCGCGATCTGCCTGATGCATGGCGCCCAGTTCCTCACGCTGAAGACCGACGGGGTCATCCGCGAGCGCGCGAACGCCTTCATCGCGCCGGCCTCGGCCGTCTCGACGGTGCTGGCTGCTGTCTTAGTCCTGTGGGGCCAGTTCGCCCACACCGACAACCTGCTCGCCTGGATCCCGCTGGTCATCGCTGCCCTGTCGCTCATTGCATCGGCGGCGTTCTCCCAGGCCGCGACCCGGCGCGAGGGGCTCTCCTTCGTGCTTTCCTCGGTCGGCATCGCTGCGGCGGTCGCGTGGATCTTCTCCGCGATGGCTCCTGCGGTCATGAAGTCGAGCATCGATCCGGGCTACTCGCTGACGATCTCCCAGGCATCCTCCACCCAGGGCACCCTGACTGTGATGACCATTGTCGCGGTCTGCCTGGTCCCGATCGTCTTGATCTATACGGCGTGGTCGTACTGGGTCTTCCGCAAGCGCGTCACCCCCGGTGACGTCGACGCGAACGCTGGTCTGCTCCCCGACAAGATCAGGCTTGGCGAGAATTTCCTCACCGGCTGAGATCCAGCACGCTCTTCGGGCCCGTATCTCCTCGGGGGTGCGGGCCCGAAGTGTTGGACAGACCACGGATCGTCGAGCACGACACCCGGAAGACTGACGGTCCAACTGGCACAATAGTGGGGTGAGACCCCTTGACCCGCGACTAATGCGTTATGCACGGTCGTCTCGGGGATACATTGTCGCGACCGCTGTCTTCGGTCTCCTCACATCGATCCTCGTTATCGCCCAAGCCTTTCTGATCTCCCGTTCGCTCGCGCCCGTTGTCCGTGGAGCCTCCGAGCTGTCCGGCGTGTTCCGTCCCATCGGGATCCTTCTGATCGTCGTGCTCGTGCGCGGCCTGCTCGTGGCCGTGCGTGAGTCCCTGGCGCACCGCGCCGCCGATTCAGCAATCCGCGAGCTGCGCGGGGCGGTCATCTCCAAGGCTGAAAGGCTGGGGCCACGGTGGCGCGCCGCCCACGGCACGGACACCGCGACACTGGTGACCCGAGGGCTGCAGGACCTCGGCCCGTACTTCGTCGATTTCCTCCCCCAACTCCTTCTGTCGGCGACCGTCACCCCCTTGGTGCTCGCGACAATCCTCCTGCTCGATTTCTGGTCGGCCCTGATCGCGGCCCTCGTCATTCCACTGATCCCGCTGTTCATGATCCTCATCGGGCGCTTCACCCAGGACTCCTCCGAACGCAAGCTCGCCTCGATGGAGCGGCTCGGTTCCCAGATGCTCGACCTCATGGCCGGGCTGCCAACACTGCGTGGTCTGGGGCGCGAGGCCGGACCACGCGCCCACCTCAAGCGCCTCGGTGAGGAGAACACCCGCACGACCATGGCAACGCTGCGAGTCGCCTTCCTGTCGGGAGGTGTCCTTGAGTTCCTGACGACGCTGTCGGTCGCTCTCGTTGCCGTCGAGGTCGGGATGCGTCTGGTCAGCGGCAACATCGGCCTGGAGACCGGTCTGGCCGTCATCATGCTCGCCCCCGAGGTCTTCGAACCGCTGCGCCAGGTCGGCGCCCAGTTCCACGCCTCGGCCAACGGAGTCGCCGCCGCGAACTCCGCCTTCGACATCCTCGAGACTCCTGAGCGTCCCGACGGTCACGTTGCAGCTCCCGACCTGCACGGCTCCGAGATCGTCCTAAAGGACCTCTCGGTTGCGGCGCGCGGTGTCTGGGCCCCGCATTGCCTCGAGGCCGTCATCCGACCCGGGACCCTGGTCGCTCTGCGCGGGCCTTCGGGCGCGGGCAAGACGACAACGGCAATGGTCGCCCTCCGCTTGGAGGATCCGACGCTCGGCCACGTCCTCATCCGTCCCGCCCGGCCGGGACGTGGCGAGGACGAGGAGTCGGTCGACCTCGCGGACATTGAGGCCGCCTCCTGGTGGAGTCAGGTCTCGTGGGTCCCCCAGACCCCTGTCCTCCTGCCCGGAACTGTCCGCGAGGCACTTCCCGAGGACGTCGGGGCGACCGACCTCGCGCGTGCCGCCGGTTCGACCGGACTGGAGCAGGTCGTCGCCTCCCTCCCCCAGGGCTGGCAGACCCCGATCGGTCAGGGCGGTGTCGGGCTCTCCGTCGGTCAACGTCAGCGTCTGGCACTGACTCGCGCCCTCCTCGATGATGCGCCCCTGGTCGTCCTCGACGAACCGACAGCCCACCTCGACGCGATGAGCGAGGAAACGATCGTCGATGCCCTGCGCGCCATGCGGGCCGAAGGACGCACCATCCTGGTCATTGCCCACCGCGCCGCCGTCGTCGCGGCCGCCGATCACGTCATCGACGTCGTGGCGCGCCCGGCGACGCCCGCCGAGTTCGAGGCGCATCCCGAGCTCGGTCACATCGACGAACTCACGGACCTGCGAGTCGAGCTTCCGGGCTTCCTCGACGACTCGGAGATCGCGCCCGCTCCGTCCGGCACCCACCGGTCGGACCCGATGGCGGGAGGCGCCCGGTGAGGTTCCTGCTCACGGCCTCGGAGCGCCGATCCCTGCGCCGGGTCCTCGGGTTGCTCGACATCGACGCCCGAGGCGTCGTCCTGTCCGTCGTCCTGGGGTCCCTCGGGCTGGGCTCCGCCGTCGCTCTGTCCGCAACCTCGGCCTGGTTGATCGCGCGCGCCTCCCAACAACCCCCCGTTCTCTATCTGACGGTCGCGGCGGTCGCCGTCCGCATGTTCGGTATCCTGCGGGCCCTCATGCGTTACCTCCAACGCCTGGCCAGCCACAAAGTGGCGCTGACCGGCATGGACGCACTGAGACAGAATCTCTACGGCATTCTCTCGACCTCACGCGTCGACCGTGTCGTCGCCCTGCGCCGCGGCGATCTGCTGGCCCGCACCGGCGCCGACGTCGACGAGGTCGGCAACCTCGTCGTCAAATCGCTCCTCCCGGCGGCCGTCACTCTGCTCGTTGGTGTCGCAACCGTTGGGGGAATTGCGATGCTCTCCCCCGCCGCGGCCCTGATCCTGGCCATCTGCCTCCTGGTCTCCGGCGTCGTGACTCCGCTGCTGACCGGAAAAGCGACCCGCACGGTCGAGGCCGACTCCCGGAGTGCCCGCACCGGCTTGTCGGAGACGACGGTCAGCCTCATGGACGGCGCTGCGGAACTCCAGACCTCCGGACGCATCGACGGAATCCACACACACCTCGGCCGCATCGAGGACTCGCTGACCGATGCCACGGCCCGCGCCGCGCGTATCTCGGGCCTCGCCGCCGGAGTCGACCGTGCAGCGATGGGTCTGGCCGTCGTCGGAGCCCTGCTCGTCGGGATCCCGGAGACCACGGCCGGTCTCGTCGCAGCGGTCGCCCTCGCCGTCCTCGTCCTCACCCCCCTCGCCTCCTTCGAGGGCACCTCGGAGTTGTCGGCCGCGGCCTCCCAGCTGGTGCGCTCCGCCGCAGCAGCGGAGCGGATCGATCATCTGCTCGGCACCGATCGCCTCCCCGAGGAGCATCACCTGCCGACGGTTCCGCCGACCGGTCCCCGATTGGTCGTCCGGAACCTTGCCATCGGCTGGCCCGGAGGACCGATCATCGCCCGCGGCATCGACCTCGATCTGGAGGTCGGCTCGCACCTGGCAGTGGTCGGCCCGTCCGGCATCGGGAAGTCGACCCTGCTCTACACACTGGCCGGAATGCTGCCGCCCGTGGAGGGCACCGTCACGTTGGACGGAGCCGACGTGTGGGCGGCCGACCGCGGCGACGTCGCCTCCCGCGTGACGGTGACCGCCGAGGACGCCCACATCTTCGCCACGACCGTGTATGAGAACATCCGGGTGGCCGACGCCGACCTGACCCGTCCGGCGGCCGCGGACCTGCTGGATCGCGCCGGACTGTCGGAATGGTTGGGTGAGCTTCCCGCAGGACTCGACACGATGATCGGATCGGGTGGGACGACCGTCTCCGGAGGCGAGCGACGCCGACTGTTGCTCGCGCGCGCGCTGGCCTCTCCCGCTCCCTTGTTGCTGCTGGACGAACCCGCGGAGCATCTCGACCCGGATACCGCCGATGCGTTGATGGCCACCTTGCTCGGTCCCGAGGATTCAGCCCGTGGCGTCCTCGTCGTCACCCATCGGCTGTCCGGCCTCGCCGGAGCCGATGCGGTGCTGGTCCTCGATCATGCGGACTCCGCTGCGGATCTGTTCCCCGCGACGATCGTCGAACGAGGAACACATTCAGACCTGAGTTCCCACCGGACGAGCTATCGGTGGGCACTCGAACAGGAGGCACGATGAGCAGGGATCCACGAGATCTTGCTCTGCTCAAGGCGGCACTCGACCTCACCTCGAACCTGCACCTGAGGCCCGCTCTGCAGAACTTCGTCAACCAGGCCTGTCGTCTGACGGGCGCCCGCTATGGCGCTCTGTCCGTCCTCGACAACTGGGGCGAGACCTCGATGTTCATCCAACACGGGCTGTCGGAGGCCCGTGCCCAACGTCTGGGACACCCGCCCCTGGGGCACGGCCTGCTCGGGGAGATCCCCACCGAAGGCGCCCTCATCGTCAACGATCTCGCCCACTCCGACCACACTCCTGTCGCGCTTCCCCCCGGTCACCCCATCATGGAGAACTTCCTCGGAGTGCCGGTCCAGGTTCACGAGCAGGTCTACGGACGGCTCTATCTGTCCGACAAATTCGGTGGTTTCGATCAAAGTGACGTCGAGATCGTCTCCGCGCTGGCATCGGCTGCGGGGGTCGCGGTGGAGAACTCCGAGCTGTACGCCCAGGCTCGAAACCGAGAACGGTGGATCGCTGCCTCCCAATCCCTGACGACGACGATGCTCGAGGGCGCCGACGAGGAAGAGGCTCTGGCGCTGATCGCGAAGACCGTCCGAGAAGTCTCACGCGCGGACACCGCTCTGATCGTCCTGCCCTCCGTCGGCAACACGTGGGCCGGAGAGATCGCCGACGGGTACCACGCGGACCAACTAGTCGGCGTGGTCTTTCCACCCGAGGGACGGGCCATGTCCGTCCTGCGCGAGGAGACGGGCATGATCGTTGACTCGATGGCACGTGCCCAGACGATGCGCGTCCACCAATTCGCGGAGTTCGGGCCGGCTCTCTACGCACCCCTGCGCTCGCGCGGACAATCCTCCGGCGTGTTGATCCTGCTGCGCAAACCCGGCCGCCCCGAGTTCGACGGCTCGGACCTCCCGATGGCCGAGTCCCTCGCCTCACAGGCCACCCTCGCTCTGGAGCTGGCCTCCGCCAGGCACGCCGAAGACGTGGCGAACCTCCTCGACGAGCGCGACCGCATCGGCCGTGACCTCCATGATTTCGCGATCCAACAGCTCTTCGCTGCCGGAATGCAATTGGATGCCACCAAGCAGAAGGTCGGGACCGGCGAACTGACCCGGGACGAGATCATGGCATCGATTGACGAATCCCTCTCCCAGGTCGACGAATCAGTGCGCCAGATTCGCGCGATCGTCCACAACCTGCGCGAGCCGGACCAGAATGTCGGCGTGGTTGAGAGGATCCGACGCGAGGCTTCCCTGTCTCGTAATTTCCTCGGCTTCGCGCCTTCGCTGGTCATTTCCTTGAACGGAACCCCGATCAACGCCGTCGAAGCCGAGGAGGAAGCGATGATCGATCACGTCGAGGGATGCGTCGGACTCGATGTCTCCGACGACGTCGTCGCCGTCGTCCGTGAAGGGCTGTCGAACATCGCCCGTCACGCCCACGCCACCGCCGGGCGTGTCACCGTCGAGGTCGAGACGCCGGAAGAACCCGCCACCGACGGAATCCTCGGCGTGATCACCGTCTCGATCGCCGACGACGGCAAGGGCATCGACCCGAACCGCACCCGCAACTCGGGCCTGGGGAATCTCGCTGCTCGCGCCCGCCGTCACGGAGGGTCCTTCGCCTTCGGTCCCGGCATTGGGGGGTTGGGCACGGAGATCATCTGGACGGCGCCGCTCAAGCAGGAGTGAGGCGCACGTCCCTCAGTTGCGCCACGCGGCCGCGCGCTGGCCGGCGACCCATGCCGCGACCTGCGTGCGGCGCTGCAACCCCATCTTCGACAGCAATGACGTGATGTGGTTCTTGACCGTCTTCTCCGCGACGCCGAGCTTGTCTCCGATCTCGCGGTTCGACAGGCCGTCCCCGATCAGCTCGAGGACCTTGCGCTCCGAGGGCGTCAGGTCGGACGTCGGGTCGTCGTGATCGGCGCGTCGGCGCGTCACCGTGCGCTCGTCGAGCAGGATTCTCCCGGCAGCCACGACGCGGATGATGTCAGTGATCTCCGCGCCGCGCACAGTCTTGAGGATGTAGGCGCGAGCGCCCTTCTCCAGAGACTCCGCCAGGGCTTCGTCGTCGTCAAAGGAAGTGAGGACGATGGGCCGGATCTCGGGATGGGTCTTCCCAAGCTGGTCCATGATGTCGATGCCGGTCCCGTCGGGGAGCTGCAGATCGACCAGTATCACGTCAGGCAGGACGAGGTCCGCCCGGCGCAACGCATCGGCGACGGTCCCGGCTTCAGCGACGACTTCCAAGCCCTCGGCCCGATCGACGATCTCCGCGATCCCCCGGCGCACAATCTCGTGGTCATCGACGATCATCACGCGGATGTTGCCGTCGGACTTCTTCTCGTTCGCTAACACGCCCTCATCGTAGCCAACAGCGAGACTCGTCATCACATCGCCTCGCCCCATGCGGGGGAATCACCGGCCACGGGCGCCCGGTCGCGGACGGATGTGCACCCGGACGTGCGGCAACCCGCACCACCGCATCGATCAGTCGTGGTGATGGATGAAGTCAGGATCCAGCCGCAGCATCGCGTCGCGTGCCGCCAAGTTCTCCGCGTGCTTCTTCGAGCTTTCCGAGGCCGCCCCGACCGTCTCACCCGAGCCGAACGCGACGGCGGCCGCAAAGGTTCGACTGTGGTCGGGTCCGCGCCCGGTGACCGTGTAGACCGGATCGTCGGCACCCTGGGAGCGCGCGTACTCGGCGAGGATCGTCTTCCAGTCCTGCGTCTGGCCGCGCTCCACCGCATGGTCGAGCAGACCCGAGAGTCGCTCGAGGACGACGCGCCGAGCCTCCTCCATGCCAAGCGACAGATAGGTGGCCCCGATCAAGGCCTCGACCGTGTCGGACAGGATCGAATCCTTGTCGCGCCCACCGGTCAGGCCCTCGCCACGGCCCAGACGAATGAAATCACCCAGGCCGATCGAACGGGCAACGATCGCGAGGGGCTCCTGGGAAACGGTCGCTGCGCGCATGCGCGAAAGATCAGACTCGGGCAGATCGGGAAACTCGTGGTAGAGGTGATCGGCCACGACGATCGACAGCACCGAGTCCCCGAGGAACTCCAGACGCTCGTTGTGGGCAATCCCCCCGGCCTCGTAGGCATAGGAGCGGTGGGTGATCGCCAGGTCCAGCAGCTCGGGATCGATCGTGGCTCCCCACAGGCGCGCGAGCTCGGCTTGGTCGCTGTTGGGGGGAACCGGCGGAGCGGAATGACGGCTCATTGGTGCTCTGCCTCCTGTGCATCGTCGTTCGAGAGGTCCTCCTCCACGTCGTCGGACTCAAGGAGGGCGGCAAGGCCCGCCAGGCGTGGGTCGATGACATCGTGGTGGTGGTCAGGCGGCAGGTCGTCGAGCTTCTCCCCGCACACCGCGCACAGGCCTGCGCAAGTGGGACGGCATAGCGGGCGGTCGTCGACCAAGGGGATGATCGCGTCACGCAGGACGGGCTCCACATCGACGGTGTCGTGAAGGCCGATGATACGCAGTCCGTCCAGCGCATCGCTGTCCTCGTCCTCGGGCCCGCGAGCAAGAGGGGAGGACGGCTCAACGAAGACGTCGGTGGTGTGGACCTCACGGTGGGCGCGAACCAGATCGAGGCAGCGCACGCACTCCCCCACCAGGTCGACCGCGGTGTCCAGGGAGACGAGGACTCCGTCATCGACGGACGTCAGATCGATCGACAGGGGGATCGCTGCGCCGGCCTCGAGAGCCATCGAGGAGGTCCCGAAACCAGAAGGCGCCTCCCACACGACCTCCCGATGGGCCGTCGAACCGATCTGGCGCGAAAGATCACGCAGGTCAAGAAGCAGGGGTGATGTGTCAGTCGTGGTCAATGCTGATGTCCGTCTGGTCGATTCCGTTGCGTTCGGCGATTGCCCGCCGGCCGGCGTCCGTGCGCCGCTGAAGGTCCGTGAGCAGGTGCGCGAGTTCCGCCAACGAGGTCGCAGCATAGTCGTCCGCACCGCGCCGGAGCTGTTTCTCCTGGTCGCGGGCCTCGGCGACGATCTGGCGGGCCCGGTCCTCCGCGAGCTGGGTGATGTTCTCCGTGGAGACGAGGCGCTCGACCTGGGCGTTGGCATCGGCGAGCGACGACTGGGCGTCCGACCGAGCCTGGGCGCGGGTCGCCTCCGCCTCTTCAGTCGCGGTGCGAACAGCGCGCTCGGCCTGGTCGCGAGCCTCCTCAATCATCTGTGAGGCCTTCTCGCGAGCCTCTTCCACGGTCGTCCGGGCACGGGTGTTCGCCTCAGCGATCGTCACCTCGGCGGCAGAATCTGCGCGACCGAGGACAGCATCTGCATCGGCGACCACGGCGTCCGCAGCCACGAGGTCATCGGGCAGCGCCTCACGCGCCTGATCGATGAGGTCGAGCAGTTCCGCCCGATTGACCATGACGGCCGCCGACAGGGGTACAGCCCGGGCCTGGGTGATGAGGTCCTCAAGTTGATCGAGTGCCGCGATGACTGTCGACGGGCCGTAGACCGCCTGGCCTCCCCAGTCGGAGCCCTCGGGCACCTCGGTCGAGACTGACTCGTCCTCCGTCTGCTCGACCTGGTCCTCGGTCTCGTCCTGCTCAGGCATCGGACCCTCCTTCGCTCGTCCCCGGCCATGTGTTGCGCACTGACCCATTGTCCGCCAACGCCGCCGCAACCGCGGGAGGAACATACCGGGAGACGTCCATTCCCCACGAGGCGAGTTCTCGCACAATTGACGAGGAGACATGCATGAGATCCGGACGCGTCGGCAGGAACAGCGTCTCAACGTCACCGATCTCCCGGTTGACGCTGGCCTGGGTGATCTCCCAGGAGATGTCCGCGGAGTCACGGATTCCCTTGATGATGAGATCGGCGTGATGAGATCGACAGAAGTCGACGACCAGGCCGTCAACGGGTTCGACCGCCACGCCGGAGATATCGCTCAAAGCGTCGCGGATGAAGCCAACTCGTTCCTCGACGGTGAAGTGCTGGTTCTTGCGAGCGTTGACCCCCACCCCGACGATGATGTGATCGGCCACACGCGTGGCCCGGCGGATGAGGTCGACGTGCCCGATGGTGATGGGGTCGAAGGATCCCGGCAACACGGCAGTGGTCATGGCGTCAGTCTAGGCGGGGCCACCGGGTGCAGAACCCCAGCCCGGAGTGAACGCCCTCGAACGGCCATGGATCCATGAACGAGAGTGTCGACACCGCGGACAAGAATCCTCGGAACGACTACTTGAGGACGTCAAGTTTTCCAAAATGCTCGGCGAGGAGGTAATAGACAGTCAGCCGGTTCCTGCGGCTGACACCCTTCATTTTCGCGCCGACCTCGGCGATCGCCCCATCCAGGTCATCGGACTCGGAGAGGCCCAGCTTGCGGATCAGGAAGTTCTTCTTCACCCTGGCCAGTTCCCCCGGGTCGCCGAAGGCGATGACCGCCGAATCCGCTCGACTGAGCACGAGGCGGTACGTGGCGGCCATCGCTTGGACAACGGACTCGTCAACTGCGCTCGTGTACTTCTGGACGTCTGCAATGTAGTCCATTGAGGTTTCCTCTCCATGACATCGGGGCGACACCATCCAGATGCGCGTGGACCCCATCATGGCCCCCATGTGACAGTCGATACTCCCGAATGGGATCCCTCTGTGAGTTGTCGCAGGTCAACGCGCAAATCTCTCCGGCCCGACGACTCACTCGGACTGGGATGGACCCGCGAACCAGACGACAGTCTCACCATAGGTCCGCTTGTCCTCGCGGTGGAGATGCTCCGGCCAGGTCGGCTCCGGGGTACGGGACGACCGCTCGACGACGACCAGGCCATCGGGACCGATCCAGGGTTCAAGCAGACCGAGGACCTCCGTCAGATCGTTCTCGGCAATGTCATAGGGAGGATCGAGAAGGACCAGGTTCGCGTCGCCCGCGAGCGCGGCCGTCCCCGTGCGGGTCGCAAGGAACGTCCGGACGTCGACCGTATGGACGCTGGCACGTTCCCCGAGTTCGGTGGACCTGATGTTGCCGGCAATGATCTGGGAGGCCGGACGCGAGCGTTCGACGAGGTCGACGTGCGCCGCGCCTCGAGAAGCCGCTTCCAGTCCGAGCGCGCCAGAGCCCGCATAGAGGTCGAGGACACGCGAGTCCTCCAGAATGTCCAGGTGATCGAGCCGAGAGAACAGCGCCTCTCGGACTCGCTCCGAGGTGGGCCTCGTTCCCTTGGGCGGCACCTTCAGGGTCCGCCCGCCTGCCTCGCCTGCGACGATCCTGGTCATGGTCACACTCTACGGGGTGGCCGGTACGTCGATCGTTCCCTGGGGTGGACGCAAGGACGATGTGGCGTCTCAGCGAGTGAGAATGGCTCGGTGAGCACCGATTCCCTCTCCTGCGCGCGCCAGGCTGACCCCAGCTCCTCCCATGAGGTCCATGCCGGGATCCGCATCGCGTTGAGCGCGGCGCTGGGTGTCGGAGCGACGGGCGTGACCTTCGGCGTCCTGGTCGTTCAGACCGGACTGCCGTGGTGGTGGGCGCCCCTGTGCCAGACCGTCGTTTTTGCCGGATCGCTCGAGTTCGTCCTGGTCGGACTCGCGGCCGCGTGTGCCCCGTTGTCGACGATCGCCCTGAGCTCCCTGCTCGTGAATTCCCGTCACGTCTTCTACGCCCTGTCGTTTCCCCTCGACCGGGTCAGGGCTCCTCTCGCCCGCGCCTACTCCGTCTACACGTTGACCGACGAGGCCTATGCGCTGACGAGTGTGCCCGAGGCGCGGATCTGGTCGGGCACACGCATCGTCGCGATCCAGGCGACGCTGCAGATCTCGTGGGTCGGCGGCGGTCTGATCGGCGTCGGACTCGGCAGCCTGCTGCCCCCAGAGATCCCCGGCCTGAGTTTTGCCTTCACCGCACTTTTCGTCGTCCTCGCGATGGACGCCTACCGTGCCTCGGCCTCGCCACCGCTGCCGCTGCTGGCCGCGGCGTGCGCGACAGCCGCAGCCATGTGGACACCGGGCAACATGTTGCTCGTCGCAATGACCGCCTACACAGTCGTGCTCATCACAGCACGGCCGGTCGCTCGGCGAGGTGGACGGAAGGCGGTTCCGCGTGCCCACTGACGCTCATCTGGTCGCTGCAGTCCTCGTCGCGGCGGCCGTCACCCTCGCCCTGCGAGCGCTCCCCTTCACGGTCATCACTCGGCTGCGATCGGCTCCGATCGTCCCGTGGCTGGCCGCCCGCATGCCGGTCGGGATCATGGTGATCCTTGCGATCTATACGTTCCACGATGTCGACATCCACGAAACCGGTCAGATCGCGCCTTTCCTGGTCGCACTGATCATCACCGTCGGCCTGCAGCTGTGGCGCCACAACGCGATCCTGTCGATCGTCGCCGTGACGCTCGTGTGCATCGGTGTGTCGATCGCGTTGGGGTGACGAGGGCGCGAGACGCACCCGGCTACGACCTCTCCATCCACACGAGATCCGACCCCGCCCGTTGGCGCACCGCTGCGGCAAGGTCCGGGTGGGCGCGCAGCGTGGGGTCTGCCTCGACGAGGACGGTGGCTTCCTCCCGCGCCTCGCGGATGACGGCCTCGTCGCGCTGGACGGAGAGGAAGCGCAACCCGGAGGTCCGCCCGGATTGGTCGGCACCGAGGACGTCGCCCTCACGGCGCAACTTGAGATCCTCGTCGGCCAGGTCGAACCCATCGGTCGTCGAGACGAAGGCATCCAGCCGCTTGATCGACCAATCCGAGAGCTCGTGTCGGTGAACCGCCATGCACACCGACGGACGCTGCGAACGCCCAACCCTCCCTCGCAGCTGATGGAGTTGGGACAACCCGAATTGCTGGGCGTCGAGGATCACCATCATCGAGGCGTCCGGAACGTCGACCCCGACCTCGACGACGGTGGTCGCCACGACCACGGGAGCACGACCGGCGGCGAAGTCGTCCATGACGCGCGACTTGTCGACGGCTGTCATTCGCCCGTGCAGTTCATGGATCCCGAGACCGGC
Source organism: Actinomycetales bacterium (assembly GCA_015655375.1). GTDB lineage: Bacteria > Actinomycetota > Actinomycetes > Actinomycetales > Actinomycetaceae > Pauljensenia. Next base: position 35,087 of record JAATFD010000039.1, read on the forward strand.
CAGCGGCGACCGCGTGCGCAGGTACTCGGCGACGGACTGCACATTGGCCAGCGGAGGGCCCTGGGCAACGTGGGCCGCGGCTCCCGAACGCGCCCCGACATCGTCGACTCCGAGCAGGATGCCGGGCTCATCCTCCTCCGCGTCGGCGACCGAGTCGGCCTCGTCGATGCGCGGGCACACGACGTAGACGCGCCCGCCGGAATCGACCTCTTCGCGGGCACGAGCCCACAGGCGCTGCATCCACACGCCGTTCGCGGAGTCCACGAGGAAGGTCTCCACCGGCGTGCGCCCCGGCGGCAAACCGATCAGGCGCGTCTCGTCGAGATCGCCGAAGACCGTCATCGCGACCGTGCGGGGAATCGGCGTGGCCGTCATGACGAGCTGGTGGGGCACGCGGGACCCGGTGAGCTTCTCCCCATCCGTGGCCTCACCGGACGGCCTCCGCAGGCGGTCACGCTGGGCGACACCGAAGCGGTGTTGCTCGTCAACGACGACCAGCCCGAGGTCTCCGAAGGACACGGCATCCTGGAGCAGCGCGTGCGTACCGACGACGATCAACGGGTCCCCCGACCGCAGGGCGAGATCAACCTCCCGACGCACCGGCGCGTGACTGGACCCGGTGAGCAGGCGCAACTGGACGTCGATCCCGCGGGCAGCCATCGGTGTGAGCAGGCCACGCAGGGACTCTGCATGTTGCTCCGCAAGAATCTCGGTGGGGGCGAGCAGGGCGGCCTGGTGGCCGGCACCGATCACCTGGCACATGGCTGCCAGCGCCACCACGGTCTTGCCTGAGCCGACATCGCCCTGGAGCAGTCGCTGCATCGGACGCGTTTGTTCGAGGTCGGAGCGGATCTCCGAAAGCGCCTGTTCCTGGGAATCGGTCAGCGCGAAGGGCAAGGTGTCGAGGAGTCCGGCGAGGACGGTGTTCCCCACGACCTCGCAGGCAGGAGCCCGCTCCCCCGATGCTCCGACGTGGGCGGCCACCAGGCCGGACTGGAGCACAAAGGCCTCCTGCCAAGCCAGTGCCGCACGCGCCACGCGGTGTTCCGTGTCGTCAGCGGGGTAGTGGAGCAGCCTCAGGGCACGTGCGTGGGTGGGCAATCCGTGACGGGACCGGACCTCAGACGGCACAGGGTCCGGGACGTCAGCGTCGTCGAGGGCATCGAGCACCATCGTCACAGCTCGGGCGATCGTCCAGGAATTGAGCTTCGCGCTGGCCGGATAGATCGGGATCGGCCGCTTCTGGCGCTCTCGGATCTCGTCCTCGCTCTGTCCCTCGGTGGATTCGAACTGGGGGTGGGTGAGCTGCAGGGCCCCCCGGTAGCTGCCGACCTTCCCGGCGAACAAGACGCTGGCCCCGGGAACCAGCTGACGCAGGTGGGGAGCGAGTCGGTACTCGTTGGTCGCGAAGAAGATCGCGGTCATGACGTCCGTCCCGTCGGTCAGACCGACTTCCAGGCGCACCCCCTTGCGGGATCGATTCGGGATGATGCGTTGGGAAATGACCTCGGCCAGGATCGTCACATCCTGCCCCTCCCGCAGGCTCGACATCCGGGTCAGCGCACCCCAGTGATCGTAGCGCCGGGGGGCGAGGTCCAGCAGCTCGCCGACCGTGGCGAAGCCATGTTCGGCAAGCTTGCGAGCGGTCGGCTTGGGCAGACGCAGATCGAGTGGGATCTCGAGGGCGTTCATCGCACGCCCTGGAGCAAGCTGGGGCCTGGCTGGGCGCCGTCGATCGCCTCAAGGTCGGGGGTCTGGGGCTCCCCGGATCCGGTCGACGCGAGGACCTGGCGCAGCATTGCCACGAGGAACGGCCCGTCCTGACCTGCGCCGACCAGGACGCGGAAGTGGCGGGGCTCGCGGGAGACGATCTCGTGGACGGCTGCACCGAAACCGGGATCCTCGCCGGGCACTGGAAGCACCACGGTCCTGGATCGTTCGATGGCCTGCGCAGCCGTGCCTTCCAGCATCGGAGCGATGATCCCCGCCACCGACGGACCCCCCGGACGCGGGACGAAGAGCGTCGCACATGCCTGGGAGACCGAGAGGACACCGAGGTCGTCATCAGACGTCGCCACGAGAACGCGAAGCGTTCGCGCCATCCGCGCCGCCGCCGCGTCCGATTCTCTCGTCGATCCCAGATCCGAGGCGACCCGACGGGCCAGGTCCGCGGAGCCCTCGTCGCATGGGGCTACCAGGCACACACCCGTCGAGGACCGCCGGGCCTGGGTCGCGATCGCTGTCGTGTCGTCCCCGCCGGGATCGAGCAGGACGACGGCACCGGCTTGTGCAAGGTCCTCGACGAGGCCGGGCGCCCTCGTGCACGCCACGACGCAGGCCCGTTCGACGCGGGTCAGCGTCGAGCGCTCCAGCAACCGGGCTCCACGGTGTGTGACGACGTCGGACAGGGGATCCTCCCCGATCAACTCGTCGGGCCGCGCGTCGCAGACCTGGAAACGCCACACGAGGCCGGAACGAGGACGCACCGCCAGCGGCGCCGATGTGTCGACGTGAACCCGCCACTCGCCCACCCCGAACAGATCGGAGAACCCCACACTCGAGTACCGCACACCGAGCGAAGAAAGATCCACGAAGACGCGGGTGGCCTCGGCCCGAGTGCCACGCAGGACGATGTCGACGCCGAAGGCCCGGTCGGGAGAGGGCGCCTGGGGCCGGGGCGAGGACGCCCCGGGTGAGCCGGCCAGATCTGCGAGCATCTGGGTCAAGGAGATCAGCACTGCGGTGTCCTCACGAACGGCCGCGTCCAGCGAAGTGAAGAGCACCGCGAGAACCGCGGCTCCCGCGTCGACGCGGCCGGTTCGCTCCGAAGTCGCATTGACGAGTCCGTACTGGGCCTGGGAGGAGAACAGGGAGACGATCCCGGCGACGTCAGGCAGTGTGTCGCCGAGGGTCTCCAACTCCGAGGTTCCCTCATCGATCATTGATTCCACGGCGACGCTCCACACCATGTGAGTGCCATCGACCGTCCACGGCTCGCGTCGCAGCATCGCACGAGTGGCGACCGGGGTGAGCTCACCGGCCTCACCCTCACCCATCCGTGCCAAGGCGTCCGCCCACGCGGCCAGCACCGACGACACGAGAACGCCCACGTGGCCGATGCCTTCACGGATTCCTGCCGCCACTGCGGCCTCGAGCATTCCGGCCAGCGATGTGTTCCCATCCAGTGCCAAGGTCGCCCGAGCCATCGCCTCGAAGGTGAGCAGAGCGTTCGTTCCCGTGTCACAGTCCTGTCCGTCCCATCCGTCGAGGTCGTCGACGAACGCCCGCAGGCGCCGGGATTCCCCCGCTGCGATCGATAGGGCCTCGGCCATCGTCCGAGTGTTCACTGGCACTGAGGGTCCTTCCGACGAAGATCCGGGTCGTGGCGAGCGCACCGGTCATGGGGGCAATTGTCCGGATCGGGACGCCTGTGTGCCACCTGACACGCTGGAACCGGCGTGCGGACTTGGATTGCGGGGTGTTGATCGGATACTCTGCTGTGGTTGCGCGCGGTGGGTGACCATCGCTGCATGGACCGACCCCTTCCGTGGGGACACAGGATCTGGAACCGAGGAGAACATCGTGGCTTCCGTATGCGACGTCTGCGGCAAGGGCCCGGGCTTCGGCAAGAGCGTTTCGCACTCGCACATTCGTACGAACCGCCGCTGGAACCCGAACATCCAGCGCGTCCGCGCTCTGGTCAACGGGACGCCCAAGCGTCTAAACGTGTGCACCAAGTGCCTCAAGTCTGACAAGGTCGTCCGCGCCATCTGACGGACGGTCTCACTCGACCATTGAATCGGGGGTCGCCGGGAAACCGGTGGCCCCCGATTCGTGTCCGCGTAGTTGAGGATCCCGAGCGGAATGAGGGGCAGACGATCATCGCCGCCATTCAATTCACCCCGAAAGGCCGTCACGGAGTTCGAGTATCAGACCATGATCAGCATGGGCGGGTGGGCGTGCCGGAGGGCCGGACCACTACGTCGGGTGGATGGAGAACTCGGCAGGTTTCAAGGCCGAGGTCGTCGCCGACGAGGCGTGACACCGGCGAGATCTTCATGACCAGATCGGTCCGCAGATCAACGTGATCGTGCCTGGTATCAACGCCCGCGCACATTCAGACTGGAGCCATGACCACAGCGCTCCTCGTCATCGACGTCCAAGAATCGTTCCGCCAGTCCCCCGACTGGACCGAGGTTTCCAACCCGAAAATCATCTCCGACGTTGCGCGCCTCATCAAGCGCGCGCGAGCGGACGGCCATGAGGTCATCTGGATTCTTCATGCCTCCCCGGGCTCTGGATCTGTCTTCGATCCGACGTCCGGATATGTCCGCCCCATCGAGCCGCTCCGTCCCCTCGGCGATGAATCCGTCTTCACCAAGACCTCACGCAATGCCTTCACCACGACCGCACTCGGACAGCATCTGACTCGTGGTGGCATCACCGACCTCGTCATCGCGGGAATCCAGACCGAACAGTGTTGCGAGACGACGGCGCGCCTGGGCGCCGACCTCGGCCACACAGTCACGTTCGTCACCGAGGCCACGGCCACATTCCCGATCACCCGGCCCGACACGGGCCAGCGACTGGAGGTCGACGACATCATCACCCGCACGGAGTTCGCACTTGCCGGCAGGTTCGCGCGCATCGCCTCGATCGAGGAGGCGTTCGCGGCCGCATGACGACCGTCGTCTTCCTGCTTCATCCCCGGGTGCACCTGCTCGACCTAGCCGGTCCCGCACAGGTCTTCGGATCGGTGGCCGATGCCACGGGCGCCTCCTGGCCGATGGTCTACGTCGCCGACAGCTCACCGGTGCTCTCGCACCAGGGCATTGCTCTGGACGCGCGAACCACCTGGCCCGAGCTGTCACCGGACGACCTTGTCGTCATCCCTGGATGGCGAATGGATCCGAGGGACCATCAGCCGTCGTTTCACAGGAAGACCCTGGACATCCTGCGCGCGCATTACACGGCCGGCGGATCCCTGATGAGCGTGTGCGCCGGGGCCTTCGCCCTGGCCGAAGCCGAGATCCTCGACGATCGTCGGGCCACGACTCATCACGATCTGCAAGATGCTCTGTCCCGTCGTTTCCCGCAGGTCCGTGTCGTCCCAGACGTCCTCTTCGTTAACGACGACCGGGTCCACACCTCTGCCGGGATCGCCTCGGGGATCGATCTGGCGCTGCACCTCGTGGCGGCTCAACTGGGTCCGATGGCGGCCTCCTCCATCGCGCGAACCATGGTGGTCTATCTACGGCGCAACGGCTCTCAGCCCCAAGAAGGCATCTTCCTGCGTTCCCGCAATCACGTGGATGACCGTGTCCACCGAGTCCAGGACATCATCGATCAAGACTTTGCACGTGCTCTTCCTCTCGCCCAACTCGCAGAAGCCGTTTCCGTGAGTGAGCGCTCATTGACGCGCGCCTTTGTCCGCGCCACGGACACGACGCCGCTGCGCTATCAGCAAGCAATCCGCGTGGAGCACGCTGAGCACCTCATCGCGTCCGGCACGACCGTCGAGGCCGCCGCGCGAGCGGTCGGATTCACCGACGCGCGGATGCTGCGACGATTGCGCTCGCATCGGCGCATCGAGGACTCAGACTCTCGTTCACGCGTGCCTGAAGTGGTCCCAGCCTCCGGAGATCTCAACTCCATCCAGGCGCACACGCGGACGGCCCTCGGGCTCGACCGCACCCACCACGCCGATGGGCCGAAACGAGGGAGGAAGCGTGGCTGAAGACGGGAAGGCCGCCAGCATCGGGTGGTCCTCCCCTCCGAAGAGCACCCAGTCCAGAGCCGGATGACCGCACAGCTGGGCCGGTGTGTCCAGGGCGCGGACATCTGACGCCAGTAGTTCCGAGTCGAGTTCGAGGACAACCCCGGATGCCGACGCGATCCTTCCAGCATCCATGATCAGACCGTCGGAGACGTCGAGCATCGCGGACGCACCGCGCTTCGCCGCTTCGGGTCCCGCCTCGAGCGGCGGTTCCGCGGCTCGGAAGATTCGCACCGGCTCCCTCAGGTCTCCGAGGAGGACGTCATCGTGAATCGAGGGATCGACCATGCCTCGAGAAAGCAGTTCTAACCCCGCGCCCGATCGGCCCAGCGTCCCTGCTACCGCCAGGACGTCCCCGGCATGCGCACCCGAGCGCAAAACCGGCGCAACCGTCGACCATCCGAGCGCTGTCACGGAGATCATGAACCGATCCCCCGCCGAAAGATCGCCTCCCACCACGCCCGCGCCCGCTCTACACGCCCGGTCCCCGAATCCCGCGACGAGGGCGACAAGCCAGTCAACATCCGTGTCCTCGGGCAGGACCAGAGACACGACCATCGAGGACGTTCGAGCGCCCATCGCGGCGATGTCGGCAAGGTTCTCGGCTGCCGAGCGGGCGCCGATCTCGTCGGGAGCCGACCAATCCAAACGGAAATCACGACCCGCGACCATCACGTCGGTGGTGACCAGAACAGATCCCTCCGGCACCGCCACGACCGCGCAATCGTCGCCGGGCCCGAGCAGCGTGCGCTCACCCGTCGGCAGGACCGCCGCAAAGCGGGAGATCAACTGGCCCTCATCGAGTTCGTCCACGCGCATGAGACCAGACTATCGGGGCAATCAGCGTTTACACATGCCCAGTGTCCGGGCAACCCGGATGCGCGCTGGACGGCCACGCCATGCTCTGGACCGAACACGGCATGACCTGCGTTCGTGTTCATTCAACACCCGATCCGGGAGCTGCCGCAATGTCAAGCACTGTGCTGGTGGATCCTCTTCCACCTGCGAAGAAGGTCGATGGAGGACCGGCCGGTCTGGCCGCTGTCCGAGGCAGATTCAGCCGACTCAACCGCGCCGTCGTCATCGGCAGCGCCATTGTCCTGTTCTTCATCCTCCTGGCGATCTTCGCCACTCCGTTGGAGCACCTCACCGAAAACAACCCCTATTCCGAGCACCCGGAGGCCCTAGGAGCCAGCTCGATTCCTCAGGGCTGGGGAGGCGGGATCAGCGCCGAGCACTGGTTCGGGGTCACTCCACTGCGGGGCGTGGATCTGTTCTCGATCGTCGCCCACGGCGCCCGGATCTCCCTTGGCATCGGCTTGGCTTCCTCCGTTGTCTCGCTGTTCATTGGCATCTCACTTGGTCTGATCGCCGGCTATTTCGGAGGACTCACCGATGTTCTCCTGTCCAGGGCGATGGACGTGATCTTCGGCTTTCCTTTCTTGATCTTCGCCATCGCCTTGTCCGCGGTCGTCCCGGCGTCGTTCCCGCGGCCACTCCTGTTGACTCTGGTCCTCGGGTTCTTCGGCTGGCCCTCGATCGCGCGTCTGGTGCGTGGCGAGACGATGTCCTTGTCGACGCGGACTTTCGTCAACGCGTCGCGCACGATGGGAGCTCCATCCGCTCACATCATCGTCAGTCAGATCTTGCCCAACGTCCTTCCACTGCTCATCGTCTATGCGACCCTGACGATTCCGGGACGGATCGCTGCGGAAGCCTCCTTGTCCTTCCTCGGTGTCGGAATGAACCCACCGACTCCCTCATGGGGGCGTTCGATTTCGGACGCCATCCAATGGATTCAAATCGACCCGATGTACTTGGTCTTCCCCGGTGGAGCGCTCTTCCTGTTGACGTTGGGATTCAACCTGCTCGGCGATGGTCTCGGCGACGCTCTAGATCCCCGGCTGCGGGAGGTGCGATGAAATTCCTTCGTTTCGTCGCAGAGCGTGTCATCTCCGCACTGGTGGTCATTGCTCTGATCGCCGTCGTTCTTTATGCCGTGTTCTTCATGCTTCCCACCGATCCCGCACAGCTCTCGTGCGGCAAGCCGTGCTCTCCTGAGCGCCTGAGTGAGGTCCGCACTTTCATGGGCCTCGATCGACCGTGGTACCTCCAGATGTGGGACTACGTCACCGGGATCGTTGCGGGGCGGACCTTCGGGGACGGGTCCGGTGCCATCGTCTGCTCCGCCCCCTGCTTCGGATATTCCTTCCGACTGCGCGAGTCCGTGGTCGACCTTGTCGCCAGCAGGTTCCCGGTCACTGCCTCCATCGCGGTAGGCGCCGCTGTCCTCTGGCTGATCATCGGAGTCGGGCTCGGAGTCGTCTCCGCGATCAAGCGGGGCTCGTGGCTGGATCGCGCGATACTCGGGCTGTCCGTGGTCGGAGTCTCCGCTCCGGCCTACCTCGTCGGGCTACTGGCCGTTGCACTCTTCGCCCTGAAATTCCCCTTGTTCCCCCCGGGCGGATATGTCGCCTTCCGGGACAATCCGGTGGAATGGGCATCCCATCTGATTCTTCCCTGGGTCGTGCTGGCGGTCCTCCACGCCGCTGCCTACACACGCATCACCCGCACCCAAATGGTCACGGCCCTGGGAGAGGACTACATCCGCACCGCTCGATCGAAGGGTTTGTCCGAGCGTCGAGTCGTTGACCACCACGCCTTGCGCAACGTCCTGCTACCGATCACCACGATCTTCGGCCTGGACCTGGGAGGGCTACTCGGCGGAGCAGTGCTCACCGAGAAGGTCTTCTCCATGCAGGGACTCGGGTCTCTTCTGCTCGACGCCGTCGGCAACCTCGATCTGCAGGTCCTGGTGGGAGTCACCTTGCTCTCCGCGATCCTCATCATCTTGGCCAACCTTGTCGTCGACATCCTCTACGGCGTACTCGACCCCCGGGTCTCGGCGTCCTGAGCTCTCTGTCCCCCTCCCACAACACCACAGCATCTGACTCGAAAGGACCCACATCATGACTCGATCGCGCGCCTGGATCGGCGCAACAGCTGCCGCAGCGGCACTCACCCTCGGTCTAACCGCCTGCTCAACCGGAGGAAGCGGCACGGAATCGAACCCGTCGTCTTCCTCCGAATCCGCCTCGACGCAGGCGGGTGGCACTCTGACGGTCTACACGACGTCAACCGAGCTCGACCTGGACCCCGCCAAGAGCCAGAACCTCGCCATCACCACTCTCGGACTCATCGCCCGGCGCCTGACCACGTGGGACGTCAAAGCCGAGGGCGAGACAACCGTCGTCCCCGACCTCGCCACCGATACCGGAACCGCGAGCGACGACGGGCGAACCTGGACCTACACCCTCAAAAACAACATCTTCTTCGAGGACGGAACGCCCATCACCTCCCACGACATCAAATATGGGATCGAGCGCTCCTTCGAGACATCCTTGAGTGGTGGACTCAGCTATCACAAGACACTTCTCGAAGGCGGGGACACCTACGCGGGACCGTTCGACGGCTCGTCCCTCAACTCGATTGAAACCCCGGATGACACAACCCTGATCTTCCATCTCAACAAGCCCTATGGCGACTGGCCATGGATCGTCTCCTCTCCGGCATTCGCACCCGTCCCGGATGGCAAGGGCACCGATCCGCAGTACGGGCATGCTCCCGTCGCATCCGGCCCCTACCGCGTGGAGTCCAACGACCAAGGCTCCCAAGCGACCCTCGTGCGCAACGAGCATTGGGACCAATCGACGGATCCAGTGCGCACAGCAGGTCCCGACAGCATCGTCTTCAAGATGGGCCAGGATGCCTCGGTGGCCGCTCAGTCGATCATCGCGGGCACCGGCGAGGCGAAGTCCGCCTTCCTCACCAGCTTCGTCCCGCCTTCGCAGATCGCCCAAGCCCAGGCCAGCCCGACCGGCAAGGACCTCCTGGTCACCAGCGGTGACGGCGCCGTCGAGTACCTGGCCATCAATACCCAACACGTGACGAATCTGAAAATCCGTCAGGCGATCCAGTACGCGACGGACAAACAGTCCTACCAGACCGCGTCTGGTGGGGAGATCGCCGGAGGATTCGCGACGACATTGATCACGCCGGGTGTCCCCGGGCGTGAGGACTATGACCTCTATCCCGCCGATGCCACCGGCGATATCGAGGAGGCGAAGTCCCTGATCGCTGAGTCCGGTGAGGAGGCGCCCGCGCTGACGCTCATTGCCAAACCCGACCAAGCCGAACAGGCCTCGGCCATCAAGACGGGGCTGGAACGGGCTGGATTCTCGATCACAATCTCCACGCTCGACTCCGAGGTTTACACCGACACGTTGACCAACGACGCCGGGGACTATGACCTCGCGCTGTCCAGTTGGCAGCCGGACTTTCCCTCCCCAAGCGCAAACATCTCCCCGCTTTTCGATTCCTCTCAGATCGGTGGCGGGAACTACAACCTCTCCCGGTATTCGAACTCGGAGGTCGATGCTCTGATCGCTCAGGCCACAGGTACCGTCGACCCCACGGAAGCAGAGAAGATTTGGGTCCAGGCTGACCGCCGGATCATGGAGGACTCCCCGGTCGTCCCGATCCTGTACTCGCACAACACGTTCATCCACGGATCCGGCGTCTCGAACTTCTTCATCGGGTCTTTCCCGGCCTACCCGAACTACCTGAAGATCTCCCTCGGCGAGAGCGGGAAGTGAACGACATGAACACCGACATCTCCGTGCGCGATCTCAGCGTGTCCTTCGGAAACCATGAGGTCGCGCACGGAGTGTCCTTCGATCTCACTTCGGGGCGCATCACCGCCCTGGTCGGTGAGTCCGGCTCCGGCAAGACCGTCTCCGCAATGGCCTTGCCCCGGCTGGAAGCACCCGGCGCCCGGGTCAGCGGTGGTGCTCGGGTGGCCGGGCCCGGACTCGAAGTCAATTTGCTGGCCGAGGACGCCGACCTTCACCTGATTCGCGGGGGCTTGATCGGCACAGTCTTTCAAGAGCCGGCCACAGCCTTCAATCCCCTGTTCACGATCGGTGACCAGATCGCAGAGTCGTGGCGCCCACCTTCTCACACTCACGCCAGCCATCAGACGACCCGACGCGTGGTCGCCGATCAGCTGCGTGCTGCGGGCCTGACGGACACCGATCGGATCGCTCGGTCCTATCCACATCAACTCTCCGGCGGACAACTGCAACGGGCGATGATCGCGATGGCCGTCATCAACACACCCGCGTTGCTGATCGCCGATGAGCCGACGACCTCGCTCGACGTCACCGTGCAGAAGGGAATTCTCGATCTCATCCGCTCCCTCGCAACGGACTCCGGGATCGCGGTGTTGCTCATCACCCATGACATGGGCATCGTCGCGGAAGTCGCCGACGACGTCCATGTCATGCACGACGGACGCATCGTCGAACACGGCGCGGTCGAGGAGGTCTTCCACCACCCGCAGGATGACTACACGCGAGCTCTGCTGGCCGCTGTTCCCCGGCTGCCCGACAGCGCGGCGGAAGCCGCCTTCCTCCGTGGGCCGCACGTCATGACCGAGCAGGATTCCTCGTCGGCTTCTCAGGCGGGTCCGGCGGTCGTGCGAGTCGACGGTCTCGCGGTGGCCTATGGCCGGCGCTCCCCAGTGGTCGAAGGCATCGCCTTTACGGCAGTCGCCGGTCAAACGGTCGCCCTCGTCGGTGAGTCCGGGTCGGGAAAGACCACGGTCGCACGGGCTGTGTCAGGTCAGCTCGCGCCCGCGGCTGGCACGGTCGAGATCGAGGGCGAGACGCTCAGCGACACGCACCGGAGGGCCAGTCGCTCTCTGCTGGCTCGAATCGGCTATGTCTTCCAGGACAATGCCTCCGCGCTCAACCCCCGGCGAACCATCGGATGGTCGATCGCCGAGCCCCTGTCGGTCGCCACCCCCGAGGACGCTTCATCCGCGCCCACGCGCGCGGAGATATCGAAGCGCGTCGTCGAGCTCCTCGAGCAGGTCGAGCTCCCGGCTTCGTACGCGCAACGCTATCCCCATCAGCTCTCCGGCGGGCAACGCCAACGCGTCGGCATCGCCCGCGCGCTCGCGCTATCCCCACATCTGGTGATCGCGGACGAGCCGACGTCATCGCTCGACGTGACCGTTCAAGATCGCATCCTCACGCTGGTGGAACGGTTGCAAGAAGAACTCGGGTTCGCCTGCTTGTTCATCTCTCACGATCTCGCGGTCGTCGCCCGCATCGCGGATGAGGTCTGCGTCATGCACACCGGGCGCATCGTCGAGCGCGGGACACCCGCCCAGGTCCTCATCGACCCGCAGGATCCGTACACCCGTGAACTCGTCGCGGCTTCCCCGAAGCTCGACTTGTCAGTCGGAGGCGGCCGAGACCTGCGGTGAGCGCGCTTGCTGCGATGCGAACAAACACATTGCGGCGGCGGAGGCGACATTGAGCGACTCGGCATCCCCGGACATCGGAATGCGCACGAGGATGTCGCACGCACCCTCCTCCTCGTCGGACAGACCCTGAGCCTCGTTGCCGAAGACCCATGCATGCGGAACCGTCAGGGCGCCCTCAGCCCGCGTCAGAGCTTCGCCCAGAACGGCATCGAGACCGATCGACCCGCTGGTCCCGGACGTGCCCATGATCAGGAGCTCCTCGTCGTGGAAGGCTGCCGCAACATCGACGAGTGAGCCCTCGGAGACGATGGGCAGATGGAAGACCGAGCCGGCGGAGGCACGCACCACCTTGGGGCTGTGGACGTCAACGGTCCCTTCGGTCACGACGACGCGTGAGGCGCCCATGGCGTCTGCCGTGCGAATGATCGCGCCGACATTGCCGGGGTCCTGAGCTCGGGCCAGGACGGCGACCGTTCCGGGTTCTCCTCTGTCGGGCCCGCCGACCACGGCCTCCTGGCTCGCAACGGCGAGGACACCCTGAGCATCGGGCGACATGGCATGGGCGACCTCGTCGGAGACGAGGTGAACCCACCGCGTAGCCAAGTGCGCAGCAGTGAGGATGTCGGGATGTCGGTCGGCGGCCTCGTCACTGACATAGACGTCACGCAGCCACTGGCCACGATGGCGCACGACCTCTCGCACCGCCTGTGGTCCCTCGACCAGCATGAGGCCTGTACGCGAACGTGCCGAGCGCCCGGCCAGTCGGGCCACTCCACGCACACGCTCGGCGTGGGGGTTGTCCAGACGGGACGGGCGCTCGATGTCGCTGTGAGTACTCACGCGAGTGCTCTCAGCGGTCTCAGGCCTTCGGGGCGTTGACGTCGGCGGGCAGCGCAGCCTTGGCGGCCTCAACGACGGCTGTAAAAGCCGCCGGATCATTGACGGCCAGCTCGGCCAGCATGCGGCGATCGACCTCGATCTCGGCCAGGCTCAGTCCCTGGATGAGGCGGTTGTAGGTCATGCCGTTGGCGCGGGCAGCCGCGTTGATGCGCTGGATCCACAGGCGGCGGAAGTCGCCCTTGCGCACCTTGCGGTCACGGTAGGAATACGTGAAGGAGTGGGTGACCTGCTCCTTCGCCTTGCGATACATGCGCGAGCGCTGGCCACGGTAGCCAGAGGCCTGCTCGAGGATGGTGCGGCGCTTCTTCTTGGCGTTGACGGAACGCTTGACACGTGCCATTTCTCAGTTCTCCTTCGCTTCGGACGCGCCGGTCACTTGCCCAGTAGGGCGCGGACTCGCTTGGCATCGGCCGTCTTGAGGACCTGGTCGGAAGCCAGACGACGGGTCTTGCGGCTGGACTTGTGCTCCAGCAGGTGGCGCGCACCGGCCTGCTCACGCATGAGCTTGCCGGAACCGGTCACGCGAATGCGCTTCTTCGTCCCGGAGTGCGTCTTGTTCTTCGGCATGTCTCTCGTTCCTTCTTCTGTGCGAGCGCGGGAACTCAGCCCCCGCGCCTCGGTCTTCACTCTGCGGAGCCCGCTCCACGTGCCTGGTCCCTGGTGGCGCGCTCCGCCTGCTTGTCGCGGCGGGCATCTCGCTCGGCGTCACGACGCTTGCGTTGCTCGGTGAGTGCGTCAGCCTTGCGCTTGGTCGGAGCGAGCACCATCGTCATGTTGCGCCCATCCTGACGGGGCATCGACTCGACGGTGGCGAGGTCTCCGACCTCTTCCGACAGGCGCTGGAGCAGTCGGACACCGGCCTCGGGCCGGGACTGCTCACGTCCGCGGAACATGATCATGACCTTGACCTTGTCGCCCTGATTGAGAAAGCGCACGACGTGCCCCTTCTTCACAGCGAAATCATGGTCATCGATCTTGAGCCGGAAACGAATTTCCTTCAGCTGCGTGTTCGCCTGATTGCGGCGCGCATCGCGGACCTTCTGGGCCGTCTCATACTTGTACTTGCCGTAATCCATGAGTCTGACGACCGGGGGCTTCGCATCGGGCGCGACCTCCACGAGATCGAGCCCGGCCTCCTCGGCCAGTCGAAGGGCATCCTCCACGCGGACGATGCCCACCTGTTCGCCACCGGTGCCGACGAGGCGCACCTCGGGGACCCGAATCCGCTCATTGATACGAGGCTCGCTGATGAGTGACTCCTTCCAGAGTGTGACTAGGACGAGGCACGAAAAAAGGCCTTCGTGCCCTAACGCGCACGAAGGCCTGCCTCGGTGGGCGGCCCGGGGGCCACATGCCGATGAACCCGATTCCCTGCGTGAACTGACTTGCACCAATCTCACGATCCGTCCGACCTGTTCCGGTCGGACGGCGGGCATCCAGGTGGGAGGATCTCCGCTTGCGTCCCGGGCTCATCACCCGGTCGGTCTCATTAAGAATAGCAGGGACGGCGGGGACGGCTCCAGCCCGCGGGTGTGGGCTGGGTCGCGTCGATGGACGCCGCTGGGTTTCAACACACCGTGGGACCGATGCAATTCGTTGGTCTCCGGGGCATTGGCACCACCTACCACGATCGATCCTGTCAGACCTCAACAGACTCACAGCTGTTCCGATTCTTCGATCTCATGACCACCCTCGATCCAGATCGAAGATCTGACCCCACCAAGCGCCATCAAGTGCTCATTCTCTTCGACCTCGGCATGAACCATTTCCACAGGTCCCGCAAACCTACAGGTCACAGACTCTGCATCCAGACCAACGCCGTAAACCCACCCTCGAGATCGAACGGATTGAGCATTCCGTGTCCTGGTTTTTCGATCTCGCCACCAATCTTCGCCGAGATCGAGCCTTTTGAACCATGACTAGCACGCCGATGTCCGATTCTTCGATCTCGAGGCCAACCTTCTTTCAGATCGAAGAATTGGCACAGTCTCTCAGCGGGGCACGAGCACATGATGGAAAACCAACATCTCATACGATCTTCAATGCCTTCCGAGGGTCAGTTGGCAGTGACAGTCCACTCTGGGCCACCCGCGCCGAGATCTCCGACATCACAAGATCGGGATTCGAGAGCTCCCGCCATTCGAAGCGGACCACCACGAATCCCTCACGCTCGATCAACTTCTGACGTTGGTCACGCTCACTCAGGCTGTCGAGGACCTCCGGAACCTGTCGACCATACTTTGCCTTCCCATCAAATTCGATCACCAGACAGATCTCGGGGATTCCGATGTCAGCAAAGAAAGCCCGGCGCCCACACTTGATCCGAAATTGAGTGACGATGCCCGTCACTCCCCTGGTGCGCAGGATCCACAACAGGACTGCCTCGGCGACCGACTCACAGCCCGCGTCCGCGACTTCAATGATCCGAGAAGCCCTCGCCCGACCGCGAGCTCCCGGCTTCATCCGTTCGATGTCGGTAAGCAATTGGGCCCGTATGGATTCCTCGGCAACCCTACCGACGTGATCAGAGTGTTTGTCATAGTGGGACAGTGCAGCCAGCCCACCACAAGCGATGACGAACGCGGGCAACGAGGCGAGCGGCCGAGCACACGACACCATCAGGCCTTCCAAGGTTTCGACCCTGAGCAGTACCCTCGCATCTCCAAGTGGTCCAACCGCCTGTTGTGGCTTCCGGCCATGATGACGCCGAACGTGAGCAGCGCGTACGACCTCGTTCCCATCGAGTGCGACCGGAGGAAGCTCAGGCGATCTGGACCCGGGCCGTCCGGGGAGCCAGAGGTGCACGTCCTGTGCCGGAGTGACTCGCGCGATGCCATGAAGCAGCGCGGCTGTCTCACCCACCATGACTCCATCGGGATGACGATGGGCGACAGATTGGGCACGGGCAAGACCCACAGCCTCGATGACCTGCCATGATGTGTCGAAAGAACGCAGGAAGTCAGCGTCCAGATATGCCCCACTCGCGATCCGAACAAGGTCGCCCGCCGCGAGGCGCTTCGAGACTCGCAGAATTCGCTGCTCGGAGCAGAAGTGGAGATGCTCTCCAACCTCGTCGATCGTGGGCAGCCGCCCTGGACCCGCCATGTCGATGCTCCTTGACGTCATCGACACTGTGCCAGTTCTCGCTCACGATGGGCCGACGCACACAGGCAGCCTGTGGACAACGGACCACTCATCGTGGTGCTGTGGACGGCGAATCCGACTCCGACGCGATTGCCTGGATCCACCCACCTGAGATCGGCATCCCCAGGGACTCTCGGCATGGGATGGACAGATCTTTCGGATGCCGCCACCACGACCACCAGCATCGGACCACCCGACGCTGATCCGACAATCACGATCCCTGGCGGCCCCGGTCGTGGCCCCGAATACGTTGGTGACCTGTCAGAGCTCGGAAAACTCCGGTCGACGATCGGTGCTCTGCCACCCGCCGATGTTTGGGCCAGACCTCGTGGTGCTGCCGGAGCACCAGCCCCGCCCCACTCAATTGATCAGTCCCCGGCAAACGACACTCTGGCACTGAACTCTGTCGATAAACTCGCGACCGTGACCCTCAAGGCCGTGTTCTTCGATTGGCGTGGCACGCTCGTCGTTCCTCCCACCCTTGAAGAGTGGGTCGAGGACGCCCTCAGACGAACCGCGCGTCCACTGGATCAAACTGTGGTGATCGTTTCACGAATCCTCGCCGCCAGCGGCCCCAAGGACAGACTCGAGACGTCGGGAATTGACGCTGATCAAGAATTTCACCACAGCGTCTTCATGTCGGTCTTTTCAGATGCGGGTATTGACGACGAGCTCAGCGCTGCGCTCGACGAGTCCGAGGCAGATCCCCCTGCGGAATCCGTTTGCGACTGACGCCGAGACAGTGTTTCGCGCCCTGGCGGAGGCTGGCCTCCGAATCGGGATCGTCAGCGATATTCACTTTGACATCCGCCCGGCGTTCGTTCACGTGGGGCTTGATCCTTTTGTCTCCGCATATTCTCTGTCCTACGAGCTGGGCGTTCAAAAGCTCGACCACAAGATCTTTCACCACGCCCTGGCTCCACTCCACGTCGCGGCGGACCACGCGTTGATGGTCGGAGACCGATCGCACCCCGACGGCGGCGCGGTCGAACACGGCATTCCCACGCTGCTGGTGCCAACCCTGAAATCTGTTGATGACTGCCGACTGGATTTGGTTCTCTCGGCTGCAGGTGTCCGGTCTTCGCTGGAGCAAGCCCCACCCACGTGAGTTCGGTGCCGGAGGAACCGGTTCCCTGCCCCACTCACACCGTCGCGAGGTACCCAAGCAGTTCCTTCTTCGTCAGCGGCACGTCGTGTCCGAGCAGGCAGTATTCGCAGTCGATCCCCTGGATCACCCCGACAAGCGACTCGAACTTTGCCCGGTCAAGATCGCCGGTCTCGTAGTCCTCGCAGATCGAATCCCCGAGGAACAGCGCGCCCTCGTCGGGAACGAAAACCAGCACCGAGTCATCAGTGTGCGGCGCCTCGACACGGGACAATTCCGCGCTCACTCCACCCAGATCGAAAACGATCCGGTCCTCGAACTCGATGTCCGCGGTGTCGATGACCACGTCCTCGGGCGACGAATACTCCTCCAGCAAGACAGGACCGAAGGCATTCGAACCCTCCCACAGGGCATCCACGAATTTTGGATCCGCCAGCTCGGCCTGCACCTCCCGCAGTTTCGCATTCGTTTCCCTCGACGCCACGGTCGCGCCCGTGACCGAGTGCATGCCGAAGGTATGGTCCCAGTGCCAGTGAGTGATCGCCGTGAAGTCCGGCGCCCTCAGCCCCGCACCGCGAAGGGCCTCGTCGAACTCCCGCACGTGAGCAGGTGAGAACCCCGCATCCACGGCGAGCGAGAACCGATCCCCCCGTACGTGTCCGAGCATCGGGCGATCCAGCTGCGGCTGGTGCTCGAAGCACGAGACCCGATCCGTCAGTCGTACCAGTGCCATGGCGACCTCACGCCACCCGAGCCCATAC
>JAATFD010000045.1 GCA_015655375.1 Actinomycetales bacterium
ACGATCGCGCTCGGGCTCGTCCTGCTGCTATTCGTCTCCGGAATGATCGAAGGTTTCGTCACGCCGTCGGGGCTGCCGGTGTGGGTGAAGATCTCGCTCGGATCGCTGGTCGTCATCGGCGTGTGGGTCGACATCCTGGTCGTCGGGCGCCGGGCGAGCCGCGCGGGTTTCACTGGCGACCTCGAGGAGGACGCGGGCTTCGACCGCCCGACGGCGGGGTGAGGAGAACAGCCGGGCCACGGGAGGCAGACGGACCGGGAGGATCGCTCGCGAAACGCCTAGAGGCGTCCGGGCGCGGGCCGGGTCTCGATGCGGGGTCACCTGAGGCGCTTCCTCGCGGGGGGAGAAATGACGGCGGCTACAGCTTCCCTTGTTTCTTGAGCTCCACGTACAAGTCCGACAGCCGCGCGGCCAGCAGGCCCGCCTCCACGTCCAGAACCACCGCACCGGCCCTGCGGGCGTCCTCGTCGCCGGCCTCGGCCTCGCGGAGGACGGAACTCGCCGCGGCCGATCCATAGACGTCCCCGACGTCGTCGCGCGCGCCTGCCAGCCGAGCGAGTTCCGGATCTCGCGCGGAGGCAGCAATGACGACGTGTCGCGCGGCCAGTTCGGTGACGGCCTCGAGGAAGTCCGGATCGGCACCGACCGGCGGCACCTCGGTGAGGAGCACGACGAGGCTCGAGTGCGCGGCGGTGCGGGCGACCTCGGAGACGACGAGACGCCAGTCGATCGGCTGGAGCCCCGGCGCGACGTCGACCAGGGACTCGGCGATGCGTCGCATCAACTCCGCTCCGCGCACGCCCGAGACCCGTGCACGGACCGAGCGGTCCAGGGCGACCAGGTGAACGTTGTCTCCGGCCCGATCCGCCAGCGCCGCGAGCAACAGACTGGCCTCGATGCCCGCGTCCAGTCGAGGAGCCACCCCCAGGCGGAGGTCGTCCGGGTCGGGGGTGCTCGCCGGCGATCCCGTCATCGTGCCCGTTCCCGCCCCAGGAGTTCCGGTTGTGCCGGTTGCGTCAGCCTCACCAGCCGAGCCGAGCAGCAGAGCAGACGTCCGTCCCGCGTCGAGGACGAGGACGACATGCCGGTCACGTTCGGGTCGCCAGGTCCGCACGACCAGGTCACGGGAACGGGCGGACGCACGCCAATCGATGTCGCGGGGGTCGTCGCCCTCGACATACTCGCGCAGAGAATCGAACTCGGTGCCCGGACCCCGCAGTGTCGTCGCGGTTGCGCCCTCGAGCTCATGGAGACGGGCGAGCCGAGAGGGCAGAAGCCGACGTGAGCGGAACTCGGGCAGGACCGACAGATTCAGGGGGGCGCCGATGGAGACCTGGCGGGCCGCCAGACCCAGAGGCCCCCAGACGCGGACAGTGATGTAGTCCGCCTGGCGGGTGCCCCGTCGCTCCGGATAGAGGTGGGTGATGACACGGAACGATCCGTGCCCGGCGATGCTGACGGCGTGGCGCCTCGGCGCGGGATGAAGCGAGGGAGGCCAGGCATCACGCACATCCAAGTGGATCCGGCGGCGGGTGGGGTTGTGCACCGTCACGACGGACTGCGTCGTCTCGTCCGCGCGGACCGGCCCGCCCACCTCGCGCGTCAGTTCGAGGTCGCGCGGGGAGACGGCAACGACGGTGTCGAGCAAGCACAACACGGCAACGAGGCCAACCCATCCCCACGCAATCGCCGTGGAGGGGATCAAGACGACGGCGATGGCCCCCACGGCGACGAGGACGGCCGCGCGCCAGGAGATCGCCATCAGCGCGGGACCGGGACCGAGGCGAGCAGCCCCTCGATGACGGTGCGGGCGGTGATGCCCTCCAGATCCGCCTCGGCACGCGGGGCCACGCGGTGGGCCAGGGTCGACACCGCCATGGCCTTGACATCGTCGGGGGTGACGAAGCGGCGTCCCTGCAGGTAGGCCCAGACTCTCGCCGTGTGCATCAGCGCGGTGGCGCCACGCGGGGAGACGCCGAGCCGCAACGAGGGCGAGGTCCGAGTGGCCTGGACCAGGTCGACGATGTAGGCGATGACGGCGGGTTCGACGGTGACGGCGGCGGAGGCCCGGCGGGCAATCCGAATGTCAGCGGGGCCTGCCACGGCATGGACCCCGGCGGCGCCAAGCGCCAGCGGGTCGAAGCCCCGCTGATGGCGGGTGACGACCTCGATCTCCGCGGACCTGTCGGGCAGCGGCAGGTCGAGCTTGAGGAGGAAGCGGTCGAGCTGGGCTTCCGGCAGGGGATAGGTGCCCTCATACTCGACGGGGTTCTGGGTCGCGATGACCATGAAGGTGTCGGCCAGCCGGTGCGAGTGTCCATCGACGGTGACCTGGTGCTCCTCCATCGCCTCGAGCAGGGCGGACTGGGTCTTGGGCGGGGTCCGGTTGATCTCGTCGGCGAGCAGCAAGTTTGTGAAGACGGGACCGCGACGGAACTCGAAGGTCGAGGATCCCGCGTCCCAGACCAAGGAGCCGGTGATGTCGGCGGGCATGAGGTCCGGCGTGAACTGGACGCGGGCCATGTCCATGTCGAGCGCGGTCGCCATCGCTCGCACGAGCAGGGTCTTGGCCACACCGGGAACGCCCTCGAGCAGGGCATGGCCGCCAGCGACCAACGCGATGATCAATCCGGTGACGGCGGCGTCCTGACCGACGACCGCCTTGGCAATCTCGGTGCGCAGGGCGATGAGCGTCTCGCGTGCGCGGGCACCCTCCTCGGGAGCATCGTGCGGGGTCGGGTCAGTCATGGTGGATGTCCTCCTCCAGTCGGGCGAGTTCGGTGGCGAGGTCGACGAGGTCACGGTCGGATGCCGGGGCCGGTCCCCACAGGAGGACCTGCGCCCGGGCGGGGGCGATCCCCCCGCGCACGAGCGCGGCGTGCAATTGCTGCGGGGGTGCTCCCGGCGGAACCCCGAGTCGACGCCCCAACCGCCTGGCGGTCTCGGCGCGCAGAGCGCGGGCCGCATGGCCGCGGTCGTGGGAACGATGCAGGAGCCGACCTCGGCCGATGACGGTTTCGGAGGCCGGGATGGGGGACGGCAGGTCCTCGGGGACCAGCCGTCCGAGGCGCCGTCCCTGGGCGAGCGCGGCAGCGAGGCCGGCCGCCACGAGAACCAACAGGAGAGGAATCATCCAGGCGGGCGTGGCCGGTTCGATGTCGCTCAAGGTGTCGTCCCATTCGGCGATGTACCAGACGACATGGGGGGTCCGGGCGATCGCGCCGATCGCCAGGGCCGCGTCGCCGAACTCGTCGATCGTCGAGTTGCGGACCAGGCGGGAATCGGCGATGACGGCGTGGAACCCCTCATCGGTGTCGCGTTCCGCATAGGCCCAGGTTTCATTGCCCAGGTCGTAGCACCCGGACCAATCCCCGCTCGCACGCACGCCGAAGGCGCCTTTCGTGATCGTCGCGGCGCGCTCGGCGGTCGCGGAGGAACAGTTGCTT
Organism: Actinomycetales bacterium; assembly: GCA_015655375.1. Taxonomy (GTDB): domain Bacteria; phylum Actinomycetota; class Actinomycetes; order Actinomycetales; family Actinomycetaceae; genus Pauljensenia. Next base: position 3,447 of record JAATFD010000045.1, read on the forward strand.
CCGGCGGACACCGCGCCCCCCGAGGGGATCTGGGCGCCTTCGCTGACGGGCTCGAGACCGTCGACGTCGGTATAGGCCTGCTCCATGCCGATCCACACGACTGTGTGGGCGCGGCGGAGGGCATCGAGCACCTCGGGTGACGCCCGCCCGGGGAAGGCGACGACGAGGGTCGTGTCCGGGTCCTCGGCGCGTGCCAAGGCGTCGCGGGGCCCGCTCGCCTCATGCACGTCGACTCCATGGGCCTCGATGACGCGGGCGAGAGCGCGCGCCCCCGACTCGGTCGTGTTCGTCGTGGACAGCGCCCGAGAGTCCACGTCGGTCGTCGGGAGGAGGACAACGGCGAGCCCGCAGGCCATGGCGATGACGAGGATCACCAGCAGCGGGCGCACCGCCCGGAAACGGGATTTGGCGGTCGGTGTGATGACGATGCTGCGGATCGTGCTCATCGCCGGCCACCGACCAGCACGGGTTCGAGGGCTCGGACGAGGCTGTCCAGCCGCCCGACGTCGGCCCGTGTGGCGTGCAGGGTCCCGTAGCGAACCCGGTCGAAGAGACCGCCGACCCATGCGAGGTCGTCGGAGTGCCCGGGGATCCGGTTGCTGGCTTGGCTCGTCGCTTCATGTGCGGTCAGGCCGGGGGTGTCGCGGACGATGTCGCGTGCGGCCAGGTCGAGGACGAGGACGCGGAAGGCCCACACGAGGGCGAGGTCCCAGTCGTCGGCCAGACCTGCGGCGTGCGCGCGGTCCCGGGCATCCTCGCGCGTCGTGGGGTCTGCGTCGAAGACCAGCGCCGAGGCGCCGTGGTCTCCCAGATGGATCGGATTGCGAATGACGGCGACGGCGATGAGGGCGAGGACGAACAGCACGAGGACGAGGATGACGGCGGTGATCGGGGGAGAGTCGGTCCCACCTCCCACCGCGTCGACGATCAGCTGGAGGACCCACCGGATCGCCCTCGTCAGAGGCGAGGCCTCGTCGCCGTACTCGGCGCGCGAGAGCTCGTCTGTGACCCACGACTGCGCCTCGTCGCCATCGGGGGTCACAGGCGCATCCAGCGGGAGCATCAGATCTCCTGCGCCGCCCGGGCGAGGATGGGAGCCAGATTCTCCTGCCGGATCCTTTCGTCGATGTACATCAGGGTTCTGAACCCTGCGGTCACAGGGAGGACGAAACCCGAGATGATGCCGGTGAGGACCCCGGTGATCACGGTGGCCAGTCCGACGGAGGTCGCCATGGTGATCAGAGCTGAGAGCGCGCCGACGCCACCTCCCACGATGCCGACCGCCACCGAGGTGACGATCGAGATCAACACGTTCCGACCCAGCACTCTCCAAAAGGAACTCGAGGTCAGCCGCCACGAGCGGGCGAGGGCGCGGCCGGGGCCCATGTTCTCCAGGACGACGGAGATCGGCGCAAAGATCAGCCGGGTGGCCAGGAACAGGTAGACGGCCAGGAGCACCAGCACCGCGAGCACGATGACGAGGAACGCCCACCCGAAGGAGGAGTCGCCGCCCCCGACAATTGCGACGAGCACGGCTGCCACGATCACGACCCCGACGACCAACACGGCGAACTCGATGAGGAAGGTCAGGATGGTCACGCCGATCAGGGCGAGCAGGCGGGGCCGGATGCGAGTCCAGGTCTCACCGAGCGGAGTGATCCGTCCGAGGACGGCATCGGCCACCGACAACGCGAGCATGCCTGACAGGATGACGGTCGCGAACTGGGTGAGGACCGAGCTGATTCCGGACCCGGTCAGCGTCGAGGCCATCCACGAGGCGAGCTGTCCGAGGTCGTCCTCGTCGGGAATCGCGGCCTGGGGGTCCGAGACGATCCCGTCGAGGCTGCTCGTGAACGGCAGTTCGATCAGAGCACCGATGACGGAGATGATCGCGAGGACTGCGACGGAGAAGCCGAACATCACGGCCGGATTCGCCCGGATCGCGCGGAAGGTCCCGTCGAAGAGATCTCCCAGGGTGAGGGGGCGCAGGGGAACGACGCCAGGCTGGGGCGCAGGCGCCCACGCCAGGGCGGGTGGGACCTGGCCCGGCGCCGACCAGCGGGGTGTCGGTGGGACCTGACCGGCGGGCTGCGCCGGATCCGTGGCAGGCGACGTCCATCCTGGTTGGGTGGGTGCCGTCCACCCTGTCGGTTGGGGCGCGGGCGCGGGGGATCCCGGGGCCCAGCGCGACTGGTCGTCGGGACCCGGTGAGGACGCCGGGTCGGCGGGGTCCGGGGGAACTGGCGTGCTCATGGTGTCCCTTCCCTGGGGCGGATCGAGCGAGAGTCACTTCGGTCCATCGTGCCATGGGCCGGGTGGAATGTGCCTCCCCGTCCGGTCGATCGGTCAGATCTCGGCTCCGGATGAGCGATGCCATGGGCGAGTCGGGTGCATGTCAGAGCTCGTCGTGACACGATCGTGACATGAGCGCGCGCATCCTCGTCGTCGACGACGACGTCGCCTTGGCCGAGATGATCGGGATCGTCCTGGAGGCAGAGGGCTTTCTGGTGTCCGATGTCTACGATGGAGCGTTCGCGCTCGAGGAGTTCCATGCTGCCGCGCCCGATCTTGTTCTGCTTGATCTCATGCTCCCTGGCCTCGACGGGATCGAGATCTGCCGACTGATCCGTCGGGAGTCCGATGTCCCGATCGTCATGCTCACCGCCCGTTCGGACACGGCTGACGTCGTGGCGGGGCTTGAGGCCGGTGCCGACGACTATGTTCCGAAGCCCTTCAAGCCGAAGGAGCTCGTGGCGCGCGTGCGGGCCCGGTTGCGTGGCCGCGAGGAGAGCGGCGAGGAGCGTATCGTCCTCGGCGATATCTCCATCGACGTGCCGGGACATGTGGTGTGTCGCGGCGATGAGATCGTCGCGCTGACTCCGCTCGAATTCGATCTACTGGTCGCCCTGGGCCGCTCGCCGTGGAAGGTGTTCACCCGGGAGGAGTTGCTCGAGAAGGTGTGGGGGTATCGTCACGCCGCCGACACGCGCCTGGTCAACGTCCACGTCCAGCGTCTGCGTTCCAAGATTGAGCGTGACCCGGAGAATCCCGAGGTCATCGTGACCGTTCGCGGGGTCGGCTACCGTGCCGGAACCGGTTCCTGAGGGGCCGACGCAGGGGGAGGTGCCGGGGCATCCCTCCCGGTGGTCGCGCCTGCGTGGACGACTGATCCACTTGCGCCCGGTTCGCTGGGCACGATCCTCCCTCTCGGTGCGCATTGCGGTCGTCATGACGGCCGCTGCCGCGGTGGTTGTCGTCATCTTTGCGCTCATCGCGTCGACCCTTCTACGGGACTCGGTGTTCCAAGGACGTCGCGAGGTCGTCCTCGACGACGCCTCGGTGCGCTTCTCCAGTGCCCAATCCGTTTTCGACCAGTCGACGGCAACGACGCCGGATCAGGTCGAGGACGCCGCACGCGTCACGGTCGAGAGCATCCGGACCTCAGCGGCCGGTGCCGGAGCGGTCTCCGTCATGCTCCTGCACTCCTCAGAGTCCCCCGATACGTTCCGGATCAATGAGATCGGCAGCTCCGACATGAAGGGGATCATCACCGACGACCTGCGCGAGGACGTCCAGACGGGTGGAACAGCCTATTGGCAATCGGTGCGGATCCCTGCGGATTCCGGTGGACAGGAGGAGCCGGGCATCATCGTCGGGACGTCTGTCAATCTTCCACGTGCGGGGACCCAGGAGATGTACATCATCTACTCCCTGGAGTCCGAGCAGACGATGATCGACACGGTGATGCGGGTCCTCGGGCTTGGCACCTTGCCGATCGTCCTGGGCGTTCCCTTCATCGCGTTCCTCGCGTTGCATCGTTTGCTACGCCCGGTGCGCGACACCGCGAATGCTGCGACGCGGCTGGCCGGCGGTGACCTCGACACCCGGGTGGACGTTCGCGGTGGCGACGAGATGGCGCGGCTCGGTCGGGCGTTCAACAATATGGCCGCGTCCCTGCAGGACCAGATCTCGGAGTATGACGAGCTGTCGCGCCTCCAACAGCGTTTCGTCTCCGATGTCTCCCACGAGCTGCGCACGCCGCTGACGACGATCCGCATGGCTGAGGAGATGATCCATCAGGACCGGGACTCCTTCGCTCCCGTGACCAAACGCTCGGCCGAGTTGTTGCACGGGCAGGTCGCCCGCTTCGAGGAAATGCTCGCCGATCTGTTGGAGATCTCGCGCTATGACGCCCAATCGGCGTTGCTCGACGCCGAGAGCGTGGATCTGCGAGGCGTCGCGCAGAAGGTCGTCGACAGTAATGCCGATCTCGCGTCCCGGCTCGGGGTCGACATCCGCATCCATGTTCCTCCCTCCCGCTGCACCGCCGAGGTCGACGTCCGCCGGGTCGAGCGAGTCCTGCGCAACTTCCTGGTCAACGCGATCGAGCATGCCGAAGGGGCACCCGTCGACATCACGGTCGCCGCCTCGCAGACAGATGTCGCCGTGCGGGTCCGCGATCACGGGGTCGGTATGAGCGAGCACACCGTGGCCCATGTCTTCGACAGGTTCTTTCGAGCTGATCCGGCGCGGACGCGGACGACGGGGGGAACTGGCCTCGGGCTGTCGATCGCCTCGGAGGACGTGGCCCTACACCATGGAGTGATCGAGGCGTGGGGAGAGATCGGAGTGGGCTCCTCGTTCCTCGTCATCCTGCCGCGCATCGCGGGCGAGGAAACAGTCTCGAGACCGCTGGAGCTATGGGAGGAGGAGTCATGAGGCGGTCACGACGTCGGATCCTGGCGCCCCTGGCAGTCGTCGTCCTCGTCGCGTGCGGATGCGCCTCCCTGCCCGATGCGGGGGCGCCGGAGCCCTTCGACGTCTCGGCGCCGACTTCTGCGCCTCTGGATTTTGCTGCGCCGGGGCCCGTCAAGGGGTCGGCCCCGACGGCACTGGTCTCCGATTTCCTCCGGGCGGAGGCGGCCGGCGCCACCGACGATTTCGCGACGGCTCGGCTGTTCCTCACCGAGGATGCCTCTGCGCAGTGGAAACCGGAGTCACAGGTCCAGGTCTATTCGACGGATTCCTCGCCCACGTTCTCCCCGGATGACTCCGCGGAACAGTCCGGAATGACTGCGATCTCGGTCAGCGCTCCAGCCGTGGCGACGGTGGATGAGAACGGCGTCCTGACCCGCACGGAGTCCGATTCGACGATCTCCCGCCAGTTCAACCTGGTCCAGGTCGACGGTGAGTGGCGCATCGGTGGCCTCGAGGACGGGATCATTCTCTCGGAGTCCTCTTTCACGGCGTCCTATCAGAACGTTTCCCTCTATTTCCCCTCTCCGGCATCGGATTCCCTCGTGGCTGATCCTCGGTGGTATCCCGCGCGTCGCTTGGCCACCTACCTCCTGATGGGCCTGTTGGCCGGTCCCTCGACCGCGATCTCCTCGGCCGTCGTCACCGCGATCCCGACCGGCACGACGCTTCCGTCTCAGGGCATCGACGTCTCGAGCAATGTCGCCCACGTCGTCCTGACCGGCACGGTGCCGACCGACGCCGCGACCCGGAGGCTCGTTGCCTGGCAGGTCGTGTCGACCCTCAAACAGGTCCAGTCCGTGTCGTCGGTGGAGTTGACAGTGTCTGGGACCAGCGTCGACACCACAGACCTTCCCGGCGAACCGACGTATCACATGGAGACGGCGATCGGTTCCGGCGATTCGGGACTCATCACGGTGAATGGATCGACGACACAGTCACTCGTCGCCGCCTCGCGACTGGGTCAGACCCCATCGATGCCGGCGATGTCCCCAGTCGGGAACTCGCCCCTGGCCTGGGTGTGGGACAACACGGTTGTGGCGGATGACCAATCCTCCGGTCAACGAGCGGAAGCGACCACCGACTCTCCGACGTGGCCGTCGGTCGACCGCTACGGATGGGTCTGGAGCGCCTCCTCGACGGACGATGACACGGTGGTCGTGCTCACTCCCGATGGTTCCACGGCGACGGTGTCGACGTCCGCAGATGACCACTCACGGATCGTGGCGCTGAGGATCTCCCCGGATGGGGCGCGCGTCGTCATAGTCCGGGAACTCGCGGACGCGCAGACTGTCTGGGTTTCTCCGGTCGAGCGAGACGGAGAAGGCACCCCGACAGGACTGGGAGAGGCAGTGAAGATCGCTGGACTCTCCGACACGGCCATTGACGCCTCCTGGGCGGGGACCAGCTCATTGGTGGTTCTGCGGCCGGGATCCTCCGGGTCGTCGACCGTGGTCAGCACCGTTCCTCTGGGCGGTTTCATCACCTCGATCCCCGCGCCGTCGAAGGCCGTGCACATCACGGCCGGATCGAGTGCCTCCTCCGTCTATCTGATGACATCGGCTGGCGCGATCTACTCCCGGTCCGGATCGGTGTGGCAACCGGTGACGACGGGCCTCTCGATCCTCGACATCGAGTTCCCCGGCTGAGCTTTCCCGGCGGGACGTGGTTCCACATCCCGCTCGACTCGCCGGCCGAATCCACAGGTCCCGGTCGCGGGTCCGCTGGTGGACGTGGACATGGTCTTGGATCGTGATCATGACGGCGTCGGTGGAAGGGCCCCTGCCCGAGCACTGGCGGCGGGCGTGGGAACAGTTTCTGTGTGTCGTCCTGCCGGTCCAGTGCCTGGGATGCGGGAGGTGGGACATCGTGCTGTGCCCGAGCTGCGCGGCACTCGCCCGCAGCCCGGAACCCTGCTGGCAGGTCATCGACACCGACGAGGCCGGGCCCGCTTTCGGTCTGTGGGCCCTCGGCGAGTACGGGGGTCCCCTCCGTCGCATCGTCGTGGCAGCCAAACACTCAAGTCATGTCGAGGTCGGCTCCTTCCTCGCGGAGGCGGGTCACACGCTCGGGGTATGTCTGGGGAATTCGGGCCTGGTGCCGGACCGTCGAGAGACGTGGGTCGTCCCGGCACCCTCTAGGTGGCGTCGGCGCTTCCGCGGCCAGATGATCGTGCCCGTCCTTGCCGAGGGCGTGGCCCACGGACTGTGGCGATCGACCGGCACGACGGTTCGGGTCGTCGACTGCGTGCGTCTGCGCCCAGGTGTGCGCTCGCAGGCGGGACGCAGCGGGGGGCAGCGGCGCAGTGGGCGTGAGGGTGCGATGCGGGCGCGGGTGGTTCCGCCTCGCGACGTCGGGATCGTCCTCGTTGACGACGTCGTCGCGACGGGGTCGACGCTGCGGGAACTCGCCCGGGTGTGCGGCTCGGGTGTCGTGGCCGCAACCGCCCTGTGCCACTCGGGGCGACAAGGTCGCATCGTATGACCTGCATCACGTGTTCGTCGTATGATGGACGGATCATGAACAGGCGGGTCGGACGGCCCACGAAACGCCGTCCGAGCTACCCGGCTTCGGGGAGGTGATAGCCGCACGCACGGCTCGGGGCAATGAGGCGCCCGGGCGCCGTTCACGCGGGGTGGAGACCCCGCCTGTTCCCACGGAGGACACACCATGGACATCACCGTTGTCGCACGCAATGCCGAGATCCATCCGAATTTTCGCAGCTACGCCGAGGACAAGGTCGCCAAGGTCACCCAGTTCTATCCCCGCGCCCAGCGCGTGGACATCGAGCTGACCCATGAGCGCAATCCGCGCCAGGCCGACACTGCGGAGCGCATCGAGCTCACCGTCTATGGCAAGGGACCGATCATCCGTGCCGAGGCGACCTCGGCGGACCGCTATGCCGCGGTCGACATCGCTGCCGGCAAGCTGTTCGAGAGACTGCGGCGCGTGCGGGATCGGGCGAAAGATCATCGTCGGAAGTATCCGGTCGAGGCGTCGGAGGCCGCGGAGGTGGTCTCGGTCCTTCCGGGTGAAGAACCCGGGGGAGCCACGGATGAGCCGGGGGAGCCTCGCGCCGATGTCCTGCGCAGCGCCGTCGATCTCAAGCCCGGCGAGGCCCGTGAGGAACAGCTCGGGGATTCCCCCGTCATCGTGCGGCAGAAGGTCCATGAGGCCGAGCCCATGAGCGTGGATGAGGCCCTCGACCAAATGGAGCTGGTCGGTCACCCCTTCTTCCTCTTCATCGATCGTGAGACGAGCCAGCCGTGCGTCGTCTACCACCGTCACGGCTGGACCTACGGTGTCATTCGGCTGAATACGCGCATTGAATCCTGAACCGGATCGGCGGAGCCCCTCATCCACCCGATGGGGGGCTCCGCCATGCCCGGGGAGAACCGCGGAGGCACGATCGGGACAAAACGGCGGGAGAGAATGCCTCAACGAGGGGTGGCTCGCTCGCCGTCGGGAGGGCCTTTTCCGTAGACTGGGCGCTGCGCACGCTTGGGGGTGTGCGCCCGGGGGGAGTCTTCCCGGTCACGACGTCAGGAGCACCGGTGTCACTCATCGACAAGATCCTCCGTGCGGGTGAGGGTCGAACGCTGAAGAAGCTCGATCGGACCGCCGACCAGGTCGACGCCCTCCAAGAGGACTTCGAGGCACTCACCGATGAGGAGCTGCGCGCCAAGACCGATGAATTCAAGCAGCGGCTCGCCGAGGGCGAGACCATCGATGATCTGCTCGTCGAGGCGTTCGCGACGGTGCGAGAGGCCGCCTGGCGGGTGCTGCGCCAGCGTCCCTTCCACGTCCAGGTCATGGGCGGCGTTGCCCTTCACCTCGGCAACATCGCCGAGATGAAGACCGGTGAAGGAAAGACCCTTGTCGCGACGATGCCCTCCTACCTGCGTGCGCTCGACGGCAAGGGCGTCCACGTCGTCACGGTCAACGACTATCTTGCGAAGTACCAGTCCGATCTCATGGGTCGTGTCTACAACTTCCTCGGCATGACCACGGGCTGTGTCTTGACCGGGCAGGATCCGGCCGAACGCCGCAAGCAGTACGAGGCCGACATCACCTATGGGACGAACAACGAGTTCGGGTTCGACTACCTGCGTGACAACATGGCCCAGCGTGTGGAGGACATGGTCCAGCGCGGGCACAATTTTGTCATCGTCGACGAAGTCGACTCGATCCTCATCGACGAGGCGCGCACTCCGCTGATCATTTCGGGCCCCGCCACCGGCGACGTCAACCGGTGGTACGCGGAATTCGCTCGGATCGCGCGCATGCTCGAACGTGACGTCGACTACGAGGTCGACGAGAAGAAGAAGACGATCGGCGTCCTTGAGCCCGGCATCGACAAGGTCGAGGACCAACTCGGCGTCGAGAACCTCTACGAGGCTGCGAACACACCGCTGATCGGTTTCCTCAACAATTCGATCCGCGCCAAGGAGCTCTTCCACCGCGACAAGGACTACATCGTCGACAACGGCGAGGTCCTCATCGTCGATGAGCACACCGGTCGCGTCCTGCCCGGTCGCCGATACAACGAGGGCATGCACCAGGCGATTGAGGCGAAGGAGAACGTCCCGATCAAGGCCGAGAACCAGACCCTGGCAACGATCACTCTACAGAACTACTTCCGCCTGTATCCCGAGGGATCGCGCGCGGGCATGACCGGCACCGCCGAGACCGAGGCCGCCGAGTTCGCCTCGACCTACAAGATCGGCGTCATTCCGATCCCGACGAACCGGCCGATGGTCCGTGTCGATCAGCCCGATCTCGTCTTCCCCACAGAAAAGGGAAAGCTCGACGCGATCATCGACGACATTGTCGAGCGTCACGAGAACGGTCAGCCGATCCTCGTGGGTACGACCTCGGTGGAGAAGTCCGAGGTCGTCGCGAAGCTGCTGCGCGACAAGCACGTGCCCCACCAGGTCCTCAACGCCAAGCAGCACGCCCGCGAAGCGCAGGTCGTGGCCATGGCCGGACGCAAGGGCGCGGTCACCGTCGCCACGAACATGGCCGGTCGAGGCACCGACATCATGCTCGGTGGCAACTCGGAGTTCATTGCCCAGGCGAGCCTGGCAGCTCGCGGCCTCGATCCCAAGGAGAACGCCGAGGAGTACCGCGAGGCGTGGCCCGCAGCGCTTGCCGAGGCAGAGGACGCCGTGGAGGCCGAGCGCGAGGAGGTCCGCGAGGCCGGGGGCCTGTATGTGCTGGGCACCGAGCGTCACGAGTCCCGACGCATTGACAACCAGTTGCGTGGTCGTTCCGGTCGTCAGGGAGACCCGGGGGAGTCCCGGTTCTACCTGTCCATGGAGGACGACCTCATGCGGTTGTTCAACTCCGGGATGGCCCAGAGAATCATGTCCTCGGGCGCCTATCCGGAGGACGCCCCCCTGGAGTCGAAGGTCGTCTCCCGCTCGATCGCCTCGGCCCAGCACCAGGTGGAGGCCCGCAACTTCGAGATTCGCAAGAACGTCCTCAAGTACGACGACGTGATGACAGGTCAGCGCGAACTGGTCTACGACCAGCGTCGCCAGGTCCTCGAGGGAGTCGATCTCAAAGACCAGATAACGTGGTTCGCTGAGGGCCTCGTCGCGGGCCTTGTCGCCGAATACGCGCAGGATTCCTCCCCGCGCCAGTGGGACCTCGACGCACTGTGGTCGGCTCTGCGTGGCTACTACCCGCCCTCGGTCACTCCCGAGGAGGTCGCCGACGCACATGGCGGCACCGACTCGCTGGTGCGCGAGGACCTGGTCTTCGAGCTGACGGGCGACATCAAGGCGGTCTACGCGGAGTCCGAGATTGAACTTGACGCAAATCCGCTGGCCGTTCAGCAGCTGGGCGAGGAACCGATGCGCGCCCTCGAACGTCGCGTGGTGATTTCCACAGTCGATCGCCTCTGGCGCGAGCACCTCTACGAGATGGACTACCTCAAGGAGGGCATTGGACTGCGGGCGATGGGTCAACGCGATCCACTCGTCGAGTACAAGGACGAGGGCGCCCAGATGTTCCAGGCGATGATGGAGCGGATCCGTGAAGAGTCCGTCCAGCAGATCTTCGCCTACTGCCGCCAGTTCCAGCTGGCCTTCGACAAGGCGCGCGAGGGCGGGGATGCCTCGGCACAGTCGGTGACGGCGAGCCCACAAACGGCGTCCGCAGACAGCGACGCTGTTCGGGATGGGGCGATCGCCGCTCAGGCGGCCCCGGAAGCGGCACGGCAGGTCGCGGCCCACAAGCAGGAGGCGGAGGCCGCGGCGTTGGCCAAGGCTGCCTCGGTCATGGGCAACGTCGGGCGTGAGCAGCGTCAATCGCGACTCAACTACTCGGCTCCCGAGGGCGCGGGATCGGGATCGGAGGCTGCGTCGTCCCCGCGGGCCGCTGGGTCGGGCGGGGGCAACCGCGCCCAGCGGCGGGCTGCAGCGAAGAAGGCGAAGAAGCGGTCCTGAGGCTGGCGTTCACGCGATATCGAGGGCGGTCGTCAACCAGCGCCCGCGGAATTCCTCGAGCCTGAGCGCCAATGCCCGCGTACGTCCGTCCAGACCGATGATGACACCGGCCTCGACGACGCCGGGACGCACATGGGCGACATGCGTGGACAGGATACGGCAGCCGGTGGAGCTCAGTCCCGGCGTCATCGCCGCTCCATTGCGCGCGAGCTGCTCATAGAGGGCGGGCACGACCCAACGTCGCAGCTGGGTCAACGGACGGACGCCCACGAGGATCTCGACGATCCCGCGGGCCAGAGCACCCGCCCACTGGCCCGGGTCCGGCGGCCGGGCGACGGCGAGGGGCCGCACCGGGTCGTGGCGCAGACGTTCGTCGAATTCCTCGAGGTCATGGGGCTCTAGTGCCAGCCTCATGTCCCACCGCAGGCAGGCGTCCCCGGGACGAGCCGTGGGCAGGCAATTCGTCGGTGATCGAATGAGGGACTCGGCGTCGGGAATCGTACAGGGGGACGCGTCGTCCCGTGTCATCGGTTGGGCGCTCATCGCGGGCTCCGGGGAATCTCGAGGACCGTCCCGGGGTGGATCAGATCGGGGTCATCGCCGATCGCGGTTCGGTTGAGGTCGTGAAGATCCCGCCACAGGGCGTCGATGCGGGCGGGATCGCTCCCGGGCCCGAGGATCTCTGTAGCGATAGCCCACAGATTGTCCCCGGCCTCGACGACGCGAGAGAGGGGTATCCCGGGTGCTCGATCGACGGTCGATCCGTTGACCGGGTCGGAATCGGTGGGGATCGTCAGGAGCGAGGACGACGTCGCCGACGACCTGGCGGGTGGAGCGGGAGGACGAGCTTCGGTGGGAGGACCCGCGGTGCTCACGGTCGCCGTGGCCGACCAGACGAGGTCGTCGGGGATATCGTCACCGGTGGAGGTGCTGGCGTTCGCCAGGGGCACGAGAGTGCCACTGAGCAGCCCCGCTCCGGCGGCGATCGTCGCGGCCCGGCGGGCCAGCGCGCGGCGGGCCTGGCCGGTTCCGAGTCGGGTCACGAGGCCCGTGAGCCGACGACGCGGGGCCGACGGGAGCAGTCGCAGACCGGCCAGATGAGCGGCGATCAAGCTGAGGAGGTGCCACCCCAGGCTCATCGAGGCGATCAGGAGGGTCGGTGCGACGACGAGGATCTCGAGGTGGGTGGGCTGCGCCTCGCGCAACAGCTCGATCATTGCCCCGAGTGCCCGGGCGGTGATGGCCGCGGTCGGTGCGGCGAGGAGCCAGAGAGCGATCTCGGCGAGCCGGTCGGCGCGCGGGCCGCGCATCTGTGTGCGTGCGGGGGCGACCTCGGTGTCGGAATCGGTCATGTGTATCTCCCTAGAACATGTCAGTTAATGTCGGTTCATATCTTTTTATGATTTCAGAGTCTGCTCTGACTCTGTTCATCGTGTCAAGTGGTTCCAGTTCGTCACAGTCTGTGTGAGGCTATGGGTATGGATCTTGACGTCTTTCTCATGGACTTGGCGGGCCGCTTCGATGCCGAGCGTCGGGTCGAGGCTGATGCGCTGGTCGACGAATTGACCGATGCGGAACGCTCCAGTGTGACGATGGCGGCACGATTGCTCGCGATGGAGGGGGAGCCCCTCACGCTTCTGCTGCGCGGGGGTGAACGCGTGCGGGGACGGGTCGTCGACGTCGCGCGGACATGGGTCCTTGTCGGGACCGATCCGGGGCAGTCATTGATTCCGCTCGGGGCGCTCGCGGCGGTGTGGCCGCTCGGAGGAGCGGTCGCCGACGAGTCGAGCGTCGCGCACTCGGTCGGCGTCGGTCATGTCCTCAGAGAGCTCGGCGACCGTGGAGTCGAGATCGTTGTCGACCACGATGCGGGGATCCATGTCGGTGTCGTTGCGGCAATGCTGGCTGATCATCTCGATCTCGACGTCGCAACGGGCGGCTCGGTGGTCGACGCACGCGACCGCGTCGGCCGGATCCGGTTGTCTCTTCCCCTGGCGGGTGTGCGGCGGATCAGGATCTCCGCGAGCTGAGAGAGTGTCGCTCAGTCGCTCGTGTGCGCATGCGTGTGGTGGCGGGCCTGGGCGTATTGCTGCTGGATATAGGCCTCGAGCTCAGTGGCCTCGATGCGCCAGACCCGTTTGCCCCCGACCTGGATGGCGGGCAGCTCACCGGACGTGACGAGGGCGCGGGCGGCGGACATCGACAGATTGAGCGTTGTCGCGACGTCGGAGAGAGTGAGGAAACGCTGGGCCATGGGCTCATGATGCCATTGCCTCGAGATCGATGCAGACCGTAAGCGTTGGATGTGGACGAACCCCGTCGATACCCGTTCTCCGGATTGCTCCCTGTGGAAACGGCCCGAACCGCGCTCTTGCGAGGCATCATGGTCAGGTGGTTACGTTGAAACGTTCTGTGCGGGTCCCGAGGAGGACCGTCGTGTGGAGAGATCCGAGATTCGTCATCGGCGTGTTGCTCATCGCGGCGTCGGTCCTCGGATGCAGTCTGCTCGTCTCCCAGGCTCGATCCGGCGTCCGCGTGTACCAGACGACTCGCGACATCGCCGTCGGGGAGGCCTTGGACCAGACGAACGTGCGGGTCGTGGAGGCTCGCCCCGGCTCGGACGTCTATCTCGGGGCAGATGCCCTGGAAAGCGGGGTCGTCGCGGCGCGTTCGATGGGGACCGGGGAACTTCTGCCGAGTTCGGCCGTCAGCGCTCAGGACGATCGCTCACACCGGCGGCTAATGATCACGGTCGCAGCGGGCCTGCCGGATTCCGTGGGCCCCGGGACCGAACTCGAACTCTGGTTCGCGCCCTCGCGTGGGGCGTCCTCCCAGGGGGCGTCCGAGCCCCGCCTGATCGCCCGCAACGCGACGTTGATCAGAATCGGCGAGGATTCGATGGGACTGGGGTCGAGCACCGGCAGCCGGATCGAGGTCCGTCTCGCCGAGGCAGATCTGCCCGCCGTGCTCGAGGCCGGTGGCGGAGACGGCACGGTCAGCGCCGTGCCGGTGGGCGGATGAACGTGGGGCGTCATGGAGTCGCGATCCTGGCCGATCCCGAGATCGAGGGCGCATTGGTCCGTGAGATCGACGGCGACGGCGACGACCTGGTCGTTGTGCGCCGCTGTGCCGACCTGGCCGAGGTTCGGGCGGCCGCTCGGTCCGGGGTCGCCGATCTTGCCGTCCTCGATTCGGATGATCCGGACCTGGACGCAGCGGTCCTCGAGGACCTCCACGAGGCCGGGATGTCCGTCGTCCTGCTGGCAGAGACCGATCAGCGTGCCCGGCTGCGCCTCCTCGGTGCCGACGCTGTCGAACGGGCGGATGCGCCGGCGTCGGTCGTCGAGTCCCTGCTCGACCTCGTGCGGGCCCCCGATCTGCCATCGTCGGTCCCGGATGAACGCGGCGGGCCCGGGACCGTGCCTCGGCCTCCGCCCCCTCCTCCCGGCGAGCACGGCCCGAACGAGGGACAGGCCGGACGTCGCGGGGCCGAGGGGGACGTCGTCAGAGGTCGGACGATCGTCGTGTGGGGGACGTCGGGGGCACCCGGGCGCTCGACCGTCGCGGTCAACCTTGCCGTTGCCCTGGCGCGTACGGGATCCGTCCTCCTCCTCGATGCCGACACACATGCGCCGTCGATCGCCCACATGCTCGGGCTGTCGGTCGACGTATCTTCGATGGCGGCATTGGCACGTGCGGTTTCCCACGGGTCGCTGACACTCGGCGAACTGACCCGGGCGTCCCAGGCGGGCCCGGACGGGATCGGCGTCGTCACAGGGCTGTCGGCACCCCATCGGTGGCGCGAGCTCAGCCCGGCGGCCCTGAGGGAGATCATGGGTGCAGCGAGGCGGTGCGCGGACATCGTTCTCGTCGACGTCGCGGCAGCGGGAGTTGATCCGGCTCCCGAGCGCGTGCGTCACCAGGGCGGGCGCGACGATCTGGTCGGCATGGCCTTGCGCGAGGCGGACACGGTCGTGATGATCGGTCGAGGGGACGCCATCGGCGTCAACCGGATGGACCTGGCGCTCCAGTGGTGGGCGGACCTGGGGTCCCCGGCCGAGCTGGTCCCCGTCATCAATCAGGCGTCCGCGGCCTCGGCCGGCGCGCGTCCCGTCAACGCGATCGCGGAGGCGCTCGTCCCGATGCTTCACGGTGAGGTCGTCCACGTCATTCCCCGGGATCCCGAGGTCGAGGCCGCTCTGCTGAGAGCTCGGTGCCTCGTGGAGGCGGCGCCGCGCTCCCCTGCGGGAGCTGCGCTCCTCGATCTGGCGGCCTTCCTGGCCGGACGCCGGAGCCTTCACACCGCTCCGGGAGCGGGGAGCCGATCCGATCCCGGATCAAGTGGCTGGTTCCAGGTCCGCCGGCTCCACCCCAGGGTGTGACACACTGGCGCCATGCGCGTGTACATCCCCGCCCTTTCCTCGGACCTGGCCGATGATCGCCCTCCGTTGGCAGGTTCCTTCGCAGCCATTCCCACAGGGGGCATGGGTGCTGAGGAGATCGAGCTGCTTGAGGATGAGGCCCAGACCGAGGCGGCACTCGCCTGTCTGATGCGGTTGCGGGACGCCGGTCCCGACGAAGCACTCCGCCGCATCGTCATTGCCGCCGACGCGCAGGACGCGCTGGTGGCGATCATCGACCCGGCCGACGAGACCTCGCGGATCGCCGAGGTCGCACCCGGTCAGCTCAACTGGAGCGATGTCGTTGCAATCCTCATCGATGGGGTCGACGCGGAGGACGCGGTCCGCGACGTGCTCGCCGCCGAGGACCAGGAGTCGGCGGACGCTGCCGTCGAGCGACTGTGGGGCCACGGCCTGGAGTGGTTCGACATCTCCGAGCGCACCCGTCTGGCAGGGTCCTGAGGCTCAGACACGCACCGACAGGGTCGAGCCGTCCCGGGGATTCCATCGCACATTGATCTGGTCGGGGATCCGGCGTGCCATCTCGTCGACATGGCTGATCACTCCGACGGTGCGTCCCGAGTCGCGCAGCGCGCCCAGTTGGGACATCACGGCGTCGAGCTTGCCGGTGTCGAGGGAGCCGAATCCCTCGTCGATGAACATCATGCGCAGCTCGATCCCTCCGGCCTCGGCAGTGACGACATCGGCCAACCCGAGCGCCAAAGCGAGCGAGGCGTAGAAGGTCTCCCCTCCCGAAAGCGTGCGGGGGGCACGAGCCTGGTCGGTGTCATGATCGATGATCTCGAGTCCGAGCCCGGCCTTGCGCGAGCGCGTGTCATCCGACAGTGTCCGATGCAGCTCGTAACGGCCCTCGGAGATCTCCAGCAGACGGGGATTCGCAGCGGCCAGGACATCCTCGAAACGGGAGATTAAGACCCAACTGGCCAGCGGCGTCTGCAGAAGATTCTCCGGCGAGGTCGCACTTGCCAGTCCCGCCAGTCGCCGTGCGGGAGCGGCAGCTGTGCGGGCCGATGACAGGGCAGCGAGTCGCGCGGTGAACTCGGTTCGAGCACCACGTGCGGCGCCGAGACGTGACTCCCACTGACCGGTCGTGCGCAGGGCCTGGGCGTGCGCGTGCTTGGCCAGATCGGCATCGGCCTGGAGGGCTTCAAGGTCCGGATGGCTGACTCCCTCGACCTCGCGCAGGCGGGGAGAGTCCAGGGCGTCCCGGGCCAGAAGAACGGCGCGGTCATGGCGGGTGACCCGCTCGTCGAGAGCGGCAACGTCCTCGGGGTCCAGGAGGGCTTCGGTGGCGTCGGCGATCCCGTCCCCGTCCTCGGAGAACCCGGCACGCGCCACTGCACTCCTCAGATCCGTCCGCGCGGTGGCGGCTTCGCGCTCGGCCCGGTCGCGAGATTCGAGGACCTCCACGAGCTCGTCGATGCGGGAGACGACGTGCGTCAGTGCGGCGTCGAGGGCAGCCAACGACTCCATGGGTGCGGCGGCCTCGGCGCATCGGGTCTTGTCGGCGTCGAGCTGCATGCGGCTGGCCTCGAGACGGGTTTCGGTCTCGACCACGTGCGCGGAGAGCTCGGCGACCTCGGCGCGGGTCGTGTCCCAGCGCGTGGTCAGCTTGGTGATCGCTTCGTGTCCGGTTCTCACGCGATTGGAAGAGTCGCGCGACGCCCCGATGTCGGCTCGCACGTGGGCGACGCGTTCCTCGAGGAAGGAGGAGTCGGTCCCGGCTTGCTCGGTGAGAGCGGCGATGCGCCTGACCGTATCGGTGTGCTCCTGCCGGGCCTGTTCGAGTGTGCGGTCGGCCTCGCGCTGGTCCTCCGCGAGGGCATCGACCTGGTCGATCGTGAGGGCCCCGCCCTCGGGCTCGGCAGCTGGTGCGGGGTGCTGCTCGGACCCGCACACCGGGCAGGCCTCGCCCTCGACCAGGGAGACCGCCAAGGAGGCCGCCGTCGCGTGGAGCCAGCGATCATGGGCATCCCGGGCGAGCGCTCCCGCGAGTTGGGCCCGCTGAGCCGCTGCTTGGACTTCTTCGGCGCGCTCGGTGAGCGAGGCGCGCAGGAGATCCGCTCGTTGCGTGGCCTCGAGACGACGCTCGAGATCGTCGAGGGTGACCGTCAGCGCCTCGAGGCCAGAGGCGAGCGCGGTATCGGCCTCCACTTGCTCGCGAGTCCGGGCGAGTTCGCTGGGAAGACGTCGCTCGCGCTCGCGGGCGTCCTCCAGGCGGGTCCTCAAGGCATCGAGATCTGTGCCTTCGGCGTCCAGGGCTGCCTGGCGATCGGCCAGAGCGGCCTCGAGCTCGAGCAGTGAAGCGGCAGCGGTACGTCGTGCGACAACGTCCTCGCGCAGCGACCGGGTGCGATCCCGCAGATCGGAGGCTCCCTCGGAGGTCAACGGTCGGGTGAGCGAGCGTGTCAGATCCAGGAGGGGCTGGGAGAACGCGGCACAGGCCGGGTCGCGGACAGGCTCATTCATCGCCGTGTCGAGGGCCATGTTCGCCGCGATCCGTGCCGTGGCGGCGCGTCGATCGCGGTCGAGGGAGGAACGAACAGGTTCGGCGCGTCTGGCGCCAGCCACGCGGTGACGTGCCGTCTCGATCGCCGGGGCCTCATCCGTCAGCCTGTCCAGGAGCTCATGCTGGCGCCCGAGATCGGTCAGAGCTTGTTCCGTGGCTCGTCCCTGGGCCAGTGCGGCTTCGGCCTCGTCCTCGTGTCGGGACAGTGGGTCGACGGCGCGTGCGTGCTCCTCGGCCCGTCCGCGCACGGCCTCCACGGCGGCGTCCACCGAGGCACAAAGAGCACCGGTGTCCGCGAAATCGAGGGCGTCGAGGTCGAGGGCGTGATCATCCTCCGCTCCCTCGAGTGCCGTGACCCGCGTCAGGGTCGTCAGTGCCTCGCGTGCTCCGCTTTCGGCCGCGTCGACGGCGGTCTCGGCGTCGCGGGCGCGATCGCGCAGTACCTGCTGAAGGTCCTCGAAGATCCCCGCGTCGAAGATGTCGGACAGGATGGCCTGGCGGTCCTCCGACTTGGCGGTGAGGAATCCCGCGAACTTCCCCTGGGGCAGGACGACGGTCTGGAGGAACTGGTCCTTGGTCAGTCCGACGAGCCGGGCGATCTCCGCGTCGGCCTCCCCGACGCTGCGCGAGATCGGCTCGACGGTGATGAAGCCGCCGTCGGGTCCCTCTGCGACCCGCTCAAGGTGGACCGTGGTGGTCACGGCGGTCTTGCGTCCGGGCCGCACGAATTGGGGTGTGCGCCGGACCCGATGGACTCCGGCGGGGACCTCGAAGACGAGGTCGACGACGCTGGGGTCGCCCGGGTCACAGTACGAGGACCGCAATCGGTCCTTCGAGGAGTCCCGTTGGCGGGCCACATCCCCGTAGAGGGCGAAAGTCAACGCGTCGATGATCGTCGACTTCCCGGCGCCTGTCGGCCCTTCCAGCAGAAACAGTCCGGAGGCCTCGAAGGCGGTGAAGTCGATGTGCTCGGTGCCGGCGAAGGGCCCGATGCCCGACAGAGTCATCTCGCGCAGCCTCATCGGGTCGCCTCCCTCGTGGTTTGTGACCACGCGCGGTCCAGAAGCTCACGTTCCGCGTCGTCCAGGGGCCTGCCGCCGACCTCGGAGAAGAAATCGACGGCGGTGGCCCGCGGGCTGCGTGCCGTGGATGCGAGGGGACCACTCGAGTCCGTCGGCGCGCGGGTCGCGCTGTGCAGGATGACGAGGGCGTGAGGGAAGCGATGCCGGATACGGGCGACCATCTCCGGGGGCCGGACATCATCGGTGGCGGTCGCCGAGACGAAGTCGTCGGTGGCGCCCTCGTACTTGTCGGAGAGCAGGTCCTCCATCGGTCCGGACAGGACACTCATCCCCCGGGTGACCGGAGCGGGGAGGGCCTCCACTCCGAGCAGACCTCCGGGGCCGACGTCCAACAGGGTCACGGACTTGACGGCGTCGGCCTCGGAGAAGGAATACGCGATTGGTGACCCGCTGTAGCGGATCGGTACTGATGCTCCCCGGATGTCCTGTGGTCGATGGAGGTGCCCGGCGGCCACGTAGTCGAGCCCGTCTGCGACGACCTCCGGCCCGCCGAGAGTGTCGAAAAGTTGTGCCGGAACGGAGGGAACCCCGCCGACCTGGATGTCGCGCTCGGAATCCGAGGGGCGACCTCCGACGACGAAGGCGTGGATCATCGCGATCGCAGGAGCGGTGGTGCCCGCGGTTCGGCGTGCGGCCAGGTCGGTGCCGATCCGTCGCAACGCTGCAGCCATGACGGCTTCGTGGGAGCGTGCCAGGGCAGGCCGCTGCCCGTTCTCGTCGAGATCCGTGTCGGAGAGGACATGACGCACGAGATCGGGTTCCAAGTAGGGAATGGGATAGACGAGGACCCGGGTCCGGTCCGCCCCGGTCAGCTCGACGGGGCTGCCGATTTCACGCGGGTCGGAGACGACGCGCAGCTGGGGACGATACAGACCCGCACCGAATCCCAGGCGCGTCGCCGAATCGTGATTGCCGGGGGTAAGAACGAC
The DNA here is from genome assembly GCA_015655375.1 of Actinomycetales bacterium. Classification (GTDB taxonomy): domain Bacteria; phylum Actinomycetota; class Actinomycetes; order Actinomycetales; family Actinomycetaceae; genus Pauljensenia. The sequence continues at coordinate 23,595 of JAATFD010000045.1, forward strand.
GGGTGCGAGGCCGCATAGGCGCGACAGGCCATCCGAGAGCTGGCTCAACGCTCCGAGGGTGGGAACGGCTCGATCGAAGACATCGCCGCTGACGAGGACCGCATCGATGCGGCGCTCGGCCACGAGATCGATCAGCCAGTCGAGGAAGGTCGACGTCGCCTCGTCCAGATCGGCACCGTGCAGGCTTCGCCCGAGGTGCCAGTCGGAGGTGTGCAGGATCAGCATGGTGACAGTCTGCTGTGAGCCAGGGGCATCTGGAGCAGACGCCCGACCGGCTCAGTCCTCGGGGTCCTCATCCTCAAGGTCCTGGTCCTCCGAGTCCGACTCCTCGGAGCGGGGCCAGTCGAGGGACTCGAGGACCTCGTCGTGAATCAATCCGTTCGTTGCCAGTGCGTTGTCCCCCCAGGGTCCGTCCTCGCCGATCAGCGAGGTGAAGCGGCCGCCAGCCTCCTCGACGATCGGGACCAGTGCGGCCATGTCGTGGAGGAAGAGCTCGGGCTCGCACGCCGCATCGACGGCGCCCTCGGCGACCAGCATGTAGCTCCAGAAGTCGCCGTAGGCACGGCTGCGCCAGAAGCGTGACTGCATCTCGAGGAATTGGCCGCCGCGGCCGTGGTGGAGCCAACCGTCGAGGGAGGAATAGGACAAGGAGGCATGGTCGAGATCGGCGACCCGGGAGACCTGCATGCGCGTGGCTCGCATCAGTGAGGTGCCCGTCCATGCTCCCTGGCCTTGGGCCGCCCACCACCGACGCTTGAGCGCGGGGGCAGAGACGACGCCCATGACGACCTGGCCATCCTCGACGAGACCGATCAACGTCGCCCAGACGGGAACGCCGCGCACGAAATTCTTGGTGCCGTCGATCGGATCGAGGATCCACTGGCGTGCGGAATGCCCGCTGGCGCCTCGTTCCTCACCGAGCACGGCATCGCGGGAGCGGGTGTGGGACAACTGGGACCGGATTAGGTCCTCGGCGGCCTTGTCGGCATCCGTGACGGGAGTGAGATCGGGCTTGGTCTCGACGACGAGGTCCTGCGCGCCGAAACGGGAAAGGGTCAGTGCGTCGACCTGGTCGGCCAGAACATGGGCCAGACGCAGGTCGTCGTTGTATCGGCGACTCTCGGTCATGTTCCCACCGTAGCGCGTGGGTGGGGCCACGCGACCTCGGTGCTTCCGAGCGGCGCGGATCATGCGATCTCTCGAGAGAAGCGGACGGCTGCCGGTACTGTGTGGCCATGGGTCTTCCCTTCTTGCTCCTGACGTCTCGGGACGACGAGATTGTCGCCGCCGACGAACGAGCGGCGATCCCCCGATTGGCGGGCTTGAGCGCCGATGAAACGGTCTGGTGGCGCATGGAGCGCGAGCCCTTGCCCGACGACCTCGACGTGGAGGAGTGGTCGGGGATCATCGTGTGCGGGTCGCCCTTTGACGTCTCGACCCCGCAGGAGGACAAGTCCGCGGTCCAGGTCCGGGTCGAGTCAGACCTCGACCGGCTCTACGACCGGGTCCTCGAGCGCGGAGCACCTCTGCTTGGCATGTGCTATGGACTGGGAACACTAGCCCGTCACCTCGGGGGCGTCGTCGACGGGACGCACGCCGAGGAGATCTCGGCCGCCGATTTGCGAGTGACGACGCAGGGTCGGATGGACCCCGTCCTGGCGGGTGTTCCCGACGTCTTCCAGGCCTACGTCGGCCATCACGAGGCCGTAACGCGCTTCGCATTCGGCGCGACACTGCTCGTCACCTCGTCGGCAGCGCCGATCCAGATGGCCAGGGTCGGCCGGGCTGTCTACGTGACCCAGTTCCACCCCGAACTCGACCTCGGCGGGATCGAGGTGCGCATCCGGGAGTATGCGGATCGGGGATACTTTCCGGCCGAGGAACGCTCCCGTGTCGAGGATGCGGTCCGCTCGGCCGACGTCTCGTCGGCCCACCTGATCTTGTCGAACTTCGTCCGGCTCTTCCGCCGTTGAATGGGTCCTGGGTAGAATCTCGCCATCCGCGGTTTGACGTCCTTCAAGGAATGCGGCGGGATTCGTGATGAGCAGTGATGAAGCGGCGCAGGGCCACGTGCAGCGCCGTCGCTGGGCCATCCAGTTGCAGCAACCGATCCCGCCCGCACGGCTGTTCGACCAGATCGCTTTCGTCATCGGCACCGCTGCCGCTGTGTGGATGGCGATCATCACGGCGATCGGGGGCTTCCGTGGCGCAGGGGCCGTCGTCTGGGTGATCCCGGTGTGGGCGATCACGGCCTACGTCGTCCTTCCTCGACTCCATCGGATCCTCTCCGACCTCTACGTCCCCGGCTATTTCTTTGGGCGCACCCGCACCGCCGATGGCCTGCTCGGGGACCCCGTCAATCTGTGTGTGGATGGGTCGGCCGCACAACTCGATCATGCGATGATGCAGGCCGGGTGGCACCGTGCCGATGAGATCACGGTGGCCTCGGCCTGGGGCATTATAGTGTCGACACTGACACGCCGCAGCTATTCGAGTGCCCCGGTCTCGGCGCTCATGCTCTTCCGTCGTCGTCACGACGTTGCCTACGAGCAGGAGGTCGCCGGCAACCCGAAGCAACGCCACCACGTGCGCTTCTGGCATTGCCCCCCGAAGTGGCTTCTCCCCGGGGGCGCGGCGACGGACTGGCTGGGGGCGGGCACCTACGACACGGACATCCGGCTGTCCTTCTTCACGTTGCAGGTCACCCATCGCATCGATGAGAACACCGATGTTGAGCGTGACCACGTCGTCTCGTCGATGCGGGAGGCCAATCTCGCCGTGACCGTGCGGCTCCTGCGCAATTTCACGACGGGTTACCACGCACGCAATGGAGGGGGCGATCGGTTCATCACGGACGGCGACCTGCCGATCGTCGATGTCTCAGCCGTAGAGGTCCCGGACCCACACACGGCACCGGACGGGTCGGGTGAGCCCTCCGCCGCCGAAGTGATCCAACGGGCGCCACTGACAACGACAGTGGCGGCCTTCCTCGTCCTGCTCGTCAGCGTGATCCAGCTGATCGACTTCCTCTGCTCAGCCACCGGAATGCGCGACCTGCTCGCACAAGGGGTGCAGGTGGGTCGTGGCACTGTCATGGTCATCCTCGTGCTGTTCTGTGCCTTCAAGGTCCTCCAGCTCCTGATGTCCTGGCTGGTCCTGCGCGGATGGCGCAGGCCCCGGACGATGCTCATCATTTTGCTCGCTCTGGAGATCCTGGCGGTGGCCATCGACTATCACGACGGTGGGATCGCCCTGGGTCTCAATTGGACGCTGTTCACCGCCTCGGTGCAGTGCCTGGCTCTGCTCGCACTGTCCAGCGAGTCGTCGGGAGCGTGGGCGCGCCAGTCCCCCTGGCAGTGATCCTGCGCCACACTCGCGCGTCGGTCCTCATGCCCGGACGATGCTCGCAGTGGTCGTGTGGACCGCGTTTCCTTTCGTCACGGGAGACGAATACGAGGTCGCCGTTAGAGATCCTGCGCTCGCGGGCATCGGAGTCGTCGATCCAGACTGTCTGCGGGTGGGCCTCTAGGAGCCAATCGACATTGCCGCAGGTCGAGTGCGTCCGCCGGTGAACGCCTCCTCGGTTCCCAGACGCGTGGACATCTCCGTGCAGATGTTAGGGATCGACCGGCACTCGTACAGGGGCTCGATCGCCTGGGAAGAGACGATCCCGTAGGCCATCGGGCCTGCGTTCTCCCCGGGGTGGATGTCAGATTCTTCGGCGTCTGACGTGTCCGGCAAGATGTGGTCGGCCTACCCCGGTCATCGACTGGGATCTTGTTCGTGCGCACGCCCGAGGCGTTCTTCTCACACACGCCGGCGTTGAAGGTGTCCCTGTCCGGGCCGTGGTCGATCGCGTTGAGCCACGAGAACACGGAGATGATCCGATTCGGGCCCGTGTTGGTCAGTTCGGTGTTGAATGGCGAGGTGAACGGGACAGAGCGCGCGCCTCGTTCTCGCTCTTCGTGTGGCGTTGAGGGCCCCATCCCTGAGTGATTGCGCAGGGCTTCGCCGTGGCGATCCTTCGGGTCAGGTCGCGAATGCGATTGGTAAGAATGCCGGTGGTCTCGGCGGCCCACTCGGGCGTCTTCTCGATCCCGTCGGCGCCGCGCCCCTCAAGATAGGCGCGGTGGCACGAGTTCCCCGGGGCGCCCTCAGGCAAGTGGTCCTCGTCGAAGCCGATACAGAAGCGGTCGAGGAACTCTTGGTCCTGAAGGCCTTCGTCGAGCAGGACATGAATCATCCCGGCCACGAGCGCGGCATCGGTTCCCGGGCGGATCGGCACCCATTCGTCGCCGAGGACGGCCGCCATCTCCGAATAACGCGGGTCGATGACAATTGTGTGGAGGTCGCCGTCAGTGTGGGTCTCCAGCGAGACAAAGAGCTGATCTCCCCCGGACATGCGGGTCTCCAGGGGATTGTTGCCGAACATCACCTGGAGCTGCGCGTTCGCCGCGTCGTCGAGCGAGTTCGAGGCTAGGAACGATCCGTAGAAATACGGGTAGGCCTGCGCGATCTCGGTCGGCGAGTAGTCGGAGTAGCGGTCGAGGTCACCGCCCCACGTGTTCATCAGGCGGGCGAAGGCCGATTCGTCGCCTGCTTGAGCCGGTCGGGGTCTGCTACGAGGCCGGTGTGCGTCCTGCGGCCGGTGGAGTCGCGTCGGTGCGTGCCTCGAGGTCAGTGGGGGGCGTGCCTCGCCCGGGGCAGTCCCTCGAGCAGACGACGCACCGAGACGACCCGCGAGGCGCGTCGCTCGTGTTCCCGAGTGCTGATTGGGTCGAAGGGTCCGGTCCCGTTCGCCCAGGCGTCGAGCGCGCAGGACGACTCGGTGGCCAGGTGCGTGCACAACGGCAGACACCAGGTCGTGGCCTCTGCAGCATCGGGGAACACCGCTAGGACGTCACCCGAGCTGACATGACCGAGCCCGAAGGAGCGGACCCCAGGGGTGTCGGCGACCCACCCGCCACCAGGAAGCTCGAAGGCCTGCGCCGAGGTCGAGGTGTGGCGTCCCCGTCCCGTCACGGCATTGACGTGGCCGGTCGCACGGTCCGCGTCGGGGACCAGCGCGTTGATGAGCGTTGACTTGCCGACCCCGGAGTGCCCGACGAGGACGGAGAAACGCCCGGACAGCAACTCGGCCACACGCTCGATCCCCTCCGGGTGTGCCGTACCCGTGGTGGGTCCGCCACCATCCGACAGTCGGGTGACGACGCTGGTCAGATCGAAGTCCGCGAAGGATCGGAGGAACTCCGCGGGATCCGCCAAGTCGGCTTTCGTCAGGCACAGGATCGGTTCGAGGCCAGCCTCGAAGGCCGCGACCAGGCACCGGTCGACCATTCCCGTGCGCGGAGGCGGGTCTGCGCATGCGACGACGATGACCATGACCTCGGCGTTGGCGATGATGACCTTCTCGCCGCGTTGGTCGGGGGAGTCTTCCAGGGAACGCCGCAGGACGGTGGAGCGTTCCTGCACGCTGACGATCCTCGCCAGAGTGTCGGACTGTCCCGAGAGATCGCCGGACAGCCCCACGCGGTCGCCGAGGACCAGGGCACGCCGGCCGAGCTCGCGGGCCCGCACGGCCTGGACCCTCAGGTCCGTTCCCTCCGGCACGACGCCATAGCGTCCACGGTCGATGCCGATCACGCGCCCGGTGGGCGCTGTTGACCAGTCGGGCCGACGCTTCGTGCGAGGACGGGAGCCATGCCCCGGCCGGATGTGGACTCGAGGATCGTCCGTCCCGGTGTCGCGGCTCACCTGGAGGCTCCGGAGTCCACCATGTCGTGCCACAGGGAGGGGAAGTTGGGAAGCGTCTTCGCGGTCGTCGCGATGTCCTCGACCTCGATGCCGGGGATAGCCAGACCGAGGACTGCGGCGAAGGTCGCCATCCGGTGGTCGGCGTAGGTGTGCAACCTCGCGGCCCGCAGCTCGGAGGGCCGGATGACGAGGCCGTCCGGCAGTTCCTCGACGTCGGAACCCACCCGGGTCAGCTCGGTGGCCAACGCAGCCAGGCGGTCGGTCTCGTGTCCGCGCAGGTGTGCGACTCCGCTCAGGTGGGAGGAGGTGGGAGCGAGAGCGCACAGTGCAGCGAGCGTGGGGGTCAGCTCGCCGACGTCGCAGAGATCCGCATCGATCCCACACAGGCTGGCGGGGCCGTCCCCCGTCACGCTCAGCGATGCACGGTCGAGATCGACCCGGGCGCCCATCGCGGCGAGCAACCTGCGCCAGGCATCGCCGGCCTGGGTCGTGGTGTGCGGCCAGCCAGGGATCCGCACGCGTCCTCCGCACACGAGGGCGGCCGCCAGGAACGGTCCCGCATTGGACAGATCCGGCTCGATCGTCGTGTCGATCCCGTGTGGGCGACTCGGCGTGATCGTCCAGGTCGGCGGGGTGGCGTCCTCGTCGGCGGCAACGAGAACCCCACGCTCACTCAGGGCCTCGACGCTCATGTGCACGTGCGGAAGGGAAACCAGACGTCCTGGTGCGCTGATCATCACCGGGACGCCGAGCAGGGGAGCGGTCAGCAGCAATGCGGAGAGGAACTGCGACGACGCCGAGGCATCGACACTCAGGTGGGCGTGCCCGTCGGCGGGATCGACACGCGGGGAGAGCGGCCCCGTCACGGTGAAGGGCAGGAATCCGGGCTCCGCGAGGTACTCGACATGGGCGCCCATCGACACAAGGGCGTCCAGCACCGGGCGGACGGGGCGAACGCGGGCCGCCTCGTCCCCGGTGAAGGTGGTCGGGCCATCACCGAGGGCCGCGAGCGGCGGAAGGAACCTCAGGACGGTCCCCGCCAACCCGCAGTCGATCGTCGCGCCCGTTCGGACCTCGTCGATCGGGGCGACGAACAGGTCGGAAGTGGTCTCGTCGATCGTGACGCCGGCGCCGAGTGCCCGCAGCCCACGGACCATCAGCCGGGTGTCCCGGGAGTTGAGGGCGCCGTGGATCCATCCCGGTCCGTCGGCGACGGCGGCCAGGAGAAGTGCACGGTTGGTTTCCGACTTTGATCCGGGGACCATCACTGTCGCATCGATCGGCCCATTGGAAGGAGGGGTCGGCCACCAGATGGCGTCGTCGGTTTGCCCGAGGGGGACGGTCATGCGGCGTACACCCGTTGGGCGTCCTCCCATGCCTGAGACTTCGCAGCCGTGACCTCAGCGCGCTGCTCCCGCCAGTTGTTGAGCTTCCAGCCTGCTGAGGGGCGTCCCTCGCGGTCGGTGGAGGCAATGAGCAGGCCCCCGAAGAGCGCCAGGGAGCGCGTCAGTCCTTGTCTCGTGTCGTGACGCTCCTCTCGCGAGGACGCCTGCCAGACCGGGTTGTTGACGACGGCGAGCGGGAGAGCGGCTCCGGCGAGGACCGCGGCGGCAGTGCGCTGGCCTTTGCCGAGGGCGAGAGCAACACCGGCCGCCACGGTGACGGCGCCGAGCGCGCGCGTGACGAGGGTGAGTCGATCCTCGCTCAGGGTGAACCCGGCTTTCTCCACCAGGGGAGTGAGCGCCTCGGCGCGTTCGACGTGCGGGGAGGGATCACGCAGGGCGGACCATCCGTCGGCGATGAAAGGAGCGGCGAGCAGTGGACGAGCCACCAAGCGGATGAGATTCATGGCACCATTGTCCAACTCCAGAGCTCCAGGTGCGACCCCGATCGGTGTTTTGGACCGAGATGGTGGAAACGAGCAGTGGGAACAAGTGGGGTGTCGACGGCGTTGCGTCTGACGTGTGGATGACAGAGATCAGCGCGGCGAGCCTCGCCCGGGGTGCCGCAGCGCCGGGGGGTGGAATAGCTCCCGTCATGCTGGTACGCCCCGCCTGGAGCACCGTCCTGGCGCTGACAGCGTTAGCCTTGTGGACAATGGACACCGCCGACGTCACCCGGACTGATCTTCCACAGACCGACTCCTCTGTGTTTCCCGCACCGGAGGAGACACGGGCGCAGCGCGACGCGCGTTTCGAGGAGGAAGCGCTGCCCTTGCTCAACCAGCTCTACGGCGCGGCACTCGGAATGACCCGTAACCGCGCCGATGCGGAGGACTTGGTCCAGGACGTGTTCACGAAGGCGTACGCGAAGTTCGACCAGTACCGCCCGGGCACCAACATCAAAGCGTGGCTCTATCGGATTCTCACGAACTCCTACATCACCCAGTACCGTAAGGCCCAGCGCTCCCCGAAGCGTGCCAGGACGGACACCGTTGAGGACTGGCAGTTGGCCGATGCCGCCTCTCACGACGAGCGGGGCCTCCGTTCGGCCGAGACCGAGGCGCTGGATCGTCTTCCGTCCTCACAGGTGCGCGATGCCCTGGAATCCCTTCCCGAGGAGTACCGCTCGGCCGTATCGCTGGCTGATGTCTCGGGTTTCAGCTACAAGGAGATCGCGCGGATCCTCGATGTGCCGATCGGTACGGTGATGTCCCGGTTGCATCGAGGGCGTCGGATCCTGCGTGAGAAGTTGGCCGGCTATGCGGCCGAATACGGCATCGGAGGCACCCAGTGAGCTGGAATTGTTCTGAGGATCCGTCGTGCGCCGAGTGGCGCGCCCACATCTTTGAGCTCGTCGATGCCGAGTGGTGCCCGGGGCTTGCCGAGGACGATACTGGCGACACTGATCGGCAGGTGCTCGCCCTATTCCGAGCCCATGTGGAGACGTGCCCTTCTTGCCGCGATGCCATGGACGCCGAGCGTCATGTGCGCGAACTGTTGCAGCGATGCTGCGGGGTACGCGCCCCGGAGTCACTGCGTCTGACGATCCTGTCCCTGACGACGTCCTCGTCTGCGGGCTGAGCTACTCGCCGGCGTTCGGCGAACGCGTGGACCGTGACCTTGGTCGCTGCCGGTGCTCGGCGCGTTGTCGGGGGCCCTCCGGATGTGGGAGACTGGCCGGGTTGTGTCCGCGAGTGAAGGAGGCCGTCATGTCGAAGAAGGGTCGTAAGCGTCGTGACCGTCGCAAGCACGGTGCGAACCACGGCAAGCGTCCCAACGCCTGATCCGTGGGGGATTCACCGGCCCTGACGCCGAGTCGCGTCGGTCGGGAGAATCCGATTGTCTTGCCGGGGTGTCCGGTGGCCGAGGCCACTGGGCACCCCGTTTTTCACGCCCGGCCGTAGCTGGAGAGTTGCCGCCGTCTCCGCTTGGTCGGGTTCAGTTCTGTGGATCGGCTCCGACCCACCCGTACCATCCCTGATGGAGGACGAGCCAGGCGATCAGGGCGTATCCGGCTTGACCGGGAAGGGTGATGCCCGCCTCCGTGTGGGCGTAAGAGGCTGCCATGTCCTCGCTCCATTGGTCGTGGGCCTCCAGAGGACCGAGCGTCTCGATGTAGGGGATGTGTCGGCGTTCGCAGACCTCCGCACAGGCTCGGGAGAGTCCGCGAAGATGGGCTCGATCGGCGCCGGCCAGGGGCGGTGGGCCGACGACCAAGCAGGGGATCCGCCGGGTCGCTGCCCGGTCGACGATGTTGGCCAGATTGAGTCGTGTCCTCGCTGTCGACAGCCCCGCAGGCACGTCGGCGGCGCCCACTGCGACGATGAGTCGAGTGTCCGGTTCTCCCGTGGAGCGCAGAACGACCTCGTCCTCCCACCTGTGGGAGAGCGCGGTCGTGGACTCCCCGGGGACCGCGAGCCCCATGATGACGGGCGTCTCGGGGAAATCGGTCCGAGCGATGACGCGGCCGATCCATCCCAGGCCGCGTGGGTCTCCCGTTCCCGCGACCAACTCGTCGCCGACGACGCAGATCCGCACGCTGGCCCCTCTCAGATCGTCGTGCCCCGTGACGGGCGAGGACTGCCGATCCGCAGTCCACCCGTTCAGGCTAGTCGGATCCGCGCGTGTTCAGCGTGCGAAGGTCTCCTCCAGCAGCTGAGCATGCTGCACCTTGTGCAGCGAGGCGCGTCCGGCTGCGGGCGAGGCGCTGGCCGGCCTCGAGACGACCCGGACGGACCTCCCGAGCGCGGGTACGAGGTTGACGGCCAGGAACGGCCACGCCCCTTGGTTGCGCGGCTCGTCCTGGACCCAGGCGACCTCGGCGTTCGGGTAGTCGGCCAGCACGGCAGCGACAGCCTCGTCTGCGAGTGGGTAGAGCTGCTCGAGGCGGATGATCGCCGTGGACCATTGTCTGCGAGCAGCCCGTTCCTTGACGAGGTCATAGTAGAGACGTCCCGAGCACAGGACCACGCGGTCGACGCGAGCGGGACTCGAAGCGACCCGCTCCTCGGCTTCCCCGATGACCGGCTGGAAGGCGCCCGATGTGAAGTCCGCGAGCGGAGAGGTCGCGGCGGACAGACGCAGCAACTGCTTAGGGGTGAAGGCGATCAGAGGTTTGCGCGGACGTCGGTAGGCCTGGGAACGCAGCATGTGGAAGTGATTCGCCGGGGTGGAGGGTTGGACGATCCACAGGTTGTCCTCGGCCGCCAACGTCAGGTAGCGCTCGATCCTCGCCGAGGAGTGGTCGGGTCCCTGGCCTTCGTAGCCATGGGGGAGCAGGAGAACGACGGAGGAGTGCTGCCCCCATTTCTGCTCGGCCGAGCTCACGAACTCGTCGACGACGGTCTGGGCACCGTTGGCGAAATCGCCGAACTGGGCTTCCCACAGGACGAGAGCGTCCGGGCGCTCGACGGAGTAGCCGTACTCAAATCCCATTGCCGCATACTCGGACAGCGGCGAATCGAAGATGTCGAAGCGCGCCTGGCCGGAGGTGAGGAAACGCAGGGGAGTGAACTCGCGCCCGTCGTCGTGGTCGTGGAGGACCGCGTGACGCTGGACGAAGGTCGCGCGCCGGGCGTCCTGGCCGCTCATGCGTACAGGAGTGCCCTCCATGACGAGCGTGCCCAGGGCCAGCAGTTCGCCGAATCCCCAGTCGATCGGGACCTCGCCATGGGCCATCCTGTCGCGACGTTCGCACAGCTTCGCCATCTTCGGATGGGGTGTGAAGCCGTCTGGGAAGGTCCGGTAGGCGTCGCCGATACGAGCGATCGCCGCGGGTGTGGTCGCGGACTCCCAGCCGAGCATCATGCCTTGGCCGGGCAACTGTGACTCGGGGACCTCCCACCGGTCGGGCCCATCCGCCACCTCCGTGTCCCGCGGCCTCCAGCCATGCTCGCGGGTCTCGGTGAGGATCTTCGACAGCTCGGCCTCGTACTCCTTGATCGAGGCCTCGGCCTGTTCGTCGGTTAGTTGACCGCGACCGATGAGGTTGCGGGTGTAGACCGCGCGGGGAGAATCCATCTTGCTGATCAGCCCGTACATCACCGGCTGGGTCATTGAGGGATCGTCGCCCTCGTTGTGTCCCCGTCGGCGGTAGCAGACCATGTCGATGATGACGTCCTTGTGGAATTCTTCCCGGTAGGCCAGCGCGAGGTGCGCCATCCGGACGACGGCCTCGGGGTCGTTTCCGTTGACGTGGAGGATCGGGACCTGAAGGCCCTTCGCGAGGTCGGTCGGGTAGCGTGTCGAGCGCCCCGAGGTCGGCCCGGTCGTGAACCCGATCTGGTTGTTGACGATCAGGTGGAGCGTGCCCCCGGTGCGAAACCCGGCCAGCTGGCTCATGTTGAGCGTCTCCTGGACGACGCCTTGGCCAATGAAGGCGGCGTCGCCGTGGATGAGGATCGGCACGACGGGGAGCAAGGGATCGCCCAGCTCGTCTTGCTTGGCGCGCACGATACCCTCGAGCACGCCGTCGGCGGCCTCCAAATGCGACGGATTCGCCGCGATGTAGACCTTGGTGGCCAGCCCGTCATCGACGGTGAAGACTCCCTCGGTGCCGAGGTGGTACTTGACATCACCGGAACCCTGGACCGTCCGGGGGTCCTGGTTGCCCTCGAACTCGGAGAAGATCTGACCATAGGACTTGCCGGCGATGTTGGCCAGGACATTGAGGCGACCGCGATGGGCCATCGCGATGGCAACCTCGTGGATGCCGCGACGTGCCGCATCCCCGAGGACGCCGTCGAGCAGAGGGATCAGGGATTCCCCGCCCTCCAGCGAGAAGCGTTTCTGCCCGACGTACTTCGTCTGGAGGAACTCCTCGAAGGCCTCGGCGTGGTTGAGTGTGGAGAGGATATGGCGCTGCTCTTCGGGCGTCGGTGCGGAGTACGGGCCCTCAATGCGTTCCTGGAGCCAGCGTCGCTGGTCGGGGTCCTGGATGTGCATGTACTCGATGCCGACAGTGCGCGTGTAGGTGTCGCGCAGACGCCCGAGGATGTCGCGCAGGAGCATCGTCGTCTGACCGCCGAAGCCTCCGGTCGGGAAGATCCGGTCGAGATCCCACACGCTCAGCCCATAGCTCGTGATGTCGAGGTCGGGGTGGCGCCGCACCCGGTAGGCCAGAGGATCGGTGTCGGCGGCCAGGTGACCGCGGGAGCGATAGGCATGGATGAGCTCGGCGATCCGCGCGGGCTTGCCCTTCTCCCGCTCGAGGTCGTACTCGTGGTCCTGTTCCCAGTGATACGGAGCGAGCGGAGCATGCAACGCGTCGAAGACTCGGTCGTAGAAGCCCTCCTGGCCGGTGAGCTTGTGGGAGACCAGGCGCAGGAACTCGCCCGACGCAGCTCCCTGGATCACGCGATGGTCGTAGGTGGAGGACATGTTCATCGTCTTGCCGATGCCCAGCGCTGCGAGCTTGCGCGCGGAGACTCCGGCGAACTCGGCGGGAAAATCGGTCGCGCCGACGCCGATGATCAGGCCCTGGCCGCTCATCAGACGTGGCACCGAGGTCGTCGTGCCGAGCGTTCCGGGGTTCGTCAGGGAAACGGTGGCTCCCTGATGATCCTCCGGCGTCAATGAGCCGCCGCGGGAGCGCTTGACGATGTCCTCATAGGCGCCGACGAATTCCCTGAAATTCAGGGTGTCGGCCTGATGGATGACGGGGACGATGAGGGACCTCGATCCGTCGGGTCGCCTCACATCGATCGCCAAGCCGAATCCCACGTGGGCCATATGTTCGACAGCGGGTTTCGTCCCCTCGAGGTGGTAGCGCACGTTCATCGCTGGCATCTCGCACAAGGCTTCGACGACCGCGTAGCCGATCAGGTGTGTGAAGGAGACCTTCCCGCCCACGGTGCGCGCGAGGTGGGCGTTGAGCAGTGCGCGGTTCTCGATGAGCAGTTTGGCCGGAATCTCTCGGTTCGAGGTCGCCGTGGGCACCTGGATCGAGGCGTCCATGTTCTTCGCGGTGGCCCGGGCGACGCCCTTGAGGATCTCGAGCTCATCCTCGGTGGCGGCATCCTCGTTGAGTGCGGCGGCGGCGTGGGCGTGGCGCAGACGGACGTAGGGCGAGGTGGCTGGGCTCAGTTGGGCGGGAGGAGCCGGCGGCAGGTCCGAGCGAGTGACCAAGACGGTGTTGCGAGGAAGCTCCTCGGGGGAGTCGTCCGTCGGCCGGGATGCCGACGAGTCCTGTCCCGAGGACGCGCTCCGATCGGAGGGCTGGGGGGCGGGCGTCGTGTCCTCGCTGCCGACGGACACAGAATGCGCCTCGGGGTCATCGCTGCCCTGCGCCTGCGGAACTGGGATGGGAGGTGCCGGGGGAGCGTGATGGCGCACCTGTGGGGGCACGGTCGTCTCCGCGGGGGTCGGGTCGGGGATCCCGGAATGGGGATGACGAGCGAAATGATCGCGCCATGACTGATCGACGGAGGTGGGATCCTCGGCGAATAGGGCGAACATCCGGTCCTCGTACCACTGCGTACCCGTCCCAGTGCCGTTTGGGGAGCTTGCCACGCTCGCATCGTCCACTGTCGTCAACTCCGTCTCGCTCGCGCTCAATCGGCTGGGGAACGTTCTCAAGCATAGGACGAGAGGCCCAGAAGTCTCTCGAAGGGAAGACACGTGAGCCTCTCTTGGCCTGCTGTTTCCGGGCCCACGGCCAGCCATTGCCGTGACGCCGGTGGCGGACGATCCCGAAGAGTGGATGCTCCGGATCGGTGGAATGGGGGGGGGTCCCCGCTAGACTGTCGCCCATCATGGACTCTGACAGTTGCGGCCGACAACCGGCCGACCCTCCACCTGCCTCATCCCGGCGCGACTCCGGTGAACGCCATGATCATTGACATTCTCATGTTGGTGCTCGGTGTTGTCCTGACGGCTGGCACCTTTGTCTTCGTCTCCTCAGAGTTCTCCCTCGTCGCCATCGACCAGGCCTCCGTGGAGCGGCGTGCCAGCGAGGGAGATCGTCGGGCGGCCCAGGTGCTGCGGGCCACGAAAGAGCTGTCGACCCAGCTGTCCGGCTCCCAGGTCGGCATCACGTTGACGACAATCCTCCTGGGCTACACGACCCAGACGACGGTCGCCTCCATGCTGGAGCGTGTGCTCGACAACAGTGGTCTGGCACAGGCCGTGGCATCGACGATCGCCGCAGCGGTGGCAGCGGTCTTCATCAACATCTTCTCGATGCTTTTCGGCGAACTCGTCCCGAAGAACCTGGCGCTGGCCCACCCCCTGAAGACGGCCGGGATGGTCGTCCCCTTCCAGATGGCGTTCACCACGATGCTCAAGCCCCTGATCATCGTGCTCAATGGCGCGGCGAACTGGGTGCTCCACCGGCTGGGCATCGAGCCTCGGGAGGAGATCTCCTCGGCGCGTTCGGCCTCCGAGCTGGCAGCCCTCGTGCGGCACAGCGCCGAGGAGGGGACGCTCGACCGGTCCACAGCCAGTCTGTTCACGAAGTCGATCCGGATCGGTGAGCTGTCCGCCGTCGACGTGATGACGGACCGCGGCCTCGTTCAGACCCTGTCGGAGGACGCGACCGCTGCCGACGTCGTCGGCCTCGCCCGGGAGACGGGGCACTCCCGGTTCCCCGTCATCGGGGAGGACTCCGACGACATCGTCGGGCTCGTGTCCCTGCGGCGCGCGGTCGCGGTTCCCTTCGGTAGGCGAGAGGACGTCCCGGTCGTCTCCGTGTCCCTTCTCGCTCCCGCACCCCGGGTCCCCGAGACTGTGGGCCTTGCCTCGCTGCTCGTCCAGCTGCGCGACGAAGGACTCCAGATCGCTATCGTGGTCGACGAATATGGGGGCTTCGCGGGGATCGTCACGCTTGAGGACGTCGTCGAGGAGATCGTCGGTGAAGTGTCCGACGAACACGACCATCGTCGCCTCGGGATCCGTACCCAGCCCGACGGGACCCTTCTGGTTCCGGGCCGGTTGCGTCCCGACGAGCTCCAGGAGCGCACCGGGATCGTTCTTCCCGATGACGGTCCCTACGAGACGCTCGCCGGCCTGGTGATGACGGAGCTCGAGCGCGTTCCCCAGGTGGGGGATTCGGTCGAGGTCGAGGGTGCGCTGCTCACCGTCGTCCAGATGCAGGGGCGGCGCATCGTCCAGCTGGCAATCCGACCGCCAGCTCCGACTGCCCACGAGGAGGTCTCGCTGTGAGCCCGCTCGCTGGCCTGACCATCACCGTCGTCCTGCTGGGAGTCAATGCCTTCTTCGTCATGGGGGAGTTCGCGACGACCTCGTCGCGGCGTTCCCAGATCGAACCGCTCTACGAGGAGGGTCGCCGGGGGTCCGCCCAGGCGATGTACGCCCTCAAGCACGTCTCCCTCATGCTGGCGATCTGTCAGTTGGGCATCACGATCGCCTCGACTTCGCTCGGCGTCATCGCGGAACCGGCGATCGCCCACTTGGTCGAGGGTCCGCTGACTGTCCTCGGGATGCCGAAGGCCTCCGCCCAGGTCGTCGGATTCGCTGGTGCTCTGGTGATCGTCCTCTTCCTCCACGTTGTCTTCGGCGAGATGGTCCCGAAGAACATCTCGATCGCTTCCCCGCACACGGCCCTGTTGGTCCTCGCCCCGCCGCTGGTCGCGATGGGCCACGTCGTCCGTCCGATCATTGAGGGGATGGACCACGCGGCGAACTGGTTCCTTAAGATCCGTGGGATTACGCCGAAGACGGAGATCTCCGCGACCTTCACCGCCGAGGAGGTTGCCTCGATCGTCCAGCTGTCCCAACAAGAGGGCACGATCCACGATGACCTCGGTCTGCTGGCCGGATCCCTGGAATTCTCCGAGCAGACGGCGGGTGACGCGATGGTCACGCTCGAGGAGCTGATCGTCCTTCCGCAGGACTGCACACCCGAAATGGTCGAGCGGGAGGTCGCTGTCACGGGCTTTTCCCGCTACCCGGTGGTCGGACCCGACGGGGCTATCACGGGATACATCCACCTCAAGGACGTGCTGTATGCCGAGGGCGCCGAGCGTGGGGAACCCATTGACTCCTGGAGGATTCGGCGCATGGAGTCAGTCCGTGACACGGATGAGGTCGAGGACGCTCTCCAGCACATGCAGCGTCGCGGGACCCACTGCGCCGAGGTCGTCGATGCGCAGGGCGATGTGGTCGGGGTCCTCTTCCTGGAGGACATTCTTGAGGAGCTGGTGGGCGAGGTCCGGGACTCGCTCCAGCGGGAGCAGAACGGATGAGGCCATCGGGGCGATGGGGAAAGCATCGGCCACGACCCGCTGATATGCAGGATGTGTCATGGATCACGATCTGCGCCACTCATAGTTTGAGTCGTCGATGTGGTTTCTGGAGTCTCGACGTTATAAGTTTGTGACCGTTGTTGGCCCGATGACGAACGACAAACAGGAGGACGAACTGGTGAGGATCGACGGACGTGTGTGCCCCCTGCCGACCCGTCGTCAGATCCGTGAGGTCCGTGGGCGTGAAGACACGCAGCGTGTGGCCGCCTCTCATCGCGCCAGCCGGGTTTCGTTGGTGGCGGCCCTTGCCGCTGTGACGGTTGCCATCCCTGTCTCCGGGTTTGTCGGGCCGAGTTCCACGGTCGCTCTTCCACAGCGTGCCTTGGGCACACCGCAGGGAGGACAGAGCTGGGTCGCTGGAATCACCACCTCCACTCAGCGAGCATCGGCCTTGGACGGAACGGTCACGGCCGCCTCCCGGACGAGGGTCCGCACTCCTCTGACGTCCACCGGATGCGCGGCGGACGAAACGGCGGCCAATGGGTCGCGCACGGTCGTCGAGACCGCAGAACTGGACTGGCCGCTGACGAAGGGAAGCTATGAGGTGACCTCCTCCTTCGGCTCCCGGGTTTCTCCGATCACGGGCCAGGTGCTCGTCCACGAGGGCGTCGACATGTCCGCTTCCCTCGGCACCCCGATCCATGCGGTCTCGGAGGGAACCGTCGTCGAGGTCTCCTCCGACTACCGATCCGGCACCTACGTGCGGATCCAGCACACGGCAGCGGATGGAACGACCTATTTCTCCGCATACGCCCATGAATACATGCAGGACATCCTCGTCAAACAGGGTGATCACGTCAGCGCCGGGCAGCAGATCGGCGCGGTGGGATCGAACGGGTGGTCGACGGGTCCTCATCTCCATTTCGAGATCAGGGATGCCCAGAACACTGCGGTCGATCCGTTGGAATGGATGGAATCGCACGGCGCAGCATTCGTGGGGGAAGCCTGTTCATGATCCCGGTGCACGTGTCTGGTGGGCCACTCGTGTTCGCCCATCGTGGAGGAGGCGCGGAGGCCCCGGAGAATTCAATGCGGGCCTTCGCCCATGCGCGTGACCTCGGGGTCCGTCATATCGAAACCGACGCCCATCTGAGCGCCGACGGAGTCGTCGTCCTGCACCACGATCCCTTCGTCGACCGGACCTATGACGGGACCGGTCTGATCGCGAACCTGACGTGGCAGGAGATCTCTCGCCTGCGGGATCCCGAGGGCGGCCGGATGCCGCTGCTGTCGGAGGCTCTCGAGGCCTTCCCCGACCTTTACTTCAACATTGATGCGAAGGTCCCGGAGGTGGTCGGACCGCTCCTGGAGATCCTCGATTCCCACGGCGCCTACGGTCGTGTCCTGATCGCGTCCTTCTCGGAGGAACGCCTGCATCTGATTCGTGCCGCTGTTGGGAATGAATTGACGACTTCGCTGGGGGTCCGCGCCGTCGTGCGCCTGATGGGGGCCGCCGCGACGGCGTCCTCGCCGGTGAGGTGGGGGGTCCCGGGTCCGAAGCTCGGAGTCCGTGCCGTCCAGGTTCCCGAATCGTTCGGAGGGATCCGGCTGGTGACGCCGCGCTTCCTGGCCAGCGCTCATCGGGCGGGCCTCGCGGTCCACGTCTGGACGGTCAACGATGCCGCTCAGATGATGCGTCTGGTCGACCTTGGCGTGGACGGGATCATGACCGACCGACCGACCGAGGCGCTGGGGCTTCTCCAGGCTCGTGGCTTGCGGGAGTCTTTCGCTCCGCCCGCATCCTGATCGGGTGGAACGAAAGACTCCCGGAGTTCAGGAAGCGGGGCTTGCGCTTCGCGCGGTCTGTGCTTCTCGGGTGGATGAGTCGACATCCGGTGCGGAGGAGAGGCTCTCGATCTCGCCCGTCAGGGGCGAGTCTGCGTCCCGACGGGCCAGCATCTCTCGTTGTTCGTCCTCGGCAGCTTGCTGAAGTCCGGTCTTCGTCCCGAGATCGAGGCGCGGCAGCGCCAATGAGACGAGTGCCGCGAGCGCGAGCAGGGGGGCGAGCCACAAGAAGATCGGCGTCAGTGCCTGGACGTAGGCCATGACGATTCCGTCGTGGAGGACACTCGGAAGACTGTCGACAATCTGAGGGGTGAGTGAACTCGAGCTCAGTCCGTTGGATTGGGCTGAGGCCAGTGTCTGGCGGGTCGCATCGTCCCCGGTCGTGGCCAGTGTGGTGAACATGTCGGTCAGACGCGACGTCAGACGGGTGGTGAACAGGGCTCCAATGAGCGCCGATCCCAGGGTCACTCCGATCTCGCGGAAGAAGTTGTTCGAGGACGTCGCGGTTCCGACAATACGTTGGGGAACGGCGTTCTGGACGAGCAGCACGAGCAGCTGGAAGAACATTCCGATTCCCGCGCCGAGGACCGTGGTGTAGGCGGCGACAAGAATCACTGGGGAAGAGGCGTCCATCGTCGACATCAGGACCATCCCGACACCGGCGAGGAGCGATCCGGCGACGGGGAATGCGCGGTAGCGTCCCGTCTTCGTGACGACGGCTCCAGAGAGGGTCGAGGCGATGAGCATCCCGGCGGTCATGGGGATCAGCATGAGCCCGGAGACGGTCGCGGAGACCCCATAGGCCATCTGGAGATAAGTCGGCAGATACCCCATGGCTCCGAAGAGAGCACCCATGGCGAGCACTCCGACGAGGGTGGTCACGACGAAGGTGCGGTTGGTGAACAGCTCCAGGGGAACAATTGGTTCGGAGGCACGAGACTCGACTGTGGGCAACATGGCCCATGAGATGACGGCAGCGCCCAGAAGCGCGGCCGATTGCCAGGATACCCACTCGAATTGCTGGCCGCCGCCGGCGGCGAAGAGAACGACCAGCAGGGCGCCGAGATCGAGCAACGTCAATCCCAGCCAATCGACGTGACCGGAGAACTTATGGGACGGCAGCTTCATGGCCGCGGCGATCGCGATCCATGCCGCGATGCCGAGGGGAAGGTTGATCCAGAAGACCCAGTGCCACGACACGGAGTCCGTGAGCCAGCCTCCCACGAGCGGACCGAGAACCGAAGCGACTCCGAACATGGCTCCCATGGGAGCCATGTACAGTCCGCGGACCCGGGCGGGCAGGATGTCAGCAGTGATCGCCTGGGAGGAGATCATCAGGCCGCCGCCGCCGAGTCCCTGGAGGAAGCGGAAGGCAATGATGACGCCCATCGAGTTCGCGAATCCGCTGAGCGCCGAGCCGATGAGGAAGAGAGCGATCGCGACGAGGAAAGTGCGTTTGCGCCCGACGAGATCGCCGAGTTTGCCGTAGATCGGCATTGAGATGGTGATTGCGAGCGTGTAGGCCGTGATGATCCACGACATGTGCTCGACTCCGCCGAGGTCGCCGACGATGGTGGGCATCGCGGTGCCGACGATCGTCTGGTCCAGGGCGGACAAGAACATGACCACCATGAGGAAGACATAGATCAGCCAGAAGCGCCGATCCGGGTGGAAGGGGGCCTCTGGATCCACCGACGTGGGGGCCTTCGCCGCGGCCGTGGGGGCCGCGGTGACGTCGTGAGAGGACATGGAACTCCTTTGCAAAAACAGACGGAGACTGATCCCCGAAGTGGTTGTGGGCGAGGCGAGCCTCGCGGACGGGATCCGCGCGGGTCAACCCTTGAGGGCGTCGCGCACGCCGATGACCGTCGTGTGGATGAACTGTTCCAGATCTGCCGCCGACGGGATGTCTCCACCCTGGCAGCGGTGTCGCCACAGATCGAGTGACGAGCGCTCGACCATCCCGATGAGCCCGGCCGCGGCGGCGGCGTCGGGGGAGCCTTCCGGCACCCCAAGGCGGTGGGCGGCAGCTTCCCTCAACCGGAGTTCCAGGGAGCGCACGGCATCGAGGAGAAGCGGCTGGAGCTCGGGATTGCTCTGCTTGACGTACATGGCAGAGGCACGTTCGCCGAGCACGGGCCACAAAGCAGCCGCGCGAGCCTGAAGGAGTTCGTCGATCGCGGCGAGCATGTCGCGGGTGGTCCGCGAGCGGAAACGCTCGAGGGCCTCGGGTGGCACGGTGCCGACATCGGGGACGAAGGCGTGGTTCTTCGTGGGGAAATGGTTGAAGAAGGTTCGTCTCGATACTCCCGCTGCTCGGGCGATCTCCTCGACGGTGATCTCGGAGACCGGCCTCGATTGGGCGAGTGTCAGCGCGGCGTGGTGGATGTCGGTGTGCGTCCGTTGGGAGCGGGCCGATCTGTGGAGGCCCACGGCGTCGGCGTGGACCGACGACTCCGTGGGCGGTTCATTCATGACACCGATTTTGCACTCTGTGCAGAAAATGCACAAGGTGCACAAACTGTGGTGTCGCTCACGTCGTATCGGTCGACCTGTCGAGATTGATTCGCTGACTCTGGCGAAAAGGGAATTGATGAGATATAGTTGCTTGAGCAACAAATGATTGGCACGTTCGATGCGAGCCCGGAGTCGGGGAGACAGTGATGAACACGATGCGCAGTGGGGGGATTCTGTCAGCAGAATCCGGAATGGGGGCTGTTGAGCTCAGGGTTCGTGACCTCGACGCAATGGCCAGGTTCTACGCGACGACGCTTGGTCTGACCGACGTCACGTCTCGGCCCGGGGCTCGCGTCCTGGGTGAGGCCCTGAGCGGGAAGGCGTTTCTCTCCCTGGTCGACGATCGGGAGTCGTCGGTGCGGGACGCGCGTGAGGCGGGGCTCTTCCACACTGCCTTTCTCTTCGAGAACCCGTCCTTATTGGCGGGTGCGGTGGCTCGTCTGGCGGGAACCGGGGCGGGCCAATTCACGGGGGTCGGAGACCATCTGGTCTCGCAGGCTTTTTATTTCGACGATCCCGAAGGCAATGGGGTTGAACTCTACGTCGATCGGCCCCGTGAGACGTGGACCTGGTTGAACGGGCGGGTTCACATGGACACCTTGTGGTTCGATCCGGAGGCCTTCCTCGCCGAGCACCTGGATGCGGAATCGGCGGCGTCTCCCTGCGGGTTGTCCGGTGGCCCTGCAGGGCTCGGCGTGGGCCATGTCCACCTCCAGGTCGGAGATGTGGGACTCGCGCGACGTTTCTACGTCGACATGCTGGGATTCGAGGAGACATCAGTCATCGCGGACTCCGCGATCTTCGTGTCGGCCGGGGGATATCACCATCACATGGCGATGAACACCTGGCGCTCGGCGGGTGCGGGACGGCGCTCGGCCTCGCTCGGTCTGTCGAATGTCGTCATCGAAGTCCCCGGTCGCTCGGACGTCGAGGCCGTATCGGCGCGGTTGCGCGGGGCCGGCCTGCAGGTCGAGGATGACGGGCGTGCCCTCGTCGTCGAGGATCCGTGGGGAACACCGGTCCGTCTCGTGCCTCGCGCCTCTGCTGGACCGGAGGGCGGCGCTCGCCGGTGAGTCGACGCCCAGTCGTTGATGATCGTGATGCTGGGACCCGCCCACCATCACGGTGCGCCACATCGTCACGCCCGAAGGTCAAGACGCGAGGAGAAGACCGTGGTCCGGGCGTTAACTCGGACCACGGTCGAACGCGTCCCCGTTGACGCATTCCCACCCGAATCCTCGGACTCGGGCAGTCCATTGACGGCCGATGAGGATCAGAGGGAAGACGCCTCTCGGTCGATCTCGTAGGCGCTCACCAGGGCGATTCGGCGTTCGTGGCGTTCGCCCTGGCTGAAGGGAGTATCAAGGAAGATGTCAATGAGATGGAGGGCGTCCTCCACCGAATGCATGCGGGCGCCGATCGAGACGACATTGGCGTTGTTGTGCTCGCGGGCCAGGGATGCGGTGTCATCATTCCAGGCGAGGGCGGCACGTACGCCGGTCACCTTGTTGGCAGCGATCTGCTCGCCGTTGCCAGATCCTCCGATGACGATCCCGAGGGATCCGGGGTCGGCGACGGTGGCCTCGCCACAGGCGATGCACATCGTCGGGTAGTCGTCGTCCGGGTCGTAGGCGGGGGCGCCGTGATCGACGACCTCGAAGCCGCATGCGCTCAAGTGGCTGACCACCTGACTCTTCAACTCGAATCCAGCATGGTCTGAGGCGATGTGGACGCGCACGAGGCAACCTTCTTCGTTGGGGGCAATGGCCCCAGTATCGCACGCTCTGTGGCCTGCGCCACCAGACCGGATCGCCTGTGGGGCCGAGAAGAGCAGGGACGTGCTCGGGTGAACGTTGTGGCTGGGCTGAGGCCTTCCGGGAGGCTGGTACAGTATTTCCGGTCGGCCCCAATAGCTCAGTGGATAGAGCGTTCGCCTCCGGAGCGAAAGGTCGCAGGTTCGAATCCTGTTTGGGGCACCATGTTTGCGGGCCGGGTGATCAGATCGGGCGGCGCAGGGAGCGGTTCTCGGGCTCGCCAAGCGGTCGTCGGGCCATCGCTGCTGCGGCGATAGCCCCTGACACGTTGTGCCACACCGAGAAGATGGCCGGAGCGAGTGCGGCTGTCGGCGTGAAGTATGTGGTTGCCAGCGAAGCCGCGAGTCCCGAATTCTGCATGCTCACCTCGAAGGCCAGTGCTCTGCGCGAGGCTGAGTCCACATGACAGGCACGCCCTGCCGCGTATCCGAGAACCAGGCCGATGCCGTTGTGGATCACCACGGCCAGGAGGACCACCCAGCCGGCGCTCGCGACTGCGGCGGCGCTTCCCGACATCACGACGGCGACGATGAAGGCGATCGCCGCGACCGACAACCAGGGCATCGCAGGGGTGAGGGCGAGCACGGCGCGGGGGAACAACCAACGCACCGCCACACCGGCGACGACGGGCACCAGCACGGTCGTGACGATGTCGCCGAGCATTGCCGTGGCGGGCACGGTGACGTACTGGCCGGCCAGCCACAGTGTCAGGGTGGGCATCAGGAGAGGAGCCAGCACGGTGGAGACCGCGGCGATCGACACGGCGAGCGCGACGTCCCCCTTGGCCAAGTAGGTCATCACATTGGAGGCGGTTCCGCTCGGGGCGCATCCGACCAGGATCACGCCGACGGCGAGGTCTGGGGGCAGACGCAGCAGAGAGACAACGGCCCAGCCGGCGAGTGGCATGATCACGTAATGCGCGGTAATGCCGATCGCGATGATCCAGGGCCTCTTTGCGATTCGTCTGAGATCCTTGACCGTCAGGGTGACGCCCATGAGGAACATGACCAGGCCGAGCATCCAGGGGACCTCTGGTCTGAACGGCACGAACCGATCGGGCGTGAGGAATCCGGCCACTCCTGCCGCCACGACGATGAGCGGGAACACCGTGACCGCGATCAGTGCTGTGCGTCGCTCGGATGTCCCAGTGGAGTGTTGGGCCGAACCCTCGAGCGGCTGCGTTGTTGTCTCCATGCTGGACATTGTGGCGCTTCGTCAAGGCCAGTCCGAATGGGCCGGACGCGTGGACTCGAACGCGTGATGAGACAGCCCTGACGGCCGACTTGGATTTCGGCATAACACGACTATAGTTTCGGGTAGTCGAAATCTGGGAGCATGCGAATGGTGTCCGAGCAAGAATCGACGATCCTCGACGTGGATGGCGACACCGGGTCGATCGGGTCCGAGGCAAACGTTCGACAGGGGCTGATCTCGTCGGCCAACGGCCCGTCGCTGGAGGAGATCAACAGCACGGTCTCGGTCCCCAAGGGCCGGGCGACCTTCGGGCGAATGCTGCTCGCGTACTCGGGTCCCGGCGCGCTCGTCGCCGTCGGATACATGGACCCCGGCAACTGGATCACGTCGATCCGCGGCGGCGCGCAATTCGGTTACCTCCTGATCTCGGTCATCCTGCTGTCGAGTGTCATCGCGATGCTCCTGCAGTACATGGCCGCCAAGCTCGGAGTCGTCACCGGCATGGACCTGGCACAGGCCACCCGTGCTCACACCGGGCGCAAACTCGGGATCGTGCTGTGGATTTCCACCGAGCTGGCCATCATGGCCACCGACATCGCCGAAGTCATCGGCGGAGCCATTGCACTCAACCTGCTCTTCGGGCTTCCCCTGGTCGTCGGTGTCGTGTTGACCGTCGCCGACGTCCTGCTGTTGTTGCTCCTGACCGCCATCGGTTTCCGCAAGGTCGAGGCAATTGTCGTCAGCCTGATCGTCGTGATCCTGGCAGTCTTCGTCTACGAGGTCATCATCGCCCAGCCAGTCTGGGCGGAGGTGTTCGCGGGCTTGCTCCCACGGTCCCAGATTCTCCACCCCAGTGAGCTGACGCTCGCCCTGGGGATTGTCGGCGCCACGGTCATGCCTCACAACCTCTACCTCCACTCCTCGATCGCCCAGACGCGCAACTTCGACCGCTCCGACCAGAGTGCGGTCGCCACCGCCGTCAAGTTCTCGACATGGGACTCCAACATCCAGCTCTCGATGGCGTTCATCGTCAACTGCCTGCTCCTGATCGTGGGCGCCGCGATGTTCTTCGGACGCAGCGAGGGATTGGATACATTCGGCAGTCTGTATCGCGCTCTGGAGGACCCGATGAAGGCGGGAGCCGTCGCCTCCCCAGTTCTTGCCACGCTCTTCGCCGTCGCCTTGCTCGCGTCCGGACAGAACTCGACCATCACAGGGACTCTGACCGGGCAAGTCGTGATGGAGGGCTTCATTCACATGAAGATGCCGATGTGGGCCCGGCGCCTCATCACCCGTGTGATCTCCGTGATCCCGGTCCTGGTCGTGACGATCATGTTCCACGGGGACGAGAACGCCCTGGACAACATGCTCGTCTACTCCCAGGTGTTCCTGTCCATCGCGCTGCCGCTCTCGATCGTGCCGCTGGTGATGTTCACGAGCTCCACGAAGATCATGGGGGAGCGCTTCGTCAACCCGAGGTGGGCGACCGCCGTCGGGTGGGTCTGCGCGATCGCGCTGACAGTCCTCAATGCGCAACTCGTCTGGCAGACGGTCGCCGGGCTGCTGTGATCCGAACTCGCGTGAACCGATGCCCGCGATCCGTGCTCGGTGGCCGGGGTGTGCCCCCGCCGACTACCCTCGTCCTGTGACTCCCGAAGAACTCGCCGAACTCATCCGCTCCGCGCTGCTCCAGGCCTCGACCGACGGTCGGCTCGCGCTCGCGGAGGAGGACATCCCCGCTACGATCAAGGTCGAGCGTCCGCGCACCCGCGATCATGGGGACTGGTCCACCAACGTCGCCATGCAGGTCGCCAAGAAGGCCGGGGCTCCGCCGCGGCAGGTCGCCGAGGTCCTCGCCGGAACTCTTGAGGCGGACCTGGGCATCGACGGGGCCGATGTGGCTGGGCCTGGTTTCATCAACATCCACGTCGCCGCGGCCTCTGCCGGTGAACTGGCCCGCACGATCGTCGAGGCGGGGGAGTCCTTCGGCACCAACACGACGTTGGACGGGACCCAGATCAATCTCGAGTACGTCTCGGCAAATCCGACGGGCCCGATTCACCTGGGGGGCGCCCGGTGGGCTGCGGTCGGGGATTCGCTCGCGCGCCTCATGGTTGCTTCTGGAGCTCAGGTCACGCGGGAGTATTACTTCAACGACCACGGCTCTCAGATCGATCGTTTCGCTCGTTCGCTGTATGCGCGCGCCATGGGCCATGAGGCGCCCGAAGACGGGTATGGCGGGCAGTACATCTCCGACATCGCCGAGCAGGTCCGCCACGACGCGGTCGCAGCGGGGGAGCCGGACCCCGTCACCCTGGCGACCCAGGAATCGATCGAGGCGTTCCGTGCCCGAGGCGTCGAGCTGATGTTCGACGAGATCAAGGAACGCCTACACGATTTCCGCGCTGACTTCGATGTCTTCTTCCATGAGGACTCCCTGCACGAGTCGGGAGCCGTGACGCGCGCGATTCAGGTCCTGCGCGATCGCGGCGAGGTCTTCGACGCCGACGGAGCGGTTTGGCTGCGCACGACTGACTATGGCGACGACAAGGACCGTGTGCTCATCAAGTCCGACGGTCAGGCAGCCTACTTCGCCGGCGACGTCGCCTTCTACCTCGATAAGCGCAGACGCGGCGCCGATGTCGCACTCTATCTGCTGGGCGCCGACCATCATGGCTACATCGGCCGGATGATGGCCATGTGCGCGGCCTTCGGGGACACCCCGGACGTCAACATGCAGATCCTCATCGGTCAGATGGTCAATCTCATCAAGAACGGCGTGCCCGTCCGGATGTCCAAGCGGGCCGGCACGATCGTCACGCTCGATGACCTCGTCGATGCGGTGGGAGTCGATGCCGCGCGGTACTCCCTGGTGCGCGTCTCGATGGACTCGAACCTCGACATCGACCTCGACCTGCTCGGCTCGCACTCGAATGAGAACCCCGTTTACTACGTCCAGTACGCCCACGCGCGCACCCGAAACGTCGCCCGCAACGCGGCCGAGCACGGAGTACGTCGCGTGGACGGGTTCGATCCTGCTGCCCTCGATCAGCAGGCGGATTCCGACTTGCTCGGCGTCCTCGCCCAATTCCCGGCCCAGGTCGCCCAGGCGGCCGAGTTGCGCGAGCCACACCGCATCGCCCGATACCTCGAGCAGCTCGCTGCGGCTTATCACGCGTGGTACGGGCAGTGCCGGGTGACCCCGCGCGGGGACGAATCCGTCACGGCGGGTCACATCGCTCGGCTGTGGCTCAACGATGCGGCGAGCCAGGTCCTGCGCAATGGAGTGGGTCTGCTCGGGGTCGACGCGCCCGAAAGGATGTGAGCGTGATGACGGAGGCACCCGCAGGTTCTCTCGTCTGCCCCGAGCCCGAAGCGCGACCGGACCTGTGGCCGTGGACGACGCGTCGCGACGAGGACGGCGCGCTGTCCGTCGGTGGTCTGTCGCTCGCCAAGATCGCCCGTGACTGCGCGACACCGGTCTTCGTCCTGGACCGCGCCGATCTGCGTGGTCGAGCGCGCGTGTGGGCCACGACGATGGCCGAGGAGTTCTGGGACGGCTACGGGATGGCCGGGGGAGACGCCTTCTACGCCGCCAAGGCTCTGTTGTGCGCCGACGTCGCCGACGTCGTGACCGGGGAAGGCATGGGCGTCGACACCGCGTCGCTGGGAGAACTGGCCATCACGCTGCGGGCCGGGGTCGATCCCGGCCGGGTCGGCCTGCACGGCAACAATAAACGTGACGCCGAGATCGAGCTGGCGCTCGAAGCGGGAGAAGGCGCCGGGATCATGCGGATCTTCATTGATTCCCTGCCCGAGGTCGCCCAGGTCGAACGGATCGCCGCCGGGCGTGGAGCCACGGTGCACGTCATGGTCCGACTCAAGACCGGGATCCACGCCGGAGGCAACGAGTACATCGCGACCTCGCACGAGGACCAGAAGTTCGGGGTCTCCGTGGCGGACGGGTCCGCGATGGACGTCGTTCGAGCGATCCTGGCGAGCCCGCACCTGGAGCTTCTCGGGTTTCACAACCACATCGGGTCCCAGATCGAGGGCACGCAGGCCTTCGAGGCCGCTGCTCGCATCGTGGTGGACTTCCGCGCACGGGTCCGTGATGAGTGTGGCGTGGAGGTCCCCGAGATCGACCTCGGCGGCGGGACGGGAATCGCCTACACCGGAGCGGATCCGGTGCCGACGTCGGCGGCCGAGGTGGCGCGTGCGCTCGCAGCAGCCGTGCGCAACGAGTGCGAGGCGACACGGACCTCGATTCCCCATGTCTCCGTGGAGCCGGGACGCGCTGTTGTGGGACCCACGACCGTCACCCTCTACCGGGTCGGCGCGATCAAGGACGTCACGCTTGAGGGCGGCGCCGTCCGGCGGTACGTCGCGGTGGACGGCGGTATGTCCGACAACATCCGCCCGGCGCTCTACGGTGCCGACTACACCGCGACCCTGGCGAATCGCGCGCCGTCAGGGTCCGTCCAACGGTGCCGGGTCGTCGGCAAGCACTGTGAGTCCGGCGATATCGTCGTCTGGGACGTGGACCTGCCCTCCGACATCCGGGCGGACGATCTGTTGGCCGTTCCGGCCACGGGCGCCTATGGCTGGTCGATGTCGTCGAATTACAACATGCTGACGCGCCCGGGGATCGTGGCCGTCGAGGACGCCAACGCCCGATGGATCGTTCGCCCCCAGACCCTGGCCGATCTCATGGACCTCGATCCCGGCCTCGACGCGGAAGATTGAGCGCCGATCCGCGCCATTGTGCGGTGAACTGCAAGTTGCATCTCGGTGAATGGCCCGTGGCTCGGTCTTTGCTCGCACATTTCGGAAAGTCTCGATAGTATCGGGAGACACGTTGTGTGAGCGAGCGCGGTTCGGCGCTCGCCTCCGACGGATACGCGCCAATGAGCGCGGAGATCCGGGGCACGCATACGGCCCGGTCGCCCGAATGGACTGACGTCCACGGTCCGGACCGCTGCTGCCCGTTCCCGAGTCAAAGGTAAAGTCGGACCCATGTCAGAGGAAAAGGCTGCATCCGGCCCCGTTTCCACGGAGCCACTGGTTGTCGTGGACGACGTCGTCAAGCACTACGGCGATTTCGAGGCGTTGCACGACATCAACCTCACCGTCGATCGCGGCGAGGTCGTGGTGTTGGTCGGCCCTTCTGGCTCTGGGAAGTCGACCCTCTGTCGCACGATCAACCGGCTGGAGACGATCACCTCAGGCGACATCCGTATCGACGGACAGTCCCTGCCCACCGAGGGCCGGAAGCTCGCGGCTCTGCGCGCCGACGTCGGCATGGTCTTCCAGTCCTTCAACCTTTTCTCGCACAAAACCATCCTCGAGAATGTCACCCTGGCTCCGATCAAGGTGAAGAAAGTCCCGAAGTCTGAGGCCGAGGAGCGCGCACGCGGCCTGCTCGACCGGGTCGGTGTCGGTGTCCAAGCGGACAAATATCCCGCGCAGCTCTCCGGTGGACAGCAGCAGCGCGTGGCGATCGCGCGCGCCCTGGCGATGCAGCCGAAGGTCATGCTCTTCGATGAGCCGACCTCGGCGTTGGATCCCGAGATGATCAACGAGGTCCTCGACGTCATGGTGCAACTCGCCAAGGACGGGATGACGATGATCGTCGTCACCCACGAGATGGGATTCGCCCGCAAGGCGGCCGATCGCGTCGCTTTCATGACGGATGGCCGGATCCTTGAACAGGCGACACCCGAGGAGTTCTTCTCGAACCCGCAGTCCGATCGCGCGAAGGACTTCCTCTCGAAGATCCTGACGCACTGAGGCCCTTGCGCGTCTGCGCCTCCCACATCCCATCACCCTCCCGCCCGCTCCTTTCAGCGGGCCCTCCCGAAAGGTCAGTCCCATGCGAAAGATGACAGGTTTCGCGGCCCTGCTGGTCGCTTCCCTCGCCACCGTCTCCCTGGCTGCCTGTTCCGATGACTCCGGTTCGGCTTCCGGCGATTCCGGTTCAGGTTCTGGTTCCTCCAGCTCCACCGGGTTTCCCGTTGCCGATTCCGTCGATCTGACGGGCTCGCCCACATACGAGAAGGCGGAATCTGCCGGCACGATCAAGGTGGGTGTCAAGGAGGACCAGCCGGGTCTCGGCTATTTGGACGCCGTGACGGGAGAACGCACCGGCTTCGACGTGGAGATCGCCACCTGGATCGCGGCAGAACTCGGTTTCTCCGCCGACAAGATCGAGTTTCAGACGATCCCGTCGGCCAATCGCGAGCAGGCGCTGATCAATGGGGACATCGACTACTACGTCGGAACCTATTCCATCACCGACAAGCGCAAGGACCAGGTCGGCTTCGCGGGTCCGTACTTCATCACCGGTCAAGGCCTGTTGGTGCAGAAGGACAACACGGACATCACGTCCGACAAGGACCTGAGTGGAAAGACGGTCTGTTCGGCGACGGGCTCCACACCGCTGCAGAACATTCAGGACAACTACCCCGATGTTGCGAGGGTTGTTCCCTTTGACACCTACTCACAGTGCGTCTCACAGCTCAAGGACGGTGCGGTCGATGTCGTGACGACCGACCAGGCGATTCTGTTGGGCTATGCAGCTGAGGACCCCGACAACCTCAAGGTTGTCGGCGATACCTTCACCACCGAGAAGTACGGCGTTGGAGTCTCGAAGGACGACACCGCTCTGCGTCACTACATCAACAAAGTCTTCACGGACGGCGGAACGACGTGGACCAAGATCTACGACGACACCCTGGGAGCATCGGGCACAAAGGTCGAGCAGCCCCAGGTCGACGACTACGAGTGAGACGGTCGGTGTGCCCCGGCGCGTTAAGGCCGGGGCACACCATTTCCCAGCGGGTGAGTAGAAGGAGCAGACCAGCGTGAGTTTCGTGAACGTCCTGATGAACAACCTCGATGTGTTCGTCAGCGGGTTTCGCATGACCCTGGTGCTCTTCGTGGCAGGCGGAATCTTTGCGGTCGTCCTCGGGTTCGTTGTCGGAGCGATGCGCGTCTCGCCCGTGCCGATCATGCGAGCCGTGGGCACCCTGTACGTCAATCTCGTCAGGAACACGCCGTTGACGCTGCTGTTCTTCTTCTTCGTGCTCGGGTACCCGAAGATCTTTCCGAAGGGGACATGGGGATCGGGGCTGTCCTACACGCAACTGGCCATCCTCGCGCTGGGCCTCTACACGGCCACGTATGTCGCCGAGGTCGTGCGCTCAGGCATCAACACGATTCCTGCGGGCCAGACCGAGGCCGCTCGGGCCCTGGGCCTGACCTTCGGTCAGTCGATGACCCAGATCGTCTTGCCGCAGGCCGGACGTGCTGTCGTCCCACCGATGATGAGCATTCTCATCGCCCTGCTCAAGAACACGACGATCGCCGCGGGATTCGGGGTCTTCGAGGCTGGTGCGATCCGGGCAACACTGTCCGAGAGGTCCGAGCCCCTGTTGCCCGGCCTGATCTGGGTCGCCGCGATCTTCGTGGCACTCGTCATGGTCCTCGCCTGGATCCAACGAGTCCTTGAGCGCAAGCTGGAGGTGACGCGATGAGCTCGCAGCACATCTATGACGTTCCCGGGCCCAAGGCTCGGATGCGCTATGCCCTGATGGCCGTTGCAACAGTGATCGTCGTCGGTCTGCTTCTCGCCTTCGTCATCTACCGTTTCAGGGCGACGGGTCAGTTCAGCGAAAAGAAATGGTCGGCTTTCACCTATACACGTGTGTGGCGTCAGATCGGGTTCTACACGCTCGCGACGCTCAAGGCCTTCGCGCTGTCGGCGGTCCTCGCTCTGATCCTTGGCCTGTTGTTGGCTGTCGGACGCTTGTCCGAACACCGGTGGGTCAGAGTGCCGGTCGTCTGGTTCCTGGAGATCTTCCGTGCGGTGCCGGTCCTCATCCTCATGATGATCGTCTATTACGGGCTGCCGACCGTCGGTGTGAAGGTCACTCCGTTCGTCGCAGTGGTCACGGGTCTGACCCTGTACAACGGCACGGTCCTGGCGGAGGCCATCCGTTCGGGGATTCTCTCACTCCCACGCGGACAGGCCGAGGCCGGATATGCTCTCGGCCTGCGCAAGTATCAGGTCATGGCTCAACTGCTCCTGCCCCAGGCGATCCGCGCGATGCTTCCGGTGATCATCGCGCAGTTGGTCGTCGTTCTCAAGGACACGGCGCTCGGCTTCCTCATCACATACAAAGAACTGCTCTACTACGCGAAGTTCATCGGATCGCAGAACCAGTTCGACTCTCCGTTGATTCCCGCGGCACTGGTCATCGGGACGATCTACGTCCTGCTGTGCCTCGGCGTGGCGGGCCTGGCGAAGCTCGCCGAGAAACGAATCTCGGGCACACGCGATCCCGGCGGACGCCGACGGACGTGGCGCAACACGAACCTCCAGATCGCCCGCGTCGAGGCCCCGGTGGATCCCGGCGTCGATCCGGCGGTCGGTTCTGGCCTGGTTCCGAGCGTTGCACCGACTCGCCCCTGACGAGAACCGATTCCGGGACGTGGCCCGTGAGAGAAGGCGGACACGGTCGCGCTCGCGTAATGTCTGAGACATGGATGCTGAGTTCATATCGGTTCCTAAGATCCGCCTCATCAATGGCGTCAGCGTGCCGCAGGTCGGTTTCGGGACGTTCCAGATCCCCGAGGAGTCCACGGCGGAGGCTGTCGGTCAGGCTCTGCGACTGGGGTATCGTCACATCGACACGGCTGCCGCGTATGACAACGAGGCCGAGGTCGGCCGGGCGATCCACGAGTCGGGTCTGGACCGCTCCGACATTTTCGTGGCGACGAAGCTGCGCAATCTCGACCAGGGGACGGACTCCGTCCTCGATGCGTTCGATGCCTCGAGGAGGGCTCTGGGACTGGAGGTCATCGACCTCTACCTCATCCACTGGCCGGTTCCGTGCCACGACCGCTACGTCGAGACCTGGCAGGCAATGTCAGGACTGCTCGACTCGGGTGCGGTTCGCGCGATCGGGGTGTGCAACTTCTTGCCCGAGCACCTTGAGCGTCTCGTGGCGGAGACGGGTGTGGTTCCGGCTGTCGATCAGGTGGAGGTCCACCCGGCCTTCTCCCAGCCTGACGTCCGCGAGGCCGCACGCCTGAGGGGCATTGCGGTCGAGGCGTATTCGCCGCTGGGGCGTGGGGGCGACCTCGCGAATCCGGTCGTGACCTCGATCGCGCAGAGCCATGGGGTGACCCCGGCTCAGGTGGTCCTTCGCTGGCACGTCCAGTCGGGTCGCATCGTCATCCCGAAGTCCGTCCACCCCGACCGCATGCGACAGAACCTCGAGGTGACCGGGTTCGAGCTCTCGGCCTACGACCTGTCCGCGATCGATGCGCTTGACAACGTGTCCGGCCGGATCGGTGGGGATCCTGAAATCTTCGATTTCTCCCAGAGCCGGGAGGACATCACTGCGCGCAACGAGACACGGCAGTGAGGCGCTGGACACTCGGTCTCTCGCTGGTGGTGTCGGCGATGGCCGCTGGCGTGGCAGCGTGCACGGCCTCGACCTCGTCAGGTCGAGCAGGCGGGCCGAGCATTCCCGGTCCCGAGTCGGGGGGCCATCGTCTCTGTTGCTCCGTCCGCGTCGGCGTCTGCGTCCACGGAGTCGATCCCCGACCCGCTGGAGGGATGGACTCTCGACCAGGAGGCCGGCCAGCTCGTCATGGTGGCGGTGGACGTCCACAAGCGGCAGGATGCGAGTTGGACGGCCGTCGAGGATCATCACGTCGGCCCGGACACGACTCATTCCACGCCGATGCTTGTTGCGACGGCTCAAGAGGGCGGGGCGGTCCAATTCCCGCAGGGCCCGGGGTTCTCGCGCATCCCGTCCGCGCTCGTCCAGGGCTCCATGAGTCTCCCGAGCTCGAGTTCGGAGTCGCGCAATGGGGGACGGAGCTCGCGAACGCGGGGATCGGCCTGGATCTCGCACCGGTTATGGATCTGGTGGATGGCGACGCGGTCCCCAATGCGCCGATCGGCGCGTGGAATCGGCAGTACGGACGAAGTCTCTGGTGTCACCGATTCGACGACGACTCGTGAGGACTCGTCGGTCGAGGTCTTCCGCCGGGGAATCGAGGACGGGGCAGAGGCGGTCATGATCTCGACGGCGGTCCAGGTCAGCGGGTGGGAGCAGCGGGAGCGAACCGTCCGGACGATCAGCGCGGGCTGAGCAAGATCTCGCGTTCGCGCAACAAGTCCATGGCGCGGCAGCGCGCGTGTTCGCTGCCAAGGGCTGAACGGCGACCACGCGGCGCCACGTCGTGCAATGTGCCCTGCGTCTCAATCAGTCTCCGAGTGGGTCGGATTGTCCCATTGAGCACTCTGTCGCTTTGGGTGTGAGGTGGCTATGGGTGACAGCAATGGTTCGTCACGCCATCTCAGGATCATGTTCGCTGTGGATTGTTCAGGCATTTTTTCTCTAAATTTAGAGTCAACTCCGTGCATCATCCCACGCGGAGCGACGGTACGAGATGAGGAGACTCATGGACCATTCACGGCACGGACATGCTCGCCGTCTGTCGGCGGCAGCCCTGTCCTTGGGCGTTGCTGCGGCAGTCGCTCTTCCCGGTGCGGCGACGGCCGCCCCCTCTGCACAGACGCAGGGGGATTCGATCACTGCAGAATCCAGTGCGGCTGCTGGAAGCGCAATGAATTTCGCGATTAATCTGAGCGAGGGATCTTCGGGTGATCGCCTGTCGAGCGCGGTGGCCGAGGCAGAGTCCCTGGGAGCTGCGACATTGGCCCAGTACAACGAACTGGGGACGTTCTTCGCGCAGTCATCCAGCCCAACCTTTGCTGCGGATCTGGGCAAACTGCTGACGGACAAGGGTGTCGTTTTTGACTCCATCGGCCCGACGCGTCAAGCGGCTGTGACCGGTGACGAGCTGGTGGTGGCGACCTCGGAACAGGTCACGCCGCACGCGCGGTCATTCCAACTTGAGCGGACGGACAACCAGCTCATTCGCGAATCCCGGATCCAGGAGCCAGAGGCCGTCACGTCGGAGTCGAGCGCGTCGGGCGGCGGTGGCGCGCAGTCGACAGATGCCGACTCCGTCACACCGGATCCATTGACCTCGGCCGCATGGGGTGTGATCGCGATCGGCGCTCTGAAGGCGCAGGATGTGGACGTCCCCCTCGAACCGGTGACGGTGGGCATCCTTGATTCGGGAGTTGACGGCACCCATGAGGATCTCAAAGACCAGATCGACGTCGAGGACTCCGTGGGTTGCTCGGTCAACGGTATCGCAGACACATCGTGGGACGCCTGGCAGCCAGACACGTCCTCTCACGGGACTCACGTCGCGGGCACGGTCGCTGCTGCCCACAACGGGATCGGCGTCGATGGTGTTGCTCCCTCGGTGATGCTCGCCGCGGTCAAGACCGGAAACGCCGACGGCTTTTTCTATCCGGAGTATGCGGCGTGTGCGTTCGTCTGGGCTGGCGAGCATCACTTCGATGTCACGAACAACTCCTACTACGTCGATCCCTGGGAGTACTGGGTCCCGGATGAGCCGAGCCAGGCCGCCGGATATGAATCGGTTCGGCGAGCGGTCGCCTATTCCACG
Organism: Actinomycetales bacterium; assembly: GCA_015655375.1. Lineage (GTDB taxonomy): Bacteria > Actinomycetota > Actinomycetes > Actinomycetales > Actinomycetaceae > Pauljensenia. The sequence goes on from JAATFD010000045.1 coordinate 58,926, forward strand.
GATGAGGGAGTCGTCACTGTCGCGGCCGCGGGGAATTCCGACAATGACATCGACAACCTGACGACCGACGACGCAAGCCCGAACGACACAACGGAACCGACCACGGGTCGTGACGTCTCGGAGGGTCTGGACATCCCTGCCATGTTGCCAGGAGTGGTGACCGTCTCCTCGGTCGCTGTTCCCGGTGGAGGGGATCCGCGCCAGGCCGATGCGGAGACGGTGACCCTGGAACGGTCGAGCTTCTCGAACTATGGCGCGGAAGGGATCGACGTCGCGGCGCCAGGCTCCTACATCGGGTCGACTGTTCCGGAGTCCGAGGGTGGATACGTCTTCATGTCTGGCACGTCGATGGCGTCTCCTCACGTGACGGGCGTTGCTGCGTTGATCAAGGCAATTCATCCGGACTTCACTCCTGAGGAGACGGTGGCGTTGCTCAAGAAGCAGGCGGGATACACGTATGACCGTCTGGCGGCGCCGACCGATGGCAAGGAATACCGGGGAGCCGGGCTGGTCAATGCCCTGGCTGCCGTGACCGATGACCAGCCGCAGCCAGTCATCGGCGATGCCGAGTATTCGACTGACGGGGGCGCGACTTGGGCGCCGTTGGTCGGCGCGCAGGTCGCAGGTCCGGTGACGGTGCGTGTCAACGTGACGGGTCCCGTGACGGTCGCGACGCTGAGCGTCGGCGACCTCGCGACCACGTCGGGAACGGCGGACGGATCCTTCGATGGCGCCGGTATCACGCTGACCGCCGACGTGGATCTGTCGGGAGTGACCTCCGCCGAGGACGTGGACCTAGTGGTGTCTGCCCAGGGGCGCAACAACGACCCCGAAGCCGACGATGACGTTTCTACCGAGATGTCCTTCATAGCAGTCCCTGCTCCCGAACCGACTCCCGAACCCTCCGATTCCGAGGAACCGAGCAATTCGGCATCTCCGGAGCCATCGGTGAGCTCGTCGGCGCAAGCCAGCGAGCCGGGGAAGCTGGCCCAGACAGGAACGGACGCGGGAGCGAGCCTTCTGCTGGCCCTGGGCGGGCTGCTCGCGGGTGCGACGCTGATGCTCGCCTCGCGTCGGAAGAGCCTCCGATCCTGAGCAGCTCAGTGGCGGGGTGAAAGACGGCCGCTGGATGGACACAGGCGGAGTCCCCCTCTCAGATCTGTGGGAGGGGGACTCCGCCTGTGCCTCGTGGGGAACGGAAGGCTCAGAGTTGACGGCCGATGAGCTCGGACAGCTCCACCAGACGGTTCGAGAATCCCCATTCGTTGTCGTACCAGCCGAGGACCTTGACCTGATTGCCGATGACCTCGGTGAGCGGTGCATCGAAGATCGCCGAGTGTGGGTTCCCGACGATGTCCGCCGACACGATCGGGGCCTCGGAGTAGGACAGATACGGCGACAGCTCGCCCGACTCTGCGGCGGCCCGGAAGGCCTCGTTGATCTCCTCGACGGAGGCTGGGCGGGTGAGAACCGCAGTGAGATCGGTGATCGAGCCGACCGGCACTGGCACGCGCAGGGCGAAGCCGGTGAGTTTCCCGTCGAGCTCGGGGATGATGCGCCCGATTGTCCGGGCCGCGCCAGACGAGGTTGGGATCGTCGACAGGGCAGCGGCCCGGGCGCGACGCAAATCCTTGTGCGGGGCATCGTGGAGTTTCTGATCGCTCGTGTAGGCGTGGACCGTGGTCATGAGGCCGGACTCGATGCCGAAGGAATCGTTGAGGACCTTCGCCAGGGGAGCGAGGCAGTTCGTCGTGCATGAGCCGTTCGAGAAGACGTCGGAAGCTGAGACGTCGAGGGAATCGGAGTTCACGCCCAGGACGATCGACGGGATGTCCCCGCTGGCAGGGGCCGAGATGACGACCTTCTTCGCGCCGCCCTGCAGGTGTGCGCTGGCCGCATCGGCGCTGGTGAAACGCCCGGTGGACTCGATGACAACGTCCGCCCCGACCTCGTTCCAGGGGATCGCCGCGGGATCGCGCTGAGAGAAGACGGCGATCGGGGAGCCGTCCACGATCAGATGCCCATCGTCATGGGAGACACCGTCGAGGTGGCCGGAGATGGAGTCCCATTCCAGGAGGTCCGCGAGGGTCGCGACGTCGGTGATGTCGTTGACCGCGACGACCTTGACGTCCGCGTCGCTGGCGAGGGCTGCACGCAGGTAGCTGCGTCCGATCCGTCCAAATCCGTTGATGCCAATTCGTACTGTCATGAGTGCTCCTTCGATTGAGGTGTCGTCTGTGTTGGGGCACGCCGGATCGGGTGATTCCCACTCGTGCGTACCGATTCCATGAGGGCGATGAGCCCTCTGATCGCAGCGTCCATTGGCTCCTGAGAACCGTGGGCGCGGGCGAGGACGTAGCCACCCTGGATCACGGCAGAGAACGTCTGGGCGAGATCGTCGGGATCGAGGTCACCGGGGAGGTTGCCCGCGTCGATTGCCTCAGCCGTGAGGGTCGCCCAGCGTTGCCGCATGGTCGAGAAGGCGTCAGCGATGATGCTCAGCATCTCGGGATCCTCAACGACTGCAGGATCGCTCGTCATCCGGCCGATACGACAGCCACGGGTCCCGGGTCGAGGCCGGGCGAGCCGAGCCTCGATGCGATCGACTGCGGGAGAGCCGGCGTCCTCGGGTGCCTCGGTCAGACCCTCGAAGATGTTCTGGCGCAGGGCGCTGATGGCGAGGTCGTGTTTCCCTGAGAAGTGGTGGTAGAAGCTGCCCTGTCCGACGTGCGCCTTCGCCATGACGTCGCGAGGACTGGTGGCGGCATAACCCCGATCCCACAGAAGATCCGCCATCGAGTCGACCAGTCGTTGTCGTGAGTCCATTTCAGAAGTGTAACTACTAGTATGTACACCCGCAATGGGAGGAGGTCGCAATGGTGGACGGAGAAATGCGCGCTCAGCAAAGAGGGCGAGGGTGTGCAGCGCGAAACCTGAGACGTCGTGATCCTCCAGGGAGGGGATGCTGGGTGTGTGCCGCCTGCGGTTAGCGCCCCGAACGCCTTTTCGCGTGCGAGGTCGGGGAGGCCGTGAGCGGGTCCTCGGGCCAGGGGTGCCGAGGATAACGGCCACGCAATTGAGCACGCACCTCGTGGTAGGGGCCCGACCAGAAGGACGCAAGATCGCTGGTGATTGCGACCGGGCGTCCGGCAGGATCGAGGAGGTGAAGGACGACGGGCAAGCGGCCACCGGCTACGGTTGGCGTCTCGGTCCATCCGAAGGCCTCCTGCACGCGCAGGGACACCGTCGGATGAGGCCCCGACCACTCGATTACCCGCGTGACACCGGTGGGGATCGCGAGCCGTTCGGGGGCGAGCTCGTCGAAGTGGGTGGCCTCGGGCCAGGGCAGGAGCGAGCGAAGCGCGGACGTCGTGCCGACGGAGGACAGCGGCGCGCCGCGGGCGACCCGATTCAGTGCGGAGCCTAGCCAACGTTCGGGGTCGGTCAACAGGGCCTGGTCGGAGACATCGGGCCAAGGGTCGCCGAGTGCGTGGTGAAGGGCCGAGAGCCGTTCTCGCAGGGATCGGGCGGCGGGCGGCCATGGCAACAGGTCCAGGCCGTCGCGGGCGAGTGCTTCGGCAACGATGCGGGCGCCATCCTCGGCGGGAATGGACCGTTGGTCGCGGGATTCCAGGGTGATGGCTCCCAAGGAGCGGACCTGTGTCGCGCGGATCCGCCCACCGCGGAAGTGGGCGTCGACATGCTTGGAGATGAGTGTGCTTCCGGCACGCTCGGCATTCTCGACGGCGAGGGGAATTGCGGAGCGGATGATGCCTTCCGCCCGACCGGCAGAGTGCCCGACCTCGGCGATCGCCAGCCATTCCTGGCCGGTCAGGGGGCTGCCCGGGGGAAGGCTTGCTCCGAGTCCGTCGGCCAGGAGATAACGGTCGGTGTCCGGTCGGCGTCGAGCGATCCATCTGGGTTGGGCGAGCGCGACGACGAGGGCGAAGGCGTCCTCGTCGCTGAGACGGGGATCTTCGGGAGACGGTCGGTGCGCGGGTGTGGGGTTCCTGTCGACGAGCCGGGTCAGCCGTCGGGTCTGGTCGCGAACGCGCGAGCGCAGGGCAGGATTGCCTCCGCCACGTTCGAGGGTTCTCGCCAGCGTGGCCAGATCGGCGCCGGGGACGCGCGCCTCCTCGCCGAGCAGAGCGACGAATCGGGCCGCGCGGGCCGGGCCGATCCGTGGCGCGGCCTCGACCAATGCGCGCCCGAGTGGTGGGTCGAGGGGCAGGCCGGAGAGAAGGCGGCCCAGCGGGGTGACTCGGCCGTCCTCGGCGATCGCGCCGATGTCATGCAAGCGGGACTCGGCTGCCGCGAGAGAGCCGGTGGGTGGTGGGTCGAGGAAGACAAGGCCGGACATATGGGGGTTGCCCCACGCTGCACAGTGGAGGGCGGCGTCGGTCAGGTCTGCCGTGGCGATCTCGGGGAGGGACTGGGACGATCGGCGCGCCCAGTCGGCCTCCGCCATGCAGCGTAGGGCGAGGCCGGGACCGAGGCGCGCGGCGCGACCGGCCCGCTGCTCGCAGCGTGCCCGAGCGGCCGGAACCGTGATGAGCATGGGCACCCCGCGTGCGGTGTCGGTGCGCGGTTCGCGTGACAGGGCGGCATCGACGACGACGTGTACACCTGGGACCGTCAGGGAGGATTCGGCGACGGCCGTGGACAGAATAATCCGTCGGTGAGGGCCGGGGCCGGACAGGACGCGGTCCTGCTCGGCGGGGGTGAGCGAGCCATGAAGATCGAGCACCTCGACAGGGTCGGAGCCGAGGTCCTCGGGGCGCCCGAGCAGTGAACGAACCCGCTCAATCTCACCCACACCCGGCAGGAAGACCAGAAGATCCCCGGTCGTGTCGGCCAGGACGGAGGTGACAGTGCGCGCGACGTGGGCGAGGAACTCACGGCGCACCCCGACCACGCCCTCGGGACCGATCGGACCGAGGGCCTCGGAACCGCGCGGAGGAACGGCCCATCGGACGGTCAGGGGATGGAGCACTCCGGGGACGTCGAGGCGGGTGGGTTCCTCGCCGATCGCGTCGGCGATCAGTGTGCGGGTGCGTTCGGCCTCCAAGGTCGCCGAGGTCAGGGCGAGCACAAGGTCGTCTCTCAGGCCGGTGCGCACATCGAGCAGGAAGGCAAGCGCGAGGTCGGTGTCGAGCTGGCGTTCGTGGAACTCGTCGAGGACGACGGCGCCGACGCCGGGAAGCTCGGGGTCGCGTTGGAGGCGACGCAGGAGGACTCCGGGAGTGACCATTTCGATCCGGGTGTCGGCCGACGTCCGGGAATCTCCGCGCACCGAGTACCCGACGGTTGCTCCGACGGATTCGTGCAGGAGGCTCGCGATCCTACGGGTCGCTGCGCGCACGGCGACCCGGCGCGGCTGAGTGACGAGGACACGGGAAGAAGACGAATGCTCCGCCAATGCGACGGCCAATGCGGGTGGGAGGAGCGTGGTCTTGCCCGTGCCAGGAGGAGCGGTCAGGACCAGCGCGGCACCGGGATGGATCGCGGCCCGGATGCCGTCGAGCGCCGCGACGACCGGAAGATCGGGAGGCTCGCGCAGCAGACGGGCGAGGGAATCAACCGATGGGGAGGGATCGGTCGATCGGGAGGAATCGGCCGAGGACTCGGACCGGTGAGGGGGCACAGACACGGGTCCAGTATCCCAGCGTGACCGGTCCCTGGCTCCCGGTGGTGGTTCCTCGGGTTCGGTTTCAGACGATGGCGGCGGTCAGTGAATTCGGCGGGATCTCCGTGAAACCTGCATCGATGACCTCGACGACATGGTCCCCCTCGGGGATACCAGCAACCGCCTGGACATGGCCGCCGCGGTCGAGCCATTGTCGGGCGCGGTCGGGTTCCTGGGCAAGGAAGAGCTGGACGGCATGGCCGACCTGTGCGATCGTCTTGCCGGTGGACATTCCCAGTGCCTCGTTGACGTGCACGGTGAGAGCATCCTCGGGTGCGGGGCGTCCGTCCCAGGGAAGCTCGAGCCCGCTGACCTGAGCCTCGCGCAGCGGTTTCGGCTGTTCGGAGGGGCGCAGTGGGGCGAAGACGATGACGCGTGCGGTGCCTGAGGCGGCGGTGACGTGCAGGTCGTCAAGCTCGTTGATCTGGGTCCAGCGCTTGGCTCGGGCCCGCTTGACGAGTTTGCGAATCGGCCCGGACGCCCATTGATGGACGCGGTCGGCGACCTCGGGGCGTGGGTCCGTGAGGATTCCGACCATCGCGTGCATGGCAGCTTCGAGGGCGTCCTCGGCGACGGCGAGGGGCGTGCCGTCCGGGGCGTGGGTGTTGTCGACGACGAAGATCAGGGCGAGCGGGTCGCGTTCGGCGAGTTCGTCGGGTGTCGGTGGCCGGGGGATGGGGAGATCTGGCGCGGGGAGATCTGCTGCCGGGAGCTCAGACGGGGAAGAACTGGACATGGACACATCGTAGGGACGCGTCCGACGAGCACGCAGATCGCCCCGAATCTCGTCGCTCATGTGAAGGAGACTCTTTGCCCGGTTCTCGACGTGGTCACCACTTCGCCCGAGTGGCCGGATCGGAGGAGACGAATGACCTCATCGGCGACGTCGTCAGGCGGGATCAAGGGGCCGTCACCGACGCTGCCGCTGGAGGCGGTGTTGACGACCGAGTCGGCCCGCTTCACGAGGATCGGCCACACGCGCTGGGTGAGGATCATCGGGGCGAGCAGATCGAGCGTGACGGTGGGCAGCCGGTCCTCAAGCGGCGCATCGGGATACTGCCGGTCGCAGGGCGTCCAGCTGTCCGCCTTGTTGACGAGGCCGACCAGATCTGGGCATCGGCGAGTGCGTTCACGATGGAGTCGATGCCGTTGTGGGTGGAGAGATCGGCGGTCACCATGGTGATGGGGATGGCGGGAGCCAGGGGCAGCGGGGATGTCGCATCCGGGGATGCTGACTCGGGCGGGGTCGGGTTCGCCTGCGAGGAAGGCGATGCCGTGTGGGTCAGCCAATTGGTCTGGGGTGACCGAGACGACCACTGTCGGAGCTGCACCGCGTGCAGGCGTGGTGATGTCGCTGACCTTGGGTTCGAGGATGTCGTCGAAGAGCTCCTGCAACTGTGCGGTGACTTCGGGTAAGAGGTGGCCTTTCAGTGAGACGACGCCGCGCTAGACCCGTCCGAGGGTGAGGTCTCGGTGGCGCATTCCTTGTTCCTCGTCCGGGCTCATCGGGGTCGGCATGGCCGTCATCGTTCCCGGTGGGGTGCGTGTCCCCGGGCTGGATGCTCTCCGTTGAACTCATAACGCCAGTATCCGAGCACCCATGGGCATCTGAGACCAGGGGCCCTCGAGCACCGTCTTCGGCAGGTGAAGTCAAACATGTGTTCGACGGAGTTGTCGCAGGTCGCCGGTTGCTGGCATGAGCGTCGCCAGCTGAATGAGGGCTCGTGCAACATCTGAGCTGAGGGCGACGTGCCTCGATCCTCGCAGAGGGTGTGCCTCACGGTCGGGAAAGGGTGTGTCTCGCCAGTTGGGCGATCGTCCCGCAGTCACGCTGGCCCCGGTACCTCCTGCGAGACCCGGAGGAACTCCTCGCGACGTCGGGCCTGCTCGACCGGGTCGGGCACCGGCAGCGAGGCGATGAGCCGCTGGGTGTACGGATCCTGCGGATCCGTCAGCACTTGGCGGCTCGTCCCGTGCTCGACGATGTGGCCGCGGTAGAGCACCGCGACCTCGTGCGCGACGAGGTCGACGACGGCCAGATCATGGGTGATGAACAGACAGGCGAAATGCAGCTCCTCCTGGAGTTCCCGGAAGAGGCGCAGCACGCGGGCCTGGACGGATACATCCAACGCAGAGGTCGGCTCGTCGGCGATCAGTAGCTTCGGGTCCAGCGCGAGCGCCCGGGCGAGCGAGGCGCGCTGACGCTGCCCGCCCGAGAGTTCATGCGGGAAGCGATCTCCGAAGGAGGTCTGCAGCTGGACGGACTCGAGCAGCTCGTCGACCCGACCCCGCGCCGCACGCGAGTCCGTGAAGACCTTGTGGACGACGAGGGGCTCCGCGATGCACTGGGCAATCGTCAGCTGGGGGTTGAAGCTCGTTCCGGGATCCTGGAAGACGAAGCCGATGTCACGGCGCACGGGCCGGAATTTCCGCTCCTTGAAGTCACGCATCTCATGGCCGAGGACCTCGAGCGATCCGGAATGGATGCGCTGCAGCCCGGCGATCGCCCGACCGGTCGTCGTCTTGCCGGACCCGGACTCGCCGACGAGGCCGAGGACCTCGCCCGGGCGGATCGTGAAACTGATCGAGTCGACGGCCCGGAATGCGGGCCGCCCTAGACGCCCCGGGAACTCGATCGTCATGTCGCGGGCCTCGACGACCGGGGTCTTGTCGGTATCAGTCGCCAACACCCTCGGCTCCTCCTGCCCGATGCGAGGGACTGCGCTGAGCAAGGTCTTCGTCCATTCCTCGCGGGGATGGGCGAAGAGCTGCCTCACGGGCGCTTGCTCGATGATGCGGCCGTGGTGCATGACGGCGACCTCGTCGGCCAGATCGGCGACGACGCCCATGTTATGGGTGATCAGCAGGATCGTCGCGCCGAACTCATCACGGCAGCGGCGCAGGAGCTCGAGGATCTCGGCCTGCACCGTGACGTCGAGGGCCGTCGTCGGTTCGTCCGCGATGATCAAGCCCGGGTTCAGCACCAGGGCCATCGCGATGACGACGCGCTGCTTCTGGCCACCGGAGAACTGGTGCGGGTAGTAGTCGATCCGCTCCTCGGGATCGGGAATCCCGACGAGGTCGAGGTACTCGATCGCGCGTGTGCGGGCCGCCTTGCGCGAGTACTTCCCGTGGGCGCGCAGACCTTCGGCGATCTGCCAGCCCACGGTGTAGACGGGATTGAGGACGGAGGTCGGCTCCTGGAAGACCATCGCGGCGTCGGCCCCGCGGATCTCGCGCAGGCGTCGGTGGTCCAGGGCGACGATGTCCGACATCGTGCCGTCCGCCTGATGGGCGAGCAGGATGACGCCCTCGGCGGTCGCGGTCTCCGGGAGCAGCCGGATGATCGACTTCGAGGTCACTGTCTTGCCGGACCCGGACTCGCCGACGATCGCCAGGATCGAGCCGCGGTGGATGTCGAGCGAGACGTTTGAGACCGCCTCGACCGATCCCGCGTCGACGGCGAAGGAGACGTCGAGGTCACGGATCGAGACGACCGTGTCCTGGGCCCCGTGCGGCTCGGTCGTGGTTGCGGCATCACTCATGGGTGTCCTCCTTGCGAGTGCCGTCGGTAGGTTCCGTATCGTCGGGCACCCAGTCCTCGGCGATCGGCACACCGGGCGCGACGGGCACCCCGGACTGATCGAGGTCGACGGCACCCAATCCGACCGCAGCTGCTTTCGGGCGGATCGCTCGCCGGCGTGTGCGCAGACGGGGATCGGACAGGTCGTTGAGGGACTCGCCGACCAGCGTCAGTCCGAGAACGACCAGCACGATCGCCAATCCCGGCCAGATCGACGTCCACCAGATCCCGGCGGCGACGTCCTGGATCGACTTGTTGAGGTCGAAGCCCCATTCGGCGGCGGACGTCGGCTCGATCCCAAAACCCAAGAATCCGAGGCCGGCCAGCGTGAGGATCGATTCGGAGCCGTTGAGCGTGAGGATCAGCGGCAGCGTCCTCGTCGAATTCTTCAGCACGTGACGCACCATGATCCGGGTGTTTGAGGCGCCGATGACACGGGCGGACTCGACGAAGGCCTCGGCCTTGACGCGCAGGACCTCGGCACGCACGACGCGGAAGTACTCCGGGATGAAGACGACGGTGATCGAGAACGCGGCGGCGATGATCCCGCTCCACAGGCCGGACTGTCCGCCGCTGATGACGATTGACATGACGATGGCCAGCAGCAGGGACGGGAAGGCATAGATCGCGTCGGTGATGACGACGAGGACGCGATCGGCCCACCCACCAAAGTAACCGGAGACGAGTCCGAGGGCGACCCCGACGAACAGCGAGAGAACGACACCGGCGATGACCATGAGCAACGCGGTTCGCGACCCCCAGATCACTCGGGAGAGGACATCGTATCCGGAGACCGTTGTTCCGAGCAGATGGGTCGACGAGGGCGGTTGCTGTGCGCCGAAGGATGTGCCGTCCGAGCCGGCGAGTTGGGCGTAGCCGAAGGGAGCGAGCAATGGGGCGAAGACCGCCGACAGGACGAAGATCGCCAGGATGACCGCTCCGGCGATCAGCATGCCGCGTTGGAGCCCGACGGCCTGCGCGATGGCGTCGTGGAATGGCAATCTCTGAACGAAGCTTCGGCGCTGCCTCGCCGGTGTGGGAGCGGATGCCGGGCCCGGCATGGACGCTCCGGGGACGGAAGCACCGGCGGGGGAGGAGGCAGCAGTGGTCATCAGTACCTCACTCGCGGGTCGATGAGGGCGGCGATGATGTCAACGATGAAGTTTGTGACGGCGACGACCACGGCCAGAAGGGCGACGATGCCTTGGACGGCCACGAAGTCCCGTGCCGTCAGGTATTTCGCCAATTCGAATCCGAGGCCCTTCCACTCGAAGGTCGTCTCGGTCAGGACTGCGCCCGACAGGAGCATCGCGATCTCCATGCCGATGACGGTGATGATCGGGATGAGTGCGGGCTTGAAGGCGTGCTTGCGGACCAGCCGGTATTCCGAGACCCCGCGGGAGCGAGCGGCGTCGATGTAGTCGGCGTGCAGAGTCGAGATCATGTTCGTGCGGACCAAGCGCAGGAAGACTCCGGCGGTCATCAGCCCGAGGCACAGTGCCGGCAGGATCGCGTGAGAGAGGACGTCGCCGACGTAGGAGGCGTTGCCCGACCGGATCGCGTCGAGGAGGTAAATCCCGGTCCCGCCATCCATCGAGGACAACTTCACCTCGGTTCGCGTCGAGGCGCGTCCGCTGACCGGGAGGATCTTCCACCAGATCCCGAAGATCAGCTTGAGGATCAGACCGGAGAAGAAGACGGGTGTCGCGTAGCACAGAATCGCGAGGATCCGGAGCACTGCGTCGCCCCACCGGTCGCGGACGTAGGCGGCGACCATGCCCAGGGGGATGCCGACGATGAAGGCGACGATCAGTGCGTAGACCGCGAGCTCGAGGGTCGCACTCCCGTAGGCCGTGAGGATTTTTGTGACGGGTTGGTTGTCCGAGATCGAGGTTCCGAAGTCGCCGTGGAGGAGGTTCCCGAGGTATTCCCCGTACTGGACGATGATCGGGCGATCGTAGCCGGCTGCGTGGATGCGTTCCTGGAGCTGGTCTGGCGGAAGGCGACCGCCCAGTGAGGCCGTGATCGGGTCCCCGATGGTGTGCATGAGGAAGAAGACGAGTGTGATGAGGATGAACACTGTGGGGAAGATCAGCAGGAAGCGGGTGAGGGTGTAGCGCCAGAGCCCTCCACCTCGGTGTGTGGATCGCACGGGCGTGCGGTCCTTCTCCGTCATTGTGTCCGGTTGGGTTGATCGTCGGTCGGACGGTGCGTCGGTGGCAGGCGCTGGCTGACTCATGTCCGGGTGTCCTCCGCTCGGTGGACGGACGGAACTAGGCGGGAGGCAACGTGGATCAGCACGTTCCTCCCACCTAGTTCACTTGGTGATGGTGGCGTAATAGAACTTGAAGGAGGCGTCGAGGTTGATGCCCTGGACGTCCTTTCCTGTGATCGCGACCTGCGATCCCTGCAGGAGTGGGATGGTCGGGAGGTCCTTGGCCACGGCATCCTGGATCTGGCCGATCACTTCGGTGCGCTTCGTCGAGTCGGGTTCAGAGAGCTGTTCCTGGATCAGGCTGTCGACATTGGTGTTGTCATAGTGGTTCTTGAGGAAACCCCCTTCGAGGAAGAATGGCGTCAGGTAGTTGTCCGCGTCGGAGTAGTCCGGGAACCAACCGAGTTGGTAAGCGGGGTAGACGTCGGAGGTGCGGTCCTTCGAATACTGGACGTACTCGGTCGACTGGAGGTTGACGGTGAAGAGACCGGTCGACTCCAGCTGGGACTTGATGAGCGCGTACTCGTCGCCGGCGGAGGGTCCGTAATGCTCCGGGGTGTACTGCAGGTCGAGAGCGACGGGGGTTGTCACTCCGGCAGCCTCGAGGGTCGCCTTCGCCTTGTCCGCGTCGGGTCCGCCGTTGCCGTCACCGTAGAGAGACTTCAGCGACTCTGTGGCACCGGTCAGGCCTTGCGGCACAAAGGAGTACAGCGAGCTGTAGGTGCCCTTGAAGACCTGGTCTGCGATGGCGTCTCGGTCGATGAGATCAGCAGCAGCCTGGCGCACGGCCAGTGCCTTCTCGGAGTCGGCGTCGGACGTTGTCGCGCCGTAGGGCATCGTGTCGAAGTTGAAGACGATGTAGCGGATCTCTCCACCAGGACCGGTGTGGACCGTGACGTTTGAGTCGCTCTTGAGGTCCTCGACATCGGTCGCGCTGAGCGATCGGTAGGCCACGTCGACGTCGCCGTTCTGAACGGCGAGTTTGAGGTTCGAGGAATCGGCGTAGTACGAGACGGTCACCGAGTCGTTCTGCGCGGCACCGCGATCCCCGCCGTAATTCGGGTTGGGCTCGTAGGCGATCGTCTGGTTGTCCTGGTAGGAGGTGATGACGTACTGACCGCCGAAGGCGTTGGCGCTGACGATGTCGGCTGCCGGGGTGACCGAGTCCGCGGACAAGACCTGCTCGTCGACGATCGGTCCGGCAGGGGAGGACAAGACCTGGGGGAAGGTTTGGTCGTTGGCACTCTTGAGGTGGAAGACGACTGTCGTGGCATCGGGGGCGTCGACCGAATCAAGGTTCGCCAGCAGGGAGGACGGGCCGTTGTCGTCGGCGATCGCCAGCTGCCGATCGAAGCTGAACTTGACGTCCGAGGACGTCAGATCGTGCCCGTTCGCCCATTTTAGGCCCGATTTCAGCTTGACCGTGTAATCGGTGCCGGATGTGAAGGACGCTGACTCCGCGATGTCGGGCTGGACATCGGCCGAGCCCTCCGGGGCGTCCATGAGGAACGGGAAGACTTGGGTCTGTACGGCGAAGGACCCATTGTCGTAGGAGCCTGCGGGGTCGAGACTCGTCACCGAGTCCGTCGTGCCGATGACGATGTCACCGCCCCCGCCACCGGTTGAGCTGCTCGCGGAGGCGCCGTCCGAGGAGTCGGAGGACCCGGAGCTGCACCCGGCGACGAGTGCGAGGACCGACAAGCCTGCGAGGGCGCCGAGTGCGCCGTGGGATCTGGAGAAGGACATTGGGACTCGCTCCTTGATCGAAAGAATCGTGTCCGATTGATGCCGACACCATTCGGACTCAGGGCAATGATCAAACCAAAGGATGACCATGCGGTAGAGATCTCACGATATGGAATTCATCGCGGTGCTCGTGAGATGTGCATTCGGCGGCCCCTCCAGGTGGGGGCGTGGCTCGCGGGCACGACACATTCGATCACTGGATGGACAGGGTCGGCAAGGCCCTCGCGTGCATGCAAAAGTCAGCCACATGGCACCGCGCCGACCGACCCTTCTCATCTCGAACGTCCTCCCCGAACGTCCGGGGAACCCCCTCTACAACGCTTTCGTGGCCACGCTGTGGGGGTCGCTCCTCGCGGCCGTTTCCCCTGGGTGGAACGTCGTGCGGGAATGGTCCCAGTTGGATGGGTCCGAAGGAGCGGTCTCGCGGGCACGCAACGCCGATGCGATCGTCATCATGGGCGGGGAGGACATCGACCCTCATTTCTACGGTGGTGCCCTCGTTTATCCCGGGTCCGGCGACCACTGGTCGCGTGCCGACGCCGGTCAGATCGCCCTCGTGCACACCGCTCTGGATCGGGGAATCCCTCTGCTCGGGATCTGCCGGGGCATGCAGATCCTCAACGTTGCCCTGGGCGGGACCCTCGTCCAGGATCTTCCCCAGGTCGGGCACCACAACGACACCATCCTGCGCGACCATCGCTTCGCCCGTCACGAGGTCCGCATCGAGCCCGACTCCCAGTTAGGGCGGGCCCTCGACGTCGATCCCGGATCCGCCGGGACCAGGGAGATCTGCTCCGCCCACCACCAGTGCGTCGCGACCCTGGGGGAGGGACTCGACGCCGTCGCACAAGCCTCCGATGGCATCGTCGAGGCGATCGAGCATCGTGACGCTGCGTTGCACGGCGTCCAGTGGCATCCGGAGGCGCCCGCAGCAGATCCCCGACATCTACGTGCAGTGATCGACCTGCTCGACGCCGAGCGGCTCAGTCGTCCCGTGTCCGTGCGCGCTGCCTGAGCGTCACACCCTCGATTCCGGGTCCATTCACCCCCGTCGGAGGCGCTCGTGAACCGACTCGCGCCGAGGCGTAGCATCGCCTCGGGTCCCGCCGTGGGCCCAGACCACTGTGAATGAGAAGGGACACCACGTTCATGAGCACATCCCGGACGACCTCGTCCTCGGCCCGCGTCGACGAGGAGCTGGTGGCGCGTCTGCGTGCCTCGAGCGACGATGCTGCACTGCGCTTAGCGCGCAACGCGGTGACGATCTCCGGCATCGACGGTTCGGCACTCGACCGGGACAAGGTCGTGGGGACCCCGACGGTCGTCTCGGATCGCCTGGACGACTGGAAGGCGACGGCTCAGAAGAAGTCCGGGCGCTGCTGGATGTTCTCCTCGCTCAACCTGCTGCGCTCTCATGCCCGCAAAGACCTCGGCGTCAAGGATCTTGAGCTCTCGCAGAACTTCCCGCTGTTCTGGGACAAGTTCGAGCGCGCGAACTTCTTCCTCGAGGACATCATCGCTACTGCAGACGAGTCGCTCGACTCCCGTCTGGTCCAGTTCATCCTCCAGGAGGTCATGGGCGACGGCGGCCAGTGGGACATGGCCGTCTCCCTCTACCTCACCCACGGCGTCGTCCCCAAGCAAGCCATGCCGGAGACTGAGGCGTCCTCGAACACCCGGCGCATGAACACCCAGCTCCAGGTCCTCCTGCGCCGCAGCGGCCTCGAACTGCGTGACCTCGTGGCATCTGCCGCCTCCGCCGAGGATCTATCGGACGCGAAGGAGAAGGTCCTCGCCCAGGTGTGGCGGATCCTCGTCATCAGCCTCGGCGAGCCGCCGGCCAGCTTCGAATGGGAGTGGCGCGACGACGAGGGCGGTTTCCATCGCGAAGGTGTCCTCACTCCGCAGGAGTTCCTTGCCCGTCACGTCGACATGGATCTGACCCGCTACGTCTGCCTCGTCGATGATCCGCGCCACGAGCACGCCAAGGGCCGTGCCCTGAGCGTCGAGCATCTCGGCAACGTCGTGGGTGGGCGTGAGATCCGCTACATCAACACGGACATGGACGTCATCAAGTCGATCGCCGCGCAGACCCTCGTGGGAGGCGAGCCGGTCTGGTTCGGGGCCGATGTCTCCAAGCAGGCGGATCGCGACTCCGGCTTGCTCGTCGAAGACCTGCACGACTACTCCGGGTTGTTCGGCGTCGACCTCGCCACGACCAAGGAACAGCGCGTGATCTCTGGAGAGTCCGCGATGAACCATGCGATGCTCTTCACCGGAGTCGACCTCCTCGACGGGAAGCCCCGCCGGTGGCGCGTCGAGAACTCCTGGGGTGAGGAGCCCGGCGACCAGGGCTTCTTCACGATGGATGATGCGTGGTTCTCCGAGTATGTCTTCGAGGTCGTCGTCAGTATCGATTCACTGCCAGTGGACCTGCGCCCCGCACTGACGGAGGCGCCGCTATCCCTTCCCGCCTGGGATCCGATGGGCACGCTCGCCTGAGAATGGACCCGCGGTCGGGGGAGCTCAGTCATCCGATCTGATCCGTTTCTCACACGCCGGATGGTTCAACAGCATTGAAACGGCTGCATGGCGCGGATTCGGCCGTTCGGCCGAATCCTCCAACTGTGAGTGTCCATAGGCGCACTCGGGCAAGGATCTGTCATTCTGTGCCCATGACCGATCCCTTGTCCTCCCGGTCCCCCCAGCAACCCTCACGGGCCCGCTGGGGGGCCTTCATCGTGGTGTTGGCCGCGGGGTTCATGACCCTGCTCGACGTCTCGATCGTCAATGTCGCTCTGCCTGCCATCGAAACGGGACTCGCAGCGACCCCGTCTCACATCCAGTGGATCGTCGCCGGGTACTCGCTGGCCTTCGGGCTGGTCCTTGTCCCCGCGGGAAGGCTCGGCGACATTGTCGGGCGTCGGCGGATGTTCCTCATCGGCGTCATCGGGTTCGTCCTCTCCTCGGCCGTCGCAGGCTTCTCGACCAGCGCCGACATGCTGGCGGTGACTCGTCTGGTCCAGGGTGTCTTCGCGGGCATCATGAATCCGCAGGTTATCGCCCTCATCCAGGAGCTCTTCCAGGGATCCGACCGGGCGCGTGCCTTCGGCCACTTCGGGATGACGATCGGGGTCTCCACGGCGATCGGGCCGTTGCTCGGTGGCGTCCTCGTCTCCGGACTCGGCCCCGACCTGGGGTGGCGCTCGGTCTTCCTCATCAACGTCCCGATCGGACTCGTCGTCATCCCACTGGCGTGGAAGTGGCTGCCCTCCCGAACGGTCGGTCTCGCCGACGGGGAGGAAGGAGCCGATACCTCGGTCGGGATCGATATGGGTGGACTGGTGCTCATCGGCGGGATCGTCCTGGCGATCATGTGGCCCTTCGTCACGGCGTCCTCGAGCGCGAAGGGGCTGGCGGGCGCCCCGTGGTGGCTCCTGGCGGTCGCAGCGGTGTTGGCAGTCATCCTCGTCCTGTGGGAACGGTGGCGCGACAGCCACGGAAAATCGGCTGTCCTGCCTGAAGTCCTCGTCCACAACACGGGGTTCGTCCTCGGAGCCTCGCTCGGCGCCGTTTATTTCGCCGGCTTCACCGGCATCTTCATCGTACTGACGCTTTACTACCAGCAGGGCCTGGGCGCTCCCGCATGGGTCGCGGGACTTGCACAGATGCCCTTCGCCCTCGCTTCGGCGGTCTCCGCGGCGAAGTCGGGGCGGCGGGTGACGCTCCACGGTCGGCGCGTCGTCGTCGAGGGCCTCGCACTCATGGTCGTGTCCCTGATCGGGATCGTCCTGCTGGCGGCCTTCGCTCCGCAGAGGGTCGCGGAATGGGGGATCCCGGTGCTCCTGCTGCCGGCGGGATGGGCCGGTGGCAGCGTCATCTCCCCGAACCAGTCGTTGACCCTGGCGGATGTGCCGAACCAACAGGCCGGGACCGCCTCTGGGCTGTTGCAGACGCTCCAGCGTCTCGGGGGATCTGTCGGTCTGGCGTTGCTGACGACGGTGTTCTTCTCCCACGTGGCAACCTCCGGAGGGGGAAGCGCGGGATATGCTCAGGCGCTGGCCATCTCCATGATGCTCACGGTCGTGATGATCGTGAGCGCGCTGGTGATCGGGATCATCGACTCCCGCAGGCGTGGGGCGTAACACCGATTGACGGCTGATCCAGCCGTGAGCCGCGCACTGAGAAGGGCGAACGAGGGGGCGCACCGGTCAATCCGGCGCGCCCCCTCGTTCACGTCAAGGCACTGTGGTCACTTCCGCGGTCAGGGCCGAGGAATGTTCCTCAGGTTCGACCGCGCCATGGAGACGACCTCGCCGAGGCCTCCGCCTAGGACTTCCTTGCTCATGGCGCGCGCGAAGCCCGTCACCTGGTCGGCAGTGATTGTCGGGGGTAGGGAGAGCGCCCGCGGGTCCGTCATGCACTCGATGAGGGCCGGCCCGGGACGGTTGAGCTCCCGGGTTAGCACGCCCTCGACGTCCTCGGGATTCTCCAGACGCACGGAGTGAAGTCCGAGCGCGGTACCAAGCGCCGAGTAGTTGACGTCTTCGGATTCCGTACCGAACGAGGGCAACCCGTTGACAAGCATCTCGAGCTTGACCATGCCGAGCGAGGCGTTGTTGAAGACGACGATCTTCGCGTTGAGGTTGTAGTTCTTCACAGTGATCAGCTCGCCGAGCAGCATCGAGAGGCCGCCGTCGCCTGACAGTGAAATCACCGGCCGCTGCGGATCACAGGCTGCCAGACCGATCGCATGAGGCAGCGCGTTGGCCATGGACCCGTGGAGGAAGGACCCGATGACGCGGCGCTTGCCGTTCATCCGTAGATAACGCGCGGCCCAGACATTGCCCATGCCGGTGTCGACGGTGAACGCCGTGTCGTCGGGTGCGACCGCGGAGATGATGTCCGCGACGTACTCGGGATGCAGTGGTTTCATCGAGGCTGCCGACTTGCCTTTGTAGGCGCCGATGACAGTCTTCATCGAACGCTCGAACTTCTTGACCATCTGGGTGAGGAAGGCTCGTGAGCGGTTCTGGTCGATGAGCGGCAGAAGCGCCTGTGCTGTCTCCTTGACGTCGCCGATGACCGCGACGTCGAGGCGCGTGCGGCGTCCCAGAACCTCGGCGCGCGTGTCGATCTGGGCGGTGCGGACGTTCTCCGGGAGGAACTGGTCATAGGGGAAATCGGTACCCAGCAACACGAGCAGGTCTGAGTCATACATCGCTTGGTGGGCGGCTCCGTATCCGAGGAGCCCGGACATGCCGATGTCGAAGGGATTGTCCCACTGGATCCACTCTTTGCCGCGCAGAGAATGCCCGATGGGGGCAGCAATGCGGTCGGCCAGGGCGATGACCTCGTCGTGGGCACCCTTGGTGCCCGCACCAGCGAAGATCGTCACCTTCTTCGCGGAGTTGATCGCCGCAGCGAGTTCCTGGAGCGCCGCCGGAGAGGGGACGATCCGCGGGGATTCGGGGCGCACGATATCCATCGGATAGGAGGTCTGGATGCGTGAGGCCGAGGTGTCGGCGGGCAACGAGACGACGGCGACGCCGGGCCCGGCCCAGGCGTGTTGGATCGCGGAGGCGAAGACCCTGGGGAATTGCGCGGGGTTCGTGATCATCTCATTGAAGACGGAGCACTCGTTGAAGATCCGGTCCGGGTGGGTCTCCTGGAAGTAATGGGTGCCGATCTGGACCGAGGGGATGTGCGAGGCGATCGCAAGGACGGGCACGCGGTTGCGGTTCGCGTCGTACAGACCATTGATCAGATGGAGGTTCCCCGGGCCGCAGGACCCGGCGCACACGGCGAGCTCACCGGTGGCCTCGGCCTCGGCCGCGGCGGCGAAGGCAGCGGACTCCTCATGACGGACGTGGATCCACTGGATGCCCTGGCCGTCCTTGTTCGAGCGCCGCACGGCATCGACGATGGGGTTGAGGGAATCCCCGACGATGCCGTAGATGCGGCGAACCCCGAGTATGAGCAATTGATTGACGAGATGATCGGCGACAGTGTCGCCGTTGACCTGGACGGGGGCCATGGTGTCCTTCCTCCTGGCGCTGTGCGTCGGTGGATCGGCCACGCCGGGGCGGCGATGGATGAGATCGATCCGGACGGATGGTCGTTGGGAACCAGCCGATTCCCATCGTAGGAAGGCCGGGGCGGCGCCCCAAGAGAGTTCCGCGTTCACTTGGGCACACGGACGTGAGAAGGATCGCGTGCGTGGTCGCCTAGAGTGGCCCCATGTCCATTCTGCCGATCCGGATCATCGGGGATCCCATCCTGCATTCACGCGCCGACGAGGTCGATTGTTTTGACTCCTCGCTCGTCGACCTCGTCCACGACATGCGCGAGACGATGCTTTCCGCTCCGGGGGTTGGATTGGCAGGACCACAGGTCGGCGTCAACGCGCGAGTGTTCGTTTGGCACTACCGGGGCGGGTCCCCGTCGGACGACCGTTTCGTCGGGGACGTCGACCTGCATGAGGACGGAGTGGGACGTGTCGGAGTCGTGATCAATCCCGAATTGCTGATCCGCCCGATCGAGGTACGTGCACCCGATGCCGGGACCGAGTCGGAGGGCTGCCTGTCCCTACCGGGGGCAAAATACCCACTGGTCAGGAGCGATCACGCGGTGCTCGCCGGATTCGACGAACACGGCCACACACTCCGCGTCGAGGCATGGGGCTGGCTCGCCCGGATCTTCCAGCACGAGGACGACCACCTGGACGGGACGCTCTACGTCGACCGGCTGGACGAGCCCTGGCACGGTGAATCAACGGAGCTGATTGCGGCGAAGGGCTGGGGTGTACCCGGAAAGAGCTGGACGCCCCAGGGCTGAGGGTCCCAGGGCGTCCGAATGAGATCAATCGCGAGGCCGGGGTCACCGGCACACCGTGAACGGCCCGGTCAGTGCACCGTCAGTCCGAAGGAGCGGAAGCGGTCACGGACCTCGTCGACTCGCTCCATCGAGGGGGGCAACGTCTTCTCAAGGGCGTAGGCCATCCCGAGGGATTTCCACTTGTCGCGCCCCATCTGGTGGAAGGGAAGGACCTCGAGGCGTGACATCGATTCCCAGCGCTGCGCAATGCGGGCGACGGCGTCGATGTTCTCGGGATCATCGGTCAGCCCCGGCACGAGGACGAAGCGGACCCACATCTCGATCCCGTGGGCATCGAGGCGATCCCCGAAGTCAATGGTCGACTGGAGTGCCCGTCCGGTGACCTTCTGATAGGTCTCCGGGATTCCGGACTTGACGTCGAGCAGGACGAGGTCGGTGTCGGCGAGCATCTGCTCGGTGGCGGCCGCCCCGAGGAATCCGGAGGTGTCGAGGCAGGTGTTGATGCCCAGCTCCCTCGCTCCGCGCAGAAGGCGGGCCGCGAAGGCGGGCTGCATGAGAACTTCGCCGCCGGACAGAGTGATCCCTCCACCGGTCCTCCGGAAGATCTTGCGATAACGCTTGATGCGCGCGAGCAGCTCATCGACCTCGATGGGCTCGCCATTGCGCATCTGCATCGTGTCGGGGTTGTGGCAGTACAGGCATCGCAGCGGGCAGCCCGACAGGAAGATGGTCATCCGCGTTCCGGGGCCGTCGACAGCGGTGACGAGTTCCCAGGAGTGGACGGAGCCGAGTGTTCCCTCGCGCATGCGTGCCAGGCGGTCGCCGCGCTCGAGATCGTCGAGCTCGCCCAGGCCGGCGGTGCCCGCTCCGCGCAGGCGCGCAGTCGGGGCCTGGAAATCCTGGTCGCCGAGGACCTCGTGATCGGCGATCGGAATGGTCGAGGAGATCAACGTGGGGATCGACATGAGTGCTCCTGCCCCTTCAGTGATGCCGGTGGAATGACGTGGGGGCCGAGCCGGCATCGACCCGGCCCCCACTGACCGCTTGACCTCAGGCCGAGTGGTGGAACGTCCGGGAGAGAATATCGAGCTGCTGCTCACGCGTCAGCTTGACAAAGTTCACGGCGTAGCCGGAGACGCGCACCGTCAGGTTCGGGTACTTCTCCGGGTGATCGATCGCGTCCTCGAGGGTCGAGCGATCCAGGACGTTGATGTTGGCATGGTAGAGGCCGGGCTGGTAGCCGTCGGTGTCACGGGACTTCTTCATGTCCGCAACGCGGTCCTCGTAGGTCATGGTGGCCATTGGAAACTCCTTCGTGAAATGGGTGGTGGATGGAGCTAACCCTCAGTCCTCGGGAACGAATCCCGAGTCGAGGATGCCGACCAGGTTGGTGACCTGCTCGTCCTTGGTACGACCCAGCCCGGAGGGCGTGATCGTGTTCGTCAGCGAGATGCCGTCGAGGGCGTCGTTATAGTCGAGCTTGCCGACCGACAGCATCGAGGCGACCATCCCGTGGGTGTCGAGGCCGTTCTCCGGATTTGCGCCGGGGGCGAAGGGGGTGCCCTTCTTGTGGCCCGACGGGAAGGACCCCGTCTTCTTGCCATAGACGACGTTCGAGGTGATCGTCAGGACCGACTGGGTCGCGATCGAGTCACGGTAGAGCTTGATCGCGCGGATCTTGCTCATGACCGTGTGGACGACGGTCGCGGCGATCTCGTCTGCGCGGTCATCATCGTTGCCGTAGGTCGGGAAGTCACCCTCGGTCTTGTAGTCGACGATCAGGCCGGTCTCATCGCGGATCGGCGTGACCGTCGCGTACTTGATCGCAGACAGCGAGTCGGCGACGATCGACAGTCCGGCGATGCCACAGCCCATGGTCCGCACGATGTCAGAATCATGCAGCGCCATTTCGACGGCCTCGTAGGCGTACTTGTCGTGGCTGTAGTGGATGATGTTGAGAGCCTCGACGTAGGTTCCGACGACCCAGTCCAACATGTCCTCGTATTTCGCCCACACGTCGTCGAAGTCCAGCGGGCCATCGCCCTCAACGGCGGAGTAGCCCTCGACGATCTGCTCGCCGGTCATCTCATCGCGACCACCGTTGATCGCGTAGAGCAGGGATTTCGCGGCATTGACGCGGGCGCCGAAGAATTGCATCTGCTTGCCGACCCTCATCGGGGACACACAGCAGGCGATCGCGGCATCGTCGCCCCAGTGGGCGCGGATCTGGTCGTCGGACTCGTACTGGATCGCGGAGGTCTCGATCGAGATCGCGGCGCAGAACTTCTTATAGCCCTCGGGCAGATTCTCGCTCCAGAAGATCGTGATGTTCGGCTCAGGGGCGGGGCCGAGGTTGCGCAGCGTCTGGAGGAGACGGAACGAGGTCTTGGTGACCAGCGTGCGACCGTCATCGCCGAAGCCCGCGTCGGACCACGTGGCCCAATAGGGATCGCCGGAGAAGATCTGGTCGTAGTCGATCGTGCGCAGGAAGCGGACGATGCGCAGCTTCATGACCAGGCAGTCGATGATCTCCTGCGCATCGGTCTCGGTGATCCGGCCGTCGGCAAGGTCGCGCTGGAAGTAGACGTCGAAGAAGGCAGACAGGCGCCCGAAGGACATGGCCGCACCGTCCTGGGACTTCACTGAGGCGAGGTAACCGAAGTACGTCCACTGGACGGCCTCCTGTGCATTCGCGGCCGGCTTGGAGATGTCGAAGCCGTAGGACGCCGCCATCTTCTTCAGCTTCTTAAGGGCCTTGATCTGGTCGGAGTGCTCCTCGCGGTAGCGCGCCCAGTTCTCGGAGAAGGGCTGGTCGGTGACCCTGTCGCGGTCGGCGGTCTTGCCCTTGATCAGGGCGTCGACGCCGTAGAGTGCGACGCGGCGGTAGTCACCGATGATGCGGCCACGACCATAGGCGTCTGGCAGGCCAGTGATGATGTGGGAGTGACGAGCCGCGCGGATGCGGGGCGTGTAGATGTCGAAGACTGCTTCGTTGTGGGTCTTGCGATACCGGGTGAAGATCTTCTTGATCTCCGGGTCAGGTTCCTTGCCGGCTTCCTTGATCGCGGTCTCGACCATGCGCCATCCGCCGTTTGGCATCATTGCGCGCTTGAGCGGGACATCGGTCTGGATTCCGACGATGACGTCGTCGTCATTGGAGATGTAACCCGCACCGAAGGCGTCGATATCAGCGGGAACGTGTGTGTCGACGTCGTAGACGCGGCGCTTGCGCTCCTCGGAGAGGTAATTCTTCTCAAGAGTGTCCCACAGCCGGAGGGTCTTCTCGGTGGGGCCGGAGAGGAAGGAGGCGTCGCCCTCGTAGGGCGTGTAGTTGCGCTGGATGAAGTCGCGGACGTCGATGCCTTCGGCCCACGCGCCGGTGGTGAACCCGCGCCAGGGCTCCTCTTCCGAGGTCGTGGTGGGAGCGGTCATCTGGGTGGTCATGATCCCTCTTCTCAGAATTCCCGGATCCCCGATCGGGGATCCGGTGTCGAGACCCTGGGGCCTCGGCGTCGGTGCCGGGTCGGCATCTGCCACCATTGTGGATCGAGTCGTTGGAGGCAGCCATGACTGGTCGAGGGCGGACCTATGGCCTACGTCTCAAAGGGTTCGGATTGGTATGTGGCTCACGCTGAGCATAGGCGAAAGGTCCCGGGTTTGCCCCTTTGAGGTGTGATTATGGGCGCAGCGCTGTATCGTGCGACGCACTCTCCGGGGACACTTTGCAGGGGCTTCGGGAGCGATGGATCGAGGCAATCAGCCCCTACCATGACGTCATGGAGCCCTATCTGCCCTCCCTCGTGGTCCTGGTGCTCGCCGGTGTCTCGGCGGCGCTGGATCCCCGCAAGGTCCGCACGGGTGTGTATCTGTTGACCGGCCTTCTGCTGGCGGCGCTGACCGCGGTGGGCTCGACGCTCGAGGTCGTCGGTTCGCTGATCCCCGACTCCACCACCGAGGCGTGGATCCTTCTGGGAGGTCTGCTGGTCGTCGGTGTCTCAGTCATCGTCCTGGGAGTCATGCTCCTGCTCAATGGGCTGACGGTCGTGCGGCGCGAGGGACGCTCTCCCGCCCACCTCCTCTCCCTGTTGCTCGGGCTCGGGATCCTCGGGTACATCGGCCTCGGGGTGTCCGCCGTCTTCGCTAATTCGGTGCACCTGGTCGGATTCCTTTTCCTCCTCGCTTTGCCGATCGGGTGGTGCGGCTACGGTCTGGTTGCCTACCTGCTGTGGTCGTGGATATATGGGCTGGCGACCTCTCGGTTCGGGCGCGCCGTCGACACTGTGATCGTCCTCGGCGCCGGCGTCGTCGGAGGAGAGGTCTGGCCCCTGCTGGCCGCGCGCCTGGAGCGAGGCGTTCAGTGGGTCGCGCGCAGCTCGGACAAGGGACGTTCGCCCGTCCTCGTCCTCTCCGGTGGGCAGGGTCCCGACGAGCCCCTTCCCGAGGCCGAGGCGATGGCCCGATGGGTCCGCGATCATGGCGGTCCGACCGATGTCCTCCTCGAGGAGGCCTCGACGACGACACGGGAGAACCTCGTCTTCTCGGCGGCGCTCCTGGCCGAGCGGGGACCGGTGACCCGTGTCGCCGTCGTCACGAGTTCTTTCCATGCCTTCCGAGCGGCCCTCCTGATGCGCTCGATCGGGCTTTCCGGGTACACGGTCGGTGCGCGCACGGCCCGCTATTACTGGCCCAGCGCGATGCTCCGAGAGTACGTGGCGGTCATGCGGGACAATCTGTGGCTCACTGTCATCGGAGTGGGCACGTCCATCGTTCCGCTGGTCGGCGCCGTTCTGGCGGGCGCGTTTTTCTGAGGCCACGGTGGGCGCAATGCCGTGACCCGAGGGGCGGACCTCCGAGACCGTCGGCTGGCTCGCCTGCCTAGACTCGGGGAACGGTGCCATCGGCGCCGAACCTACCCGTGAGACGAACAACGAGGAGAACGACTGTGACGGAGTCCCCCGCGACCCTGGAAGTGGCTGTGCTCGGAGCCGGCACGGTCGGCTCCCAGGTCATCCGGCTCCTCGAGGAACAAGCCGACGATTTCGCGGCCCGTGCAGGAGCGCGGATCCGTGTCGTCTCGGTCCTCGTGCGGCACCCTGATGCGCCTCGCGACGTCGAGATCGATCCCGCCCTGTTGACGACCGACGCCGCGACGGCGATCGACGGCCGCGACCTGGTCGTCGAGTTGATCGGCGGCATAGAGCCGGCGCGCACCTATGTCCTGCGGGCATTGAGCCAGGGGATTTCCGTCGTCACGGGGAACAAGGCCCTGCTGGCCGCTCATGGACCGGAACTCTATGAGGCTGCCGCGGACTCGGGCGCGGATCTCTACTATGAGGCTGCCGTAGCAGGGGCCGTCCCTGTCGTCTACGGCCTGCGTGAATCCTTGGCCGGTGATCGGATCACCAGAGTCATCGGCATCGTCAATGGCACGACGAACTTCATCCTCGATGCGATGGCGACGACCGGCGCAGGCTACGAGCAAGCTCTGTTCCGCGCCCAGGAACTCGGGTACGCCGAAGCGGATCCGACCGCGGATGTCGACGGCCTGGACGCGGCCGCGAAATGCGCGATCCTTGCCTCGCTCGCGTTCCACACGCGTGTTGGCATTGACGACGTCGAGGTTGAGGGAATCCGGTCGATCACCGCCGAGGACATGTCGGAGGCCTCCTTCTTCACCCAGACGATCAAGCTGTTGGCGATCGCGGAGCGCCGCGTGGGCGAGGACGGGCGCGAGGGCGTCGCCGTGCGCGTCCATCCCGCCCTGCTTCCCACCGACCACCCGCTGGCGTCCGTCGCCGGGGCGTATAACGCGATCCTCGTCGAGGGTGAGGCCGCCGGTCGCTTGATGTTCTACGGCCAGGGAGCCGGTGGAGCACCGACGGCCTCGGCGGTCCTGTCCGACCTGGTGGCAGCCGCTTCCCACCGTGTCCACGGTGGTCATGCGCCGCGAGAGTCCGTCTACGCCCATCTGCCGATCCTCGATCCCGGGTCGGCACGGACCCGTTACCAGATGCGTCTGCGCGTTGAGGACCGCCTGGGTGTGCTCTCCGATGTGGCGAGCATCTTCGCCCGGCACGGGGTGTCGATCCAGTCCGTCCATCAGCGTGACGGGCGTGGTCCGGGCCAGGCTGTCATTGTCATTGCGACCCACGTCGCGCGCGAGGCCGACCTGCGGGCGGTCGCGCACGCGCTGTCCCAGTCCCCGGCTGTGCGCGAAGTGGCCTCCACGATCCGCATCGAGAGTGATGACCCTCGCTCGGTGGTCCCCGCGGCCGACTAGTCCCACACCCCCGGAATCCGACCGGATCCGGCTCCCCGCTCGCGCGTCCTCGTGACGGGTGGGCCCCACTCTAGGATTGATCCGTGCAATTGCGAGATGACTTCGTCGCCGTGAGTGTGCCGGCGACCTCAGCGAACCTCGGTCCGGGCTTCGACTCGATGGGTCTGGCGCTCGACCTTCTTGACGACGTCTCCGTGCACGCGACGACGGGGCACACCGCGGTCGTCGTCGAGGGTGAGGGCGCTGGCGAGGTTCCCGAGGGGGACGACAACCTGGTCGTGGTTGCTCTGCGTCTGGGCCTGGACCGGGCGGGTGCTCCGCAGGTCGGAATCCGCATGCACTGTACGAACCGAATCCCCCACGGGAGGGGGCTCGGTTCGTCGGCCTCGGCAGCCGTGGCGGGGCTTGCGCTTGCCCGTGCCCTGATCGGGGACCCGGAGGTCCTCACGGGATCCGAGATCCTCGGGATCGCCACCGAGATGGAGGGGCACCCTGACAACGTTGCACCGGCCATTCTCGGCGGCGCGACCGTCGCCTGGAGTGAGCCGGTCGCTGGAAGCGCACAGGAACGTGTCGGTGCACTCCGACTCGATCCGCCCGCGTGGGTCGCTCCGGTCGTCTTCGTCCCCGACTTCGAACTGGCAACCTCCCGTGCCCGAGCCGTCCTGCCCGAGCGCGTTCCCCACCGCGATGCTGCTCGCAATGCCTCTCGGGCGGCTCTTCTCTCTGCGGTCCTCGCGGGAGCCAGTGTGGGCTCCCATGGCGGGACCGGCGCGGCGGCCCTGCTCACAAGTGCTCCGCCGACGTCAGCCCGGAAAGTGGCGGAGAACGACGTCCGTCACGCCCTGCTGATGGACGCCACCGAGGACCGGCTCCATCAGGAGTACCGCCGATCCTCTATGGAGCCGTCATTGGCGCTTGTCGACTGGCTGCGCGGGGCCGGGCTCGCTGCGGTCATCTCGGGAGCGGGGCCAACGGTCCTCAGCCTGGAGCCGGTTTCCGACGACATACGCGCGGATGCGATGCGGTCGGGGTGGCGGGTCCATCGTTTGCCCATTGCGCCCGAGGGCGTGCGTCAGACTCGCGGTCGCCTGGCCGGAGTGCATCTCTGACGGTGATTCGGCGGGCACGGAGGCGCCCGTGTGCATGTGATCTTGTGCTCACCGGAGTCCCATGTCCCGGTGAAGGGTGACCGCAGGGGGCATTCCCTTGCTACCATTGCGTGTAGCGGTCGTTTTGCGACCGAGCCGTTTCAACCGGCATCTCCCGCGTGACAACGAAATCTCTTCGTCACGCATCCCCGATTCTGCATTTCAATGCAGCGGGGACATCACCTGCCCGTCAGGGCAATCAAGTGAGGATCATTCGTGAGCATGGATCACCCCCAAGGTGTCTCCCCCTCCGGTTCGCTCTCGGCCATGAAACTGGCCGAACTGCAGGCCCTCGCCTCGCAGATGGGCCTCAGGGGCATCTCGAAGATGCGCAAGTCCGACCTCGTCGGGGCAATCGCCACGGCGCGCAGCGGCGCATCCAAGTCGTCCCGGACCCCCGAGGGCGGGTCGGACACCACCCCAGCCCCGGACACTGCGACGGCACAGCTTGCGTCGGTTCCCGAGGCGGACACTTCGAGCGTTGGCGACACCGGCACGGCCCGTGCGGCCGCCGGGTCCGCATCGTCGCGGCCCCGGACTCGTCGTCGTCGTGCGGCGACATCCGGTGCTGTTGAGCCGACGCAGATCGTCCTCGACCTTCCCGAAGCTGCGACATCGGCCTCCCCATCGCATGAGGGCGCGCCGGTCTCGGAGACTGCGCGCAAGCGCGCTTCCCGAAGCGCACGCGCCGAGCGCCCGGTCCGGACCGAGTCAACCGAACCAGAGCCCCGTCCGGCGGCTGCCAGCGCGCTCGGCGTCGGTGCGACCGTCGAGGAAGAGCGGATCCAGCATCAGCCGGCGCAAGCTCCGCACTCGGAGTCCGAGCAGACGCGGCACGCCCATGATCTCCGGGAGATCGAGCTTCCCGAGGGCGACGGCACCAATCAACGTCCACGCAACCGTCGCGAGCGCAACTCTCGGCGTCGGGGCCGTGACCGCAACGACCGCAATGACCGCAATGACCGCAATGACCGCAACGACCGTCGCGAGCGCCAGCGCGACATCGAGCCCGAGTTGCGTGAGGACGATGTTCTCGCCCCAATCGCCGGTATTGTCGACATCCAGGACAATCATGCCTTCGTGCGGACCTCGGGCTATCTGCCCGGTTCCAATGACGTCTACGTGACGCTCGGCAACGTGCGGCGCTGGGGTCTTCGTTCCGGTGACGCAGTGTCCGGGGCCGTGCGTCAGCCCCGTGAGGGCGAGCGTCAGCGCCAGAAGTACAACGCTCTGGTCCGTATCGACACGGTCAATGGTATGAGCATCGAGGACGCCCAGCGGCGTCGCGAGTTCGGCAAACTGACCCCGCTCTACCCGAGCGAGCAGCTGCGCATGGAGACGACGCCGAAGGCATTGACTCCGCGCGTCATCGACCT
The DNA here is from genome assembly GCA_015655375.1 of Actinomycetales bacterium. Lineage (GTDB taxonomy): Bacteria > Actinomycetota > Actinomycetes > Actinomycetales > Actinomycetaceae > Pauljensenia. Next base: position 87,800 of record JAATFD010000045.1, read on the forward strand.
CGTCGCCCCGATCGGCAAGGGTCAGCGTGGCCTCATCGTCTCCCCGCCGAAAGCTGGCAAGACGATGATCATCCAGCAGATCGCGAAGGCCCTCGAGGTCAACAATCCCGATGTGCACCTGATGGTCGTCCTCGTCGACGAGCGTCCCGAGGAAGTTACGGACATGCGTTCGATCGTCAACGGCGAGGTCATCGCCTCGACCTTCGACCGTCCGGCAGCGGACCACACGGCCGTCGCCGAGCTGGCCATTGAGCGCGCCAAGCGTCTGGTCGAGCTTGGTCAGGACGTCGTGGTGCTGCTCGACTCGTTGACGCGACTGTCCCGTGCCTACAATCTGGCGGCCCCGGCCTCCGGTCGCATTCTCTCCGGTGGCGTCGACGCCTCGGCGCTGTACCCGCCGAAGAAGTTCTTCGGTGCGGCCCGCAACCTTCAAGAGGGCGGGTCCCTGACGATCATCGCCTCCGCCCTGGTCGAGACGGGGTCGAAGATGGACGAGGTGATCTTCGAGGAGTTCAAGGGCACCGGCAACATGGAGCTGCGTTTGTCCCGCCAGCTCGCGGATCGCCGGATCTTCCCGGCCATCGACGTCAACGCGTCGGGTACCCGTCGCGAGGAGATGCTCTTCAAGCCCGAGGAGCTGCGGATCATGTGGAAGCTGCGCCGCGTCCTCGGCACCCTCGATCAGCAGTCCGCCCTCGAGCTCGTCCTCGGCAAGCTCAAGGACACCCAGTCGAACGCGGAGTTCCTCATGCTCATCCAGAAGACGACGCCGAGCGTCGACTGAATCCCCGCCCCGCGGGGTACGTCACCGGGCCGGTTTCCCCTCGCGGGAAGCCGGCCCGATCCACATCTCGAAGCTTGCCCTTCTGTGGCCGTGAGGCACGTCCCGTGGTGGCCTCGGGGCGCGTTCGTTCATGCGATCGACGAGGCCACTGTCCGGGGCGTCTGCCGCTTGGCGAGCCGCGCGAAAAGGGTCGGTCTCTGCTGGCAGCGATGGTCACCGGGTCCTCGACTTCCGTCAGGAGCGGCTGTATGGGTGGCGGGGAGGCGGCTGCTCCTCGAGTGGGGAAGGCTTCAACGGGTCGGGCTCGTCCTCGTCCGTCTGAAGGTGCGATGTCGGCCACTTCACTCGTGCCCGACCTCCCGGACGTGGACCCGGCGGCCCCGGTGATGGCACAATGGCCCACTGGTTCCGGTTCACCTCCGAGCATCACGCGTGGGCATCTGCCCCGGAGGACCCGGCGTCCTCGAATCCCTTAAGGAGATCACCATGAAGCAGGGCATCCACCCTGATTACGTCGACACCGTCGTGACCTGCACGTGCGGTAACACCTTCCACACCCGCTCGACCATCAAGTCGGGCGAGATGCGCGTGGACGTGTGCTCCGCCTGCCACCCGTTCTACACGGGCAAGCAGAAGATCATGGACACGGGCGGTCGCGTCGCCAAGTTTGAGGCGCGCTACGGTAAGCGCGTCAAGTAGCTGTTCCGTTCGGCGCCGGTGACCTCTGGGTCACCGGCGCCGTCGTGTTCCCCGGAGGGCACACCACCCGGCGCGCCCCGTCATCGGATCGATCTGCGGAAGGGACCCTGCCATGACCGAGCCCGCTACCGACGAGTTCGCTGCCGTTGCGCCCCTGCTCAAGGAGTACGAGCAGGTCGAGGCCGCCCTCGCGGAGCCTGATGTGTTTCAGGATGGAGCGCGCGCCCGCAAATTGTCGCGGCGTTTCGCTGAGCTCGCTCGCCTCCACGCCGCCGTTGAGCGCTGGCGCTCCGCCGTCGATGATCTGGGCGCCGCCCGGGAGCTTGCGGTCGAGGACTCCTCCTTCGCCACGGAGATTCCCGCCCTCGGGGCCGAGGTCGTGGCCGCTCACGACGCCCTCGTGAAAATTCTTGCTCCCCGCGATCCCGACGATGCCCATGACGTGATCCTTGAGGTCAAGGCCGGCGAGGGCGGGGAGGAGTCGGCGCTCTTCGCCGCCGACCTCGCCCGGATGTACACCCGCTATGCGGACCGACAGGGGTGGACGACGACGGAACTGTCGTCGACGCCGACCGAACTCGGGGGATTCAAGGACGTCACGCTCGCAATCCGGGCCAGAAATGCTCCAGCTCCCGAGGACGGTGTCTGGGCCCACCTCAAGTACGAGGGTGGGGTCCACCGTGTTCAGCGCGTGCCCGTCACAGAATCGCAGGGGCGGATTCACACCTCCGCCGCCGGTGTCTTCGTCATGCCCGAGGTCGAGGTCGATGACGAGATTCACATTGACCCTTCCGACCTGCGTGTGGACGTCTTCCGTTCCTCGGGGCCGGGGGGCCAATCCGTCAACACGACGGACTCCGCGGTGCGCATCACCCATCTGCCCACCGGCATCGTCGTTTCGATGCAGAACGAGAAATCACAGCTGCAGAACAAGGATGCGGCGATGAGGGTCCTCGCCTCTCGTCTGGCGGCGGAAGCGCGGGCCCAGCACGAGGCCGAAGCCTCCGCCCAGCGACTCTCCCAGGTCCGCACGGTCGACCGTTCCGAGCGGATCCGCACGTACAACTTCCCAGAGAACAGGGTCGCCGACCATCGCACCGGCTTCAAGGCCTACAACCTCGACCAGGTCCTCGAGGGTGCCCTCGAACCCGTCATCGCCTCTGCGGTCGAGACGGAAGAGGCAACGCGTCTCGCCCAGGCAGCGCAGGCCGGGGCCTCGGGCGTATGAGCACGTCCACCCAGCGGGTGCTTCTGACGTGGGCCGAGGCGTACCTTGGTCCCTCCGAGGCCTCGGACCCGTCGCGTGACGCCCGTACCCTGCTCGAATGGGTGCTTGGCGTCGATTCCCTGTGGCACGCTCCCCGGGAGGTGTCCGCCGAGGCCGAGGAGCGTTTTCGAGATGCGATCGAGGCACGTGCGCGTCATGTCCCGTTGCAGCACATCACCGGACGCATGTGGTTCCGGGGCTTGGAACTTCTGGCCCGCCCCGGCGTCTTCATCGTGCGCCCCGAGACCGAGGTCGTCGCGGGCCGGGCGATCGAGGCGGCGCAGGCCGTCTCCGCGGGAGGCAGGGCTCCGCTGGTCGTCGATCTGTGCACCGGGTCGGGAGCGATCGCACTGAGCATCGCACACGAGGTTCCCGATGCGCGCATCCTCGCCGTCGAGATCGATCCGGTCGCCGTCGCGTTGACCCGGACGAATACGGAGCGCCTGGCACCGGGGCGGGTCCGGATTGTCGAGGACGATGCCCGAGTCGCGTTCGGGGACCTGGAAGGCGGCGTCGACGTCGTCGCGACCAACCCGCCCTACATCCCCGATTCGGAGATCCCGACCCAGCCCGAGGCCCTGGCGGATCCGCCGCTCGCGCTCTACGGGGGAGGGGAGGACGGCCTCGGAATTCCCGGCGCCCTGGTCCCGCGCGCGGAGATCCTGCTGCGCGAGGGCGGTATCCTGGTGATGGAACACGCGGAATCGCAGGCCGATGTCCTGCGGAAGCTCGCTCGTCGATGCGGGTTCCTGGATGTCCACACCGAGACCGATCTGGCAGGGCGGGGCCGGATGCTCGTCGCCCGTCGCGGGCCGAGGCGCGCGCACCGCGGATCCGAAGCCGTGTGACAATGTGTCGGTGACTGCTTTTGTCGTCCATGACTGCACCACTGGTCTGTCCGCCTCCGACCTCGGCGACACCGTCGAGAAGATCCGGTCTGGTCACCTCATCGTCGCGCCGACCGACACGGTCTACGGGATCGGTGCGGATGCCGAGAATGCGGAGGCTGTGGCCGCCGTCCTGGCAGCGAAGGGACGAGGGCGCCAAATGCCTCCGCCGGTCCTGGTCGCAGATCCTTCGGAGATCTCCCGGTTGTGCACGGACGTCCCCGAGTCGGCTCTGCGCCTGGCCCGAGCCCACTGGCCCGGTGGACTCACCCTGATCCTGCGCGCCCGCCCCGACCTCGGATGGGATCTCGGGGAGACAGGCGGGACCATTGCCCTGAGAATGCCCGCTCACCCGGTCGCACTCGCATTGCTCCGGATGAGCGGGCCGATGGCAGTGACCTCGGCGAACCTCACGTCGCGTCCGCCCGCCACCGACGTCCGCCAGGCCATTGAGTCCTTCGGCGAGGTCGTGTCGGTCTACCTTGATGGGGGACCGACTCCCGGCCCCACACCCTCGACGATCGTCGACGTCGCCCATGGAGCGCTCCGTGCGATCCGGATGGGAACCCTGTCCCTGGAGATTCTCTCCGCCGCGGCGGGCGAGCCGATCGCCCCGCCGGCCTGAAGCTCCAACGACGTCCGTCCTCGAACCTGTTTCCCCTCCACCCGTTCCCCGATCCCGAATCCGGAGCTCATCCGATCCATGAAGGTCTACCTGCTGCTGATGCTGGTGGCGATGGGAGCCACCGCCGTGGCGACCCCATTGGTCCGGTGTGTATGCCTGCGGTGGGGGATCGTCCCCGAGTTGCGCACCCGCGACATCCAGGCCGTCCAGGTGCCGCGCCTCGGCGGCGTCGCGATCGTCATCGGTCTGGAGATTGCGATGCTCGTCGGATCGAAGATCCCCTACATGGAGGCGGTCTACTCGACGTCGGTCCCGTGGGCTGTGATGGGGGGTGCGGCGGCGATGTGTGTCCTCGGAGTCGTCGACGACCTCCTGGAACTCGACTGGTCCACGAAACTGGCCGGGCAGGTCTTGATCGTCGGGTTGATGGCGACCAAGGGCGTCCAGCTCGTCAGCTTCCCGATCTTCGGCCTGACGATCGGTTCCTCCCGGCTGTCGCTGTTCGTGACGGTCCTCGTCGTGGTCGCGATCATCAATGCGGTGAACTTCATCGACGGGTTGGACGGACTGGCTGCGGGCGTCGTCGCGATCGGCGCGAGCGCGTTCTTCGCATACTCCTATCTGCTGACTCGGAGTATGGGCGCCGGTTCCTACGCGACGACGGCCTCGCTGGTCGTCATTGCGCTGGTGGGGGTCTGTGCCGGCTTCCTGTGGTTCAACTTCCACCCCTCCTCGATCATGATGGGCGGCGGAGCGGAGACTCTCGGAATGGTGCTGGCTGCTAGCGGCATCATCGTCACCGGTCAGATCGATCCGTCCGTGCTCGAGACGCAACAGGTGCTCGCCGGCCTGATGCCGATCTTGCTGCCCCTGGCGGTGATTTTCGTGCCGATGGGTGACCTCATCGTCACGAGCGTGCGGCGTCTGATGCATGGCAGGAGTCCGTTTCACGCCGACCGATCACATTTCCATGACCATCTGCTTCGGCGCGGACACAGCCATCGTGGCGTCGTGTTCATCCTCTATCTGTGGACCGCACTCGTCTCCTACTCGGCAGTTGCTCTGCTGCGCTTCTCCTGGGCCCAGGTCCTGGTCTGTGACCTTCCTGCACTCCTTGTCGTCCTCGTCCTGACGGCCTCCGAGTTTCCCGGTCGGAGCCGCACACTCTCCGACAGTGCGGTGACCGAGGATGCTCCCGACGCCCCGCCCACGAAAGAGAAGCCATGACTCCGCACGATCCAACGGCGCTCCAGACGAGCTTGGTTGCCACTGTGAGGCGGATGCGAGGTGTCCTCGTTGGCGGCACCATCGTTCTCGCCGTCATCGAGCTCGTCGCCACCGCTCTGGTGCCGAGCCGTCCCTGGACAGCGGTCGCAGTGGCGATCCTCACATCTGCGATTCTGGCGGTGGCCAGCTGGTGGATCGTCCAACGTGCGCTGCGCGGCATCGACATCCTGGTCCTGTGGGTGGGTGGCGGCTACATCGTCAAGCTTGTCCTCGTCGCAGGCGCGGTTCTCGGCGCGCGTGCGGTGGGGTTCGACGAGGTGTGGACAGGCGCGTGGCTGATCGCCGAGATCATTCTGTGCGCCGTCACGGAGGTCGTCATGCTCGCACGCACACGTCTGACATCGGTCGATCCGCGCGTCCAGGACTCGCCTGGGAAATAAGTCCCGGGGTCGGCCAATCGGGAGGACCGATGCTGCTACCATGGCCGGGGTCCGTGGGTGGATGGCCGTTGAACGGACGTGTCCGCCCCGGTGCGGGCCATTGCAGGTCAGTCCAGAGGAGGGTCATTCTGTCTGTCACGCGCTCCGAGGTTGAAAAACCCCAGGTGGAGGCCGAGACCCCTCCCACGACTCGGCGAGTTCTCCCACGGTGGTACGTTGCCATTCTCGTGATTCTCGCCCTCGTCATCATCGCGACGGCCGTTCCGGCCTTCACGGAGACGATGCATTCCCCGGGTATCGAGGACTTCTTCCCGGCTCCGATTTTCGGGGCGGGGACGTTCTTCTCGTTCAACCGTCTGGTCCTCGCCCGCATCATCGCCGCCGTGGTCCTGTGTGTCATCTTCGCGGTCGGTGCTGCCCACCTGAAGCTCATCCCCAGCAGGGGACAGCAGCTCCTGGAGATGGGCGCCGAATTCGTCCGCAACCAGATCGGGATCCAGGTCCTGGGGGAGGCCCGCGGCAAAAAGTACTCCGCGTTTCTGGGGTTCGTCTTCTTCGGTGTCCTCGCGATGAACCTCACCGGCATTGTGCCCGGTATTAACATCGCGGCCTCCTCGGTGATGGCTATCCCATTGGTCTTCGCTGTGATCTCCTATGTGTCCTTCATCGGAGCGGGCATCAAGAAGCAGGGCGTCGGTTCCTTCTTCAAGTCGCAGCTCTTCCCGCCCGGGGTCCCGAAGGCGATTTACATCATTCTCACGCCGATTGAGGCCTTCTCGACCTTCGTCGTGCGCCCGGCGACCCTGGCGATCCGACTTTTGTGCAACATGATCTCGGGGCACCTGCTCCTGGCGATGACCTTCTTCGGGACCTCGGCGATGCTGGCCGCGATCCCCGCGATGAAGGGTCTGGCGGTCCTGACGATCGCCTCTTCGTTCGTCGTGACGCTCTTCGAGCTGTTCATCGCCGTCCTGCAGGCCTACATCTTCGCCATTTTGACGTCCGTCTACATCATGTTGTCGGTCGAGAATCACTGACCGACATCCACCCATCAGCCCCCGGTTTCGGGGACAGACAAGAAAAGGAATCCACATGACCGGCTCCATCGTCTCTCTCGGCTACGGTCTCGCGGCCATCGGCCCCGGCATTGGTATCGGCATCCTCGTCTCAGGCACGCAGGAGGCCACGGCCCGTCAGCCCGAGGTGGCCTCCCGCCTGTTCACCAACATGATGATCGGCATGGCCCTGGTCGAGGCCCTCGGTCTGATCGGTTTCGTCCTGGCCCTCATCACGAGATGATTCTCTCGATCGAGTCTTCAGAGGGGAGGCCTCTGCGATGGAAGTGATTCTGCCCGGATGGGTCGAGATCTTCTGGTCCGCCGTCGTTCTCCTCGTCATCCTGCTGATCGTCGGCAAGTACGCCCTGCCGAGGATCTACGCGATGCTCGACGAGCGTCAGGCGAAGATCGAAGCGGGTCTGTCCGCTGCAGACAAGGCCAAGGCCGATCAGGCCGCGGCCGCGCGCGAGCGCGACGAGATCCTGCGTCAGGCGAACACCGAGGCCCACTCCGTGCGGGAGAAAGCCGGCGAGGACGGCAAGCGAATCGTTGCGGAGGCCCGTAACCAGGCCCAGGCGGAGGCCCAGCGCATCGTTGAGGCCGCCCAGCGTCAGATCGAGGCCGAGCGTCAGACCGCGCAGATCAGTCTGCGTACCGATGTTGGCCTCCTGGCCACGGATCTCGCGGAGAAGATCGTTGGCGAACAGCTGACGAACACCGAGCTGACCGCCCGGGTCGTCGATCGCTTCCTCGATGACCTCGAGAAGGAGCAGAATCAGCAGACGGCAGGAGTTGAGAGCTGATGAGTTCGGTCAGCGACGCCGCATTGGCGAAGGCCGAGGGTGTCTTGCGTGACGTCCTCGGGACCGGTGAGCCCGATGCCATGCGAGTGGCAGAGGACTTCTTCGGCCTGTCCGACCTCGTGCGGACCGACCCTCGTCTGCTCCGTTCGCTCACCGACCCCGGGCGTTCCGCGACCGACAAGGCCGTGTTGGTGCGCCACGCGTTCGCAGCTCACGTCCAAGGTGCGACGCTCGACGTCCTCGACGTGCTTGTGGCGGACCATTGGTCCGATCCTGAAGAGTTCCGCAACGCTCTGGAAGTGCTCGGCATCACCGCGGTGTTGGAGGATGCGTCGCGCAGCGGGGAACTC
>JAATFD010000041.1 GCA_015655375.1 Actinomycetales bacterium
CGGCGCCTGGGAAACCTACGGAGCCATCCGCACCGCCTGGGCCAACCAAGACTACGAACGCGGCAGCCTCGGCTACCCCACCGGCGCCGTCACCACCACATCAGCCGGAACCACCCAAACCTTCCAGGGCGGAACCCTCGTGTGGAACAAGGCGAACGACACCATCACCGTCAAGTGAGGCGGGTGGGTCTCTCGAGGCAGCTGCCCGCTCAGAGCGTGGTGGGTGCCCCGAGGACGATGCGCGGGGTGCCCAGCCACAGTGCCGGGTCCGTGATCCGACGTCCGTCGACCAAGAGCCTCACTCCGGGCAGATCGGCGGGCACGAGCTCCCGGTAGTCAGCGTGATCGGCCTGGATGACTGCGACGTCGACCGGCGTCCCCAAGCGATACAGTTCCCACCCGAAGCCCGCCAGCTCCTCGTCGGAGTACAGCGGGTCCTGGACGCTGACGAAGGCGCCGCGTTTCTTCAGCGCATCAACCGTGGCAAAAACCCCAGAGAACGCAGTCTCCTTAACTCCCCCACGGTAGGACGCCCCGAGGACGGCAACCCTCAGTCCTTCGAGGCTTCCGAGCAGCTCCTCTGCCCGGGAGACAACATATTCCGGCATCGCAGCGTTGACGGCTCGCGCCGTGCGCACGATCGAGGCATTGGGGTCCGTGGACAGGTACAGCCTCGGGTACACCGGAATGCAGTGCCCACCCACGGCGATGCCCGGACGATGGATATGACTGTAGGGCTGGGAGTTGCAGGCTCGGATCACCCGATCGATGTCAATCCCCGCTCGGTCGGCGTACATTGCGAACTGATTGGCCAGCCCGATGTTGACATCCCGGTAGGTTGTCTCCGCGAGCTTCGCCATCTCGGCGGCCTCTGCGGAGCCCATGTCCCACACTCCATTGGGACGATCGAGATCAGGACGTTCATCGAAGTCGAGAACACCCTCGTAGAAGGCGATACCCCGGCGTGTGCCTTCCGCACTCAAACCCCCGACGAGTTTCGGGTAGCGCCGGAGATCCTGAAAGACACGCCCGGTGAGGACTCGTTCCGGAGAGAAGACGAGGTGGAAGTCCTCGCCCTCGTACAACCCGGATATCTCCTCGATCATCGGGCACCACCGGTTCCGCGTCGTGCCAACCGGCAGGGTCGTCTCATAGGAGATCAGGGTTCCGGTGCTGAGATTCTGCGCGACCGCGGCCGTCGCGGAGTCCATAACGCTGAAGTCTGGGCGTGACTCTTCATCGACGACCAGGGGGACGACGATGACGACGACGTCGGCCCCGGGGACCGCCTGCGCGTAATCGGTCGTGGCGTGCAGGGCGCCGGAGCCGATGAGTGGCGCAAGGTACTCAGCCAGATGCGCCTCACCGGGAAACGGTTCGCGGCCCTGATTGACCAGATCCACCGTGTGAGGATTCGTATCGACGCCGATGACGGTGTGCCCGGCCCGGGTATACTGGACGGCCAAGGAAAGACCGATCTTCCCCAGGGCGACGACAGCGATGCGCATGGATGACCTCCCGGCTGATGACGACCGTCCCATGCTAGTGGGCGGTCTCATTCTCCCGTCGCCGCGCAGGGAAGGACGCGATAGAGCTGGAGTGCGCCGTCCGCCTCCGATTGGGCGACCAATTCGAAGCCGGGAGTTTCGGGGGTGACACTCAGCCCAGGGAACTCTCCAGGATCGTCCTGGAAGACACCTCGTTCCCCGTGGCGCAGGACCACGACGTAACCGATGTTCTCCTGTTGGGCGACGGAACAGACTTGCGGATCGTCCGCGATTGTGTTGAAGCTCTCCATCAGGAGGTTCTGATCATCCGTCGCCGTCCCCATCCAGTTGCCCGGCAGGGCTTTGAAGACCATGTTGATCCCGATGAGGGAATACCCCATGGCACTGCCATCGAAGGGATTGTTCGCCACCGCGTCGTCGCCGACGATGTCGGCGGCCTCGGCGAGGAAATCCTCCTCCGCTGGGGAAAGCCACTGGCCATCGGTCTGCTCCGCCTGTTCCCTCAACGAGGCCGATCGGCCGCTCTGGGCCGAGCCGAACGCCGTCGTGACGAGCACAACCGCCACCAGCGCCAGCGCCACGGTGTCCCCACCAAAACGGGAGAAGGCACTCGGATGCCGAGTACCGAGCCAAGCCTGTGCCAGCGTCGCTGTCCGAGAAATTGCATAGCCGACGAATGGAAGCCCGACGATCGCTGCAGTCGCCGCCAGGCGTGGGGAATCGTGGTACCAAAAACCGACTAGGTAGTCGCGCAAGGACCCAGGGCCACCTTCGAAGCTCGCGCACACCACGAAGAGCACGCCGAGAAGGCCATAGCTGACGACGAACCAGCGCGATGGCCCTTTCCACAGGACCCAGATGACGCCGATCAGGACGACGGCGCCCAGGATGACCTGACCGGTCGTCGAGTTGCCGAAGAACACCCATTGCCACGCAGCCCACTTGTAGCCGGTGTATTTGTACCAGTCAACGGAGATCGTCCTCGACAGGAAGGACGAATCGTGGACGACGCACCATCCGGCCACGAGGAGGACGGTGAAGACCCCATGGGCCAGGACACGCAACCACCACGTGTGCCGTCGGCCGATCCGACGCACGACGTGATCGAGTGTCACGTACACAGCGGGAAGAATGACGACCAAGACGACGAATGCGCTGTTCGGTTGGGCACAGGCCATCGCGATCGGGATCGCGATCGTCGCCAGAACCACGGAAGCACCGGGCAGGGAGCCATCAACCGAGCGCCGGTCCTGGAGCATCAGGAGAATCCGGTGACAGACGATGATTCCGGCAGGAATCAACGCGTAGGAGTAGAAGTTCGAGTAGAGCACCCCGAACTCCAGGAAACCAACCGGGTAGACCGCGGGAAGGTAGGCGCACGCCGCCACTGCACCCTCGGCCACACGTGAGCGGCCGAACAGACGACGGGTGAGCGCCGCGATGGAGACGGGCCAGACGACCAACAGAACGGCCAGGACCGAGGCCTGCACCGCAACGGCCACGTCCGCTCCCGTTGAGGACGCCGTCAACGCCACAAGGCCATGCCACGCGGCCGGGTAGAAATGGTTCCCGGAGGTCCCGTCCAGCAATCCGACGTCGACTGAGGACGCATTGTGATGGTCGAGGATCCACCGGATGACCGAGAAGTGCCAGATGGTGTCGTATTCATAGGAAACTGCGGAAGCGGACACATTGGCCTGCATGTACCGCACCGCGACCACGGCGAAGTTGGCGAGCAACGCCACACATCCGACGAGGACGGTCCCTCCCGCCACACGCGACGGTCTTTGGAAACGAGGAATTCCTCGCGCATGGACGGCACGACACGCGAGGACAAGCACCGCGAGGACGACGAACACGGACAAGAAGGTCGGGGCCCCCCAGGGAATCCCCGTCTTCGCGAAGACGATGGCGCTCCCGCCTCCGACCGCTGTGGCAAGGAGGGGGGCAAGAACAAGCGACAGCGACGCCGAGGCACCCGACAACCACAGCAACACCGCGCCCGGCACATACAAGTACGCGAGCAAAATGAGCGTCGGCCATATGACGGGCTGCCACCCGACGACGAATTCAGCAAGGCCGTCCAGCCCCATGCTTACCCTTTCAACGCGGAGACATGTCTGACGCCCGCCCGCGTCCCGCCGTCCAGGGACGACGGCGTTCGGCGCCATGCTAACCGATGACCGGAAGGTACCGCCGAACCGACAATCAACGACACTTCACCCGCCGGTCCTGCTGCGACAGCACTGCCCGCATGTCGGACAACAGCTGACGTCGATCAGCCCTCGCTCACTATGGCCCGCTCGTCCGAACGATGGAACACAGTCCTGTACCCGAGGTAGTTGCACAACGCCCCGATCCCCATGGCAACGATCTTGGCGCCCGGCTTGACCAGGTCAGCGTTCCACGAGGGCATGAGGGTGGGTGCCGCGTGCGTGATTGCCCAGATGACGCCCGACTGGACGATCATCCCGGTGATCAGTGACACGCTCGCGAAGGAGACAAACGATCCCCACGTCGCTTTCTTCGACCGGAAGACCCACCGCTGATTGATGAGGTAACTGACGCAGATCGTCACGGCCGTCGACACGATGTTCGCTGCCACGGGCGGAATCCCGACCCCGACAGCCAGCAGCGTGAACAGCCCGAAGTCGAGGGCGCTCGTGAAGACACCGACCACCAAATACCGGGGGAAGGACCCGCTCTCGGATGAAGTCTTGCTCACGACGCCCCTCAGATCCGACCGGAGGGCGGATCGAGTTGGAGGTAGGCGAGTCGAGTCGCTTCCCGCCTGGCCTTGAGGACACCAGACAGGATCGCCCCCACCACGACGCTTAAGCAGCCGATGATCGCCAGGCTGGCCGCCAGGAACGCCGTCGGGAAACGTGCGACCTGACCGGTCTGAACGAAGTCCCAGATGACCGGAACCCCAAGGACCAGCGATGCAAGGAAGGCCACCAGGGCAAGCACCCCGTAAAAGACGAACGGCCGTTCGTAGACCAGAAGCTTCCCGATCAGGCTGAGGATCCGGAAGCCGTCGTGGTAGGTGCGAAGCTTCGATTCAGACCCGGCAGGCCGGTCCTTGAAGCCGACAAAGACCTCCTTCTGGGGCACCCGCAGCGCCATCGAGTGGACCGTCAGCTCGGTCTCGATCTCGAACTCCCGCGACAAAGCGGGGAAGGACTTGACGAAGCGCCGGGAGAACACCCGGTAACCGGAAAGCATGTCCGTGACGGGCTCTCCGAAGAGAAACCCGACGAGTTTGTTGAACAGCCTGTTGCCCTGGGCGTGACCGGGACGATAGGCACTCTGCCCCTCGTCCTCCTTGCGGCATCCGAGGACGTGGTCGAGGTGCTCGCTCAGCAGGAGGTCGATCATCCCTGGAGCCGCCGAAGCGTCATAGGTGTCGTCACCGTCAATGAGCAGGTAGACATCCGCGTCGATGTCCGCGAAGGCACGCCGCACGACGTTGCCCTTGCCTTTGCGAGACTCACGACGGACGATTGCTCCAGCCTTGGCAGCACGCTCCGACGTCTGGTCCGTGGAGTTGTTGTCATAGACGTAGATCACCATCTCCGGAACCGCAGCCACCAGATCCCGGATAACAGTGGCGACCGTGGCTTCCTCGTTGTAGCAGGGAACGATCGCCGCGATAATCGGTGTCTTCTCGGTCTCAGGCACGAACTCTCCAGTTTCTGACGCACGTCACCCCAGCTGAAGAAACTGGTTCTGCCGCCAGCTTGAACCAGGCCACAGCCATCGGGCGCAAGGACGGAGCACAGCATAGCGTCACTGCCTGTGAAGGTCGCAAAGCACTTGTGCTGCCCGCGCGGCCCATGTGTTCCCACGTGCGGTGAATCGGACCTGCTTTGTCCGCGCAATGACGTCCTCTGGGTGGTCCCGCAAGTGGGCAAGCAACCTACTGATCGCTCCGACCTCGTCAGCCACGACCCACCCCAGCCTCTCGGACTCAACGATCTCCGCAGCGAGCGTCCCACGGGAGGCGATGATCGGGATCCCCCGCCCGATGTACTCGAAGAGCTTGAAGGGCACCGCGAATTCACGGTAAGGCTCAGGCTCGACTACCAGCGCCGCCACGTCAGCCGCATCATAGAGCGGAGTCAGACCGGAACCCGAGTCATGGATGATCCGGGTGTGCCCGCCGAGGAGTGGCTCGTATTCCTCTCGCACTGTCTGCCAGTCGTTGCGTCGCGTGCACAGGTCGAGGTCGACGCCGTCCGTGTCGGCAACCGCTTCGATCAAATGGTGCATCCGGTAATGGTCGTTCAACCCGCCGACGTAGACGAGGCGGAGTTCACCGCCCTTGCCCCGATGGTGATGCTCCACGGGTTCGCATCCGGGAGGCAGCGCCGCGAGCTGGTCGCGACGGACGATCGGGACGTGCTCCGCCATCCGCATCGAGGGCACGTAGAGGCGGGTGAGCGTGCGACGGTAGACCTCCAGGTCCAGGCGGTACAGGACCGTCGTCGCCGTGGCCAGCGCCGCTCCGACCCGCTGCCGGTACTCGGGGAAGCGCCAGTAGACGTCTCGATAGAACAACCCGACGGGCACACCTGCGCGGGCGAGGTCTCGGAGCAAGCCGAGGTCGAGCAGCGGGTGGCTCGGCCAATGGGTCGGCGTCGTCAACAGTGTGGGCAGCGTCGCGGCCTCGGAATAGGCGAAATCGATACGCCCGCCGCGGCGCAGGTGCTCGCGCACCACGCGAGCCCCCCGGCGCCGTTGCGCCGGGATCCCCGAGACCTCGAGGACACGGCAGCCGATCTCCTCGAAGGCGGCTCGCATCCGCACAGGCCGGATGCCCGAGGCCGAGGTCGATTCCGGATCTAGTGCGAAGGGCACGTGGAAGACCATCGTCGGCCGACCCACCCAGTCGTTCATCCCATCTCCCACAGAGGATTGCGGCCCTCGAGCAGGCGTTGATACAACGCGGAATAGGACACGGCCAGCCGCATGGCCCCGAAGGACCTGCGCACCGGCGCCGCGATCTCGTCGGCGGACAGCCCCCTGCTCTTGGACAACACGTCCTCGACCGCGTCGGCCCAGACGCGCTCGTCACCGCCCCCGACCAGTCTGCCCGCGGGCGGTCGGACGAAGGAGGCCTGTCCCCCGGTCTCCCCCACAACGACTGGGCGACCCACGGCCAGGGCCTCCGCCGCGGCCAAGCAGAAGGTTTCCGCACGGGTCGGCAGCAAGAACAGGTCCGAGGTCGCCAGCTGGCGTGCGACCTCGTCGTGAGGGACCGCTCCGGTCAGGCGGACATCGACTCCCATGGCGGATGCCAGAAGCATGACGTCCGGGGCCAACGATCCGGCCCCCACCCAGGTCAGGCGGGCGTGGATTCCCCTCCGGTTGAGCTCGGCGACGGTTGCGACAGCCAGGAACGGGCATTTGCGGGCAATCAGCCCGCCGACGGCGATGAGTTCCAGTGGCCGTCCACTGTCGATCCTCAGCCGCGCGACCGGTGGGGGCATCTCGACGATATTGGGAACGACCTCGACGCTTCGCCCGGTCATCGCGGTGATCCTCCCCGCAAGGTCACCAGAGACGGCGACGTCGAGGTCGGGCAGTCGCTGAAGCTGAGCCTCGGTGCGTACCGCTCGCCCACGGATGCCGGTCAGGTCCCCGGCGAACGCCGACCAGTGCTCGGTGTGGATCCACAGAAGACGATGGGCCCTGCTCGGACCGAGCGCCAGAGCCAGGGGCCGCAGCGTGGACACGGCCATCGAATGCACGAGGTCAGCCCCCTTCATCGCCCGGCGCAGCGGACCTCCCACTCTGATCAGGTCGACCGGATTGCGCACCGACATCGGGATCCTCCACACGGGCACGTCGCCGATCAGGCTGTGTCGCACTCCGTCGTCCAGATGCGGCGCGACCAGATGGACGACCCGCAGATCGGCGATTCCGGACAGGGCTTGGATGTCGCGAGCAATGAAGGACCCCATGACCGGCGAGGCCGGGGTCGGCAGCCAGGTCGTGACGACCAGGACGCGTGGGCGCCGGTGCGGGTGGTCCTCCCCCACGCTCATGACAGCCCCGCCAAGCGCGCCTGGAGTGCGAAATCGGGTTCCCGCTCGATGAGTTCCGCGAAGGTCCCCTGCGCGGCCATTCGGCCGTCCCGCATGAAACAGACGAGATCATTGTGGCGGATCGTCGAGAGGCGGTGCGCAACCGAGACGACCGTGACCTGTCCGTGCAGCTCCCGGATCGAGGAGGTCACCGCGTCCTCGGTCGCAGTGTCCAACGCGCTCGTCGCCTCGTCGAGGACCAGCACCAGGGGATCGGCGTACAGGGCGCGGGCGATGCCCAGGCGTTGGCGCTCACCGCCGGACAGCATGATGCCCCGCTCCCCGATCCGCGCGTCGAGCCCGCCGGGGCGATCCGCGACCAAATGGGTGAGTTGTGCCTGGTCGGCGGCACGACGGACGCGCTCTATGTCGACGTCATCGCCCCAGCTCAGGGCGATGTTCTGAGCGATCGTCGCATCGAAGAGGGCAACCTCCTGCGGGACATAGCCGACCCGGGATCGCCAAGCGGCGAGCACATCGGTCAGGTCACCTCCGTCCAGCGTCAGACAGCCCTCCTGAGGAACGAGCAGGCCGAGGAGGATGTCAACGAGCGTGGACTTCCCCGACCCGGATGCTCCGACCAACCCGATCGAGGATCCCATGCGGATCGTCAGATCGATGTCGCGGACAGCGGGTTCGCTCGCCCCGGGATAGGTGAATGTCACGCCGGAGACGACGAGCTCGCGGGGCTCACCCTCGATCGCCTTGTGTCCGACGACCTCGGCACGTTCCCGGTAGCCTTGAGCCGCATCGATGTCGCGTAGGACGGCCTCGAGGTGCGGCAAGTTGTTCGCGGTCGTCGTCATGACGCTCTGGAAGGAGACGATCGAGGGCACCATCCGGAACCCGGCGACGGCGAACAAAGCGATCGAGGAGAAAGCCTGAGCCGCCCCTTGAGTCAGATAGGCGAGACCGCCGACCAGGACGAACCCGCCGACCAATGCTGCTTCGACGACCCGTTGGGGAACCGCCCCGAGGAACTGGATGTTCGCCCTCGCCCGCGTTGAGCGCTCCCGAGTGGTGTGGACGACGCGCGCGACCGCATCGAAGCGATCCCTCAAAGTGATCTCCTTGAGGGCGGAAACCATCTCCGTCATCAAAGAACTGATCCGCAGGGAAAAACGCAGGTTGACGCGACCGGCTTCGACGGCGGCCCGTGAGGTCCCCCAGTACATGAATGCTGCCACGAGGCCGAGGTAGACCAGGGTGATCGCTGCGGTGAGCGGCTGGGCGGCAATAAGGACCAGGAAGACCGCGACGAAGGTCGCGATCTGTTGGGGCAGCGAGACCGCAGGCAGCAGGACACCGGAGATCGTGTTGGCGATGCCGATGTCGGCCAAGCGGACGAGTTCGGCGGTGGAGCGGGACGCCCGATCGGTCCACGGTGCCCGGATGTAAGCCTCGAAGAGTGCGTCGCCAATGGTGAGCTCGTAGGCGGCGAACCGCCGCGTCGCAATCCACTGGATGACCAGCGCGACGCACGCTTTGAGCACCATCAACGCACACACTCCGAGCAACATCCAGGGGTAGGCGCTCGGACTGACCTCGCCGATGATGGGGAGCGTCGTCGAACGGCCCTGGATCATCGGAGTGAGGATTGCAGCGAGTACACCCAACGCGACGATGTCGAGGATGGCCAGCGCCGAGGTCGCCCACATGAAGACGGCGAGGAACCTGCGTGCTCCCGCCGGGAGCAGGGGCACGAGGCGACGCACGCCCTCCCTCAGCCGTTTCATCGCCTCTGGGACCTCCCTGGTGTGAGCATTCGGCCCCTCAATCTATCGTCTTCGCTCGTCGTGGCGGATGTCAGGACTGCGCGGGTGGGTGCCGCGAAAGTGACCCGTCGGGCCCATGCTTCCCGAGAGGGACGGTCAAGGCGTCCTCACCCCTCCGTAGACTATCCGCATGCGCATCGTCTCCGTGGTGGGCGCTCGTCCTCAGTTCGTCAAGCTCGCACCGATCGCGCGGACCTGCGAGGCGGCCGACGTCGACCACCTCATCGTCCACACCGGGCAGCATTACGACCCCCTGCTCTCCGATGTCTTCTTTGACGAACTTCATATCCCCGCCCCCACGATCCACCTCGGGGTGGGCTCCGGATCCCACGGACATCAGACCGGGGCGATCATGGGCGCCCTCGACGACGTCCTGCCGGGTCTCGCGCCCGACTGGGTCCTCGTCTACGGGGACACGAACTCGACGCTGGCCGCGGCGATCAGCGCAGTCAAACTTCATCTGCCACTCGCCCACCTGGAAGCGGGGCTTCGTTCGGGAGACCGGCGGATGCCGGAGGAACACAATCGGGTGCTGACCGATCACGCCGCCGACCTGTTGTTCGCCCCCACACCAGGAGCGGCAGCCCAACTGGCTCGCGAGGGATTGGCCGGGCGCACGGAGGTCGTCGGCGACGTGATGACCGATGTTCTCCTGTCCGTCGCCCGCGAGGTCGAGGCCATGCCCTCCCCGCTCGGAGCCGAGCTTGGTCTGGACGATGGTGGCTACTCGATCGCGACGATCCATCGAGCGGAGAACACCGACGATGCCGATCGTCTGCACCGGATCATTGCGTCGCTGCGGCGCGTCGATCATCCCGTCATTCTGCTCGTGCATCCACGTCTGCGAGACCGCGCCGCCGCCCTCGGGGAGCCACTGGAGGGCGGGAGCCTGCTGGCGCACGATCCCCTGGGCTACCGCGAGCTCATCGCCTCTGTGCGCTCGGCCCGTGGCGTCATCACGGATTCGGGTGGGCTGCAGAAGGAAGCTTTTCTCCTGCGGGTGCCGACGACGACCGTGAGGCCGAGCACTGAGTGGGTCGAGACGATTCAGGCCGGGTGGAACCTCCTGGTCGAGCCTGGACAAGCCCTGGTCGAATCGGCATCCCGAGTCAGGCCCTCCGATACGGACGTCACACCCTACGGCGATGGCCATGCTGCCGAACGAGTGGTCAAGATCCTGGCCAGCAGGATCCCCACCGGCTGACCCTTCCGCCGACGCTGCCTCAGGCCCACCGCAACGCGTCTCGAGGCCCCAGGAGAACGTGCGTCGCAATCCACAAGCGGCGTGCCGAGCATCAGCCAACGTGCTTCGCTAGACAGCGTGAGCCGCCCTCAGCCCTGCGGTGTCTCAAGCACCACGCGCGCAGCCGCTCGACCCGTCGCTGCCAACGAGCGGTTCCGGATCACCCACCCGCGCAGGCGCTCCACCTCGCGAGGTCGCCCCAGCACTCGTCGGATCGCGTCGGCCACCGAGCCGGCAGAATAGTCCGCAACCTCGCCGAGGTCCGCCTCCTCGATGTCGCGCGCGGGCACTCCCAGCCCGGCATAGACGACCGGTGTCCCACACGACAGGGCTGCCAGCACCTTCGTCGGGTAGGCGAAGTCATAGCCCCTCCCCGGCACGATCGAGACGAGGGCAGCCTCGGCCTGAGCCAGCCAACGGGCGGCTTCTTGCGGCGGTACCTGAGCGATGAAATGGATCCGCGGATCGCCCTTCGCTCTCGCGCGGATCGCCTCGAAGTCGGAACCCCGCCCGAGATAGACCAGCTGCAGGTCCGGTTCCTCGGCCTCGATCAGCCGGAAGGCATCAACGAAGATCCCGGCCCCTTGCCACTCCGAGGCCGTGCCCGCATAGACCAGGAAGCGGCCTCTCGGGCCGACGTCCGCCGGACCCACATCCTCCGCACCGACCTCCTGAGGCACGAACACCTCCGTGTCGATTCCATTGAGAACGACGTGAACGTCATGGGCACCGAGCGCCCGCGCCCGCTGCGCAACGCCCTCGTTGATCGCGATGACGGACCGGGCTCCCCGCAGAGCGAAGCGCTCAACAGCCCGCAATGTGGCGACGACGGGGCCGGGCATCCCGGCCGAGCGAGCCGCATCGGACCAGACATCCGCCGCGTAATAGACAAAGGGGACGCGCCGAAGGGCAGCCATGATCCTCACGACCGCGCCGGTCGTCGGCGGCGGCTCGACGACCATGGCATCCGGACGCGGTCCCCCCAGCAACCGTACTAACAGAGGAATGTCGAAGGACAGGTACTGGACGTAGCCTCGGATGTAATCGGAACGGTCCCGCAGGCTTCGGGCTCGATGGATCCTCACCGCACCACGGTCTTCCTGCGCAGCGCTTCCCTTCGGCCGCGATGTCAACACCTGAACGCGTGCCCCCGCCGCAGCGAGCGACCTCGTGAGCGCGTCAAGCCTGAACGTCGCCGCAGCCGCCTCGGGGACGAAGATGCGCGTGGCCACCACGATGTCGGGATGTGTCGCGTGCCTGCTCCTCACAGATGGACGACCTCGCCCTCGGCGGCCGAGCGCAGTACCGCTTCGACGACCCGCAGGGTCGCCACTGCCTCGCCCATCGTCACGTGGTCGCGGCCGATACCCTGGATCGCGTTCCGGAAGTACTCGAGTTCGACGGCGATCGGCTCGCGTTTGACGAGGGCGTAGCGGGTGATCGTCCCCTCGGAAACCCCGCGGAAGGTCGCGATCTGGTCCCATTGGACGGGCAGGAGCCCGTTCTCGTAGAACGTCAGGTCCCCCATCGCGGTGTCCGCGACCAACGCGCCGTGCTCTCCGACGACGATCGTCGCGCGATCCTTGTAGGGGTTCAGCCAGTTGACCAGATGATTGACGAGGACGCCCGAACGCAATGTGCCGGAAATGACAACCATGTCCTCGTGGGTGCGACCCGAGGGATGGGCAGTCCGGGCGAAGACCGTGTCGTAGTCGGATCCAGCGATCCACGCGGTCAGATCGATGTCGTGAGTGGCAAGATCCTGGACGACGCCGACATCGGAGATGCGCTCGGGGAAGGGCGACTGGCGGCGCGTGGAGATCTGATGGATCTCCCCGAGTTGTCCCTCGGCAATGCGCCGACGCATGTCGAGCAGCGCCGGATTGCACCGCTCGACATAGCCGACGGCTCCAACCAATCCGGCCCGGTCGAAAGCGTTGGCGATCCGCTGTCCCGATTCGACGTCGAGGGCCAAGGGCTTCTCGACCAGAGTATGTACACCCGCCTCGGCCAACGTCAGCGCCGCCTCCTCATGACACGAGGTCGGGACCGCGACGATCGCCGCGTCGATCTCGGCCTCGATCAGCGCCTCGACATCGGGCAGGACCTCGAGGTCATTGGCCGCCCCGAAGCGATCTCCTGCGGGATCGGCCACTGCGGACAAGCACAGCCCCTCGGTCTGCCGGACGTTGCGGACATGGTGACGACCCATCGACCCGAGGCCGAGGATACCGACGCGCAGGTCTCTCATCAGGCCCCCGCCACGGCGCACGCGTTAACGGCCTCGACGATGCGTTCAAGGTCGTTCCGGGTCAACGCCGGGTGGACCGGCAGGGAGACGACCTCACGTGCAGCCCGTTCCGTCTCCGGAAGGTCGAGGTCGGGGGCGAAGGACGCCAGGGACGGCAGCCGATGGACGGGCGTCGGGTAGTAGACGCCGGAACTGACCTGCCATTCCTCGTACAGCGCCCGGACGAATCGGTCCCGATCACCCCCGGGAACGCGGATCGTGTACTGGTGGTAGACGTGTGCGGCGCCCTCAGCCACAGGCGGGGTGACGACCCCCTCGAGGTTCGCGTCGAGGAACGCCGCGTTCGCCCGGCGTTGCTCGGTCCAGGCCGCCACCTTGGTCAGTTGAACACGTCCGATTGCCGCGTGAATGTCGGTCATCCGGTTGTTGAGGCCGACCATCTCGTTCGCGTAACGCTTCTCCATGCCTTGGTTGCGCAACAGACGCACCCGCCGGGCCAGCTCGGGGTCCGAGGTAGTCACCATCCCGCCCTCGCCCGACGTCATGTTCTTTGTCGGGTAGAGGCTGAACGCCCCGAACGCGCCGAACGTCCCCACGCGTTTGGACCGCCACGAGGCGCCGTGGGCCTGCGCGGCGTCCTCGAGCAGGGAAAGGCCGTGGCGATCGGCCAGGGACCGAAACCGGGTCATGTCCGCGGGATGTCCATACAGATGCACCGGCAGGATCGCCCTCGTGTGCTCCGTGATCACGGCCTCGACCGCGGCGGGCGACAGACAGAAGGAGTCGGCGTCGATGTCAGCGAAGACCGGTCGTGCGCCGGTGATCGCCACGGCGTTCGCGGTCGCCGCGAAGGTGAAGGAAGGAACGATGACCTCGTCGCCCTCGCCGATGCCCGCGGCCAGCAGACCGAGGTGCAGTGCGGATGTTCCGGAGTTCACCGCGACGGCCTCGACACCGGAGACGAGGGCGGCGGAGAACTCGTCCTCGAAGGCCGCCACCTGCGGCCCCTGGGCGACCACCCCGGAGCGGAGCACCGCGGAGACGGCCTCGACCTCGTCCTCCCCGATGATCGGATGGGCGGCGGGGATCACTTCACGGGTCATCGCGATTCCACTTCCTCAAGGGTGTTCGCATCGAGGACTCGGTAGAGAGCGCCAGTGACCGGACACCGGAGGAACTCCGATCGGTCGTCGTCTTCAACCAATCGGACCCCAGTGCGCCCCACCCATCCCACTCGGCGTGCCGGGTTGCCAGCCACCAGAGCGAAGTCGGGGACGTCTCGGGTGACAACCGCACCGGCCGCGACCATCGCCCAGTGTCCGATGCTCACCGGTGCGACGCACACCGCGCGGGCCCCGATGGAGGCGCCCTCGTGGATCGTCACCCCTACCGGCTTCCAGTCCTCGGCCGACTTCAACGTGCTATCGGGGGTGACGGCACGGGGAAAGCGGTCGTTCGTCAGG
Source organism: Actinomycetales bacterium (assembly GCA_015655375.1). Lineage (GTDB taxonomy): Bacteria > Actinomycetota > Actinomycetes > Actinomycetales > Actinomycetaceae > Pauljensenia. Next base: position 14,330 of record JAATFD010000041.1, read on the forward strand.
ATGACACCGGGACCGATGAACACGCCATCGGCGATGGCAGCCGGTTCATACACCAGGGCGAAGTTCTGGACCTTGCAATTGTCACCGAGTCGAACCCCGGAGCCGATGTAGGCCCCGCGTCCAATGATGCAGTGGCTCCCGATGGAGGCTCCCTCGCGAATCTGTGCCAGATGCCACACAGCGGAGCCCTCGCCCACGGTCGCAGTGGTGGCGACGTCGGCGGTGTCCGAGATCCGAGGCATGCCACTCCTTGGTTGAGGCGTTGCTTCTCATCCTAGGGTGACGACGGCGAAAGCTCGGCGCCGGCACCAGCCGACGAAGCGTCGTCCCCACCGGTGTCCGTCTCCCGGGTGGAGGGGAGTGTGAGACGAACGACCCGCCGAATATCGTCTGACCGTACGCATGTCGGCCCGCCAGGTCCCCCGACGATGAAAGGATGGTGCCATGAATCCCATCCGTGACACGTGGCTCGTCGTGCCGCTCTACAACGAGGGGAGCGTCATTGGTGACGTCGTCGCCGACGCTCACGCCACCTTCCCGAACATTGTCTGCATCGACGATGGATCGTCGGACGACTCGGCTGCCCAGGCCCACGCCGCGGGTGCTGTCCTTGTCTCCCATCCGATCAACCTCGGGCAGGGCGCGGCTCTGCAGACCGGTTTCGATTACGTCCTGCACAAGACCGATGCCCGATACGTCATCACCTTCGACGCCGACGGCCAACACCAGGTGTCCGATGCAGTGAGAATGCGGGAGATTGCCGAGGACCAGGACGCCGCCGTCGTCTTCGGCTCCCGTTTCCTCGAGGGCAAGGCCGAAACTGGCATGCTCAAGCACATCGTCCTGTCCACTGTCGCCCTCATCACCGGCTGGCGGACCGGCATGCATCTGACAGACGCCCACAACGGACTGCGCCTGCTGCGTCGCGATGCTCTTGAACAGATCCATCTGGAACAGAACCGAATGGCCCACGCCTCCGAGATCGTCAGTCAGATCGCGCGGTCGAAACTCCCCTGGCGTGAGGCTCCGGTCCACATCAAGTACACGGAGTATTCGAAATCAAAGGGGCAGTCCCTGCTCAATTCCGTCAACATCCTCGTCGAACTGATCATGGGGTGACCATGGCCGAATACTGGCTCATCAAGACGATCCTGCTCATCGCGCTGGCGGCGGTGGGGTGGCTGACCATCCGCCCGGCGCGCTCCGCGAATCACCTGGCCATCAGGCGTCTCGGCATGATGGTGATCATCCTGTTCGCGTTCTTCGCGGTTCTCTTTCCGAGTCTGCTCAATGAATTGGCGACCCGGGTCGGCGTCGAACGGGGAATCAACCTGCTCGTCTATGTCCTCGTCCTCGCGTTCTTCGTGCAGATGGCGACCTCGTATCGGCGGGATTCCGAGGCTGACAAGCGTCTGACCCTCTTGGCCCGGGCCGTCGCGCTGTCCACCGTGACACCGCCCGATCAGTCGTCGGCCGGAGGCTCCCCCGACACTGCGGCCGATGGACCGCAGACGGACGTACTCCCGTCCTTCGACGCGCGCTGAGAGCCCACGATTCGGCATATCCCCAGCATCCGCCGGTAGAATCTCGACCCAATGGGACTTCATTCGACGCGAAACGCGGTCACGCCCGTCCTCCACGCGGCCACCAACCCCTACAAGGCTGGTGTTGGTCGCGGAGTCCTTGCCGCCCTCCTGTCAGTCGTCCTCATGGTCGGATCGACCGGTTGGTTCGTCTACGACGACCTCCTGACCGACGTCAAGAGCAACGCCTTGGACACCTCGGGGCTGGGCGACACGAGCACCACCGACTCCCAGAATGAGGAAGCCCCGGCCGACTCCTTCGAGGGTCGGGCCGTCAACGTCCTGATCGCCGGGATCGACTCCCGCTATGACCAGGGTGATGCGGCCAACGGGAATTCCGAGGAGCTCTCGACGATCCAGTCGGACACGACAATGGTCGCCCACATCTCCGCCGACCGGTCGCGCGTCCAGATCGTTTCGATCCCACGCGACACGTTGACCAACGTGCCGTCGTGCAAGCGGACCGATGGGTCTGTCTCCGAGGCCTACTACGGGATGTTTAACTCGGCCTTCGCCACCGGCGCTGTCACCGACGATGTCGCGTCGGGCATCGCCTGCACGAAGTCGACCGTCGAGAAGATGACGGGGCTGAACATCGACGGGTTCTTTGTCGTCGACTTCAAGGGCTTCGAGGCGATGATCAATGCGCTGGATGGCGTCTGGTTCACCGTCGACGAGGACGTCAACGACCCCGAGGCCGATCTCGTGTTGAGTGCGGGGTGCCAGAAGCTTGACGGCACGAGTGCCCTCGGATACGCACGCGCCCGCTACAGCCTCGGCGATGGATCCGACATCTCGCGGATCGGGCGTCAGCAGAAGCTGGTCGCCGCGATCATGCGTGAGGCACTCGGCAAGAACTTCGTCACGGATCTGCCCTCGCTCCTCAGTTTCCTCAAACAGGCCCTCGGCTCCCTCCAGACATCGACGAACCTCTCCGACCTCAACACGGACGCGGGCCTACTGCTGTCCCTGTCGAGCATCGACCGGGCGAATATCCAGTTCGTCACGATGCCCAACAAGCCCGCACCCACGAACGCCAACCGCGTCGTCGCCATCGAGCCCGCCGCCTCGAACGTCTGGCAGGCCTTGGCATCGGACAGCGCGTTGCCGGTGAGCACCGAGTACACGGATGGATCCGGCACAGCACAGACGATCCCGGATCCCGCGACCGCCGCGGCTGAAACGGGCACGGGAACCAACGGCGCATCCTCGTCCGAGTCATCCTCGACTGAGGACGCCACCGGAACCAGCGGATCCACGTCGACGCCTGAGTCCTCGACAACTGAGCAGTGCCCCCCGCAAAGCGCCTCCTCGACGAGCTCCACCGGCTCCGCTCCCACGGGCGACCGCCTGGAGGACGGGAACCCGATCGGCTGATGGCTACACGACCGCCATCCTTCACTCCGGATCCTCGACGCCAGAGACCCGATTCCTCCGGAGCCCGCTCCGCGTCCTCCCCAAGTGCGTCGTCCCCGGGCGCGCAGTCACGGGGCTCCGATGCGAACGAGGCCGTCCCTGAGTCCCCGCCCTCGTTCGCGCCCCGCTCCGGCCGGGCGCCAGCGCGCGGATACCGGCCTGCGCCCTCCGAGGACGAGGACCGGATTCCGCCCTCGTGGGCAGCTGTGAACAGGGCGAGCATACAGCGCCCACCAGTCTTCTCGCCCACTTCGTCGGCCCAACAGACCGACGGCGCGCGCCCCGCCGCCCCACCGGGGCGTCAGCCTGCGGCTCAGGCACCTTCCGGGTGGCGACAGTCCTCCAGGTCGACGGTTCCCGTTCGTCGACGTCGCCATCGGCGGTGGCCTATGGTCCTGCTCGTCCTCCTCCTGGTGCTGGTCGCGTGGCCCGGGTTCCTCCTGTGGGATGCGAACCGGAACCTCGAACGGGTCGATGCGCTCTCGTCAGCAGCCGGCACGGCGGGAACGACTTATCTGCTGGCGGGATCCGATTCCCGGGCCGATGGCTCGGTCCCGGACGACACCGAGGGGCAGCGCGCCGACTCGGTGATGCTCGTCAACGTCGCCTCCAATGGCCAGGCCAGCGCCATCTCGATTCCCCGCGACACCTACGTCCAGATCCCCGGATATGGTTGGAACAAGCTCAACGCGTCCTACTCCTACGGTGGGGCTCCGCTGTTGGTCCAGACCGTCGAGAGGCTGACGGGCTTGACCATCGATCACTTCGTCGAGATCGGCATGGGCGGCGTCGGCGAGATCGTCGATGCGGTCGGTGGCGTCGAACTCTGCCTCGACATGGACGTCAACGACGAGAAGTCCGAGCTCGTCTGGCAGTCCGGCTGTCATGTCGCAGATGGGACGACAGCCCTGGCCTTTTCCCGGATGCGCTACTCCGACCCGCTCGGTGACATCGGACGGGCCCAGCGCCAGCGTCAGGTCGTCACCCAGACGATCAAGACGGCGATGTCTCCCAAGGTCCTCATCAATCCGATCTCGGCCTACAAGTTGGAGAGGGCCGGCTCCTCGGCGTTGACCATCGACCAGGACTCCTCCGTCGTCGACGTCGCCCGGCTCGTACTGGCCTTCCGATCAGCAAGCAATTCGGGGCTGACGGGTACGCCGCCGATCGAGTCACTGGGCTACGCCACGTCTGCCGGATCAACGGTCCTGCTCCAGGACACGACGGCCCCGGAGTTCTTCCAGAAGGTCCTCAACGGGACGCTGACGACATCCGACGTCACCTCGTCGACGTCGTGAGACACCGCCCCTCGAGGCACGCCAACTCTTCGCCTCGAAACACGTCGTCCAACGTGGGCCGGGGGCGGTGCGCTCGTCTCAGGAGAGAGCCTCAGCCCTTGCCGGGCACGTCGATTCGCCGAGGGCTCTGCTGCCAAGCCTCCCAGGCAGACTCAAGGATCTCCGTGACCCCATAGTTCGCCTTCCACCCGAGATCGACGGCGATGCTCATCGGGTCACCGATCAGCTTCGGCGGATCGCCTGCCCGTCGCGGGAGCTCCTCGACCGGGAACTCCCATCCGGACACCTCACGCAGGCCGTCCATAATCTCGCGCACCGAGGTCCCCATGCCCGTTCCCACGTTGAACACGTGATGCTCGGGCGCGCCCTTGAGCAGGTTGTCGAGGGCGAAGATGTGGGCCTCAGCCAAGTCCGTGATGTGAATGTAATCGCGGATGCAGGTGCCATCGGGCGTCGGATAGTCAGTCCCGAAGATCTTCGCTGGCTCGCCCTTCGCCAGCCGGTCCAGCACCATCGGCACCAGGTTGAGCGTCGCGGGATCGGCCAGGTCCGGCCATCCCGCTCCTGCCACGTTGAAGTAGCGCAGCCCGATCCAGTTCAGGCCCCAGGCCCGCTCACAATCGGCCATGATCCATTCGCCGATCAGCTTGGTCTCGCCATAGGGATTGATGGGCTTCGTCTCAACGTCCTCGGGAACGACATCGACCGGAGGCATCCCATAGACCGCCGCGGACGAGGAGAAAATCAGGTTCGAGACTCCTGCGTCCTCCATAGCCAGCAACATGTTGGCCAGACCACCAACGTTCTGCTGGTAGTACCAGGCGGGCCGCTCGACGGACTCGCCGACCTGCTTGCGAGCCGCGAAATCAATGACGGCCGTGACGTCCTCGTCAACCATCGTGTTCGTCAGGATCGAGCGCGCTGCATCGGTGGACACATCGAGCGTGACCAGCTTCGCGTCCCCGATCCGATCCGGTGTTCCGTAGGAGAGGTCGTCAACGACCACCACCTGCTCACCGCGCTGTTGGAGGAGTCGGACGACATGGGCGCCGATGTAGCCGGCACCGCCACTCACAAGAATGCTCATGCGGACCAGTCTACGAGGTCGCCTCCTCCGTCCCGAACTCCCCAGAAGCGCGCCCCTTTGAACCTTGAGTCACGTTCACCGACGAGGACAGAGCGGGATCGGTCCTGTCGCCAACGTGCCGGCTCTGGTACCCCGGTCGGGTCCGCTCCACCCTGGGGGCTCTATGGCTCCAGAGATAATGAATGGGCGGGAGCCTCGTCGAAGCAGTCGGCGCTATCGATTCGACGCTGCGGGTGCTCCTCGGCACTCCGAATCAGGCGCCGAGGCCGGCTCCCGCGCCTGCCCGAATCGTAGTGAGTCAACCGGTGATCTAGCATATCCGCCTGTCTTGAGGACGACAGAGAACGTGCCTCACGGCAGAGCGTTCAGGAACGGCGATCTGGCACGAGGCGCTCCATGCCTCGGCCGAATTCATCTTCCGCTGTCTCGGCTCCCACTCGCGCAGCCAGTTTCGTCCCCTTCTCGAGGGCGATGCCGCGCAGGTCGGTCTGGAACGTCCGCATCTGCTCCCGCAGCCCAGCTGCGACTTCATCCCCACCGGCACCCAGGATCCGCACGGCCAGCAGCCCCGCGTTGCGGGCCCCACCCACGGAGACCGTCGCCACCGGCACCCCGGCAGGCATCTGGACGATCGACAGCAGCGAGTCAACGCCGTCCAGATGCGCGAGCGGCACGGGCACGCCGACGACGGGCAACTCGGTCAACGCCGCCAGCATGCCCGGCAGGTGTGCCGCTCCCCCGGCACCGGCCACGATCACCCTCAGTCCTCTCGACGAGGCCGAGCGCCCGTAGGCAACCATGTCCTCGGGCATGCGGTGAGCCGAGACGACGCCGACCTCGGCGCTGATCCCGAACTCCGTGAGTGCCTCGACGACCGGCTTCATCGTTGGCCAGTCGGAGTCCGACCCCATGACGACACCGACGATCGGGTGCTCCCCGATCTGCGTGAGCACTGGTGCCGACGAGGTTGCAGCCTGATTCTGGTCCATCGGGATTCTCCCCATTCGTTCGTTCCGGTCAGTGCCCTTGCAGCCGATCGACGGCTTCGCTCGCCGCCGCCCGGGCAGACTCCGGGTCCACCCCGCACACCGTGACATGCCCCAGTTTGCGCCCGGGTCGCACGTCCTTGCCGTACAGGTGGACGCGCACATCTGGCGAGGTCGCCAGTGCTGCCTCCAGCCCGTGTCCCGGATTCTCCAGGTCCGAGCCGAGCAGGTTGACCATGACGGTCCACGGTGCGCGCGTCGCCGTGTCCCCCAGGGGAAGGTCGAGGACCGCACGCAGGTGCTGCTCGAACTGGCTGGTCACAGATCCGTCGATCGTCCAGTGTCCCGAATTGTGGGGCCTCATCGCCAGCTCATTGACGAGGACATCCTGACGACCGTCGTGGTCGACGAGGAACATCTCGACGGCCAGGACACCGGTGACATCGAGTTCGCGGGCAATCGTCTCACCGATCTCCCGGGCCCGCCGAGCAACCTCGGGATCGAGGTCCGGGGCGGGCGCCGTCACGATGGAACAGACCCCGTGCTCCTGGATGGTCTGCGCCACGGGCCAGGAACGGATCTCCCCCGACGGCCGCCGTGCCAGCAGTGCCGCGAGTTCTCCAACGAACTCCACGCGTTCCTCACCGAGCAGCACTCCCGCCCGGTCGAACCAGTCGTCCACGCCGTGCGCATCCTCGACCACGCGCACCCCGTGACCGTCGTAGCCGCCGACCGGAGTCTTGACGATCACGGGCCACCCGACCTCGTCGCCGAAAGCGGCCAGATCCTCGGGCCCCTCCAGACGTGCCCATCGCGGGCACGGGATCGACAGCTCACCGAGCCGCTCGCGCATCGCCAGCTTGTCCTGGGCATACAGCAACGCAGCAGCACTCGGCTGAATCGACAGCGACCCCGGCAGCGCGGCCAGTAGCTCCTGTGGAATGTGCTCATGTTCGAAGGTCAGCACGTCGGCGTCCTCGACCAAGGCCTCGACCGCGCCCATGTCGGAGGCTTCTCCCACTGAGGAGTCGACGACGACTCTGCCGGTCGATCCGCCCGAGGCCTCCACAAGCGCCTTCAGCCTGATTCCGAGCGCGATCGCGCTCTCCTGCATCATTCTGGCCAGTTGGCCGCCGCCGATGACGGCGACCACGGGCCCCGTCTGGCGCTGGGTGTCCACCACGGGATTCAACCTACCGCGCCCACGCGATGTGCCCGACGCACCATCTCTCCACGGACATCGACCGAGACACACTCCACATCTGCCGGTTGTTCGCCTCCCCACTCCACGGCGCCCACGATCGGTGCCCGTCCACCGCGCGGATACCTCGCGTCCAGTCGCAAAGGCTACGATGCCCGGGTGACCGACATCGAGACCGCGGAGCCCCACTTCGGGTCCCCCCGTCCCCTCGACCGACTGCTCAACCGGATGCCCGGCACCCGCTCGCTGTCGCGCCAACGTCGAGAAAGCCTGACCGAGATCGCCCGATTCTTGATCGTCGGTGGGATGAACTGGATCGTCGACTTCACGGTCTTCAACGTGATGCGGGTCCTGATCGGCGCGAACTGGGTGCTGGTCGCCAAGGTCGTCGCCGTGGGCGCCGCCACCTTGTTCTCCTGGGTCGTCAACCGTCGGTGGACTTTCGCGGCCCGCGCCACCGATGCGCCGGGGCGCGAACTCAGCGGATTCGTCGTCGTCAATCTCCTGGGGATGGCACCGCCTCTGGTCTGCCTGTGGATCTCCCACCATCTGCTCGGCCTGACGTCGGTCCTCGCCGACAACATCTCAGCGAACGTCATCGGCCTGGTCATCGGAACAATCCTGCGGTACGCGGGTTACAAGTTCTTCGTCTTCACCGGACGCAAGGCTCCCACACCCCACCAGGACTGACTGACACCAGAAGCCGCTCAGAACCTCCGACTGCGCCGCCCCATCGAGACCAGTGGCCCTTCGGGCATCACGCGATCCGGGTCCAGCGAGGCCGGAACCGCGGCCAAGGAGACCGTGAAGACTGGCGGACGCTGCTGGGTCAGCTCAATGCGTCCGCCCATCCCCTGCATGAGGTCGCGAGCCAGCGCCAACCCGATCCCACTCGACCCGTGCCCGGAGACTCCGTACTCGAAGATGTCGGGTGCTAGATCCGCCTCGACGCCCCCGCCTTGGTCGGAAACCTCGATCATGACACCACGACCGTTCGTGGAGCGCCGGGAAGCGACCCGGGTCGTTCCCGCCCCATAACGCAGGGAGTTCTCGATGAGGGTAGCCAGCACCTGCGCCAGCTTCGCCTCATCGGCCAGGACCGGCAGAGCCGCCTCGTCGGCGAAGACGAGTTCGCGTCCAGCGTGGGCGAACGGAACCTCCCATTCCTCGCGTTCCGTGTTGAGGACCTCGAGGACGTGGATCGCCTCGGTCTGTCCGGCCGTCCGCGCATTCGAATCAAGCAGATCGGTGACGACACCTGTCAACCGCTCGACCTGTTCGAGGCTGCGTTGGGCCTCATTCCGGACTTCGTCCTCGGTGGAGATCATCTCGATCTCTTCCAACCGCATCGACAGGGCCGTCAACGGGGTCCGCAGCTGGTGTGAGGCGTCCGCCGCGAACTGGCGCTCGGCGGCCAATCGCCCCGCCATACGCTCGCCGGTCCGCGCCAGCTCGTCCTGGACGAGGTCGATCTCTTCGATGCCGGAGGGCTTGACGCGGGCACGGACCTGCCCGGACCCGATCTGTTCGGCCTGGGCCGCCAAATAGATCAGCGGCGCGGACAGGCGCCGCGACAGCCGATTCGCCAACGCCCAGCCGAGCAGGAAGGACAGCACGATTCCGACGAGGAAGACGGAACACACCAGCGCGACACCGCGGATTGCAGGCGCCGCGGAGACCTCCATCCGCACCGTCGTCCCGAGTGCAGAAGAAGACACGGACGCGAGGCGTGGTCCCTCGATCTCCGCGCCGACGACGATCGTCGGTCCCGCAGACACCGCCACCCGAGTCCATGCCGTCGGCTCTCCGGCCGACACCGGTTGCGACCACGAATCGACGAGCGATTGAGTGACGTCCTGGTGGTCCGTGACCCGCCGGTCGACTGTGCGCAGCATGGACTGCACGCGCAGATCAAGACTGTGCTGCTCGGAGTTCCACATGACGACCGACCCGAGGATCATGCCGGGGATCCCCAGAAGCAGGGCCACGACGGCGACCGCCGTCAGGATCATCTGTACCGAACGCCTGCGCATGGCTCGACCTCCCTCTCGTCGTTGCCGCCGTGAGGCTCGTCGCCGTCCCGGTGCGCCGACGCGCCCTCATCCTGGGTGGGACTGGGGCGTGTCGAGGGCTGAGCGTCAGTCCGTGCCGGTCTCGAAACGGAAGCCCATGCCCCTCACGGTGGTGATGTAACGTGGGTCGGCGGCGTCATCCCCCAGCTTGCGCCGCAGCCAGGACACGTGCATGTCGAGGGTCTTCGTGGACCCCGTCGGATCGGATCCCCAGACCTCACGCATCAGCGTCTCGCGCTCGACGACGCTGCCGGCCTCGCGCACGAGGACGCGCAGCAGATCGAACTCCTTGGCGGTCAGCTGCAGTTCCCGCTCTCCCGCAAAGGCTCGGTGGGCGGCAACGTCGACACGAACGTCCTGCGCCACGAGGTCTCCTTCGGCCGCCTCCCCAACGGTGCGACGCAACAGGGCGCGCACTCGGGCCAGCAACTCGGCCAACCGGAAGGGCTTGGTCACGTAGTCGTCGGCTCCGGCATCCAGGCCGACGACCATGTCCACCTCGTCCGTGCGGGCCGTGAGGATCAGAATCGGGACCACGCGCCCCTGGGAGCGAATCTCGCGGGCGACGTCGAGTCCGTCGATGTCGGGAAGCCCGAGGTCGAGGACGACGAGGTCGACGCCCTCAAGTTCGGACAGGGCTCCTCGACCGGTACCGTGGGCCCTCACTTCGTAGCCCTCACGTCCCAGGGCGCGGGCAAGCGGTTCGGAGATCGCGGGATCGTCTTCGACGAGGAGCACAGTAGTCACAGGCTCATGGTATCCCGCAGAGGCGCCACTTTCACTTTCCTTGACCAAGTAAAGGACGACTCACGTTGTGAAATACCCGTCTCCATTCCCGGTCATGGACGCGCGTGAACGTTCCCGAGCAAACGGCTCAGTCATAAGAACGGGACAACAGGTAGGGCGAGACCGTGCCAAATCCTCTCAATTCAGCGCTCGGAAACTCCTCAAGCGCGTATCCCGACCCACCCTTGCCCGCCGCGATCGCCGCTGCCGTTGTCGGATCGGTGAGGATCTGGCCCACCGGCGCCACGTCCACGAGTCGAGACGCGAGGTTCACTGGTGGTCCGAAGACATCGCCCGACCGGGAGAACACATCGCCACGCACGAACGAGGCTCGCACCGGAAGAATGTCATCATCGGCCTGGAGTCGCTCGATCAATGAGGTCACGACCCGCAACCCCGTCGACAGATCGTCGGCGATGAAGAAGACGGCATCGCCGATCATCTTCACGACGCGCCCACCGGCCTCCGTGACGGCGTTGCGCGACGCGTCCTCGAAACGTTCGATCAACCCGACCAGTTTTCCCCCGAGGATCGTCGAGGACGACGTGTAGGAGACCATGTCGACGAAGCCGAGTGAACGCGTCAGGGGGAAGCGCCTCCTCGCGGCCTCGTGACCGCGCTGAGCGACCTCGTGATCGACACGCGCCAGGAGCGCCTCAAGCTGACGCTGCCACGAATAGATCAGGGAACGCCCAAGGTAGTCGAGGTGGGTGCTCATCTGGTCGAGGGCGACCAACCGGGCGGACGTGTCGTCGAGGTCGAGGCGCCGCGCGTTGTCCTCGACCAAAGCCTCGACCTGCCAGAGTGCCAATCGATCGGCGATGTGGGACTCGGCGCGCAGCAAGGAGCGGGCGGTCGCCAGATCGATCGCGCCCGAGTCGATCAATTCGCTCCATGAGCGATACGCCTCAAGGTCCCGCTCGGTGAAGACCGCCCCATCGGGATCAACGGCAGGAAACCCCATGGCAAGCCAAAACTCGTGGACACGACGCAGTTGGGTCGAGGTCTGTTCGGCGAGGTCGCGCGCGCTCAGAGTCGGACTGCCGCCGAGGAGGAGGCCTTCATAAAGTCCGATCGTCGAGGTCGGCGCTGCTGCGTCGGGCATACCACCGGCGGGATCATGGGCCGTGGGCTCGGTCGAGGTCACGCTGGTTGCTCCTCCTGTGGTCATGTCGCGTCGGTAGGGCATCCGCTTGACCGTTACTGTGTCCGACGTCACGATGTCAGCCTAATGCCCGATGGTGCCACCGGCTATGCCTGGATGGCGAAATCGCGCGCGGGCAGGAAGACTACGCTGATCACGTGACAGATGCACCCACCCGCACGCTTTCGTCCCTTGACGAGCGCGCAGACGCCTACATCCATGCCATCGCCCGGCTGAATCCCATTGCTGCCATGGATTGGGGCCTGCCAGGAGATCCCGGAGCCCTGCCCGACTACTCACCCGAGGGACAACAGGCCTTCGATGACCTCGACCGAACGTTGATCGCGGATGCCCGCACCCTGGAGCCTCGTGACGAGGCCGACCGCGTGACTGCCTCGGCAATCACAGAGAGCCTCGGGGCCGAACTCGCATTGAGCGAAGCCAACTAATGGCCGGGCGTCGTCAACAACATCGGCTCCCCCATCCAGGACATCACCCAGAGCTTCGATCTGATGCCGACCGAGTCGCCGGAGAACTGGGAGCACGTGGCCGAGCGGCTCCACGCCGTGCCCCAGGCCCTTGCCGGATACATCGAGTCATTGCGTGTGGCCTCTTCACGTGGACAGATCTCTGCCCGCCGCCAGATCGGGATCGGGATCGATCAGTCACGGGCGCTGTCCCGGGATTCCGGGGTGCTTGGTGCTCTCGCCCAACGCGGGATCGCCGCCACCGACAGGATAAGTCCCGAGGTGGCCGACCATCTGAGGTCCGGCGTGCACGCTGCCGAGCGGGCCTACGACGGACTCGCTGACATGCTCACCTCAGAACTCCTCGACAGGGCCCCGGAGGCGGACGGCGTCGGCCGCGAGCGCTACGAGCGCTTCTCGCGCGCGTCCATCGGCGCCGTCGTCGACCTCGATGAGACCTATGACTGGGGCCTCGACCAGTTGGCTCAGATCGACGCGGAGGAACGCGCGATCGCTGAGCAACTCTATGGGCCCGGAGTCTCTGTCCGTGAGGCCCTGGACCGGCTCAACAACGATCCGAGCCTCCAGTTGCACGGCACGGATGCCCTTCAGCAGTGGATGCAGGAGCTCGCCGACTCCGTCATCGCGGACCTAAACGGCACTCACTTCGACATTCCCGAGCCCGCGCGCCGCATCGAATGCCTGATCGCGCCCGCCCAGGACGGCGGTATCTACTACACGGGCCCGTCCGCGGACTTCTCCCGCCCAGGGCGCATGTGGTGGGCCGTGCCCGAGGGAGAGAACGTCTTCCACACCTGGCAGGAGCGCACGACGGTCTTCCACGAGGGCGTTCCCGGTCACCACCTCCAGATCTCGCAGGCGATGTACGAGTCGGGCTCCCTCAACCTCTATCGGCGTCTGGCCTCCTGGAATTCCGGGTTCGGCGAAGGCTGGGCCCTGTACGCCGAGGGGCTGATGGCCGAGCTCGGCTACCAGGACGAGCCCGCGAATCGCATGGGATTGTTGGACTCAATGCGACTGAGGGCCGCACGTGTCGCGCTCGACATCGGTGTCCACCTGGGCAAGGAGCGCCCGGATGGTCAGGGCGTGTGGGACCGCGACTATGCGTGGACCTTCCTCAAGGAGAACGTCGCAATGGCCGATGGGTTCCTGCTCTTCGAGCTCAACCGCTACCTCGGATGGCCCGGTCAGGCGCCCTCGTACAAGGTCGGCCAGCGACTCTGGCAAGACCTGCGCGAGGACTATCTGGCGACCGCCGCCGACCGCGGCGAAGAAGCGACGCTCGCCGCCTTCCACTCGAAGGCGCTGCGCCTGGGCGGCTTGCCGATGTCCACCTTGCGTGAGGCAGTCCTGTCGTGAGGATCGTGCTCGCCTCGCAGTCACCGGCACGACGCGCCACGTTGGTGTCCGCCGGGATCACACCGATCGTCTTCGTCTCTCACGTGGACGAGGATGCTGTACTCGCCGCACTTCCCGGAGGACGTGCTTTCAGCGGTGGCGCGACCACGCCCGCCGATGAGGTCGGGTCATTGGCCCGCGCCAAGTGCGAGGCTGTCGCACGCGAGATTGCCGCGGGGTCCGTCGAGATCCCGAAGAACCTCGGACCCGACGCCGCGGGAACACCGGGCATCGACCGGCTCGTCGTCCTTGGCTGCGACTCGATGCTCGAACTCGATGGGCGCATGCTCGGCAAGCCGCACTCCCCTGAGGTCGCCCGCCAACGAATCCGCGACATGCGTGGGCACGACGCCACTCTGTGGACCGGTCACCACGTCGTGGTGCTTGAGCACCAGCCCCAAATCGGTGACGGCCTCGAGACACCCGCGTCCTGGTCCGCGGTCGCGTCGCTCGGAGCCGCAGGATCGACACTGGTCCGCTTCGGCCAGATCTCCGGGGCAGAGATCGACGCGTATGTCGATTCGGGTGAGCCGCTGGAGGTCGCCGGGTCCTTCACGGTGGACGGCCTCGGAGGCCCGTTCGTCACCGGAATCGACGGCGACTATCACTCGGTCGTCGGCCTGTCGCTTCCGTTGCTGCGCCAGATGCTGACCGGGCTCGGGCTCTTCTGGCCCGACCTCTGGGACCGCCGTCGCGAGGAACGTCCTCTCTGACCGTCGAGGCACACGCCCGTGCTCCGCAGATCGGACCTCCCAGTGCCGATCCGGCCCTCGACTCCTACAGTGGTGCCATGGATCAGACGACAGCATGGGGCATCGGCCTCGCGACGGTGACGACGAGCGGACAGACCCTGGATGTGTGGTACCCGCGACCCCATCTTGGAGAACGAACCGAGGGTGCTGACGCCGACCTCCTCACGACGCTCACCCAACTCGAACGCCAGGATCATTCCCGCGTCATTCACACCCAGGTTGTCACGTGCCAGGCCGACCTCGAGGATCAGCCGCAGTCGACTGCGGACGCCTATCTGCGACTCCACTTGCTTTCGCACCGTCTGGTCCTGCCCAACACGATCAACCTCGACGGGATCTTCTCGCGCCTGCCCAACGTCGTGTGGACCTCAGTCGGACCGTGCGCGGTCGAGGATTTCGAGGAGACCCGCATGCGGTTGCGCCTTCACCATGGCCACCCCGTCACCGTCATCGGCGTCGACAAGTTCCCGCCCTTGGTGAACTACGTGATTCCCTCCGGTGTCCGCATCGCCGACGGCGCGAAGGTTCGCCTGGGCGCTTATCTCTCCGAGGGCACGACCGTCATGCATGCCGCCTTCGTCAACTTCAACGCTGGCACTCTCGGCACCTCGATGGTCGAGGGACGGATCTCGCAGGGCGTCGTCGTCGGCAATGGATCGGACGTGGGCGGCGGTGCCTCAACGATGGGCCGGCTCTCCGGTGGCGGACGCGAACGCGTCCGTCTGGGCGAGCGGTGCTTGTTGGGCGCGAACTCCGGACTCGGCATCGCTCTGGGTAATGACTGCGTCGTCGAGGCCGGCCTCTACCTGACGGCCGGCACAAAGGTGTCGATCCTGCCCGGAGGCGGAGTCGTGCCCGGTACCAACGGGCTGTTCGCCGAGCCTCGGACCGTCTCCGCCCGCGAATTGTCGGGTGCCTCGAACGTCTTGTTCCGCCGCAACTCCGTGTCCGGTCGAGTCGAGGCCCTGCCCCGTGGCGGCCACGGCATCGAGCTCAACTCGGAACTCCACGCGACAAACTGAGGGCGAGGGCGACGCCCCGTCTCGGCACGAGATCGGGGCCGAGACGTCCAACACGGACACAGTGAGGCGAGTTCACCGAGGCGAGGCAGAATATCGGCGTGCCTCGGCGGATTCGCCTCACCTCGGCGAAGTCCACGGCCCGCTTCAGCCCCGCGCGGGCCGAGCGCTGCGCTGGCGCAGCGACACGTAGTCGCGCTCGACCTCGCCGATGTAGACCTGACGAGGTCGCCCGATCTTCGTCGCCGGGTCCTCGGTCATCTCCTTGTACTGCGCGATCCAGCCGGGCAAGCGACCGAGTGCGAACAACGGCGTGAACATCTTCGGCGGAAAGCCCATCGCCGAATAGATCAGACCCGTGTAGAAATCGACGTTCGGGTAGAGCTTGCGCTCCTTGAAGTAATCATCGGCGAGGGCGATCCCCTCCAGCTCCATCGCGATCTCCAACAGATCGTCGCGCCGACCCAGCCGATCAAGGACGTCATGGGCCGTCTCTCTGACGATGGCAGCCCGAGGGTCGTAGTTCTTGTAGACCCGGTGTCCGAAGCCCATCAGGCGTGCCCCGGATTCCTTGTTCTTAACCTGGTCAACAAAGGACTGGACCGAGTCTCCGGAGTCACGAATCTGGTTGAGCATGCGTAGAACGGCCTCGTTGGCCCCGCCATGGAGCGGGCCTGCGAGCGCGCCGATGCCTGCTGCTACCGACGCGTACATGTTCGCTTGGGACGATCCGACCAACCGGACCGTCGAGGTCGAACAATTCTGCTCATGGTCGGCGTGAAGGATCAGCAGCATGTCGAGGGCATGGACCAGCGACGGATCGATGTCGTAGGACTGGTAGGGCATGCCGAAGGTCATCCGGATGAAGTCCTCGGTGTATCCGCGCTGCGAGTCCGGGTAGAGCAGCGGCAGGCCCGCGGCGCGCTTGGCGATGTAGCTGATCATCGTCGGCAGCTTCGCGATCAGCAGGATGAGAGCGTCATCGACTTGTTGAGGATCGCGAGGATCGAGCGTGTCCTCATAGTACGTGGCCATGCCGGCCACCCCGGCCTGGAGGATCGCCATGGGGTGACCGTCGTGCGGGAACGCTGTGAAGAACGCCTTGAAGTCCTCGTGGAGCAGACGGTGACGTTGGATCTGACGTGTGAAGTGTCCCAGATCCGAGGCCGACGGCAGATCCCCATAGATCAGCAGGTAAGCGACCTCGACGAAGCTCGAATGCTTGGCAAGCTGGTCAATCGGATATCCTCGATAGCGCAGGATGCCCGCGTCGCCGTCGATGTAGGTGATTGCGGACTCGCAGGACGCCGTGTTCGTGAATCCAGGGTCTAGCGCGACCACGTTGGCATCAGCCAGGATCCGGCCGATCCGCACGCCGTCCGTCCCCACGCTGGCCGACACGCGCGGAAGATCGACGCGGGTCTCGCCAACCGTCAGCAGTCCATCGGCGGGAGTGTTGTCCACCGGTGCCGTATCGCTGACGGCGTCACCTGTGGGAATGGTGCTGCTCATCTGGGTCGTCCTCCTCGAAACATCTGCTTGCGGAACGTCTGTCTGCCGGCGTCGCCGGGCTCTTCCACGTCGAAGACGGGACTTGAGGCCTAACTGTAGTGCCGGTCACTCTGGCCTGCTCATATTGGAGTTGGATCCGCCGCCAAGCGATCCGCGGCCGCCGCGATCCGTTCGTCCGTCGCCGTCAGCGCCACCCGCACGCGATCCGATCCGGCCGATCCATAGAAGGTTCCGGGCGCGACGAGGATGCCCAACTGTGCGAACCGATCGACGAGGCCCCACGCGTCGAGAGCTCCAGAGGGATCGCGGACCCACAGATACAGGCCGGCGACCGACTCGGGATCGTTCTCCAGCCCTGCGGCCTCGACACCTGCAAGCAGACGCACCCGCCGATCGGCATAGATGGCACGTTGGAGGGCCACATGCTCGGTGTCGTGCAACGCCACGGCCATCGCGTGCTGGATGGGAGCGGGAACCATCATTCCCGAATGCTTGCGCACCTGGACGGCCGCATTCACGAGGGCAGGGTCCCCCATCAGCAGGGCTGCGCGATAGCCCGCCATGTTCGACTGCTTCGACAGAGAGTAGAGGACCAACAGCCGGCTCGGGTCGCCCTCGCACACCTCGCGGTCGAGGAGGCTGGGCACACCGGACGCCGCCAGCTCCGGGTCCCAGGCCAACGCGGCGTAGCACTCGTCGGAGGCCACGACCGCGTCGTGGGCGCGCGCCCAGACGACGACCGCACGCAACTGCTCGCGGGTGAGGACATGGCCGTCCGGATTGCCCGGCGAATTGAGCCACACCATGCGAGCGTCGGGCCACGTCTCGGGTCGGGTCGGGTCGACCGGGCACGGGATGGCACCCGCCAACCTGGCTCCGATGTCGTACGTCGGATAGGCGGCCTCCGGGAACAGGATCGTGTCGTCCGAGGACGACCCGAGCAGCATTGGCAGCCAAGCGACGGCTTCCTTCGAGCCGATCGTCGGGATCACACCGGACAAACCGACATCGACCATGTTCCGACGTGCACCCCAGGCGAGGATCGCCTCGCGGACCTCGGTCGTGCCGATGACTGTCGGGTATCCGGGAGCATCCGAGGCCAGGGAAAGGGCCTGCCGAACGAAGTCAGGGGTCGGATCGACCGGAGTACCGACGGAAAGGTCGCAGATTCCACCAGGATGGGACTCGGCTAGCATCCGCGCCGGGGCGAGCGCATCCCATGGGAAATCGGGAAGGCCGAGGCTCACCGGGAGGACCAGTTCATCCGGCGTCAATCCGCCCGTCGGTTGATGGTCCCCCATACGTCCTCCTCCGTGAATGACGGGTGCACCGGGCACTCGTCGTGTCGGTTCAGCGTACGGCGCGAAAGCAGACGAGACACCGATCGGACCGAATGGCGTCCACAGGTCTCACGCTCGTCGGGCAGTGGACACGTCCTACCGATGCGACATCACAGAATGACGATGTCCGTCGTGCCTCCCACGTCGCGACGTCCCCGAAATGTCGAGATCCAGCAGGCTGCCTCAGTGGGACCGGAGGTAGTCCTCGTTCTGCGGAGGAAGAGCCGCAATCACCTCGTCGTCGAAGTCCTGCACACCAGCACGCTGAGCACCGCCGGGTGAGCCAAGGTTCGCGAAGAAGTCGGTGTTCGCGCGGAAGTAGTCGGCCCATTCGACAGGTAGATCGTCCTCGTAGAAGATCGCCTCGGTCGGGCACACCGGTTCGCATGCGCCGCAGTCCACGCATTCCTCGGGATGGATGTAAAGCGTGCGTGCGCCCTCGTAGATGCAGTCGACGGGGCATTCATCCACACACGCGCGATCCTTGACGTCCACACAGGGCTGCGCGATGACGTAGGTCATGCATTCCTCCTCAAGTCTGTGCGCACCCGCCCGGCTCTTCTGCCCGGCCTCTCACCATCCGTCTCGGACGGGGGCCGCAGGACCTCGCGCGGGTGGCGCGAACCGGGCTCTATTATCGCTCACATGGATGGACACGCCGATTCGGAGCACCTCGGAATTCCCGAGGTCGGGGTCGGCCGCGCACCACGGACGTCGTGCAGTCCCCCGCTTCCGTGGCTGGCTTGGAAACCCGGAATCCGCGTTGTCGTGCGCTATCGGCTCGCCGACGGGCTGCATGACGCGCTCGGCGAGGTGCTCGAGGTCGCCGCCGATCACGTGACAGTTCACACACGGCGCGGCGAGGTTCGCGTCGAGGCGACAACCATGGTGACCGGCAAGACGGTGCCACCGCCCGCGTGGTGAGGCATCAGGGCCGACAGACGTGGGCACGACCTTGCCGCTGGCGCAATAATGGACGCCGATCTTCTGGGCTCGCGCTCGCAGGACTGGCACAATTGTGGGGTGCTCACTGAATTCCTGCCAATCAGTGACGATCCATTGAGGACGCATTGAGCACCTGTCGACCAGATATCCCAAAGTGTTCAGGATCTTCGATTCCGACCGGGATGAATGAGGCGGATCACGATCGGAGACGATCGAATCAGTGGCCAGCGTCCTCTTCTGCCAGATCGGTAACGGCGGTGTGCGAATCACGGACATCGAACGGATCTGACGTCTCTGAACTCTGGACGATGCCGTCGACCGTCAGAGTCTCGCCGGTGAACGGATTCGTGGTCGTCGCCGACCATGTCGTCGTCAACGAGATCGCGCGCGAGGGCGCCACCGTCTCATAGATGTGCTGGTTAGCCGTATTCGGGTACGGGGCACCGGGGTCTGTGGTGGTCTCCGGCGAGCTCCCGTCGCCAAAATCAAAGGAATATCGGTCGGCGACCAGATGGATGCGCACCGAGCGGCCAAGGACTGTCGTCCTCAGAGTCTGCTGAGTTGTGCCGACCGACACGATCGTCGGGATTCCGACATACGAGGCACCTGCCGGCTGGACCAGAAGGCCCGCGGGTGCGACGCGGACCGAAGCCAATCCCCGATACAGGATCGACAAAGTGGAGGGTGGGACGAACTGCTGAGCGGGAGTGGCCGGGTCGGCATCGCTGTCCGAAGGAGGACCAGTGACTGTCACGCAGAACTCGATGGGCGTCGCCAGCTCATTCAACCCACTTGCGAAACAGTCATCGGGAATCTCCTCAGGCTTCGCAGCCAGACCCGAAGTGGTCAGAGAGACAGTCGGACCCGAGCCAGAGGAAGAGCCCCACGACGAAGTGGAATTGTCTGACTTGTACCCATGCGACGACGAAATCTCCACTGTGATCGATTGATCTTGGGAATCAGATGAAGCCCAGTAAGAGTCACCGCCAGACGGATCCTCACTCGCATTCGAGGGTACAATCTGCACGAATGTTAAGAGGCCAGTTGATAGAACTAATCCAATGGCAAGATCAAGCGCCTTCATCATTATCACTTCCAAGACCACCAAACACTATCCAGTCAGTATCTAACCAACATTCATGGAGCTCCACACGCTCCAGCTGCATCGTGAGCCTTTTCAGCTCAACGCCGTCATAGTTATCATGATCAGATGTCTTAACATTTACAACGACTGCATATTTGCCATCTTCGTTAGGAAACAAAATTGGACTTTCTACGCTCGAAATATCATAGCGAAGTCCCAATACCCACCCGCCCGACAAATACTTTTCTTCAATTGTATTGATAATCCCACTACACCACTCACAGTCGTGATTTGAAATCTCTCTGAGAGTATCCGTATCCCCCGTATTCCACGCGTACTCCGTCATTTCGACGAAGTATCGGGCGAATGCTTCTGCGCCCTCGGGCGTATCGCTTGACATCACGGTCGGAGGACTCGGCTTCACCGGAACGGGCGCATCAGAAGGCTTGAGGAGCTTTCCGTCCGCCCCGACCTCGTATCCGCCGGACATCTCCACGGCCGCCGCCGTGGTCGATCCTGCCGAAAGACTCGGTTCGCCTGATTCGCTCGACCCGCTCGCGCATGCGGCTGCCGACACAACACAGCCACTGAGCAGAACAGCAAGGATCCACGGACGTCGTTGAAACCGAGTCATGGATCATAGGTTAGCCAGAAAACTCCACCGAATACCAGGGGCCTTCAGCCATCTGTGGACAACTGCCACCGCGCCGCACGGGCGACTCCCACGAGGAACCACGACGCCGCACCACAGACCACGCACCGCATCTCGCGGACACAGAAGAACCCCGGCGGAGCGCCGAAACGCCACCGCCGGGGTCAAGCGCCTTGGTCCCAGTCCGAGACTCACACGCCCCCGCGCGTCACTTCATCTGCTGGCGACGCTCCCGGGCAGCGACCTTGAAACGCTCCTGGGAATCGAGGATCACTTTGCGCACACGCACGGCCTCGGGCGTCACCTCGACACACTCGTCGTTAGCGGCGAACTCCAGGGATTCTTCCAATGTCAGCTTGCGCGACGGGGTCAGCGACTCGAACACGTCGGCCGTGGACGACCGGGTGTTCGTCTGCTTCTTCTCACGCGTGATGTTGACGTCCATGTCCTCGCCACGGGGGTTCTCTCCCACGACTTGGCCCTCGTAGACCTCGGAAGCAGGCTCAATGATGAACGACCCACGCTCCTGCAGGTTCGTCATCGCATACGGCGTGGCCTGCCCGGCGCGGTCGGAGACCAGCGACCCGGTTAGGCGCTGCTCGATCGTGCCCTGCCATGGCTCGTACCCGGCACCGATCGACGCGGCGATGCCCGTCCCTCGCGTCTCGGTGAGGAAGCGAGTGCGGAACCCGATCAGTCCACGGGCCGGGACGATGAACTCCAGGCGGATCCAGCCGGTGCCGTGGTTGGCCATCGACTCCATGCGTCCCTTGCGCTGCGCCATCAGCTGCGTGACTGCCCCGAGATGCTCCTCCGGGATGTCGATCGTCATGCGTTCCATCGGCTCGTTCAGCTTGCCGTCGATCTCCTTGGTGACAACCTGCGGCTTACCGACTGTCAGCTCGAAGCCCTCACGGCGCATCTGCTCGACGAGGATCGCCAGAGCGAGCTCGCCGCGGCCCTGAACCTCCCACGCATCGGGGCGGTCGGTCGGCAACACCTTGATCGACACGTTGCCGATCAACTCGCGGTCCAGACGATCCTTGACCTGACGCGCGGTGACCTTGGCGCCCTTGACACGTCCGGCCATCGGCGACGAGTTCGTCCCGATCGTCAGCGAGATCGCTGGATCGTCCACCTTGATCAGCGGCAACGGGCGTGGATCCTCGAGGTCGACCAGGGACTCGCCGATCGTGATGTCCTCGATACCGGCGACAGCAACAATGTCGCCGGGATCTGCGTGATCGGTCGGCACGCGGTCCAAACCGTCAGTACGCAGCAGCTCCGTGATGTGCACCGGCTTGATCGACCCGTCGTGACGGGCCAGGCCAACTGTCTCTCCCTTGTGCAGCGTGCCGTTGTGGACACGCAGCAGCGCAAGGCGTCCGAGGAACGGCGAAGCGTCGAGGTTCGTGACGTGAGCCTGCAGCGGCGCACCCTCCTCGTAGCTCGGGCCGGGGATGCGGTGAAGTATCGTCTCGAAGAGGGGTTCGAGATCCTCGGTCGGCAGGTTGCCGTCACCGGGGTTCGTCAGCGAGGAAACACCAGCCTTCGCGGAGGCGTAGACGACGGGCACATCCAGCAGCGAATCGACATCGGCATCGACGCCCTCGTTGATGAGGTCCTCGGCCAGGGAGAGCAACAGGTCCGTCGTCTCGGAGACAACGGCCTCGATCCGTGAGTCCGGACGGTCGACCTTGTTGATGACGACGACGACCGGAAGCTTGGCCTCCAAGGCCTTGCGCAGGACGAATCGGGTCTGGGGCAGCGGACCCTCGGAGGCATCGACCAGCAGGACGACGCCATCGACCATGGAGAGGCCCCGCTCGACCTCGCCGCCGAAGTCGGCGTGACCGGGGGTGTCGACGACGTTGATGATGACGCCGCCCTCCAGTCCAAGCTTCTGGGCAGCCGGGCCGCGGTAGTGGACTGCGGTGTTCTTCGCGAGGATCGTGATGCCCTTCTCGCGCTCGAGGTCGCCCGAGTCCATGATGCGCTCGCCGGTTTTCTCCACCGTGTCGCGGTCGGAGAAGACTCCCGACTGCCACAGCATGGCGTCGACCAGGGTCGTCTTGCCGTGATCGACATGAGCGACGATGGCAACATTGCGCAGATCAGGGCGCACCGACATGTAGGACTCCTCGGATTGAACGGGCCACGTGGGCCACCACGCGCCAGGGATGCGGCTCGCAGCTGAAGGACACCAGCGAATCCGGGCAGACGGATGCCGTTGTGACCGACCTTTCAAGATTATCCGCTTGACCCCATCGGCTCACAGTCGAGGTCGTGCGACATGTGACACGTCGGGGCGCCGCTAGACTCGTTCCCAATGACTCACACCATCACGATCCGCTCAAAATGGGCGTTGATCGGGACCGGCGTCATCGCCGCGCTCGCCGTCATCCTCGAAGCCCTCATGTTCATCCAAGAGGGCGGACATTCCGCACTCATCAGCCTGCCGTTCCCCCTGGGAGTGGTCCTGCTCTGCGCATGGTTGTGGGCCTGGCCGAGCCTGACGCTCGCGCCCGGCGGGGTCTTCGTGCGCAATCACTTCCGCGACATCTCGATCCCCTGGGATCAGATCACCGACACCCGTACCCGTTATGGGCTGCGCATCGTCACCGGTGATCGCGAGTTTGTGTGCGCAGCTCCCCCGGAGCGCGGAGGTTTCGCCGCGAACCGGAAGAACGCTGTGCCTGCCGCCCCGATCATCGATGACACGAGGACGGTCCACCACCGGGTGCAAACAGTGCCGGCCATCGCGGCCCGCTTGGTCCTCGAGCAGCGCGACCTGGCGCTGCACCCCGAGCATGCGCCACGCGTCTCCTCGCGCGACCGCGGCCAGATCCAGAAGAATCTGGCGGAGTCCCCCATACCTGCGAAGTGGGACGCCAGCTTTCCCGCCGAGACGACGGTGCGGTGGCAGCCGTGGCCCGCGCTGGCTGTCGCCATCTGCGTGGCAGCGCTCGCAGCGGAGATGGTGGTCTAGTCAGCCAGGCCCTGGATCGGCGGAATCAGGAGCTTCTCCTCCTGTTCTACGGCATATGACCGGTGTCATAATCCAGATGAGACACAAGATGACCTACCGAGAGCAAACCGAAGGGTCACCATTGGTCGAAGGCCGTCCCAGAGTCGTCACGAAGGCGATTACTGCCCATCGTCTGGGACTGCGCTGCAATCGAAATTCTCCGTACACAAGCACGGCGCAACTCGAGGTCACGGGCAACCTGTAACTGAGGAAGCTACGACCGCCCAGGAATGCCCATGCACTCCGATCAGGAGTACCTCCCAGTCGTCGGCGCCACCGTGGCCGGTCTCCCCAAGGAACAAGAAAGTGGGCCCCGGGAGCTTCCTCCCGGGGCCCACCACTGTCAGCCCTGAAAGCTGACTGGAATCAGCTCACTTCGTGAAACCGACGTCCTCTGCCTTGAAGTTCGCCAGACCAAAGGCCCCATAGTTCGCGAGGCTCTTCGCAGTCGCCGTCATCTCAATACGGCGGTAGATCGGGACGGTCATGACATCGTCCCAGATCTTCGTGTCCGCCTGGTTGACCAGATCGAGGCGCTCTTGCGTGTCGGCCGTGGTGGAGATCTGCTCCAACAGAGGCTCCAGATCCTGATCGCAGTACCGTGAGAAGTTCGAACCGCCGTTCTGCGCCAGCGCATCACCGCATCCGTAGAGCTGGGCTGGAGTCCCCAGCGGGAAATCCGTGCCCTGCCACGTGAAGCTCGTCACGCCGAAGCGGCCCGCAGGAACGTCCTCACTGAGGAACGTCGACGAGTCGAAGTTCTGGAAGTCAACCTTGACGCCGATGGCCTGCATCTGCGATTGCAGAAGCTCGCCCTCATTCTTGGACGTCGAGACATCCGGCATCATCGAGTAGGTGAACTCGAGTGTCTGACCGTCCTTCTCCCGATAGCCTGTGGATTCGTTGAGGGTCCAGCCGAGTGCATCCAGCTCCGAGCCCGCCTTCGTCGGGTCATAGGCGTAGGCCGCAGAGTTGTCCTGGTACCCGCTCTGACCGGGAAGGAAGAAGTGGTTGCCAACCATGAGCTCGGATGCGACCAGATCCGGAATACCCGCCAGGTCGGACTCTGCAATGGCCTCGCGATCGATACCTTTGACGAGCGCTTGACGAACCGCTTGATCCTGCAGGACGCCTGACTCGGAGTTGAACGTGAAGTGGCGCCACTGTAGGCCGCCCGCGCGGCGAATCTCAGCATCGGAGCGCGTCGCAGCCTGAGTGTATTGATCAGCGCTGATGATCCCCTTGAGGACGTCGATCTCCGAGTTCGCGAAGGCAGTGCCCATGGCCGAGTCATCCATTGCACGGAAAGACACCGTGTCGAGGAGCGGCGCGTCTCCCCACCAGTTCGGATTCGCCACCAAGTTCACGACCTGCTGGGCCTCATCGACTGAATCGACAATGTACGGGCCGGCCAACCAGTCATTGTTGTAGCTGCTCCAGCCGTTGTTGAAGGTCTCTGCGTCCGAGACGCCTTCCTTCGCGTTCGGGCCAGCGAGCACATTCGCCCAGTCCGGATACTCGCCCTTGAATGTCACGACAACCTGAAACTGGTCTGCGCCCTGGGCAATGTCGGAGATCTGGCTCAGGCCGTCAGTCGCCGCACACTGGAAGTCTGCATTATCACCGTTGCAGGCTTTCCACGCGTAGTAGTAGTCCTCCCACGTGATGGATCGGCCCGAGCCCCACTTCGCCGCCGGGTTCAGCGTCAGCGTGACAACCTGCCCCATGTCAGCCGTCGCATCCTGGACGTCATAGCTCTCGAGGTAGTTCGTATTGGGCGTGTACGACCCATCATCGGCAAAAATCCAATTGGCAGTGATCGGCAAGACAAATGCATAAATATCGTTGTTGTCGACCGAGTTACCCGCAGTCGACATCACATTCCAGCTGGACGGCAGCGCAGTAATCGTCAGCCGGAGGTCCCCCCCCTGCTGAAGAGCATCACGAGACTGCGTATTGACGTCAGATGCCGCCAAAGTCTCCGTCGTGACCGTCTCCGAACTCGAGTCCCCCGATTCATCGGACTTGCTGCCGCTCGAACAACCCGCCAGTGCCAGCGCCGCCACGACGCCAATCGCAGCGACTGCACGCGAAGTGCTCCGCATGAATACCTCCATGGTTGATTGGGTTCTTAGTCGCTCAGACCCGGCACAGTTGGTACAGCAGTACTGGACGAAAGCAACTCGGGTCAAGCTTAGTCAAAGTCTCGGTAGGGTTCGAACCATATCCACCCGTTGACAGCATCTTCGCACCCAAACCGTAACCAACAGCTCAACTTTTGAGACAACTCTATCGAAGAATCGAGACGAAAACCTCCGTGATCCGTCCATACGTTCCAACCCTGCAATTTTCAGGCTCTATTCAAAACACCTTCTGAACCTGCGCAAAATGGCAGGCGACCCTGTCATCAATCCCGTCCTCGAATGTCCGAAGCTCCGGCGAATCGTCGATGCACATCTGTTTCTTGTCCTCAGGCAACGTGAGAAACAGTGGACACCGCGTCCTGAACCGACATCCCGACGGAGGATTCGCAGGTGACGGAAGGTCTCCCTGAAGGATCACCCGTTTGCGCGCCCGTTCCTTCGCGGGATCAGGAATCGGAATTGCTGACAGCAAAGCGTGCGTATAGGGATGACGAGGACGGTCGAAGACCTCCTCGACCGACCCGACTTCGACCAGTTTCCCGAGGTACATGACAGCAACACGATCTGCGATGTGTCGAATGACGGACAAATCATGAGCCACAAAGAGATACGACAAGCCAAGTTTCGTCTTGAGCTCGTCGAGCAAATTGATCACGCCCGCCTGGATGGACACGTCCAACGCGGAGACCGGCTCATCCAACACCAGCAATTTCGGCTCCAGTGCGAGCGCCCTGGCAATTCCGATGCGCTGACGTTGGCCACCCGAGAAGTTCCGCGGATATCGGTTAAGGTGAGCCTTTTCCAAGCCAACGAGCTCAATCAGCTCCGCGACGCGGGTGTCGATGTCCTTCTTTGAAAAGCCATTGTATTTGAGCGGCTCGGCAATAACGTCATAGATCGGCATGCGGGGATCCAACGACGCCATCGGATCCTGGAAGACCACCTGCAAGTCGCGGCGGGTCTGCCTGCGGGTCCGCGCGTTCATCGTCGCTGTATCTTTGCCGAGGACGACTATTGTTCCGCTCTCGGGGGCCTTGAGATCAAGGATCTCCATCAAAGTGGTCGTCTTCCCAGAGCCCGACTCACCCACCAAGCCGAGTGTCTCGCCCTGTCGGATCTCGAAAGAAATCCCGTCGACAGCGTGGACGGTCCCGACTTGGCGCTTGAAGACAGAGCCCTTTGTCAACGGGAAGAACTTCGTCAGGTCGTCGATCTTGAGGACAGCTTCCCGCGACTCTCGATTCCTGCGCCCAGCCCCACGGTCGATATGGGCTGGAATCGGGTAGATATCCTGGAAGTGCCAGTCGTTGGCTCGGATGTCTTGGCTGCGCACGCACGCGGCGGCATGAGGCTCGATGATTGAAGCGACTAAATTCTCAGCATCGACCTGACTGCGGTAGGAGTCCATCAGCGTCAAAGCAGGCTCACCTGCGTGGCACCGATCCTCAGCCAACGGACACCTCGGCGCAAAAGGACACCCAGTCGGCAGTTCCAGCATCGAGGGTGGGTTGCCCTCGAGTGTCGCCAAAGCATCCTCAGACGTCTGGTCGGGCCGCGGCAGAGCACCCAGCAGACCGATCGTGTAGGGCATTCGCGAGGCATAGAAGATGTCATCGACGGTGCCGCGCTCGACCACGCGGCCGGCGTACATCACGGCGACCTTGTCGGCCAGACCCGCGACGACGCCGAGGTCGTGTGTGATCATGATGACCGCTGCGCCCGTCTCCTCCTGAGCCTTCTTCAGCAGTTCGAGGATTTGGGCCTGGATCGTCACATCCAAGGCGGTGGTGGGCTCGTCACAGATGATCAGGTCAGGATCGTTCGCGATCGCCATGGCGATCATCGCACGCTGCCGCATGCCACCGGAGAACTCGTGTGGGAACGACTTGAAACGGACCTCGGGGTTCGGGATGCCAACCTCGCGCAAGAGTGCGATTGCGCGAGCTTCTGCTTCCTTGTCTGTCAGATCCCCATGGATCTTGAGTGCCTCGACGATCTGCGACCCGATCGTGTAAACGGGCGTCAGAGCGGACAACGGGTCCTGGAAGACCATCGCCACCTTGCGGCCTCGGATACGGGACATGTAGGCATCGTCGCGGCCGAGCAGCTCCAGACCGTGCATCTTGACGGAACCCTCCACTCGAGCATTCTCATCGAGCAGGCCCATGATCGCCATCGAGGTCACAGACTTGCCGGACCCAGACTCACCAACGATACCGAGGACCTCACCGGGCATCAAGGAGAAGGACACGCCGCGGACCGCGTGAACTTCGCCGTCCTCAGAGGGAAACGTAACGTTGAGGTCCTCAACCTCCAGAACCGGGACGCCCTCAGCACGGGTCGGAAGCTCAAAGTCGGTGCTCTCCCGCTTGCGTTGTGCTCTGGACGACTTCCTCGCCGACGAATCGAGTTCAGTGGTTGATTGTTGGATGTCGCTCATCGGATGTCTCCCTTCGTCGCACTGAAGCACATGCCGATCGCGTTGTGGACGCTCACGCCTGACCACCCGACTTCGATGAGGGATCGATCGCGTCGCGCAGACCGTCACCCATGAAGTTGACGAAGATCAGCATCAAGGTCAAAACGGCTGCGGGCGCTAGGAACGCCCATGGGAACGAGGTCGCCATCTTCTGCCCCTCGGCGAGGAGGGTTCCCAACGATGTCTGAGGTGACTTGATGCCGAATCCGAAATACGACAGCGTCGTCTCCGACATGACTGCGGACACAACACCGAGCGTCGCATCGATGATCAGGTACGACGACACGTTGGGAATGATGTGGCGCACGATGATCGACCACGCCGGCACCGACATGTACTTTGCGGCCCGCACGTAATCGAGGCTGATGACCGACAAAGTCATCGATCTGACAACCCGGGCTGTCAGCATCCAGCCGAAGGCCGCCAGCAAGAGGACGAAAACAAGGGTCGAGCTCTTCGCCCCACTGAACTTCTGGGAGATGATGGCGATTAGTAGGAACGATGGAATGACGAGCATGAGGTCTATGACCCACAGGAGAGTCTTGTCGATCGCCTTCCCGAAGTAGGCAGCCGCCGATCCGATCAGCGCCGCAGCTGCCGTCTGGATGGCAGCGACGGTGAGACCGATGATCAAGGACTTCCGTAAGCCCTCAACGGTCATGGCAAAAATGTCACGGCCATTCTGGGAGGTTCCCCACCAATGATCGGTCGAAGGCCCTTGAAGGAAACTGGTTCCATCGACCTCGGTGTAGCCCCACGGGGATATGTACTTTCCAAAGATCGAGAAAAGCACCATAAGGACGAACCCGATCATCCCGATCACGGCCGTTTTGTTCCGCAGAAAGCGGCGGAGGATCAGCTGCCGACGGCTCAGCCGCTTGTTCTGCACAGGGGCGAGATCGACCTCCTCAGCGATCACACCGCCGGTGAGCAAATCAACGCCATCATCATCTGTTTGGTCAGTGTTGTTAAAAGCCATATAACTCTCCTCGCCGCTCAGCTGACCCGGACGCGCGGATCAACCGCGACAGTGAAGACATCGGACAACATCAGCCCGAAGAACGTACAGACTGCGGAGAAAGCAACGACGGCGACCGTGCCGTTGATGTCCTGTCCTTGGATCGACGTCACCGAGTAGCTGCCCATTCCATTCCATGCGTAAATCTGTTCCGTGATTGCTGCACCGGTGAACAGATTCGCGATGACGAAAGCGAAGTAGGTGGCCATCGGTACCAAGGCGGTCCGCAACGCATGCCGCCGCATGGCTTGCCCCTTTGTCAGGCCCTTCGCGCGTGCAGTCCGGACGTAGTCCGCACCCAGAGTATCGAGCATCAGATTGCGCTGGTACCGCGAATAGGTGGCGATTCCACTCAACGACAGGGAGATGGTCGGCAATAGGAGATGTTGGAGTCGGTTGACGATCTCGGCACCTGGATAGCTACCGATCTGGCCTGTCTCACCAATGAACTCGAAGAAACTGGTCCCGGTCGACTGGTTGAACCGCGTCGCCGCAATCTGAAGCACCGTAGCCAGAACGATGGTGGGCGTGGAGATGACGATAAGGCAGAGGATCGAAATCGTCCGATCCGAAAATTTGTACTGCCTGGCCGCTGTCCACGCTCCGAGTGCGACACCGCCGATGATCCCGACGAAGGACGCGATGAAGATCAACCGAACCGAGACCCAAATCCTGGTTGCCAGCAGCTTGTTGACGTAATCGCCCTTCGGCGTCCGGCCCCAATCCCATTGGGTCACAACGGACTTCAGCCAGATCCAATACCTCTGGGCGACGGAAACGTCCGTATTGAGGTTGTATGACGCCAACTGGGCATCAATGGACGCCTTGTCGAGGTGCGGGTTCGTGTAGTCGAAGACTGACTTGGGTTCAAGGGCCGAGCCCGCGAGAAAGTACGCGAGCGTTACCGCAATGAACAACAGGATCACATAGTTCAGCAGTCGTTTAGCAAGGTATCGGTACATCGGGCTCTTACTTTCGGTGGACGCACTGCCGACTCTCTCTGACCCACATGACATGAGCCAAGGCCGGTCGACGGTGCTCAGCATTGCCGAAGGAATCACACCGTCCGCCCGGGAGGACTCTCCCATGGGCTATGCAAAGAATTCCAACGACTCGGTCAGCATACCGTCGGTTCACAGTACGACACGATAGGGGCTTCGAAAAATCAGGAGCGGACGCAGGGTGACCATCCGGCCACAGCAAACACGTCTCAGCACCCTTCGCCCAGCGACACCGACTCGTGCCGAATGGACTGGACTCACCATGCCGGGGCACACCGCACAAGCCCCCGGAACGTCTAGCCTTGGAGCCATGACGATCCTCGACCAAGAGGTCCCACTGATGGGACCCGGCAGCAGCGGAGCAGCGCTCCCCTTCGGCGCACAAGTGTTGAGCTGGGCACCTGAAGGCGAGACCTCGGTGCTGTGGACGTCGCATTCGGCGATTCTCGATGGAAGCGCCCCCATCCGCGGCGGAATTCCCGTGTGCTTGCCGTGGTTCGGCTCTGGGAACGACGGCACATGTCACCCTTCCCACGGCTTCGCCCGGACCGCGTGGTGGACACGAGTCGACGACCCCATGCCTGCTGGTCGTTCCCATTCTTCGCATTCGACGGCGTTCCGGTTGGACCATGAGCCGAGCAACGCCGATGACGACGAGCCCTTCCCACATCGCCTTGAAGCGTTGCTTCGCGTCGACGTCACCGAGGACCTCGTGATCACCCTGAGGGTCACGAACACCGATGATCATGCGTTCACTTTTGAAGAAGCCCTCCACACCTATCTCCGTGTCGGCGACGTCAAGGATGTGACGATTGATGGCCTCGAAGGCGCCGATTACCTGGACACGACGCGCGAGCCCCATCAGTGGCGCCAGCAGGTCGGCGAGGTCACTCTGGTTGGTCCAACCGATCGGATCTATCGGTCCGGATGCCCCTTGTCCGTGCACGATCCTCGGTTGCGTCGCACCATCAACATCGACAAGGACGGCTCCGCCAACACCGTCATCTGGAATCCCTGGGTCGAGGGCGCGGCAGCGCTGTCCGACCTCGACGATCAAGAATGGCAAGAATTCGTGTGTATGGAGACCGCGAACGTCCGCGACGACGCGATCACCCTGAAACCCGGCGAGGACCACGAGATGGTCCTCATCCTCCACGCCGACACGATGGCCTAATGCGCATCCGCGTCGTCACCGGCGACATCACTCGGCTCGACGTCGATGCGATCGTCAACGCCGCGAACTCCTCCCTGCTCGGAGGTGGAGGGGTCGATGGGGCGATCCACCGAGCCGCGGGGCCACGACTTCTGGAGGCGGCCCGAGAACTGCGTGCGACCTCGTTGCCTCAGGGGCTCCCGGCTGGGCAGGCCATCGCGACCCCCGGTTTCGACCTGCCCGCGCGATGGGTGATCCACGCGGTCGGGCCGAATCGTCACGCCGGACAGGATGACCCCGATGTCCTACGGTCATGTTTCACCTCATCACTGGAGATCGCCGAACGCATCGGCGCACGATCGGTTGCCTTCAGCGCGATCGGCGCCGGCGTCTACGGATGGAGTCCCGACGAGGTCGCACACGCCGCCCGGCTCGGCGTCTTCGGGGATCCAGTGGGCAACGGGTCCAGCGGTGTCGAGCGAATCTGGCCGGGGATCGACCTCGTCGAGTTCGTCGCCTTCACCCCCGCTGTGCGGAGGCCCTTCGAGGAGGCCTTCACCGATCGACTCTGAGGTCGGCGAACCTGGACTGCTACGAGGCTCACGGCATCGCCAGCGCCATCTCGACGAAGACAGCCGCCACTCCGGCGATGAGCAGGCCCATGAAGGACGCACGCAGTGAAGTTGACGGCCTGGGTCCCCATCGGAATACTCAGCCGGTTGTGCCGAACAACTCGCGAGGCGTCGAGGAGAAGGCACGCGGCGCCGAGGGCTCCAGCGAATGCGATGAGTACCACAGTCTGTGGGGTCACTATGCTCATCGAGCACCATCGCTGGTCATTGTCACCGCGTGCTCAACAGAGCGGCCGAAACTGACGGCATCCCCGCACAACAAACGGTGACAGTGCCTCGAGGGACGTCGGCGGTGCTTCTCCGGGGAGAACCTCGCCACGGCCAAAGCCGTTCCCACCCGGGCACACGAAGGGCCGGGGAGAATCTCCCCGGCCCTGAAGCCTCGGCATCATATGCGATGTCGTGCCCTATTCGTGCTTGATCCGACGCTCACGCCACCTTTGGAGAACCAAGCGCGGTGACGCTCACGACTCTCGCTCGAAGGCTCAGTCCTCGGTGCGGTTCTCGGCGCTGACCATCCAGGACAGCTTCTCGAGATCGTTCATGATGCCATGCAGCAGATCGGCACTGGCCGGGTCCTGCGCCTCGACGCTGGCATGGACGTCACGAGCCGTCTTGACGGTGCGGTCCAGACGCTCGGTGATCAGACCGATCGTCCGGGTCGTGGAGACCTCCCCATTGGGGTAGGCAGGCAGCGACGTCGTGGCGGCCACGGTCGCGCTGCGACCGTCGGGTACAGCGTGCAGGGCACGCAGGCGCTCGGCAATCGTGTCCGAGTGGCCCTGGACGGTGGCGACGATCTCGTCAAGCTGCAGGTGAGTGTCGCGGAAGTTCTTTCCCACCACATTCCAGTGGGCCTGCTTGCCCTGGAGGGCCAGCTCGACGAGATCGACCAGCACACGCTGGAGGTCGGTGATCAATGAATCAGAAGCGACAAACCCAGCCTCAGAATTCTCAAGTCCAGTGCGACGCGCCCCTGCATCGGTCGAGGGGACGACGGTCTGTTCAATAACGTCAGTCATGTTCTCCCTTGCCTTCCTGATGACGATGGCCCGGCAAGGACCATGTTCCCGGATACTCCGGGACCTCCCTCAAGGGTAAGACCGCGAGACGCCATGCGCCATGCCTGTACGCTGCCCGCGCAACCCCAACACCGAATGACGTCGCCCGTAGCAGAAGTAGACGATCAGTCCCAGAGCCATCGAGACGAGCACGCGCGTCCACCGCAGGTCCGCCTGGTCACCGACCTCGCCAAGGAACGCGATTCGAAGCCCGATCCCGCGACGGGGCCGGTCCCGTGCTCGCGTCCACGCCGACCTGACCAAAGCCAACGGATTGTTGGGATGGGCCACGCACGGAGCGTTCCAGATCGTGTCCGTCCAAAGAGCCCTGAGCCGTCAACCTAGTTGACGGCCACTTCCGACTTCCGACCCACCGACGCCACCTGTGTCCGGGTTGTTCGATTGTTGGCCGTTCAGCTGAACGGTGTCGCCCCAGCAACCCCGACGACAATCGACAAGGTGCCGCCCGAAGGCACTCCCAACCGCCCTCATCGATGAAGGCGTCCAACTGCCCGACCAGAACGCGAACCAGGACGTGTCTCGCGGTCGCAAAGGGCGTGCTTCGCGCGAGGACGGGAGGTCATCCCACGCAATCCCGAGTGAGAAGTCCACTGTGACACTTGACTTTCCCCCTCAGGAACACCGGATGTTAGTCCCACTAATGATCATCGGGATGTTCGCCCAGATGAGCGGTTTGACACCGAAGACGCAGCGCCGCGTGCACGACACCGCCGGGGTGCTCGCTCCCGCCGACGTCGACCCGACGAGTGGGTATCGCCGTTATTAGATGGCTCAAGCCCTTGAGGGCGCCAAGATCGCTGCGCTCGAGAACGCCGGTCTCACGATACCGAAGCTCACTCACCTCGCTGAGGCGGTTCCCGCCGCGGATCTCCTCCAGGCACACCGCACGCAGGCTCTCGACATTCGATCCGCCGAGGTCACGGCATACAGCAAAGCCCTCACCGACCTCACATGTTTCGACACGTTGCTCGCCGTCCGCGAGGTTGAGGCCATGTGCTGTTGGCCGGTGTCAGGCCACTCCACGAATCCCGACATTGTGGAGTTCCGGCGAGGGATCGACGTCGCGAACCACACCGCGTGGATGGCGATCAGCCTCGACTGGCGCGCTGTCCTCCGCGCGCCGGCGCGGCCGTTCACTCCGGCTTCTGTCCCGAGACCGTCCGATCCGTGTTCCACCCAGATCGTCCCACCCGCTCCTCGCGAAGCGCCGCCCACTCCTCACGCAGGATCGCGTAGCTGTACGAGTCGAGCCAGCGCCCGTCGCGGTGCAGTGAGTCCGCGGTAAATGCCCCCTCACACCGCAACCCGAGCCGGTCCATCATCCGCCACGACGGCTTGTTGTCCGCGAAGCACCCGGCCGTCACCCGACGCAGTCCGAGATCGTCGAAGCACAGGTCGAGCATCCGAGAAGCTGCCCCACTGGCCAAGCCCTTGCCCTGATGTGCGGGGTCGAAGACCCATCCGACCTCGGCCTCGGTCGAGCGCGCTCGGTCGACCACCTCCGTCTGGCCCCACCCGTCCTCAATGGTCACGCGCAGGTCTCCGACGACAGCGCCTCCCGACTCGACAATGATCATCGAGCTCATCTGTGCCGGGGTCGGAAACCCCTCGACGAACGCTTCCTCATCATTGACCAAGGACGTCATCCACTGTGAGGCCTCGGGCAGGCGCCGGTAGGCCCATACGGCCTGTGCATCCGCTGAGGTCGGGCGCCGGAGCACGCATCGCGGCGTGTACACGGGCCATGGCACTGCATCCAGAGTGACGGACATGGAACCACCGTAGCCGGGGCGGGGCCGGGCAGGGCCGACCATCCTCGAAGTGGGTCTTCTCAGACCCGCCGAACGAACCGGCGCCCGGGTCATCGGCCGCTCCAGGAACCCCTCGCCTACGATCGACAGGTGCACACGAGCGATCCGACGCCCCCGTCAACGGGCCTGCGCTCGCTCGCGACCTCGATGGCCACGCTGATCGGCCCGCGTGACGGTTGGTGGCCCGCCGGGTCCCGCTTCGAAGTGATGATCGGCGCGGTCCTCGTCCAACAGACCGCATGGGAGAGCGCCGCCCGTTCAATTGCTTCCCTGCGCGAGTGCGGGCTGCTGGCACCCGACACGCTCGCCGAGGCCGACCCCGACCTCGTTCGCGACCACATCCGGCCCAGCGGATTCATGGTGGCGAAGGCGCGGGCGCTAACGGAGATCGCACGATGGGTAACCGACCGGGACATCCGCGAATCGACACTCCCCGAGGTCGAGGACGCCGCACTGCGCGCGGAGTTGCTCGCTCTGCCCGGCGTCGGTCCCGAGACCGCCGACGCGATGATGCTCTTCGCCTTCGACCGACCCGTGTTCGTCGCCGACGCCTACGCGAGACGGTTGTTCGAGGGCGTCGGATGGACGGCTCCGCACAGTTACGAGGACCTGCGGAGCGCGGGAATGGCGCGGGCCGCTGCCGAGAATCTCAGCGTTGTCGAGTGTCAGGAACTCCACGCCCTGATCGATGAGTACGGCAAACGGGTCCGTCAGGGCGCGCGAACGTACCGCGAGCTGATCGGCTGAGTCAACTGGGCGCGGACACTCCCACGGTGGCGTTGGCGCCTCCTGCCATTCCGCAACGGCCGGACAAATCCGTCATACGAGCAGCTTGACGAGATTGAGGATCAGGTAGAACGACGCGGTCGTCCCGAGAAACAACCGAACCGGGAATCCCTCCGTCATGAAATACATCGAGGTCGCCGGCGTTCGCGACCACCATCGTGAATCCGGCAAGGATTCCGAACACCCAGCTTGAGGCGGCCGGCTCCAGACGCGGAGGCAGCCTCCGGAGCCGCGCCCGGGGTCAAGTCCGGCATCGTCTCCTGGACTGGCTCGGATGTCGCGACGGATTCCGGCACACGCTCCGAGGAAAGCCCCACAACCTGCTCAGATCCAGCGGCAGGTTCACTCGTCGCTTCCACGACTCTCGCGTCGTGCGCAGCTCTCGTCTTCTTCAATTCCCTGGTGGACAAGAGGTTCCACGAGACGAAGACGAGGATGATGACGCCGATGAGCTTTCGAGTCAGAGTATCGGCGGCGATCAGCAGGAATCCCGCACCCGCGACAACCCCGATGAACACCGTCGGCAGCCGCGACCCATCCTCATCAATCGTCATGAGTAGCGATGGCCCACACCACGCGCCAGCGTGCAGCCAGCGACTCGATGTTCTCGTGGGCGTTGAGTCCGCTGGGTTGGGGCACGACCCACAGGATGACCTCATCCGGCCAACCAGCGATCCCACTCGTCCCTTGACGGCCAAGAACGGCCTTCGGCCTCGAGAAAGCTGTTCGGAATGCCGTGATCCCTGCGATCGCCACCACGCGAGGACGCAGAACATGCACTCGCTCGACCAGATGGGCGCCCCCGGCGCGAAGCTCATCGCGGGACAATTCATCGGCCCGCGCCGTGGCCCGCCCGATCAAGTTGGTCAGGCCAATCCCTCGCGACAGCACCTGTTGCTCGTCCTCGGCGGCAAGCCCCGCCGCTGCGTCGACCATGTGATCGGTGAGCCCGGCGCGGTGCAGAGAGGGCCAGAACCGGTTGCCGGGCCTTGCGAACGGAGCATTCACCGCCGCGGTCCACAGACCCGGATTGATCCCCACGATCAACAGCTTCAGCGGCTCTCCCGACGCGGGCAACACATCGTCGATCGCATCGGGGTCATCAGTGGCAAATCGCCCGAGCTCGTCCCTGGTGGGACGCCGACCATCCAGCGGCGACGGCCTTCGAGGAATGGCGGGAACGATCGGTCGGCCGAACGAGGTCGCAGACGGCTCATCGGTACTCACGTGAGGCACTGTAGCCTCGGACGTCGCGACCGAGCGCGGCCGATCAGCTCGTCGCAGTCTGGAAATCTGCTCCCTCGGCCAAGGTCTGAAGCAATTCGGGCATGATCGCCTTGTTCCAGAAGTACCCGCAGTAGTGAGACACCCCGAAGTCCGGAAGGAACGGGCGGGCAGCTGTGATGCGGCGCTCCATTGCCTCGAGGCCGTCATTGCATTCCACACCGAGATAGATGTCCGCGTCCGCGACATCAAGCCGGGACAATGGCTCGAAATATGACTCGTCCGAGTCCGTCATCGTCGGCAGATGGAAGTAGTCGACCGCGTTGCCCGAGGCCCGCTGGATCGAAGTGGACAGCCGGACCGGAAGATCGATGTCGGCCAGGGGAAGAACGGGATAGCTCGGCGACGTTCCACAACAGATGTGGAAGCCGATGCGGACTCGATCGGGCAGGCCGGCCAAATGTCCCTGGATGTAGTCGGACGACGTGTACTGCGCGAATAATTCGTTTTCGGGAAGGTCGGGAACCCAGTCGAGCAGCTTCGCC
Source organism: Actinomycetales bacterium (assembly GCA_015655375.1). Taxonomy (GTDB): domain Bacteria; phylum Actinomycetota; class Actinomycetes; order Actinomycetales; family Actinomycetaceae; genus Pauljensenia. The sequence goes on from JAATFD010000041.1 coordinate 51,996, forward strand.
CAGGTGCCGCCGATGTGGATCATCTCGGTGCAGAAATCAATCTGGATGCACAACTCGTCGGCGGGGATTACCTCGAGCATGCGTTGGTACTCCTCCTGCACGGCCTGTTGCCACGCCTCGATGACGACCGGCCACTCGGTGACCTCCGCAAAGCTGATCGACACCACATCGTGCGCTCCGGGGATCGAGCACTGGAAGCGAGTTCCCTCGGGGATCCGTCCCGCCACCTGCATCCTCTTGAAGAGGCGATAGGACTCGATCGCTTCGCTCGCGTAGGGAAGCCTTCCGCGCAGATCGACAGTGGCCCCGGGTCTGATGCGCAGTGACTTCCACTGTTGGTAGCGGTGTCCCTCAGGCTGGCTGAGGTCCCGCGGAGCCTCCTCGAAGCATGGCGCAGTGGCGAGCACGTGGTTGTTCACAGCGGTGATCCACCCTCGTCGTTCCACATCGGTCTCACCGTCCGGCCAACTCAAGGCGCGGTTGCCGATCGTATCGGCCAACAGAGAGAAGACACCCTCGGCGCCGTCGGCGGGGATGCCCCCGGAAAACATCACATTGCGGCGCACGCAGCGCCTCCTTTCCTGGGGAAAACAGTGAACGCGGAGCCTCATCGCGAGCTCCTGTCGCTCCGTAGTACATCATGGCGATCAGGAAAACACGGTCAGCGCGCATCCCCAACGACATCGACGCTCACGGTCACGGCCGCCGAACAAAGCCGTTTGTTGCCCGTCGACAGCGACGCATGCGCGAACACGGCAGATCCCAGCGATACCCCACTGGGGTGCCCGTGGGGGCCAGATCGGAGAGACATCGGTCGCCACTTCTGCGGCAAGGTTGCCCTCCCCTGCACATTGAACCTGAAGTCAGTCCGTTGTTCCACAGGCTTCATCGGGCGCTCAACCGATTCGTTTGAAAGACACGGTCTTGTTCTTTATCGAGATCCGGCCAACTTCATAACCGTAATCGGCCAGATCTTTCTTGGCGTTGAGGAACGAATGATCGATCTCAAAACCGAGCACCTCATGTATCTCGCCGAACGTCATAGTGAACGACGGTGAGTCATGACCACCCACGTGCCGCCACAACGGATCGTATTTGCTCATACCGCTCCCCACGCCGAACATGACTGCTCCACTGCTATCACCGCGTGATAACCGCCCCATCTGCGATACGTCTGATAACAGCAAGAACCCCGGAACCATGCGGATCTACACGTTAAACTTGAAGTCCACAATGTCTCCGTCCTGCATGATGTAGTCCTTGCCCTCCATGCGGACCTTGCCGTGCGCGCGGGCCTCGGCCATCGAGCCCAGCTCCATGAGGTCGTCGTAGGAGACGATCTCCGCCTTGATGAATCCCCGCTGGAAGTCTGTGTGGATCACGCCGGCCGCCTCGGGCGCGGTGTCGCCCTGGTGGATCGTCCACGCGCGAGATTCCTTCGGCCCCGCAGTCAGGAAGGTCCTCAGTCCCAGGGTGTCGAAGCCGACGCGGGCCAACTTGTCCAGTCCGGACTCATTCTGGCCCGAATCCTCGAGCATCTCACGAGCGTCATCGGGCTCCAACTCGACGAGTTCGGCCTCGAACTCCGCATCCAAGAAGATCGCCTCGGCGGGCGCGACCAACGCCCGCAACTCCGCCTGCAGGCCCTCGTCGGACATTCCGTCCTCGTCCATGTTGAAGACATAGATGAACGGCTTGGAGGTCATCAGCTGGAAGGACTTCAGCGCATCCTGGTCCAGCCTCTGCCCCTCGGGTCCGCTCAGCAGCTCACCGCGTTCCAGCAAGTCGAGGGCGGCGCGCGCCGTCTCCAGGACGATCGTCTCGGTCTTCTTGCCGCGGACTTCCTTCTCCAGGCGTGGAATCTGCTTCTCCAGTGTCTGGATGTCGGCCAGGATCAGCTCGGTCGAGATCGTCTCGATGTCGTCCCTCGGAGAGACCTTGCCATCGACGTGGACGACATCGGGATCCTGGAATGCACGGGTCACCTGGCAGATCGCATCGGCCTCGCGGATGTTCGCAAGGAACTGGTTCCCCAGCCCCTCCCCCTCGGAGGCGCCCCGCACAATGCCAGCGATGTCGACGAAGGACACAGTTGCCGGAACGATGCGCTCCGAGTCATACATCTCGGAGAGGTTCTCCAGGCGAGGGTCCGGCAGCGGCACGATCCCGACATTCGGCTCGATCGTGGCGAAGGGATAGTTCGCGGCGAGCACCGTGGCACGCGTCAACGCGTTGAACAGGGTCGACTTGCCGACGTTGGGGAGTCCGGCGATTCCGATGGTGAGAGACACCCGCTCATTCTAGGCGAGGACGCGCCACCTCGATCCCCTTGATCGGGCGCTCAGATGGAGGTGTGCCGGCTCGCGGCCATGTCCGCCCATGAGGAGCAGAAGAGCTCCGCACGGTTGAGGGCGATGAGACCGGCGAGCGTCACAGACACCCGGTCAGGGTGACCAGGAACACATGGCCCGACTTTAGGTTCACATCGTCCTCCGAGCGAGCATCCGATCACCCGGTGTGGTCCGCGCCGACGCGCCTCGGAGCATGCAGACCGGAATCGACCAGGCCGCTCCCGGCAAGCTCCGCACGCAAGCCGCGCGGCAACGTGAACGTGATCGTCTCCGTCTCGGTGCGCACCTCCTCGACGGTGGGGAATCCTCTATCCGTCAACCAATCGATGACCTTACGCACGAGGATCTCGGGCACCGACGCGCCCGAGGACAGCCCGACGGTCGAGGCGCCCTCGAACCAGGAAGGATCGAGGTCGTCCACCCCGTCGACGCGGTGGGCGGATGGCACTCCGGCCTCCCGAGCGACCTCGACCAGGCGCACGGAGTTGGACGAGTTCGCCGAGCCGACGATGACCATGACATCGGCCCGTCCAGCAATCGCCTTGACGGCGACCTGACGATTCTGGGTCGCATAACAGATGTCGTCACTGGGCGGATCGATCAACGCGGGAAAACGCTCGCGCAGACGATCCACGGTCTGGCGGGTCTCGTCGACCGACAGGGTCGTCTGGGAGATCCACACGACCCTCTCCGGGTCGCGCACGACCACCCCATCGACCTCGTCGGGAGAACTGACGACCTGGATGCGTGAAGGCGCCTCGCCCTGGGTCCCCTCGACCTCCTCGTGACCGCGATGTCCGACGAGGATGATGTCACAGTCCCGGTCCGCGAAGCGCACGGCCTCTCGATGAACCTTGGTGACCAAGGGGCACGTCGCATCGATCGTCGCCAGGTGCCGGGCCTCGGCAGCGGCCCTGACCTGTGGGGACACTCCGTGGGCAGAGAAGACGACATGAGCGCCCTCGGGCACCTCGTCCGTGTCCTGGACGAAGACCGCACCACGCCGGGTCAGCCTCTCGACGACATACGTGTTGTGGACGATTTCCTTGCGCACATAGACCGGCGCACCGTAGAGATCCAACGCCTTCTCGACGACATCGACGGCGCGATCCACGCCCGCGCAATACCCACGCGGCGCCGCCACCAGGATCGTGCCGGTGGCGCAGGACGCCGCAGGATCTGAGAAGGCCCCGGACACGGGCGCCGGAGCGGGTCGGACCGTCATGCCACCAATCTAACGGTGCAAACCGAGCACGGCATCCTCACCCGCCGCGCCTCCCACGTGACTGTCGCCGCGTGGAATGACATCCTGAAGGTGTGTCTTCTCCCCTCCCCCCTGCGAAGAGCCCGGGCTCCCCACCGCGTCCGCCTGCTGCCCACGCTGCCGAGACCACGCGTGACAACCCCTGGCCGCTGCGCCGTTTGACGGAGAACATTAAGATCTACGTCGACCGCATGTCCGAGCTGTGGGTCGAGGGTCAGGTCGTCGAGTACAAACCTCGTCCCGGCACACGCATGGCTTTCTTCGTCCTGCGCGACATCGAGACCGACACCTCGATGACGGTCTCGACTTTTCCTGCCGTCCTTGAGGGAACCGGCCCCGGCTTCGAGGAGGGTGCCCGCGTCGTCACGCGGGTCAAACCCGTCTTTTGGGAACGTCGAGGCACCCTCAATCTCCGTGCCGCCGAGGTGCACCTCGAGGGCCTGGGCGACTTGTTGGCCCGCATCGAACAGCTGCGCCGCCGCCTGGCCTCCGAGGGGCTCTTCGCCGACGACCGCAAGGTCCCTCTGCCCTTCCTGCCGCGTGTCGTCGGCCTCATCTGCGGACGCAACGCGAAGGCCAAGGACGACGTGATCGTCAACGCGACCGCCAGATGGCCCGCGGTCCGCTTCGAGATCCGTGAGGTCGCCGTCCAGGGCCAGTACGCGGTGGGCGAGGTCAGCGCGGCGATGGCCGACCTCGATGCGATCCCCGAGGTCGATGTCATCGTCGTCGCCCGGGGTGGCGGAGCCGTCGAGGATCTCCTCCCGTTCAGCGAGGAAGCGCTTGTTCGTGCCGCTGCAGCCGTGCGAACCCCCGTGGTGTCCGCCATCGGTCACGAGGGCGACTCCCCGCTGCTCGACCTCGTCGCCGACTACCGCGCTTCGACACCCACGGACGCCGCCCGGCGGATCGTCCCCGACCGAGCCCGGGAGCTCGACGGCCTCGCCCACGCCGTGACCCGGCTACAGACCCTGGTCGGCACCCGGTTGTCAGCCGAGCGCCGGTCCCTCGACCTCGTCGCCTCACGGCCAGTCCTGCTCAGTCCCGGTGCCGTCGTCGATCGGCACCGCGCGGTCATCGATTCCCTCGGCCTTCGTCTGGACCAGGCGCTCGCCCGCCGACTCGCCGAGGAACGCACCGGACTGGCCCAGGCTCGCGCCACCCTGCAGGCGATCTCGCCCGAGGCGACCCTCGAACGTGGATATTCCCTGCTGCGGACTCCCTCGGGAGCCCTCGTACGTTCGACGGATGACGTGCGCAAGGGCGATCTGCTCGAAGGCATCCTCGCCCACGGGCGCCTCGTCGCCCAAGTCTTCGGAACGAGCCCTGAACCTGAGCCCACGACCACCACCGCATCCCAGGAGGACACCCAATGAGCACCTCGATCCCCATGCCTGCATCCGACGCCGACGGGGTGACCGGCCCGGACCCCTCGACCCTCGGTTATGAGCAGGCACGCGACGAACTCGTCGAGATCGTTCGCCATCTCGAGGGCGGCGAGGCCCCCCTCGAAGCGACGATGGCGCTGTGGGAACGAGGTGAAGCGCTGGCCGCCCGGTGCCGCCGGATCCTAGACGACGCCCAGGCGCGGCTCGATCGAGCCCAGACCCCGACCGCCCCCTCCGCGGCGACCGGGTCCGACCCCACGGGAGACTAGGCTGATGGGGTTCGCGTCGGCGGCACGGTCGCCGTCGACCCGGGCAGGCACACGAACACGCCGAAGAAGACACACAGTCGGACAGGAGTCCGCGAATGGACCTCGCAACAGACCCCCACGTCCTCGCCATCGGTGAGGCGCTCGTCGACATCGTCACCCCGGCCACCGACCCGACCCAGGAAACGGAGATTCCGGGGGGATCACCCGCCAACGTCGCCATGACACTCGGGCGACTGGGGCGCACGGTGGCGCTGCAGACATGGATCGGCAATGACGAACGCGGACGGACCGTCGCTGAGCACTTCGAAGCCTCGCATGTGGCCATCACCGCAGAGTCCCACGGGGCCACGCGCACCCCGACGGCCCATGCCGTGCTCGACGAATCCGGCGCTGCTCGCTACACCTTCGACCTCGAATGGGCACCGAACTCTCCCATTGCAGTGGGACGCGCCGCCCAGGTCGTCCACGCCGGGTCGATCGCGACGACGCTCCAACCGGGATCCGCAGCCGTCCTCGAGGCCCTTGTGCGGGCCCGACGTCACGCGATCGTCACCTTCGATCCAAATGCGCGGCCCGCGATCATGGGACGCCCCTTCGAGGCACTCAACACGATCACGTCTTTTCTCTGTGTCGCTGACATCGTCAAGGTTTCCGACGAGGACATCGATTGGCTGACCGGAGGACGCGACGTCGATTCGGTGGTGAGCGACTGGTTGACGATGGGACCCTCCCTCGTCATCGTCACGCGCGGCAAGGATGGCGCTCTGGCCCGCACGCCCTCGGGGCTACGACGCACGTGGGCACCCGGTAACGTGGCGGTCGTCGACACGGTCGGCGCGGGAGATTCCTTCATGGGGGGCGTCATCGACGCCCTGTGGGCCTTGGGTCTGGTGGGAGCCGGGGCACGGCCCGCCCTGCACACGCTCACCGACGAGCAGATCGACACAGTCCTTGGTAGAGCCTCGGCGATCTCGGACATCACAGTCTCTCGGGCCGGAGCGAACCCGCCATGGTCAGAAGAACTCGACTGAGGCCGCGTTGACAGCAACCCGCTGCTACGGCCGGCGTCAGCGGCCCATGCGCCGCTCGCGCTGACCGTAGCTGCGCAATGCCCGAAGGAAATCGACCCGCCGGAAGTCAGGCCAGTAGGCCTCGCAGAAGTAGTACTCGGAGTGCACCGACTGCCACATCATGAATCCTGACAACCGCTGCTCCCCGGACGTGCGGATGACGAGGTCGGGATCGGGCTGCCCCTTGGTGTACAGGTGGCCGGTGATATCCGCGTCCGTCAGCGAGTCCGCCACCTCATCCAGAGTTCTCCCGTCATCGGAGGCCTCACGGAGAAAAGACTTCACCGCATCGGCGATCTCGTGACGGCCGCCGTAACTGACCGCGATGTTGACCTGCATGCCCTCGGTCTGTGAAGTCGCGTCGGAGGCCTCCCGCAGGGCGTCGGCGAGCTCCGGCTTGAGCAGGGACAGATCCCCGACGATCGTCAGCCGCCATCGGCCCTGGGCAGCCAGGGTCCGCACCGCCGCGATGATGATGTCGAAAAGCTCCGCCAGCTCCTCGGGATCACGTTCAAGATTGTCGGTGGACAGCATCCACAGCGTGACTATCTCAACGCCGGCTTCATCCGCCCATTCGAGGAATTCCTGGATCTTGCCAGCTCCGGCCCGATGTCCGTGGGACGCGGTTGTGCCGATGGAACGGGCCCATCGCCGGTTCCCGTCGAGGATCACCCCCACGTGGCGCGGCACAGAATCCGGATCGAGCTCGGCGCGGATCCTGCGCTCGTAGAGGTCGTAGAGCAGGTTCCAGTGCGCCATCCAAATCCTCCCACCCGGTCAAGCCGGACCGACGACGACCCCGAGCGGCCGAGTTTGCTTCAAGGGTAGCCGCCCCTCGGTCGCAGCGATGCACCGCGGCACACCCAGCGCGGCTTCGCCCCGCTTGACAGGTGGTGACGATCGCGTAACCTACGGTAACGTAGGAAATGCCGGACACGACGAACGGAGGATCGATGAAGGTCGCCTCGCTCAAGCCCAGGTCATGGGTTCCCGATCAGATCATTGCCATCAAGCCCCACCTTCGCGGCTGGCTTCACCTCGGAGCGACGCCCCTGGCATTGGCGGCTTCGATCGTCCTCGTCGTTCTGGCACCGACCACCGCAACAAAATGGGCATCCGCGGTCTACCTTGCGTCCTCATTGATCCTCTTCGGCGTCTCTGCGCTCTACCATCGCTTCTACTGGGCACCTCCGTGGGAGCGCTTCTGGAAGCGGTTCGATCACTCGAACATCTTCTTGCTGATCGCCGGGACCTACACGCCGCTGTGCGTCGCACTCCTCAGCCCGACCAAATGCCGCAACGTCCTCCTGATCGTCTGGCTCGGCGCACTTGCCGGAATCCTGCTCAACATCTTCTGGCCCTCCGCCCCGCGATGGCTGACGACTCTGGTCTATGTGGTGCTCGGCTGGGTGGCGATCTGGTATCTGCCCGACCTGTGGAGAGCAGGCGGACCCGCCGTCGTCATCCTCATCATCGTCGGCGGTGTCCTCTACACGATCGGTGCCGTGGTCTACGCGCTGAAGAGACCGGACCCCTCCCCCAAGTGGTTCGGATTCCACGAGATCTTCCACCTATGCACGGTGCTCGCCTGGGCCTGTCACTGTGTCGCCGTCTACCTCGCTGTCCTCAGCTGAGTCGCGGGGAAGCGGGTGTTGACACCGCACCCCGTTCCCCGGCTTGCACTCCCACCTGCGGTTGTGAACGACTGCCGCCGAGCGCCCGGTTCGCCGGAAAGTGTTGCTCCGGCCACATCGTCCGGACTCTGATTGCTATACTGTCGCGAGTCGTTCCGCCGGCACCACCACGGTGCCGGTCGATTTTTTTGGAGGTACACATGGCCGACACCCAGTGGCTGACCCAGGTGCAATATGACGCCCTCAAGGCCGAGCTCGAGGACCGCTCCGGGCGCCGCCGCACCGACATCGCACACCTCATCGACGAAGCTCGCCAAGAAGGCGACCTGCGGGAGAACGGTGGATACCACGCTGCTCGCAATGAACAGGCGATGAACGAGACTCGTATCCAGTCCCTGGCGGAGATACTCAAGAACGCTGTGGTCGGCGAGACACCCAAGGATGATGGCATCGTCGAACCCGGAATGGTCGTGACCGCCCTCGTTGCCGGACGCGAACAGAAGTTCCTCCTCGGATCGCGTGACGCCGGCGGGGATCTCGGGATCCAAGTGTTCTCCGCGCAAGCTCCCCTCGGCGCGGCAGTCGTCGGGCACAAGGCCGGCGACAAGCTCAATTACGAGGCTCCCAACGGACGGACGATCGAGGTCGAGATCCTCAACTGTGTGCCCTTCGAGGCCTGACGAGGAACACAACACGACCCGACTGACACCGGGGTCGGACCAATCACGGTCCGGCCCCGGTCTCGTCGGCGTCATCGACGCGCTCAGACCTGTCCGGATCCACCGGCCGGGCTCGGCGTCCCGCTCTCGGGCGACGTGGATTCCATGACCTCAGCCGATGCTGCCGCCGGATCGGCGGCTGACGCATCCGCCGTCTGGGAATCGGCCTCCTCCGCGTCCTTCGGCGCGTACGAGGCCGCCACCAGCTCGGCGAGCATCCCCGGAGGACCACCCGGTCGGTCCCGCTTCGTGCGCAGCTCGGGCAAGGGGTCGTACCCGTGGAGGTAGAGGAAGGTTGAGTTGAGGAACGCCGCGATCGGCACGCCGAAAAGTGCTCCCGGGATCCCCGCGACCGCACCAGCTCCAGTGACGACGAGCAACACGGCGACCGGGTGGAGGGAGACCGCGTTCGACATCAGCCACGGCTGAAGGATGTTCCCCTCAATCTGCTGGACGACGAGGATCACGAGCAGCATGATCAGCCCGGTCGTCAGGCCCTTGTCGACGACAGCGACGAGCACTGCGACCGTCCCCGACAGGAACGCGCCGACGATCGGGATGAAGGATCCGAAGAACACAAGGACGGTGATCGGCACCGCCATCGGGACGTGGAGCACGGCGGCGCCCAGACCAATGCCAGCAGCGTCGATGGCCGCCACCTTGATCTGGGTCCGCACGTATCCGCCCAACGTCGCCCATCCCCGGATCGCGGACTCGTGGACGGGCTCACGAGCGGAAGCCGGCAGAAGGCGGACGACCCACAACCAGATCCGACGCCCCTCCTTCAGGAAGAAGAACAAACAAAACAAGGTGATCAGCGCTCCTGCGAGCACAGACGCCAATGACGATGTCACCGACAGAGCGCCTGAGGCCAGTAGCGATGAGTTTGCCTGCACGTAGCCGGTGATCTCGTCCTGCAGCGATATGACGGCCTTGTCGACCGTGGTGTCGTCGAGGGCGAGTGGACCGTTCGTCAACCAATCGACGGCCTTGTCGAGTCCGCCGGAGGCCTTCACCAGGAGGGACGGGAACTGCTGGAACAACGAGGAGGCGGCCTGCGTGACTAGAGCGCCCGCGATCCCGAATCCGACGAGCAGGCCGGCCACGGCAGACAAGGTCTGTGACAGATGTGCGCGTCGGTGGAAGAACCCGACCAAGGGCTCCAGCAGAACCGTCAGCAGCAAGGCGATCGCAACCGGGAGCACGATGATCGAAAGCTTCATCGCCCCCCACACGATGAGTGCTGAGGCCGCCGCGACCAGCAGCGCACGCCAGGACCAGGCTGCTGCTACGCGCAACGGCCACGTCACAGCCATGTGGGCCAATTCTCCCGACGGCCCCGACGTTGCGTCGCGGAAGCGAACGCCCTCGGCCGCGCCGTCACGCAGCTCTTCGCGTTGGGCGGACAGTCGCTCGAACAGATCGGCGAAACGACGCCGTGACCTGGATCCGCCTGTCCCGGACATCGGTGCATCTGTGCCGGTCTCCATCCCTGAACTGTACAAGGTCGCCTCGCCACGTCGCGCGACAGGCCTCTTCGTGTGCTGCAATGGAGGCCCAGTCCTGCATCATGAAGGAGCATCCGTGTTCCAGTTCCACGAGGCGCTCACAGGCGCCCGACCCGACCCCTCGCGTCACGTCGTGCTCGGAACGGCCCTCGACCTCCAACCCGGTCCGGAACAGGAGGTCATCTTCCTCGCCGCCGGTTGTTTCTGGGGAGTTGAGAAGATCTTCTGGGAGAGCCCCGGCGTGGTCGCGACCTCCACCGGCTATATGGGTGGTCATACCGAGAACCCCAGCTATTCCGAGGTCTGCACCGGGCTGACAGGCCACGCCGAGACAGTCAGGGTCGTCTACGACACGACGCAGACCGACGCTTCCCGCATCGTCTCGACGTTCTTCGAGATCCACGATCCGACCCAGGGGGACCGACAGGGCAACGACGTCGGCAGTCAGTACCGTTCGGCGATCTGGACGACGACCCCGCATCAGCTTGAGCTTGCTCTCGCCACGCGCGACGCCTACCAGGAGGAGATCTCCGGCCACGGCTTCGGCCCGATCACGACCGTCATCGTCGCCTCCGAAGAAGCCGGGCCGTTCTGGCAGGCCGAGGACTACCACCAAGGCTACCTGTGGAAGAATCCCGACGGCTATCAGTGCCACGTCCGCACGGGATTGGCGTGCCCGGTGCTTCCGGCTGCAGCCGCGAGCTGAGGTCCAGGCGAGTACGCGCCCACACCGATGCGGAACGGCCCCGGCACCTCATCAGAGGTCGCCGGGGCCGTTCCTTTGAGTCCCGTGGACTCCACATGTCAGATGGACCTGGGTCAGCTGACACCGAGGATATCGGTGACGAAGACCAAGGTGTCGCCGCCCTGGATGCCGGCTGCTGGAACCCCGCGATCTCCGTATCCGTATTCTGAGGGAATCGACAGCAGGACGCGCGATCCCACCTTGTGGCCGACGAGGCCGTCGTCCCAGCCCCGGATCACCATACCGACGCCGATCTGGAAAGCCAGCGCCTCACCACGATCGTAGGAGTTGTCGAAGACATCCCCGTCCCAGACCTGCCCGAGGTAATGACACTGGATTTGGTCACCGGGCTCAACCTCGGGCCCGGTCCCCTCGGTGAGAACCTCGACGAGGAGGTCGCCGGAGGGGCGCTCGCCCGCAAAGTCGAGGGTGGGCTTGCGACCGAAGCCGCCGCTGACAGTGACGTTGTCCATTGTTGTCCTCGTGAATGGGAGACCGGCATGCGGTTGCGCACCAGTTAAGCGGTGCGGTCACCCGCACCTCAAAGAGCCAAGTCGTCTCAGTCGCGAATACGCGCCAAGAGCTGAAGGATCTCGACGTACATCCACACGACAGTGACCATCAGACCGAAGGCGCACATCCAGGCGAACTTCGCGGGAACACCCGCCGCAACGCCGACCTTGACCTCGTCGAAATCCTGGATCAGGCAGGCAGCACCGACGAGGACAGCCAACACGCCGACCGCGAGGCCGAGCGGGATGCCCATGATCGTCGCATCGTTGAGCCCGCCGTTCGAGAGGACGCCGAAGAACACGAGCCCGGCGTTGATCAGCCGGTAGGCCAGGATTCCGACGAGGGCGATCAACGTGAACCGCATGAGCTTGGGCGAGTTGCGGACCTTGCCGGAGGCGAAGAGGGCGAGCGTCACACCGAAGACGGCAGCCGTAGCAAGGACCGCCTGGATGACAATGCCCGGGTAGACGGTCTCCATCAAGTAGGACAATCCCCCCAGGGCCAGTCCTTCCGCCGCCGAGTAGGCGACGATGAGCGCCGGGCGCGGCGTTTGGGAGAAGCTGTTGACCAGCGCGAGCACGAAGCCGACAAGCAGGCCGCCGCCCATGAGTGCCACGCCGATCCCGGGGTTGATGGTCGCAGCGAACCAGGCACCGGCCGCGGCAACCACGAGCACACCGAGCAGCGCACCGGTACGGACGATGACGTCGTCATAGGTCATACGACCGCGGTCGACGGCGTCCGCCGCTGCAGCCGCGTAGGCCTGCTCGGCCTCCCCGAGAGCCCGCTGATCGTAGGTCGGGTACCCGGTAGGCGCACTCTGCCCGATCGGATTCGACGCGGTGGGCGCGTCACCCGCAGTGGAACCGTAGGGGTATCGCGCATCGGCCGTCGCAGAAGCCGGATATGACGCGCTCGCGTCGGCGCCCGGGCGGGTCTGCGTGGAAGCTGCGGCCCCGCCGGGCCGGTAGCCGGGCATCGTCGGGTAGCCCGCCGGTGTCGTCTTGTTCCATTGCGACTCAAGGCGGTCGAACACGGGGTTCGCCATGTGATTCCTCCAGTATTTGAGGGTCGTCGGACTCCAATCTCCCATGTTCGGGCGTGCGGCGCCACCCCTGTCTGCTCGGATTCGCCATCAGAGGATCCACGGACTGTCCTCAGGCTTCCTGAGAGCGTGAGAGTGCCCGCCGAGCATGTCACATCACCTCGCATGGTGAACCGGCCTCCGATACCGAGAACGGAGCGCCGTAGCGTGCGGAAACACCATCCGCCTCGCCGATGCCGACGGATGACCATTCGAGGAGGTAACTGACGATGGCTCCCACACCGACGACGTCCAGTGACGACCACTTGTCCGCTCGGGAGTTCCCCGAGCATTTCCCCGACCCGTCTCTCGCGCCGACGGCGGATTCTGTCCTCGCCCTCGTCGGGAGCACTCCTGTGGTCCGACTCACCGAGGTGACGGAGGGTCTTCCCGCCCAGATCTTCGTCAAGCTCGACCAGACGAATCCCGGCGGGTCATCCAAGGACCGCATCGCCCTGCACATCGTGCGTGAGGCCGAGCGCAGCGGCGAACTGGCCCCGGCAGCCCGCATCATCGACAACGGAGCCGGCAACACCGCGATCGGGTTCGCTCTGGTCGGGGCCCACACCGGGCATCCCGTCACTCTGGTCGCCTCCTCCGAGCTGTCCCCCGCCAAGGAACGTTTGCTCAGACTCTACGGAGCCGAGATCCTGCGAGGGCGCCCTGACCTTCCCTTCTCGGATCCACAGAACTGGGAAGCGATCGCCGCGCGACACGCCGACGAGGATCCCGCCACCTGGTGGTCGCACCAGAGCGCCACGCCGACCAATCCGGACGCCCACTATCTGTCGACGGGACCCGAGATCTGGAAGCAGACCGCGGGGCGCGTCACCCATTTCCTCGCAGCCACCGCCACCGGTGGAACGGTGTCGGGAACGGGCCGCTACCTCAAGGAACGCAATCCCCGCATCCGGGTCATCACCACCGATTTCGTCGAAGGCCCCAACACCTCCAATGGTTTGGCCGCGGCCATCGCCTCCGATTCCCCGGTCCCCGAGGACGAGCGGGCATGGCCCGCCAACATCGACACCGAGCTGATCGACAGGCTCGAATTGCGGCCTCGTCACGACGTCATCGAGCTCGGGTGGCGCCTGGCCCGCGAGGAGGGGCTGGCGCTCGGCCTGACTTCGGCGCTCTCCATCCTGGTCGCCCTCGACCTCGCTCGCGAGGCGACGCCGGAGGACACCTTTGTCGTTTTCAGTGCCGATTCCGCCCGCGACTACCTTGACCACGAATACAACGCGGAGTGGTTGCAGGCCCATGGCCTGGCCGACATCGCCGACGAGTACAACGACTGAGACAGGAACACCGATGCCTGAATCCACTGACACCGGCGACCTCGCGACCATCGAGGGCGCGTTCGAGGACGATCCACGTCTGAAGAACCTCGAGGTCCTCGACTCTTCCGGGCTGATGGCAGCGGAGGTCTCCGATTCCTTCCACCGCCAACGCAACCACTTCCCCGCCCGCTTCGGCGAGGGGCCCGGGCTGATCCCCGTGATCCCCGGCCGCTACCGGCTGGTCGGATCGCCCGAATGCGGATGGAACCGCCGCCAGCGAATCGTGCGCCGTCTGCTCGGGCTGGAGGAGGCTCTGCCCATCGAGAACCTCATCACCCGCGCCGAGGACGGCAACTGGATCATCGCCCGGCGCGGGGGCGACCTCGTCGAGAGATTCGGTACTCGCCGACTCAACGACTTCTACGAGCGCACCGACCCGGACTTCACCGGGCGCGGGACCTCACCGACGATCATCGACGCCCAGACGGGACTGGTCGCGACGAACAACTACCACACACTCAGCCTCGACCTCGAGACCGCGTGGAAACCGTTCCACACACAGGGCGCCCCTGACCTCTATCCCGAGGACCTGCGCCCGCGCATCGATCTGCTCAACCAGCAGCTCTTCGACGACGTCAACGACGGGACCTACCGGACGATCGAGGCCCCGACGGTAGAGGGCGCCCGAGCCGCTTACGGGATCTTCGAGGCGCGCCTGCGTGAGTACGACTTCCGGCTGGCGAGCAGGCGCTATCTGTTCGGCAACCGGCTGACCGACTCCGATGTCCGCCTGTTCCAGACCATCAGCTCCTTCGATCGAATCTATCGACCGGCTATGGTCGCGCGCCTGGGCGAGGGCGTCATCCGGCTGCCGGAGCTGGAGAACCTGTGGGGTTATGGCCGCGACCTGTTCCAACAGGGATTCGTCGACGAGGTCGAGTTGTACTACCTCACGCTTGTTCCCGGACCGTCGGGCAACTACCTGCCCGATCCTTTGACGTTCGGCGGCGAGCTGCCTGCGCTCAGCCCCAAGGAATCCCTGGCCGCGTGGCGCGCGCCCTCGGGGCGCGAGGAACTGGGCGGGGATTCAATCGCGCCCGGACCCGGCGACGGCGGGTCGGTGACCCTGTGGCACCTGCGCGGGGACCCGCTTGAGACCACGTTCCCGACACCCCACCTCGGTGCGCTCCACACCGACCCGACCAAATAAGGACACCCCTCATGTCGTCCACCCCCATGCCCTCGGTGCCCACGACGCCTCGCTCCCCCACGCCGGCCATCACCTCGGCCTCGTCCTCCGACTCGGCTGGGGACTACCCCGAGCTCGCTGTCGAACGGACCCCGGACGGAACGTTTCGCCCTCAACACAATCTGTTCCCCGGCCGCTTCGGCATCGGCCCCGGTCTGACACCGCCCGAACCGGGTCGCTATCACCTGCTCGGCAGCCTCGATTGCGGGTGGTTCCGCCGCCAGCTCATCGTCCGTCGATTGGTAGGCCTGGAAGAGGCGATCCCCGTCGAGTTCCTCAAGAGCCACGACACCGACGGCTGGCACATCGGACACCAACCGGGCGGATCCATCGAGACCTTCGGGTACCACCGGCTCAACGACTTCTATCGGGCGACCACCGGTGCTTTCGCGGGTCGAGGCACATCTCCGACGATCGTCGACTTCGAGCAGGGAGTGGTTGTCACGAACGACTACCACACGATCAGCCTCGACCTCGAGACCGCGTGGGCTCCCTTCCACGCCGCAGGCGCCCCGAACCTCTACCCAGAGGACCTGCGCCCTGAGATCGACCTGCTCAATCAGCAGATCTTCGACGATGTCAACAACGGCGCAGACAAAGTGCTCTTCGCTCGCTCGCGGGGTGCGGCCCAAGCGGCCTACGCCGTCTTCGCGGCACGCCTGGCCGACTTCGACTTCCGCTTGACCAACAGGCGCTACTTGCTCGGCCACCGTCTGACCGATTCTGATGTCCGGCTCTACCAGACGCTCAGCTCCTACGACGTGCGGTACCGGCCCGGGATCGCGGCCAAGCTCGGGGACTCCGTCCTCCATCTGCGCGACTTCGAGCATCTGTGGGCCTACGCGCGCGACCTTTTCCAGCAGGGGTTCTCCGACGAGGACGACCAGTTCCATCTCGGGCTGATCCCGAGCTCGCGCGGGACCTATTACGCCGACGACGACCTGCGGGGAGGCTCATCCTTCGACGGGACGAGCGACTGGGATCCCGAGACCGAGCTCGCCGGGTGGAGTGAGCCAGCCCGTCGAGAGACGCTCACGAACTCCGCCCCCTACTCGGGGCCTGGCGCGGGAGGGTCCGCCGAGCTCTGGCGTTTCGGGGGGCGCGCATGACGGCGGTCCCCCTGGACGACGACGCACGCGAGACAGATCTGCGCAAAGTCAAGTTGCTCGGGACGGGCCTGCTCGACGTCGAGGTCGAGGGTGGCTACCGGATCCGTCTGGCTGACCCCGAGGAATATGACGAGGTCGGTAACGTCCTCGATGCAACCTACAGCGCGAGCCTGTCGATCTCCGACCTCTACAGGTCGGGCCTGCACCGCATCCGCGAGCGCGCGGAATCCTCTCTCGTGTGGCTCGTCGGTGATCCGGGCGGAGCAATTGTCGGCGCCGTCCTCACACCCCTGCCCCAGTTCCGCGCCGACCCGGATTTCACGTTCAACATCCTCGGCGTCCACCCGGACCACCGGGGCAAAGGATTGGCGCGGGCGCTGGTCGCGCACACGTTCCATGTCGGCGAGGCCTACGGATACCACCGGGTTCTCATCCACTCCGGCCCGGACATGACCGCCGCGCATTCGCTATATCGATCGATGGGGTTCCACCGCCGCATCGACCACGAGACGATCATCGTCGACGGCGGACTGCGTCTGCTGCACTTCACCCGTCCGCTGACCCCGAAGCCGGGCGCAGTCCCGGCGCCCCTCATCGAGGACCGCCCGGAATTCGGTCCGGCACTCGATCCGATCCACCTCCAGGCCAGGAGCACCATGACTGTCAATGCACCACCCGATCCGTACCGCTGGCCCGAGGACGAACGCGACCCCGTCCCCGCCGAGAACAAGGGCGAGCCGGGCTCCGTGGTCTCTCCCCTGGATCCTCGTTCGTGGCCATCGGTGGCGGGCCGCCGTGTGCTCGGGCCCGATGACATCGGTGATCGGCTTGAGGACGCCCTCGATCCGGTCATCGACCACGACCTCGTCGCGCCGTTGCTTCGCATTGCTTTCGGCGCTGACGACGATTCGGGGCCGGATTCCCATGCGAGCCTGCGCCGGCTCTTCTATGCCAGGCTCGGGTGGTTCGACGACCTGCTCGGCGGGCATCCCTTCCTCGGTGGCGATCGCCTGCTGGAACCGGACCTGCGGCTCTTCGGAGTGACCGTGACCTTCGACATCGCCTATCGGGGCCTCTTCCCGGCAGCAGACGCCGCGATCACCGATTACCCGAACCTGTGGCGTCACGCCCGACGACTCTTCCAGACTCCGGGAGTGATCTCCGAGGACGAGAAGACCACGATCGGCCTCGTCCCTCGTCCGGACGGCACCTTCGCGGAACCATTGGGCCCGCCAGCCCCCCGGGAGCTTCTCCCCGATCTGCGTGCCGCATGGAACGAGCCCGTTCTCCGCTGAAGGCAGCTCTGCCACCAGCAGCATTACGGTCCCAGTGCTGTCTCGGTGCTCGAGGCTGCTGTCATGAGCGATTCAGACACCCCACGTCCCCCCTCCCTCACCGACCGTCTCCGCCAGGACCTGGCCGAGAGGCGCGTCCTCGTCCTCGACGGCGTCCTCGACGAGGACAACGGAACCGGGCTGGCAGCCCAGCTGGTCATGCTCGCCGACCGGGATCCCGCAGCCGACATCGATCTGTGGATCCGCTCCCCCGGCGGATCTGTCCCCGCCATGCTCGCCCTCCGAGACCTCATGAAGATGCTGCCCTGCGATGTCTCGACGCTCGTCCTCGGGATCGCTTACAGTGCGGGCCAGTTCCTGCTGTCCGCGGGAACGCCCGGAAAACGGCGCGCGTTGCCGCATTCGCGAGTCCTCATGCATCAAGGATCGGCAGGAATCGGCGGCAGCGCCGTCGAGGTCGAACTCCAGGCAGGCGACCTGCGCCTGACCAGGGACACCGTCCTCGACCTCATCGCCGCAGACACCGGGCAACCACTCGAGCGCATCCTCGCCGATTCCCAGCATGACCACTGGTACACGGCCGGCGAGGCACTCGACTATGGATTCGTCGACCACATCGTCGATTCCTTCGACCAGGTCGCCCCACCTCGACGATCGGGAGCGGGAGTCGGAGCGTCCGAGGAGACCACGCGATGAGCTCCACCTACACGATCCCCCAGGTCATCGAGCAGAATCCCCACGGCGAACGAATCATGGACGTCTACTCACATTTGCTCAATGAGCGGATCATCTACCTCGGTACACCGATCGACGCGGGGGTCGCCAATGCCGTGGTCGCCCAGTTCCTGTTTCTGGAGTCCTCCAGTCCTGAGTCCTCGATCCAGCTCTACATCAATTGCGAGGGCGGGGACCCCTCCGCGATGCTCGCCATCCATGACACGATGCAATTCATCCGACCCGACGTCGCCACGACCTGCGTCGGGGAAGCCGTGGGGCCGGGCGCGGTGCTCCTCGCGTCGGGAGCGCCCGGTCAGCGGGCGGCACTTCCCCACGCGCGAGTAGTTCTGCATCAGCCCTCCGCCCAGGGGCGCGGGGATATCCCCGACCTGATCCTCCAAGCGGACGAGGTTGTGCGCATCCGCCGCGACGTCGAGGAGATCCTTGCATGCCATACCGGCCGGGACGCGGCAGAAGTCCATGCCGACACCGATCGGGAACGGGTCCTGACCGCCGAGGATGCCCACGACTATGGCGTCATCGACACCGTGCTCGGCCAGCGGGGGTGAAAGAGGGGCCGTCCGTCAGGCCGCGAGCAGGTGGACCGCGTCCATTCGAGCGGAAGTGCCAGAGGCTGTCGCTCCGACCTCGTTCCGAACGGAGGCGACGCTCCCGACCCCAAGGCTCCGGGACACCTCCTCCGTGAGGTCGACCAGGGTCAGGCCGAGCGCTCGCGCGACGGCTGCCACCACCTCGCTGGACGGTTCCTTGAGCCCCCGCTCAATCTCGGAGAGATACTGGGGCGAGACGCCGGCACGAGCCGCGGTCTCCCCCAATGTCTCGTCGCGATCGTGGCGGGCGTCGCGCAGACAATCGCCCACGACCTCTCGCCACAGCGGCTCGCGCGCGGCACCGCCTTCGTACACCGTGATCTGGATCATGGTTCATGCTACGGCGGCCGGGATGCCCACCCGCGGTGCCTCCGCTGTGAGCAGATTCCGCATCTCAGAAGGAGAATGATCATGAATGCTGTCGCTGTCATCGGGTTGGGGACCATGGGGCGCCCGATCGCTCGCAATTTGATGAAGGCCGGGTACGACGTCACCGTCTGGAACAGGTCGAGCGGCCGCGTCGACGAGTTGGTGGCTGAGGGAGCACGCCCCGCCCACAGCGTCGCCGAGGCGCTCGAGGTCGGGACTGTGTTGTCGATGGTCTCCAACGATCAGGCCGTTTCTGAGCTCTTTCTCGACTCCGGTGTGCTCGAGGCCGCACCCACGGGAACGGTCCACGTCAATCTCGCCACGGTCAGCACCGGTCTGGCCGAACGTGCCGGGCAGATCCATGCTGCTCACCACGTCGGCTACGTCGCAGCTCCCGTCTTCGGTCGGGAATCCGTCGCCGAGGCCGGAGCGCTCAACATCCTCGCCGCCGGAGACCCCGCGCTGATCGACCGGGTCCAACCCGTCTTCGACGTCATCGGCTCGCGGACCTGGAGGCTCGGGAACCGACCCGAACAGGCCAACATCGTCAAGATCGCTGGCAACTACCTCATGGCATGCGCGATCCAGTCCCTGGGTGAGGCCGTCAGCCTGGCCGAGGCCAGAGACGTGGACGCCGGGCAATTGACCGAGCTGTTGTCCTCGACGATGTTCCCCGGTCAGGTCTACGGCACCTACGGCAAGCTGATCGCCCAGCGCCGCTATCAGCCTGCCGGTTTCACGACCGAGCTGGGACGCAAGGACCTGCACCTGGCCCTCGACTCCGCCGCACACGCCAACATCCCATTGCCGATCGGCGAGGTCCTCCGATCGGTCTTCGACCAAGCGATCCAGGCCGGACACGGCCACGACGACTGGGCCTCGATCACGGAACAGGAGCCACGGAGGTAACGGCAGGCCGGGTGCGCGCGTTGCCCGCCGGAAGCCGACAGACGCATCCCGCACGACCCTCACCCCACGCCGTCGAGCCAATCCCCCACGACCTTGAAGGCCACACGCTTGAGAGGATCCCCATAGTGAACGGCGTCCGAACGCACCCTGTTCGGGTCGATCCCCTGCGCCGCGAGTTCGTGGGCGTGTCCGATGAGCCACCGTTCGATCTTCCGACAGTCAGTCTCCAGGTGAAACTGCAGACCGAGGATCCCCGCCCCGATGCTGAATGCCTGGTTCGGGAAGCCGGGCGTCTCGGCGAGGCTCTCGACCCCTGGTGGGATCTCGAACTGGTCGCCGTGCCAATGCAGAACAGACACCCCGTCGAGCGGCGCCAGCACAGAACTACGCCCAACCTCGGTCAGTTCCAACGGTGAAAAGCCAATCTCGTGACGCCCGGTCGGCACGACGTTCGCGCCCAAGGCATCGGCGATCACCTGAGCACCCAGGCACACGCCGAGCGTCGCGTCATCCGCCTCCAGTCGCCTCCCAATCGCCTCCCTCTCGAGGTCGAGGAAAGGATAGGCATCCGTCTCATAGACCCCGATGGGACCGCCAAGGACAATTACCAGATCCGCCCGGCCGACCTCGTCGGGATCGATGGGGTCGAGCCCCACATCCAGATACGACGTGTGATAGCCCCGCGCCTCGAGCAGGGGCGCCAGAACACCCAGGTCCTCGAAGTGAACGTGCCGGATGGCAACGGCTTCTCTGGGCATGGCCCCGACCTCCTCCGTTCGATGTCAGCCTCGTGCCATCACACACCGAAGCCGGGAGGTCGGCAACCGGTCGACCACGCCCAGCGAAGGCCTTCGAAACTTCATGGTCGTCGCAACAGCGGTGGTGACCGCGGGCAATCCTTCGAACGCCTCGATGAGTGCTTCGCGCTTGGCTCCAGTGGCCTCGAGATTATAGGTGTTCATCAGGGATCAACCCAATCAGTCAACCCTCATACGCAGATCGATTGCCTCCAGCGCAGCGCGAGACCCAGCGATGACGGACTCCAGATCATCCGAAGGCCGCACACCGATGGCCTTCATGCGGGTGAGTTCGGGCTCCGCCACGGCGTGACTCGCCCACGATCCTGCGCCAGTCCCGCTGAGGGATTGCAACTGCGGTGCGAGGGCCGCGGACGTATGAGCGCAGCGACCGGCAACACCAAGGTTCACGATGCACGCCTCTCGCTGCTGACCGAGTCCAGACCTCATCAGACCAGCGAATTCGCAGGTGCAGCTCTCTTGCGTGCACCACAAATCAGGGTGCACCTTCGTAGAGAGTTTGAGAACCTTTCCCGGCCCTGAAAACCATGGTCTCTCGCCTATCTCGGGGTACCTACAAGCGTAGCGAGCGGCCGTCTGAGCCGTCGATCAGTGATGATCGGGGTCGGCTGGTTCGCGCAGTTGGGAAGACTCAAACCTTTCTAAGCCCCGCCCAGGTGGATGAGCTGGTGGCCGTGTATGGCGAGGGGCTGAGCGTCGCGGAGCTCGGCCGGAGGTTTGGCATCAACAACCGGACGGCCGCCGCTCATCTTGTCCGGAGCTCGGTGCCGCTGCGGCAGCGAGGGCTCGCAGCGGTGGCCGCAGAAGGTGCTGAGATTCACCCGCATGGCCGCCGACCGCGGCTCGGAATCTGAGATTGCAGGGAACAGGGAACCGCATGACGCTCGGGCCGGACCGGAGTTATCCGCAACATCTCGGCGAGAGCACTTGGCATTCCCCATCTGCGAAGCCTCACAGTGCTGACTCTCGGCGCCTGAGACTGGCCGGAAGGATCAGTCCGTGGCGTAGGCGCCCTGTCGCTACGGCTTATGCGATAAGGCCAGAGGCTGTCTCTCGGACCTTACAGAGCGATTGATCGTGGACTCCCATGTCAGCGCAGAAGATCGAAGGTGGCGCGCATGTCCTCGACGAGGGTGTCGGGTTGTTCGAGGGCGAAGAAGTGTCCACCGTCGGCGGGTTCGTTGAAGAAGATGACGTTCGCGTAGCGTCGTCCGAGTTGCCTGCGAGACCGGCGGACCGCCTCCTTGGGGGGCATGGTGAATCCAACCGGTGTGGTGATCGGGTCCTCGATGCGTGCCGGGGACGACCACCCGGACTGGTTCATCTCCCAGTACAGGCGTGCGGCACTTGTGCCGGAGTTGGGCAGCCAGTAGAGCATGATGTCGTCGAGCATCTCATCGAGGGTGAACGAACCCTCGGCGTTGCCCGGAGTTCCGCAGGTGTCCTGGAACATCGTGTAGATCCAGGCCGCGAGTCCGACCGGGGAGTCGGCGAGGGAGTAGCCGATGGTCTGCGGGCGGGTCTGCTGCTCTTTGGCGTAGCCGGAGAGGTTGTCCCAGAAGTCCTTCGCGTCCGCGAAGGCCGCGCGTTCCTCTGGCGTGGCGTCCTGGATCTCGTCGGGGGTGGGGCCGAACATGGCGAAGTTCAGGTGCGAGCCGATGAACCCGGCCGGCTTGAGTTTCGCGATTTCGTCCGTGACGGCGCAGCCGAGGTCCCCGCCCTGGGCACCCCACCGGTCGTAGCCGAGGCGGTTCATGAGGACGACCCATGCGCGGGCGATCCGGGGGATGTCCCAGCCGGTCTCGGCGGGCTTGGCTGAGAACCCGAAGCCGGGGAGATTCGGGATGACGAGGTGGAACGCCTGACGCGGGTCTCCGTCGTATGCGGCAGGGTCGCTGAGCGGGCCGATTACTTTGCTGAATTCCAGCACTGACCCGGGCCAGCCGTGCGTCAGGATCAGCGGCAACGCGTCAGGCTCCGGGGAACGGATGTGCAGGAAGTCGATGTCGAGGCCGTCGATCGTGGTGCGGTACTGACCCCAGCCGTTCAGCTCGGCCTCGACTTTGCGCCAGTCATAGCCGTCGCGCCAGTAGTCCGTGAGCGCCTTGAGCTTCTCGAGGGTGGGCCCCTGGCTGGTGTCGGAGACCGTCGACCCGTCTGGCCAGCGGATGTTGTTCAGGCGCGTCTTCAGATCGGCGAGTTGCTCGTCGGTCACGTGCGTGGTGAGGGGGATGATCTGATCGCCCATGACGGCGTCTCCTTGGTCTAACACGACCACAATCGCGGCCGGTAGGAGTCTTTGCGATCCGTAGCTCACTATAGTACGATACCGTACTGTATACAAATGACAGGAGCGATTCATGCCATTCATATCGCGCGAAGACACCTCCGCCGGATCGCCGCTGCGCGGTGCCGCGCGTGAGCAGGCGATTCTGGATGCCGTAATCGAGCTGATCGGCGAGGTCGGCTACGAGAAGGTCACGGTCGACGCGATCGCCGCCCGGGCCAAGGCTTCGAAGACGACGATGTACCGTCGCTGGGCCGGCAAGAGCGAACTCGTCGCGGATGCGTTACGCCGGCAAGCGCAGGGCCCGGAGCCTGCGGTGCCTGACACCGGCACGCTCCGCAGCGACCTCCTGGCCACCGTGCGGGAGATCGCCCAGACCCTCGTCGGCGGCCCGGGACCCTCCCTGATCGGGCTGCTCGAAGCGATCCGCGACGACGCCACACTCCGTGGCCTCATCGGCTCCCAGATCATCAAGCGCAGTCACGAAGTCGGACACGTCATCTGCGCCCGCGCCAGCGCGCGCGGCGAGCAGATCGACGGCCATCGGTCCGATGCCGTACTCGACCTCGCGTTCGCGCAGGTTCTCACCGACACGCTCTTCCACGGCGGCATTCCCAGCGCTCCCGCATTGGAACGCCTCGTGGACCACGTGCTCCTTCCCCTCCTGCATTGCTCGGCCTGCGCGATGCAGAACCCGCCTCCCACGGAGAGACCCTGACCAACGCCAGTGTTCTGAAACGTCTGGCGACCCGTGCCGATGGAAGATCCTCACCACGATCGCGATCTGCCAGATCGTGCTCGTGCTGGACTCCTCTATCGTCACCATCGCGATGCCTGAGGCACCACAGCATGACCTCGGAATCTCCGACGCGAACCGACATCTGGGCGCGACGAGGCTCTACGGCGAGGTTCGAGAACCACCCTAAGTCGAGGCCTCGCACAAGGCTCGAGCTTTCGTGCCCCCAGTGGGATTCGAACCCACACTGTGCCGATTTTAAGTCGGCTGCCTCTGCCAATTGGGCTATGGGGGCCACACGGATCCGCACGTGAGCCGACCTCACCGCCGACCGAACCTCGATTCCGTTCCCTGTCATCGTAAACGGCGCCGGCTCGGCCTCGGAACACCTGATCAGCCCGTTTCGCGGCTCGCACCGATGCCTCACGACCGTCACACCTGAGACAGAGCGATTCCGTCGAGGATGTCGTGCTCAGAGGTCAACACGCGATCGATGGCATGCCCGCTCTGCGCCGCTCGCTCGACGACCCGGTCGATGATCCGGCTCCAGATCAGCGCTCCCCCAGCGATGACATCCTCGCGGCCCTTCGGCATGAACCCGAGCGCGGCCTTGACGGCGATCGGCTGATCGACCATGAAACGGATCGAGTCGTCGAACTGCGCCGGACTCAACACGGCACCGTCAATGCGCTCTGGCTGATAGCTCTCCAGCCCGAGCGCCTGGGCGGTCAGCGTCGTCACGGTTCCGGCCACGCCGACCAACGTTCCCACCCGCGTCAGATCAATCGTGGCCTCGGCCTCGTCCAGACGCTTGTCGATCCACGCGATCGCAGCGGCCTCGGCCTCCGGTGGAACACCCCCGTCTGCCGAAACAGTGGACAGGAATTTCTCGGTCACGCGCACCGATCCCATGTTCAACGAGATCGCCTGCTCGACCTCGCCGTCGCCGAGGACGAGCTCAGTCGATCCCCCACCGATGTCGACGACCAGCAGCGGCCGCGCGGCCGAGGGATCCACCCCGGAGATCGCACCCCTGAACGACAGCCCCGCTTCCTCCGTGCCAGCGACGACCTCGGGAGTGACCCCGAGGATCTCTTTCACGCCCTCGACGAACACGTCGCGGTTGGAGGCGTCGCGCGTCGCCGAGGTGGCAACGAATCGCACGGACGTGGCGCCCAGACGATCAATCATCTCGGCGTAGTCGCGGGTCGCAACCAGCGTGCGCTCAACGGCCTCGGGGTCGAGGACCCCGGTCCGGTCGACGTCTTTGCCGAGCCGGACGATTCGCATCTGACGGGTGAGGTCAGACAGACGAACCGTGTCGGTCCCGGAGTCGGAATCGATGTCCTCGGCGTCGGCGACGAGGAGTCGGATCGAATTGGTTCCGCAATCAATGGCAGCCACACGTTTCACCGGCCCATCCTCCCACACGGGATGAGTCATCAGCCCGGGCCTGTGGACCATTGCACTCCCACCACGACGCGCGACGCGCCCCCTCACTCAGCAGGCACAACGATCAACGCGCCACAACCCACGCTCGGCCAGGAGGTCCAGCGTCCGGTCTCCCACCGGGTTCACGCCTCGCCCGGCCGCCAAGGCGTGGCCGACCAGAGCGTGCAGGCACTTCACCCGCGTCGGCATCCCGCCGGCAGACACCTCGGCGATCTCAGGGACCTCGCCGCCAATCGCCGTGCGTCGTTCCAAGTAGTCGGCGTGGGCCCGAGCGTAGGCGGCGCGAGCGTTCTCGTCGTCAGCCAGCCACGCATGCATCTCGTCCATGACGTGTTCGGCCTCAAGCGTGGAGCAGCCCCGCACGGCGGGTGGACAGGTCAGGTAGAAGGTCGTTGGGAACGGCGACCCGTCCTCCAGGCGCGGTGCCGTCGCCACGACGGTCGGACGCCCGCACACGCACCGGGCGGCGATCCCCACGACACCTCGTGGAATCCGACCGAGCTGCTCGCGCACAGTGGCGAGGTCGGTGTCGGTGGCCGGGTCGAGCGAGGAAGTCATGGCCGTCCTGTCGGTGTGTTGGTGTGTCAATTCGTCGCCGCGTCGGCCTCCTGAAGGGAGGTCGCGAAGACTTGCACCCACGGGCGCGCGGGGCCTTCCGGCTGAGCCGCCTCGACCTGCGACGTGTCCTGTCCCGGGCCGGGGTCCGTGACAGCATACTGGGTCTCCCCCGGCTTGACGTAGCCCAGACGACTGCGGGCCTGCGAAGCGATGTAGTCCGGATTGTTCCACTGGTCGAGCTGGTCCTGCATCGACTGGTTGCGTTCCTGAGCGGCTTCCACGCGCGCCGTGATGTCGCGCAAATCCTGGTCCTGGCGCCACGCCTGGTAGACGGACGGGATCAGCATCGTCGCAAGGAGCGCGGCGAGAACGGCGATCCCCAGCAGACGCACCGAAATCGTCAGTCCCCCGAAGCTCAGGGTGCGATGCGGGGCCTTGGACGACGCCGTCGGCTTGGTGCGAGCCGCGCGACGCGCCTCCCGTGCCGCAGCGCGTTGCTCCGACGAACGAGCGGGGTGCGAGCCGGTCGCTGAGGAGGGTGTGGACCGGCGGCTGGCGGTCGAAGTGGCGGACGTGCGCGAACTCGCCGAGGACGACGAACGGCGTGCACCGGCCGCATCGGCTCGTTTGCCACCGCGTCCGCGAGCATGAGGATCATTGCCGCTCTCCGGATCTACACGAGCGGGGCGCCGCGGGGCGTGCGGGCGGACGCGACGATCGCGGGTGGAGTCGACCATGAATCCATGGTGCCCCGTTCTCACGTCCCAGCGCACGAGGAGACCCGGCATGTCCGGCGGTGGAGTGCGAGTCACGGCCTTGGTCCGCGAAATCGCACGTGTTGCGCGAGATCGGTGTCAACGCAACGAGGGTTGCCACCACACACGCGATCCGGACGAGAAAACTGGTCCGGGCGCACGAATGCTCCGGCCGGTCTCCCGGTCGGAGCATCCTCGTGCTTCTCGACTCAGTCTGATCCGCCGACCCGCCCTCGTCGGTGAACCGGAAGAACTCCGGCTGGCTCAATCCGAATCAGCCGAACACTGCGCCCCCTCAGAACGAGGCGCGCGGGAAGGAGCTGCGCCCGGCGTACACCGACGCGTCTCCAAGTTCTTCCTCGATGCGGAGCAGCTGGTTGTACTTGGCGACGCGCTCGGAACGGGCGGGTGCACCGGTCTTGATCTGACCGGCGTTCGTGGCGACCGCCAGATCCGAGATCGTCGTGTCCTCGGTCTCGCCGGAGCGGTGCGAGGTCATCGTGCGGTATCCGTTGCGCTGGGCCTCCTCGACGGCGTCGAGGGTCTCGGTCAGTGAACCGATCTGGTTGACCTTGACGAGCAGCGAGTTGGCGACATTCATCTCGATGCCCTTGCGCAGGCGAGCAGGGTTCGTGACGAACAGGTCGTCGCCGACCAGTTGGACGCGGCCACCGATTTCGGTGGTCAAGGACTTCCAGGCGTCCCACTCGTCCTCGGACAGCGGGTCCTCGATGGAGACCAGCGGGTAGTCCGAGATCAGCTTCTCGTAGTAGGAGACCATGTAGTCGGTCGTCCGGCCTTCGCCTTCGAACTGGTAGAGACCATCCTTGAAGAACTCGGAGGAGGCCACGTCCACCGCCAACCCGAAGTCACTGCCCGGCTTGAATCCGGCCTTCTCGATGGCCTCGATGATGAGATCGAGCGCCTCGGAGTTGGAGGCCAGGTTGGGGGCGAAACCACCCTCGTCGCCCAGACCCGTGGAGAGTCCACGCTCCTTGATGACGGCCTTGAGGGTGTGGTAGACCTCAGCGCCCCAACGCAAGGCCTCGCGGAAGCTCGACGCGCCCAGAGGCGCGATCATGAACTCCTGGATGTCGACGTTCGTGTCGGCGTGGGACCCACCGTTGAGGATGTTCATCATCGGAACGGGAAGCACGTGGGCGTTGGGCCCGCCCAGGTAACGATAGAGCGGAAGACCGGCCGACTCTGCGGCGGCCTTCGCGACGGCCAGGGACACGCCGAGGATCGCGTTGGCGCCCAGCTTGCCCTTGTTGTCGGTTCCGTCGAGGTCGATCATGGCCTCGTCGATGTGACGCTGCTCGGTTGCGTCCTCGTCGATCAGCTCGGGAGCGATGACCTCGGTCACAGCGTCAACGGCATCCTGGACGCCCTTGCCCTGGTAACGGGTCTTGTCACCGTCACGACGCTCGACGGCCTCGAAGGCGCCAGTCGATGCGCCGGAGGGAACGGATGCGCGCGAGACGGTGCCGTCCTCGAGGAGAACCTCAACCTCGACGGTCGGGTTACCGCGGGAGTCCAGGATCTCGCGGGCTCCGATTGCCTCAATCCTTGCCACGTCATTCTCCTTCAGTGTTCAGCGAGACTGCTGTGTCGCAGTCCACGGTAGTACCGGCGGTGGGTGTCGGGCACCCCGTGACAGGGGTGCGAATGAGCAGGGGGAGCCTCATGGCCCCCAATCCCGCGTGGAAGGCGACGATGGTCCCCGTCCGGGTCCCAGACTCGTTGCCATCGGGGAGGTATGGGTCACACCTCCAGGTCTGATGGAATCATTTGCTGTTCTGCTCGGAGTCACCGGAGCCGGAGTCCGAACTCGAACTGGAGCCGGTGGCCGACGACGACTGCAGGACGTCCCCAATGGTGGAGGCGGTCGGCGTGTTCGTGGAATCGAGAGTCCCGTAGCGCGGGTTCAGTCTGATGTCGGCGGCCTCTTGGACGGTCGCCAGTTCCTGGGAGAGAGCGGTGGTGTCCGCACCCGAGGCCTGCTGGAGCTCATTGGCGACAAGCTGGGCGCGCAGGATCTCGTTCAAGGCTGGGTTCAGGTTGTCAGGCGCCGAGGCGATGTACTGCTGCGTGACCTCCTGCTGGATGACAGCAGTGACGTCATCGTCGGAGACCGTGACATCGTGCTGCGTCCCGAGGTCAACGACATTCGAGGCCGAGACCAATGACCACACGAGGTCCTCGCGACTGACGTCGGACCCGAACATTTCTTTGGCCTGAGCAGCTGCAGTCGTGATGTCCGCCTCTGAATAGCTGGCGTCCCCGACTTGCAGGGCGACTCCCGGCTGGGCGGAGCAGGCACCAAGGCCGATGGCCGCTCCAACGGCAGCGAGCCCCGCCAGGGCCCTCCTCAAACGGATGCGAATCACGTGCGTCCTCCTCGTCCGACCGCTGCGCGGCCGCTCGGTCAGTCTACGTCAGCCAACGCTTCTGTCTCTCCGCGCGAGGCACGCCGACTCTGGAGGTCGAAGAGTGCCGGGTCACTCCGAGAAGGGGACCAGGACCGCCGTCACCAATTGTTCGGCCCATTCCAGCAACGGACCGTCGCTCAACGGGCGACCGCCAATCCTGGCGGTCGTCGGCAGCGGCACCAACACCTGCCGGATCGCCGCCTTGATGACCGCCCCATGGTGCAGCCGCTTGAGCCTCAGGACCTGCGAGTCCCGCAGCTCGACCGGGCCAGTGCGCACGTACTTGCCCTGCATCGCGAACTCCGTGATACCGGCGGCGCGCAAGGTCTCGCGCAGGTGTGCGATCCCGAAGAGCAGATCGACCTCGCGCGGCACCGGGCCGTAGCGGTCCGTCAGCTCCTCACGCACGTCGGTCTCCTGTTCGGGAGTCGTCACCGCCGCAATCTTCGCGTAGACCTCCAGGCGCAAACGCTCACCCCGGACGTAGTCGTCGGGGATATGGGCATCGACCGGCAGTTCGACGTGGATGTCGGTCTTCTCCGCCGGACGCTCCCCTCGGTACTCGGCCACCGCATCGGAAACCATCCGCACGTACAGGTCGAACCCGACGCCCTCGATGTGGCCGGACTGGGCCCCACCCAGCAGGTTGCCCGCCCCGCGGATCTCCAGGTCCTTCTGAGCCACGGCCAGGCCGGCGCCCAGGTCTGTGTTCGCCGCGATGGTCCGCAAGCGCTCGTGGGCCGTCTCGGTCAAGGTTTTGTCCCCTGGGAAGAAGAAGTACGCGTAGGCACGCTCACGCCCTCGTCCCACCCGTCCGCGCAGCTGATGGAGCTGAGACAGACCGAAGACGTCTGCGCGGTCGACGATCAAGGTGTTCGCATTCGAGATGTCGAGGCCCGTCTCGACGATCGTCGTGCACACCAACAGGTCGAATTCATGGTTCCAGAAGTCGACGATGACGTTCTCCAGCTCGTGCTCCGACAGCTTCCCATGAGCCACGCGGATACGAGCCTCGGGGACGAGTTCCCGGACGTGGGCCGCAACCGTCTGGATCGAGTCGACCCGGTTGTGGACGTAGAAGACCTGGCCGTCACGCAGCAGCTCACGCCGGATCGCGGCGCTGACCTGCGCATCCGTGAAAGCCCCGACGAAGGTGAGAACCGGCTGGCGTTCCTCGGGCGGAGTCTGCAGGATCGACATCTCGCGGATGCCGGAGACCGCCATCTCCAAGGTGCGCGGGATGGGGGTCGCCGACATCGACAGGACGTCAACGTCGGTGCGCAACGCCTTGAGCGTCTCCTTGTGCTCGACACCGAAACGTTGCTCCTCATCGATGACGACCAGGCCGAGGTCCTTGAAGCGCACGGTCCCCGTCAGCAGGGAATGCGTCCCGATCACCAAGTCAATGCGCCCGGACGCCAGACCCTCCTTGACGGCCTCGGCCTCCTTGGGCGTCGAGAAGCGTGACAATGTCCCGATCTCGACGGGGAAGCCCGCATAGCGCTCGGTGAAGGTCTCGAAGTGCTGTTGGACCAGCAGGGTCGTCGGCACGAGGATCGCCACCTGCTTGCCGTCCTGGATCGCCTTGAACGCGGCGCGCACCGCGATCTCCGTCTTCCCGTAGCCGACGTCACCGGTCAGCAGCCGGTCCATCGGCATCGGCTTCTCCATGTCGGCCTTGACCTCGTCGATCGTCACGAGCTGATCGGGTGTCTCGACGTAGGGGAAGGCGTCCTCCAGCTCGCGCTGCCACGGGGTGTCGGGGGCGAAGGCATGCCCCTTGGTCGCCTGACGCGCGGCGTAGAGCCGGATCAGCTCCGCAGCGATCTCCTTGACGGCCTTTTTCGCCCGGGCCTTCGTCTTCGCCCAGTCGGCTCCGCCCATCCGTGTCAGCGTCGGCTGGTCGGACCCCGTGTACTTCGAGACCTGGTCGAGGGAATCCGTCGGGACGAACAGCTGGTCCCCAGGTTGCCCCTTCTTCGAGGGCGCGTACTCGATGCGCAGGTAGTCGCGCGTCACGGCGTTGTCGCCGCGCCCGACCGTGCGCGAGACCAGCTCGACGAAACGCCCAATGCCATGCTGCTCATGGACGATGTAATCGCCGGGATGCAGGGTCAGCGGATCGACACCCTTGCGTCGCCGCGACGGCATGCGCCGCATGTCCCGCGTTGTCGCCCCAGAGCGCCCGGTCAGGTCCGACTCGGTCAGAACTGCCAGACGCTGATGCGCCATGACGAAACCGACTCCGGCCTGTGCCGTCGTGACGTGGACGACCGAAGGCTCAGGCTCAGCGGAGACATCGTCGACAACACGCGCCGCGACCCCGGCCTCGTTGAGGATCGACGCAATGCGACGTCCTGGTCCAGGGCCCTCGGTCGTGATGACCAATCGCCACCCAAGTCGCGCCAGATGTGCCAGGTCGTCGGCGGCCTTCTGGAAGTCCCCGCGGTAAGGTCGCACCTCGCGCGCGCCGACCCTCATGAGCGTCGAACTGACGACGAGGGCGCCCGCTTCGGCTCCCGTCCCGGTCTCTGCACCAAGGGCGACTTCTGCCGCGGCACCGTCCGGTGATTCCTCATCGGCGTCGGTGAGAGCCTCCGCGAGGTCGGCCGGGGGCAGGGTCGTCAGCTGCCACCATCCGCGGCGCTCACCCGTGCCCCACACGTCGGCGAGGTCGAGGAAGGAGGCGCTGCCGGCCTCCACCGGAACCTGCCCGCCGCCAGCTGCGACCGACCAGGCGGCGGCGAGGAATTCCTCGGTCGTCGCGATCAGGTCCTGGGCACGCGCCCGCACACGCTCCGGGTCGGCCATGAGGAACACGGCGTCTCCCGGCACGAGGTCGACCAGCCGATCCATTCCCTCAACGAGGACGGGGGCGAGCGACTCAACCCCGGGGCTCGGGATCCCCTCCGAGGCCAGTTCGAGCATTTCCTTGGCACCCGGCAGTGAGTCCACGGCCTCGCGCGCCCGCGCACGCACGGTGGCCGTCAGCAGGAGTTCCCGACAGGCGACGGCCCACAGCCCCTGATCAGCGGTCCCCAGGGTGCGTTGGTCGGAGACGGAGAACCAGCGGATCTCGTCGACCTCGTCGCCCCACAGCTCGACGCGCAGCGGGTGGGCCTCTTGGGGCGGGAAGACGTCGAGGATTCCGCCGCGCACGGAGATCTGACCACGTGACTCGACCATGTCGACCCGCTCGTAGCCGAGCGTGGTCAACCGCCCGACCAGTTCCGGAAGATCGACGACGTCGCCGACGCGGACCCTGACCGGCTCCAGGTCGCCGAGTCCGTGGATGACCGGTTGGAGCAGTGCACGCACGGGCACGACCAACACTCGGATCCGCCCGGTGCGCGCGTCATCGGTCGAGGGGTGCGCCAGCCGACGCAGGACCGCGACCCGCCGGGCCATAGTGTCCGCCTGCGGGGACAGGCGTTCGTGGGGCAAGGTCTCCCACGCTGGAAACACCTCAACCGCATCGGTCCATGCTCCCAGTGCATCGGCGCAAGCCTGGGCGTCACGCCCGGTCGCCGTGACGACCACCGTCGTCGTCATCCCCGGTTTCGTGGCGGCAGCCGCGATGATCGGCGCACGCACTCCCGCGGGAGACACGAGCGTGCCCGAGTCCCGCGCTGCCATCTGCAGCACAGCGGTCGAGACCGCGCGGTCCCGCGCGATGAGTCCGCTCAGGCCGGTGAGCTTCATGGAATGTCCTCCGTGGTGGATCGTTCGGGCAACGAGTGCCCCGGGCCTGAGCCAGGGCGGGTGCTCACTGTGAGTGGAGCGTCTGCTGAGCCTCGAGGAACCCCCGGGTGATGACGTCCTCGACCGCATCCGCGGCTTCCTCGAAGGTGACGTCCCACTCCGGTCGATCCCGGGCTGCAAGTCTCGCGAGCACGAAGTCGGCGGGATCCTGACGCCCCGGCGGCCGCCCGATCCCGATGCGCAGACGATGGTAGTCGCGAGTGCCCATCACCTGCGAGATGGACTTCAACCCGTTGTGACCTCCCTCGCCCCCGCCGCGCTTGAGGCGCAGTTCCTGGGAGGGGAGATCGAGATCGTCATGGATGACAAGCAGATGGTCTACACCGATTCCGAGGAAGGAGGCGAGCGCCCCGATCGGACCACCGGAAGTGTTCATGTAGGAGTCGGAGACCGCGAACACGACGCGAGGTCCCGGGGCGCCGCCGGGCAGGACACCCAGGCGAGTATCCGCGACGTGGGTCCGCGTGCGGTGGGCGTTCAGCGCGGCGCCCGTCCGACTCGCCAGGACATCGACCGTCATGTGCCCCACGTTGTGGCGGGTCTGGGCATACTCCGACCCGGGATTTCCGAGGCCGACGACCAACCAGGGTCCATCGGGTGAGGTCATGACCGCGATTGTGCCACCCTCGACGAGGCCATCTTCCACCCGGGAGCCTGTGAGACATCGATCTCGTCGTGCTCCGTGGCTCGTGCCCACTCGTCGGCGAAGCACTGCGCCCAGTCGGCATACGCCGCGGAATTCGGATGGAAGAGGTCAGCGGCGTGATACCCGAAGGTGTATTTCGCCATCGAGTGCTCCTGGCTGCGTCCGCGCAGGTCGACGACGTGATGCCCGTGGTCCAGTGCGATGCCGGAGAGCAGGTCGGACATCTCGGCCGCGCGTGGTTCGGAACGAAGGATCCCGAAGGACGAGATGTTCCCGATCAGGGATCCGGCGGGCAGCTCCGAGCAGATCGTCTCGATGCGGGCACCGAAGGACTCGATCGACTGGTCCGCCAGTGAGACGTCGTTGCCGCCGACATTGAGGACAAGGAGGTCGGGGGCGAACCCGCGCCCCGCGAGGTCGAGGCCGCGCAGCTGGGGAAGCTGGGTGACCACGACCGATTCACTGGTTGCCCCTGACATGGAGATGTTGAGAAGTGCGACCGGTCGCCCCAGCGCCTCCTGGATTGCGGAGGCCAGTCGCGGGACATAGCCCTCCTCGACGTGAGAGGCGCCCAGGCCCTGGGTCGCAGAATCACCGAGGGCGACGATCACATACGGACGCTCGGCGTCCTCGGTCCCCGGGCCGAGTGACCCGAGCAGGGCCAGGGTGGCGAGGTCGTGATCCTCCCAGGCATGCCGGTAGTCGCCCCGCTGGCTGTCGAGCCTGAGCAGGCGCCCCACAGCGACGCCTCCCGTGAACAGGCCAGCGCCGCCCGCAACCCCACCAGCGACCCCCAGGGCCTGCTTCCTGATCCCCATGCCGGGTCTCCTCACATCGACGAACTCACCTACCCTAGCGGCACCACCATGCTCTGTTCCCGACGACCGCCAGCCCTGACCACACCCCCAGCAGGTCAGAGAATTCGCCCGGCGGGGTCCTTGGGCAGGACCGACAGGAAGGCAGGAGCTCGGAAGCCATTGCGCGCGAAGGACTCGGCAATCGCGCTCGCGATGGCTTCCTTGTCTCCCGCATCGACCAGGGCGATCGCCGATCCCCCAAATCCACCGCCCGTCATCCGGGCGCCATGGGCCCCAGCAGAGCGCGCCGCGTCTACGGCGGCATCGAGTTCGGGGGAACTCACCTCATAATCCCCGCGGAGCGATTCGTGCGAGGCATTCATCAGACGAGAAGCATGGCCGAGCCGATCCCCCACCAGCAGCCCCGATCGCAGCAGGGCGACGAACTCGCGGGTCCGGGCGATCTCCGTGACGATGTGGCGCACGCGGCGACGCATCTCCGGATCGGGAAGTCGGTCCAGTGCCGCGTCCAGCCCTTCCGGGTCAACCTCGACCAGCAGATCCACTCCGAGGAGCCGGGCTGCGGCTTCACACGTCGCGCGGCGCGCAGCATACTGGCCGTCGACCAGACGATGCGGCGCCTTGGTATCGATGACGAGAAGCTCCAGGCCCGCGCCCGCCAGGTCGAGGGGGACCTGGGTCGCCGACATGTCCCGACAATCGAGTTCGAGAGCATGCCCGCGCCGGCACCGCAGGGAGGCGGATTGATCGAGGCCTCCGGTGTTCGCTCCCGCGACCTCGTTCTCCGCGCTCCGACAGATCTCGACCAGCCTCGCACGGCCCGCGTCGTCACGAGCGGCGTCTCCTCCAATCAGGCAGAGCCCGGCCAGCTCGTCGAGGGCAACAGCCATCGCGCACTCGACCGCAGCCGAGGAAGACAGCCCCGCCCCCAAGGGCACCGTCGAGGAGAACGCCACGTCAAAGCCCGGCAAGGCTCCGTATCCGTGCTGCTCCAATGCCCACGCGACACCGAGCGGATAGGCGATCCATCCCTCGACCTCTCCGGAGGTCCCCACCGGTCCGACTGCGTCAAGATCGATCTCACGCACATCACCCGGTTCGAGGTCGGAGACGAGTCGGGCGATCCGATCCGCACGGGGCCTCACGGCGACATGGACACGGTGTGGCAGGGCGATCGGAAGACAGAGCCCCCCGTTGTAGTCCACGTGCTCACCGATGACGTTGACCCGTCCCGGCGCCTGCCACACTCCCGTGGGATCTCCCCCGAACACCACCCGGAACAGCTCTGTTGCCCGCGCCGCTCCCTCGTCAAGCGACCAGGGTTCCACCCACGTCGTCTCCATGGTTGTCCCGTTCCTCCTCGGTCCGACGGCCACGGTGTTGCCGGCACGACGAGTCTAGGGGACACAGATCAGCCCCGGTCCACCCCCGTACCCCCGATGGGATCAGTGGCGTGTGGGCTCAAGACCACGCGCCCGGATAGCATGGGGGATTGCGCCCTTCCTTCGGACGGGCCCCGGCACGCCCCCTCGCTCCGATCAAGGTGGTCCATGTTTCTCCCCCAACGTCTCGCTGGCCAGGATTGGCTAGGCGTCCTCGTGGCGATCCCCGAGCCATGGGTCACCCAGCTCACCGAGCTGCGCCTGCGTCTGGGTGACCTGCAGGGAGCGATGGTTCCGGCCCACATCACGTTGCTGCCGCCGATCCCGGTCCCGACCGATCAACGCGTCGAGGTCATTCGCCACCTGCGGTCGGTCGCCCAGCGCTATCAACCGTTCCGGATCACCCTGCGGGGCGTCGATTCCTTTCGCCCCGCCTCCCCCGTCGCATTCCTCACCGTCGAGGAGGGCGCCGAGAACTGTGCGATGCTCGCCGAGGACGTGCGGACCGGACCCTTGGATGTGCCGCTCCGATTCCCCTATCATCCCCACGTCACGCTGGTCCAGGACGTCGGGGATCCGGCGATCGACCTCGCTCTGGACGCCGCCGCCGGATTCGAGGCGTCCTGGGTGGTCCCGGGATTCCGGCTCGACCGCGTCGAGGAATCCGGGACGTACTCCTCGATGGCCCTCTTCGACTTCGAGGTCGGCTGAACACGCTTGCGACGACCCGCCTCACCGACCTCGCAACGGGGCGAGCCGGGTTGCGACAGGCGGACACCAACGACGTCCGTGCCCGCTCCACCCGTTAGGTTGGGCATGTGTCCAATCACGATGATCGCGACAAGGTTCCTCCGCCCGCCTTGGGTGTCTCCGCATCGCGCGACGGCACCGATCCGGTCGTCCCCTCGCTGCGAGACGCGTTGACGACGCAGGGGACCCCGATCGAACGGATCACCGTACTGTCCGCCTGGTGGTCGTACACCCGGATCACCCGGACCCTCGCGCGTTACGGTGCACGCAATGGAGGATTGCTCAGCTCCGGCATGGCGTTGACGTCCCTGTTGTCGCTGACTGCGGCGTTGACCGTGGGGTGGACCGTCCTGATGTGGGTGCTCGGCGATGATCCACGAATGCTCACTGAGGTCGTCGACTCCGTCAACAAGGTGTTGCCCGGATTGTTGACGACGTCGTCCTCGCCGGGCCTCGTCGATCCGTCGGCCCTGGTGGCATCCAACGCCTGGTCCTTGACCTCGATCGTTGCGTTCGTCGTCATGGCGTGGTCGGCGATCTCCCTGATCGGATCGATGGGGACCTCGATCCGCTCCGTCTTCGGCATCGTCGCGATTCCGGAGAACATGGTCGCGCGCACGGCACGCAACGCCGTCGGGGCCGTCGGGGTGTCGCTGGCTCTCGTGATCGGCGCCGGGTCCAGCATCGCCCTCGATCTGTTCGGAGGTTGGGCGTTCGGCCTGCTCGGCGTCGGCGAAGGCATCGGGCAGGTGACGCTGGTCGTCGCCTCCCGAATTCTGTCGATGGCCGTCAATGCCGTCGTCGCGCTGCTGCTCGTCCGGGTCGTGGCCAGCGTGCGAGTGCCGTGGCGAGACCTCGGCTGGGGGCTCGCCATGTTGGCTCTCGCCTTCGAGATCCTGCGTCAGTTGGGCACCACGGCGGTCGGGTCAGTCACCGGTCCCCTGCTGACGACTGCCACGACGCTAGTCACTCTGGTCTTGTGGATCAACCTCCAGGTCCGGGTGATGCTCACCGTGTGTGCCTGGATGGCGAACCCGCCGGCGCCTGTCTCCACGACCGACGCCCGTCAGGTCCATTACCGCGATCGCCCGAACTTCGTGACGATGAGCGACCCGACGACGCTGGCTTGGCCCCATCATCCGATCACGGGCGAGATCATTCCCGTCCCGTTGTCGACCTCGACGCCAACACGCCCGACCAGCGACCCGACTCGCGGACCGGTCGATGGAGGAACAGCCAGTGGCTCGACTCAGAGTGCGTAGTCGATGGTCAATGGCGCGTGGTCGGAGAACCGACCGTCGTAGGTCGCGGCCCGACCGATGGTGAAGTCCTTCGCCCGCGCGGCCAGCTGCGGAGTCGAGTACTGGTAGTCGATGCGCCATCCCGCATTGTTGTCGAAGGCCTTTCCACGCCACGACCACCACGTGTAGGGGCCTTGGACATCTCCGGCCAGATCACGTGTGACGTCGTGCCATCCGAGGTCGATCCAGTCCTGGAGGAAGACGATCTCCTCATCGAGGACGCCGGCGCGCTTGTTGTGGTTCGGTGTCCAATTCTTGATGTCAGCCCGCGACCGGACGATGTTGAAGTCTCCGACGACGAGCGCCTGGCGCCCGCCGGGTTCCTCGGCCCGAGCCAGGAGCTCGGCCATCCGCGCACCGATCCTCGGCAGATGTGCCATCTTGGCATCCTCCTTGGGGGTTCCGACCTCGCCCGAATGGAAGTATGCGGAGACAACCGTCAGCGGGATCTCCAGGTCGAGGTCGACCTCGAGCCACCGCCCGGAGTCGGTGTCGGTCTCGGCATCGTCGAGGGCGCCTCGCCAGGCCAGGGGCCTCTCCGTCAGACCCGCGAGCGCCCCACAGTCACGTCGCACGGCCACCGCCACACCCGCGCGACCCTTGATCCGGCACGGCACAACCAGGGTGTCCCAGGCGGGACCCATCAGATCGCGAGTCAGGTCCTCGTCGGCACGAACCTCCTGCATGAGGAGCACATCGGGAGAGGCTTCCTCCAGCCACGCATCGAGCCCCCGCTTCTTCGCCGCGCGGATGCCGTTGAGATTGACCGTCGAGATTCTCACCATGGCAACAGTGTGCCCGAGGCCGCAGGCATCTGCGTTGTTCCCGGTTTCGCGTGTTCGCGTCCCACACCTCCGCGCCATGTCCCTCGACCCCGGCCTCTAGACCCGCGCTCGTCTTCGCGCTATCGTGAAGGCCCAACAGGATACCCCCTGAGGGTATATGAGAAGGATTGTCATGAACAAGAACGAGCCGCCCACCGACCGCGTGACACACTGCGGGCCCTTGGATGTCCACGATGCCGCTTCTGAGTGCGCCAATTCCGCGACCCAGACCGGGATCACGGGCGCATCGGCGTCGTCTGTCGGCGTCGACTCGGGTCCCCTTCCGTCAGTTTCTTCCGGATCCGCCTCCGGCCCCGACGACCACGACCACGACCACGCACAGTCCCATGAGCACTCCCACTCGAGCGCCACGAACTCGCGCACGCGCCTCACCCTCGCTCTCCTCGTCACCGCGACCGTCCTCGTTGCGGAGCTGATCGGCGCCGTCGTCTCCGGGTCCCTCTCGCTGGCCGCCGACGCCGGTCACATGCTCGTCGATTCGGCGGGATTGATCATCGCGTTGATCGCCGCCCATCTGATGACCCGGCCGCGCGACGACCGCCACACCTGGTGCTGGGCACGCTCCGAGGTCATTGCCGCTGCACTCCAGGCCGGCATGCTCGCCGTCATCTGCCTGATGGTTGCCTTTGAGGCGGTCACGCGCCTGCTGGAGCCGACGACACTCGAACCCGTTCCCATGCTCATCATCGGCATCATCGGACTCGTGGCCAATGCGCTGTCACTGGCGATCCTGGCGGGCGGGCGCGGGGAGTCGCTGAACATGCGCGCCGCCGTCCTCGAGGTCGCCAACGACGCGCTCGGATCGGTTGCCGTCATCGCAGCGGCGCTCATCGCGATGGCAACGGGATGGGGTGGCGCGGATGCGATCGCTTCTCTGTTCATCGCTGCGTTGATGGCGCCCCGCGCCTTCGCTCTGCTGCGCAAGTCCGTGCGGATCCTCATGGAGGAGACCCCAGAGTCGCTCGACCTGGAACTGGTGCGCCAGCACATCCTCGCCCTGCCCGAGG
Source organism: Actinomycetales bacterium (assembly GCA_015655375.1). Lineage (GTDB taxonomy): Bacteria > Actinomycetota > Actinomycetes > Actinomycetales > Actinomycetaceae > Pauljensenia. The sequence goes on from JAATFD010000041.1 coordinate 91,629, forward strand.
TCCGCGACATCCATGACCTCCACGTGACGACCATCGCCTCCGGCGTGATCTCCTTGACCGCCCACATCACCGTCGACGAGGACGCGACCGAGCATGAGCGCCGTGACCTCGTCCACACCCTGCAGGACTGCGTCGCCACGCACTTCGCCGTGCCGGTGGATCACTCGACCTTCCAGATCGACTCCCCCGAGCATCGCGACCACGAGCTCCTCGCCCATTGAGCCGCGTCGCGATGAGCTCACTGTGCTTCACGCGCGAAGCATAAGACTCGGCCCAACTCCCCATGGTGTGACGTCACCCGCCTTCACCGCGCTACCCTGGACGCACTGACGCCCCAAACGCACGGCCCGGCCGGAAGTCCGGGTGGTGCGACCGCGAAGCGACCTCGATCACGACGGGCCGCGGACCACGGCGCTCCCGTCACCACCGCCGAGGTGGAGTCCAGAGGTCGTCAGGCATTTGACTATGCCTGAAGGAGACCCCGACCATGTCCACCACATTCACTCTGTTCCACGACGGCAGCTTCTGCGTCGGTATGCTCGAGATCCACGAGGACGGTCTCGTGCGCGCCGCCCGGCATGTCTTCGGCGCCACGCCCACGGACGCGCACCTGTACGAATGGCTGCTCACCCACGGGATCGACCTCGTCAATGCGGCTGACGATGCCGTTGCCGTACCGGAGAGCGCGCGGCAAAGTGTCGGGGCGCCCCGCAACCCGAAGCGGGCCGCGCGGGAGGCTGCCCGACAGGCGAAAGTCCGAGGCCCTGCGACAACGGCGCAGGAGTCCGTGAAGGCCTCGATCGCCGAACGCGCCGACCAGCACCGACGGCAATCCGCGGAATCACGCGACGAGGTCGCCGAGCACCGCCGAGAGATGCGGATCGCTCGCCAACGAGCCCACCACCGCGGACGCTGACCACCTACTCCGCGACTTCGTGAGGATCCGACTCGGCCGGCAGATCTGCCGGAGCATTCCGCTTGCCCACGCTCCGCTCGGCGGCCTCGACCACGTTGGTCAACAACAGCGCGCGCGTCATCGGACCGACGCCCTGGGGATTCGGCGACAGCCATGAGGCCACGTGATCGACTCCGTCCGCAACGTCGCCCTGCAGGCGCGCCTTCCCGTCCGAACCCACGACACGCGACACCCCGACGTCGAGCACCACGGCTCCCGGCCTGACCATCTCCGCGGTGATCAACCCCGGCGATCCGGCGGCGGCGATGACGACGTCGGCTGCCTCGACCTTCGACGTCAGATCACGCGTTCGCGTGTGGCACAGAGTCACCGTCGCGTTGATGTCCTTGCGGGTCAGCAGCAGTCCGATCGAACGGCCCACGGTCACCCCACGACCGACGACACACACGTCGGCGCCCCCGAGGTTGATCCCGTTACGCTCGATCAGTTCGATGACGGCGCGCGGTGTGCAGGGCACGGGCGTGGAGATCGGCCCCGCACCCCTCAGCACGAGCCGCCCGAGATTCATCGGATGCAGCCCGTCGGCATCCTTGGCCGGATCGATCCGCTCCAGCACCGCATTCGTGTCGATCCCGAGCGGCAACGGCAGCTGAACGATGTAACCCGTGCAGACCGGATCGGCATTCAGCTGATCGACAGCCGCCTCGATCTCGGCCTGAGTCGCGCTGTCCGGCAGATCGATCCGGACGGACTCCAGCCCGACCTCGACACAATCGCGGTGTTTGCCCGCCACATAGGACACAGACCCGGGATCCTCCCCCACGAGGATCGTCCCCAGTCCAGCAACGACCCCATGCGCGCGCAAAGCAGAGACCCGCTCGCGCAGCTCGTCCTTGATCGCACGCGCGGTCGCCGCTCCGTCCAGGACTCGAGCGCTCCCCGGCCAGGGGGTCCTCACTGAGGCAATCCAGCGTAGAGCGGATGCGCATCGGTCAGCTTGGCCACGCGCGCCCGCAATCCGTCGACGTCCACCGCTGAGCTGCTTGCTGAGCCCTGGACCAACGCGGTCGCAATGATGTCGGCGACCTCGGCGAAGTCCTCCGAGTCGAAGCCACGCGTGGCCAGGGCCGGGGTGCCGATGCGCAGGCCGGAGGTGACGGCCGGCGGTCGCGGATCGAAGGGAACAGCATTGCGATTGACGGTGATCCCGACCTCGTGGAGCAGGTCCTCCGCCTGCTTGCCGTCCAGCGACGAGCTCACGAGGTCGACCAGGACCAAGTGCACGTCGGTGCCACCGGTGACCAGCCGGATGCCGGCCTCCCGCGCATCGTCGGCACCGAGGCGCTCGGCCAGTCGCTGAGCGCCCTCGAGCGTGCGGACCTGGCGGTCGCGGAACTCCTCTGTCTGGGCAATCTTCATCGCGATCGCCTTAGCGGCAATGACGTGCATGAGCGGCCCACCCTGAGTGCCGGGGAAAACGGCGGAGTTCAGCTTCTTGCCCCATTGCTCCGTGCGCGAGGATAGGATCATCCCGGAACGGGGCCCGCCCAGCGTCTTATGGACAGTCGTCGAGACGACGTCGGCCCACGGGATCGGGCTGGGGTGGAGGTCGGCGGCGACCAGACCGGCGAAGTGCGCCATGTCAACCCACAGCGCGGCCCCGACCTCGTCGGCGATCTCTCGGAATGCCTGGAAGTCGAGCTGGCGCGGATAGGCGGACCACCCAGCGATGATCACCTTCGGGTGCTCGCGCAGGGCGATCGCGCGCACCTTCTCCGGCTCGATGCGCTGGGTCTCGCGGTCCACTTCGTAAGCGGTGGCGTGGTAGTTCTTGCCCGAGAAGTTGACACGCATCCCGTGGGTGAGGTGTCCGCCGTGAGCCAGGGACAGGCCCAGGATGGTGTCGCCCACGTTCGCCAGCGCCATCAACACCGCGGCGTTGGCCTGGGCACCGGAGTGAGGCTGGACGTTGACGTAGTCGGCACCGAAGACGGCCTTGGCCCGTTCGATCGCCAGGGATTCCACGACGTCGACGAACTCACATCCGCCGTAGTAGCGGCGCCCGGGATACCCCTCGGCGTACTTGTTCGTCAGGACCGAGCCCTGGGCCTCGAGGACGGCACGCGGAACGAAGTTTTCCGACGCGATCATCTCGAGGGTGGTGCGTTGACGCTCGAGTTCGTTGTCGAGAGCCGCCTGGATCTCGGGATCCAGCTCGGCCAGTGTCATGTCATTGAGGGAATCGCTCATGGAGCCTCTCCAGATCAGGTTCGCGCACCGGTTTCCCGGGTGGCGCCTCGGCCCAGGCGGGCGGCCGCAGCGTCCGATCGATCGCTCCCCGGTGGTCCCCCACCTATGCGCCAGTCACGACGCCGCCAGAATATCGCAGTGGTGCGCCATCGCGTGACGCGCGTCCGGTTCCCGACTTCTGCCCAGACGGTGAGGAGCCGCTCCCCGTCTCCGGGAAACGGCTCCTCACCAGCAAGACGACGGGAGAATGCCCCCCGACGGCCTCCGTCAGCGACTCGGTGCATCGACGCTCATCGCGTCAACGTCTGAAGTCGTGCCACGGCCTCACTTGATGAAGCCGAGTTCCTTGACGGCCTCGTACTCCTCCTGGAGAGCCTGGATGTTGTGGTCGATCCCGGCGCGTGTGGCCTCGGAGATCTCGAGTCCGTCGACGACGATGTACTCCCCGCCCACGGCCTTCACGGGGAAGCCGAAGGACAGTCCCGCGGGAACACCATAGTGAGAGCCATCGGAATAGACGCCAGCGGTGACGAACTCGCCCTGTGGCGTGCCGGAGATCCACGTGCGGACGTGGTCGATCGCCGCGTTGGCGGCAGACGCCGCCGAGGACGCTCCACGCGCGGCGATGATTGCTGCCCCACGCTTGGCGACGACCGGACGGAACCCGTCGGCCAACCAGACGTCATCGACGAGGTCGGCTGCGGGCTTGCCCGCCACTGTCGCATAGGAGATGTCGGGATACTGGTCGGCGGAGTGGTTGCCCCACACGACGATGTCCTTGATGTCCGTGACGGCAGCCCCGGTCTTGTGGGCCAGCTGGGAGATCGCGCGGTTGTGATCCAGACGCATCATCGAGGTGAAGCGGTTCGCGGGAACATCGGGAGCGGCGTTCTGGGCGATGACGGCGTTCGTGTTGGCCGGGTTGCCAACGACGAGAACCCGGATGTCCGAGGCTGCTCCGGCGTTGATGGCCGCGCCCTGAGGACCGAAGATTCCCGCGTTGGCCTCCAACAGGTCCGCGCGCTCCATGCCCTTGGACCTCGGACGCGCCCCGACCAGGAGCGCGACGTCGGTGCCCTGGAAGGCCGTGGTCGCGTCGTCGAAGATGTCAATGCCCGCCAGCAGCGGGAAGGCGCAGTCGTCGAGCTCCATCGCGGTGCCCTCGGCGGCCTTGACGGCCTGGGGGATCTCCAAGAGGTTCAGCTTGACGGGGACGTCCGGGCCGAAGAGCTGACCCGAGGCGATACGGAAGAGGAGGGCGTACCCAATGTTTCCGGCTGCACCAGTGACGGTGACGATGCGGGGTTCTGCCATGATGAGGAACTCCTTGTGTGATTGTCCTGCGGCGCACGGTCCGGCGTCGCTGCCTCGCCCGGCAGCTGGTGCGCCGGACACGCTGGCCCTCAGCGTAAGCCGTTGGATGTGTCACAGGCAGTGCCTCCAGTCCCAGGACCTTCCCGCTCACCGCATGACGTGAGCAATAGCACTAAGTTGGAATCACAGAAGTACCCGACGGTCCGGCAACCGGCGATCGGGACGCAGACCGAGCGCCAGTGGCGCGAGTCGATGGAGGAGTGCTGATGGGGCGCACACGTGAACGCAAGCGTGCTGAGGCCGAGGAGAAGGCGCGCCGCAAGGCGATCAAGCGGGCTCGCAAGGCCGCCACCGAAGCCCGCAAGGACCACGATCCCGTCACGTCTCACAGCGAGGGGGACCGCAATCTCATCAATGAGGGATGGGAATCCGACCCCCGGATCCTTCTGCGCGTCGGACCGGACTTCTCCCTCGAGTCGGTCGTGCGCGATGCGACCCCCGGGTGGACGGCCGGACGCAAGCAGGCCGACCGCACCGTGAGGCATCGGGGCGGACTTCTCTCAGAACTCCAAGAACGCCTCTTCGCCTCGGCGAAGGGGGACGCCACCGACGCAGTCCTCCTGGTGCTCCAGGGACTGGACACCGCGGGCAAGGGCGGGATCGTCCGTCACGTCATGGGACTCGTCGACCCCCAGGGAATCTCCGTGACAGCCTTCAAGGCTCCGACGGAGGAGGAACGCGCCCACGATTTCCTCTGGCGCATCCGTCCCCATCTGCCCGCACCGGGACGCATCGGGGTCTTCGACCGCTCGCACTATGAGGACCTCCTGGTCCCCACCGCCCAGGCCCTGACCGGACGCACCGACGAGAACGGTCAGTCCTGGGTCGTCGGCGAGGGCGAGCTGAACCGACGCTACCGCGACATCTATGCCTTCGAGACGGAGGCCGCCCGTTCCGGGATCCGGATCCTCAAGATCTGTCTGCTCGTGTCCTACGAGGAGCAAGGCCGCCGACTGCGCGAGCGGCTGGACCGACCGGAGAAGAACTGGAAGTTCTCCCCCTCCGACCTCGACACCCGCGACGACTGGGCCAACTACCAGACGGCCTACTCGGAGGTCTTACGGCGCACGTCGACGCGGGTCGCCCCCTGGTACGCAATTCCGGCCGACGACAAATGGTACGCCCGCCTGGCCGTCACCGAGATCCTCACCCGGACGCTCGCGCAGATCTCCCCACGGTGGCCTGCCGCCAACTTCGACGTGGAGGCTGCCCGCGCTCGCCTCGACCTCTCAATGACCCCCGAAGCTCTGCTCGAGTGGTCGCAGGAGAAGGAAACGAGGCAATCGGAGTGGATCGCCGAGGACACCGCCATGCGCATCGCGGTCGACGCACTCAACACGCAGTCCGACGAGGATGCCGAGGTCGCCCGCGACGAGGCCGTATCTGCCACAGCAACGGATTCCGCGGACACCGACACCACGGCAACGATCGACGAGGGTGCTGGGCCAGCTCCGACCGGTCCAGCAGCATCTGAAGGCGAAACGGAACCGGAAGCGCCCCAACAGAACGCTTCGGCCGTGGGTGCGTCCCTCGGCTCGGCGGCCACGCAGTCAGAACCGGGTCCGACGCTCACGGCCGCCTCGGCTGCCGAGGCCAGTCGTCTTGGGGTCGGTCGAAGCAAGTCTGTCGGCCTCGGGGGACCGCGGAAACCTGGGAATGCTCATGGGGTGTCCGAGAAGTTCGATCTCGGCGAAGATCAGGCTTGAGATCGAGGGTGTGGAACACTCGCCTGTCGAGAAACGTCGATCTCGGCCGGAATCGGTGCTGGCTTCGACGACAGGGAACAGAACAGACCCACCCTCGACACCTCGTGGTGCGGCAATCTCATCCCGGTGCGCCGGGAGAGCGCCGCACTGCGATAGAAAAGCCACATCTCGACGAGCACTGGAACCGGGAAGCCGGTCGATGCGCACCAGATCCCACGCGGCGCCCTCGTTCTCAGCTCCGGTGGCTCCGGTAGTACTCGATGAGCGATCGGGTCGAGGAATCCTGGATCTCCAGGACCTCGGTGTCCCCTGTGATCGCTGGAAGGATCCCCGTCGCTAGGGCCTTGCCGAGCTCGACGCCCCATTGGTCGAAGGAGTCGATGCCCCACACGGCCCCCTCGACGAACGTGATGTGCTCATAGAGCGCAATGAGCTGACCGAGCACCGATGGCGTGAGTGCCGGAGCCATGATCGAGGTCGTCGGACGGTTGCCATCGAAGACTCGCGCCGCAACGATCGACTCGGGCGTCCCCTCGGCGCGGACCTCGTCGGAGGTCTTACCGAAGGCCAAGGCCTTCGTCTGGGCGAAGAAGTTCGACAGGAACAGCTCGTGCATGTCGGCGTCCCCGTCCTTGAGTGCCCAAGTCGGAGTCGCGAAAGCGATGAAGTCAGCCGGCACCATGCGGGTACCCTGGTGGATCAACTGGTAGAAGGCATGCTGACCGTTCGTGCCGGGCTCGCCCCAGAAAACCTCTCCCGTGTCGTAGGTGACAGGAGCGCCGTCCCAGCGCACGGACTTACCGTTCGACTCCATCGTCAGCTGCTGGAGGTATGCCGGGAAACGGTGCAGATACTGCGAATATGGCAGGACCGCATGGGTGTCCGCACCCAGGAAGTTCGAGTACCAGACGTTGAGTAGTCCCATCAGCAGGGGCACGTTGTAACGCGGAGCGGCCGTCGCGAAGTGCTCGTCGACGGTATGGAAGCCGGAGAGGAACTCCTCGAACCCGTTCGGCCCGATCGCGATCGCCAGCGAGGTCCCGACCGCAGAATCGACCGAGTAGCGTCCACCGACCCAGTTCCAGAATCCGAAGGCGTTGGCGGGGTCGATCCCGAAAGCCTCGACCTTCTCCAGCGCCGTCGACACGGCAACGAAGTGTTTCGAGACGGCGCGGGTCTCGGCCTCGGCATCTCCCTCGGCGAGGATCCCCCGCGAACGCAGTCCGCCGAGCAACCAGTCGCGAACGATCCGGGCGTTGGTGATCGTCTCCAGCGTCGTGAAGGTCTTCGAGGCGACGATGACGAGCGTCGTCTCCGGATCGAGGTCGCGGGTCTTCTCCCCGGCGTCCGTCGGATCAATGTTGGAGATGAATCGGCAGTTCAGACCGCTCTTGACGAAAGGCTTGAGCGCCTCGTAGGCCATGACGGGACCGAGGTCGGACCCACCGATCCCGATGTTGACGACGGTCTCGACGGGCTTGCCGGTGATCCCGGTCCACTCCCCCGAACGCACCCGCTCGGCGAAGGCGTAGATCTTCTCCAGCTCGGCGTGCACGTCACCGATGACGTTCTGACCGTCGACGGTCAGGGAGTCCGAGGCCGGGCGCCGCAACGCCGTGTGCAGCACCGCGCGATCCTCCGTGATGTTGATGTGCACACCGGAGAGCATCTCGTCGCGGCGCGCCACCACACCCGTCTGCTCGGCCAGCGCGAGGAGGTCAGTCAGCACGTCCTCGTCAATGAGGTTCTTCGACAGGTCGACGTGGAGGTCACCGACCTCGCGACTCCAGCGGGCCGCGCGATCCGGATCGGAGGCGAACCACGCCCGCAGGTCCGGATCGAAGGTGTCGGCGCGGGCGTCGAGCGACTCCCAGGAAGGGGTCTTCGTGGGGTCCACGGGGGCCGTGGTGTCGGTCATGACTTCTCCTTGTGCATACGGACGTCAGTGAACGCGAAATGGGGTCACGGGTTCTCTGCCCACCACCGGGTGGGCCGGGGCGATGGTCACGGGGGCGAGGTCGGCATCTGCGTTCTCCATCGACACGGCCTCGAGGACCGGGTGGAGGTCCATCCACCACTGGTCGTAGGGCCGGCGGTTCGACGCATCGAGGTCCTCGTCCATGTGCTCGACGGGGCGTGCCCCGGTGGTGGAGCCGACCGTGCCGATGTAGACGGCGCGAGTATCCCCAGCCTCGAACTGGGAGGACAGCTGGCCCAGCGCCGCGTGGACGAGGCGCGTGGCGAGGAGGCGGTCGAAGGGCGAGGGCGCCCCGCCCTGCTGGAGGTGGCCGAGCGCCGAGTTCCGCACGTCGTAGAGACCGTGGCTCTCGGCCTCGAAGACAGTCGCGAGGAACTCCCGGTCGTAGTAGGGCGAGGCTTCCTCGTTGACGAGGACGAGGAAAAGGCGGCGCCCGCCCTCGAAGGTGGCGCGCAGCCGGGCGGCGTCCTCGTCGATCTGAGACAGCGTCTCCGGCAGCTCGTTGAGGTAGGCGTATTCTGCTCCGCACGCGATACCGGACATCAGCGTCAGGTACCCACATTTGCGACCCATGACCTCAGCGACAAAGCATCGCTTGGAGGCTGCGGCCGATTCCTTAATGCGGTCCAGGGCCCATACGGCATTGTTCAGCGCGGTGTCGGCCCCGATCGAGAGTTCCGAACCGGGAAGGTTGTTGTCGATGGAGGCCGGGACCAGAATGATCGGGATACGGAAAGCCGGATAGCGGTCGACTTCACCCACGAGGTCGCGCACGGCCAAGTAGGCGTTGAGGCCACCGATGACGAGCAGCGCGTCGATCTCGTTGCGCTCGATCGCCCGACCGATCGCGTAGTACTGCTCAACCGTGGGGACCGGGCGGCGAGTGCCGAGTTCTGCTCCGCCGTGGAAGGCCCAGCCCTCGACGTCGGACCAGGACAGCTCCCGGACCTGGTTCTCCCCCAGGCCGGACCAGGATCCCTCGACGCCGAGCATCGTCCATCCGCGCGCGATCCCCAGACGCACCGCCGCCCGGGCAGCAGTGTTCATCCCCGGGGCGAGTCCTCCCGCGTGAAGGATGGCCACACGCCGGTCCGCGCCCACGGAGGACGCAGAAGGATCGGCGGCGTCGATCGCCTCGGCCTGGGGCGGAGAGGACAGGATGTCGTGGATGCGGACCATCGTCGTGAAGCTGGCCCCGCGGGCTGCCTGCGCTGCCTCGTAGTCACCCGCCGCGATGAGATCCTTGACGGCGCGGGTCTCACGCACCGCGCGCATCAGCGGGATCCGGGTGACGCGGTTGTTGCGGACACCGAGGATGCAGGCCTCGTCCTCGGCCGTGGCGGAGAGGATCTCCTGGACGGCCGCGTATCCCAGCAAGGTCGGCATCCACCGGTCGTAGGCCGAGGGAGATCCGCCACGTTGGACGTGGCCGAGGATCGTGATGCGGGGGTCTTCATCGGTGCGTTCGCGGAGGGCCTCGGCGATACGCTGAGTGTCCAGGCGCTCCCCGTCGCGATCGGTGGCGCCCTCGGCGACGAGGATGATCGACTCACGCCGACCGGCGTCCCGACCTTGGCGCAATTTCGTACACATGTCGTCCTCCCACCCGGGGCCCACTGGGTCCTCCGGGGTGAAGACGTAGTCGGCGCCGCCAGCGACCGCACCCATCAGGGGCAGGTAACCGCAATGACGTCCCATGACCTCGACGATGAAGGTCCGCTGGTGGGAGGCCGCGGTGGAGGAGATCTGGTCAATGGCGTCGACGATGCGATGCAGGGCGGTATCGGCGCCGATTGTCATGTCGGTGCCGACCATGTCGTTGTCGATCGATCCGACCAAACCGACGACGAAGAGGGAGGGGTGACGGTCCGCGGTCTCCTGGCTGATCGCACCCTCGGCGAGAAGCTCACTGACATGGCGAGCCCACTCGCCCCGGAACTCGTCGGTCCCGGACAGGGAACCGTCCCCGCCGATGACAACGAGGCGGTCGATGTCATGTTCGAGCAGGTGAAGGGCCGCGGCATGGCGTCCCTCGTAAACGCGGAACTCCGGGCATCGGGCCGTCCCGATCACCGTGCCTCCCTCGGCGAGGATCCCGGAGGAGTCCGACCACGTCACCTCCCGAATGGCATCACCACCCGTGACCGCGCCCGACCAACCTTCCCGGATTGCATAAGGGCAGGCCCCGTGGGCCAACGTCGTCCGCACGACCGCTCGCACCGCGGCATTCATCCCCTGTGCGTCACCACCCGAGGTGAGGACCCCGATGCGCACGCCGGAGAGATCCCGACGGTGCGACACAGTGATGGTTGGCCCCAGAGCACTCTCGCCCAACATTGACATCCCTCCGATGATCGCGATGCAGGTCCAGTCTATTGTGCCCAGGCCCACGACCTGACACCCGAACCGAGGTCGCGCTCGGGCTTCCCGGACCGGCGCGCGGGATCAGACGCTTGACGCGCCGTTCTTCACGCGGAGGTCACGCTCGACCTCTTCAAGGGACTTGTTCGCCGTCTCCGGCATGATCGCCGCAAGGATGACGAACCAGACGAGGTTGATCACCGCGAAAACCAGGTAGGACCACCCACCGCCGATCGCCTCCATCATCACGGGGAAGGCAAACATCGTGCCGGCGCTGGCCAACCATCCGATCGCGATGACGGCACCGCTGGCAACCCCACGGATCCTGCTGGGGAAGATCTCCCCCAGCATCGTCCACACAACCGTGCCGTTGCCGCCCTGGACCACGAGCATGAAGATCGCCATCAAAGCGAGCACGCCGAATGCCGCCTCAGCAGGTGGAGTCTGCCCAGCACGGATGTGCGGCTCGATCGAGCAGAAGAACAGTGCAGCGATCGCCCCCAGGCAGGCCATCGAGATCACGAGAGTCGACAGGAGGACCTTCCGGCGCGGCAGCTTCGACATGACGAGGATCCCGACACCTGCGCCGATGGCGCCAACCACTCCGTTGACCACCTGCAGGGTGATCGAATCGCCACTGCTCATCCCCGCATACGTGAGGACCTTCGGCGCGTAGAACATCACGGTGTCCACGCCGCTCGTCTTGTTGGCCAGCGACAGGGCGAGACCGATGAGGAAAATCCGACGCATCCATGGAGTGGTCAGGATGTCTCTTAGGCTGGCACCGGTCGGTCGACCCTCGAGCTCACGCTGGAACTCGATCGTGTCGGTGGCTTCCTCGACGAGCTCCGGTCCGGCGCCGTCACGGAGCTGCTTGAGGGAGGCGACGAACTCCGTGTAGCGCCGGTTCTTGGCGAACCAACGTGGGGACTCCGGCATCCGACGCATGAACACCCACAGCGCAATCGCCGGGATCGAGCACATGACGATCATCATCCGCCACGCCCCACCGTTGCCGGCGGACACGCTCATCTGGGAGACGAGAGCATTCCACGCGTCCATCGACAGGGCGCCGCCATGATCCGCGCGCAGGGCCAGGACATCGTCCCAGTGGTGCACACCTGGGGTCAATGCGCCGGAGGGGTCCGACGTGATGGTCAGTTCCGGCCCGCCACTGATTTTCGCGATGATCCCATTGACCGTGAACGCAATGAGCTGGCCGAGGACGATCATGAACTGGTCGACCGAGACGATCGACCCCCGGATCCGGCGTGGAGCCGTTTCCGAAAGGTAGACGGGGACCGTCGCGGAGGCGCCGCCGACGGCGAATCCCATGATGAATCGGAAAACATAGAGCCACCACACGTTGGGTGACAGCGCAGCCCCGAGGGCGACCCCCAGGAAGATGAACGACAGGAGCAGCAGGTTGTGCCGCCGCCCGAAGCGATCGGACAGCCGCCCGCCGACCACGGCACCAACGGCCGCACCGACGGCGAGGACCGCGGTGACCCCGCCTTCTTGGGCCGAATCGATGCTCAGACCATGGGCGCCCTCCGGCATATACATGTAGGGCAGCGCACCCGAAATGACGCCCGTGTCGTAGCCGAAGAGAATCGATCCGAGCGTCGCCGACAGAGCGACGGCGACCATTGCCCGCCGTTTGCCCGCTGGCGGGGTGCTCGCGCAGAGCCGTTCGATGTCGGCCGCGCCTGTGGGTCCATCGGTCATCGTGGGTGTCCCCCTATATCCTCTCAGTGCCGGAACCCCACGGGTACCGGGCGTGGCCACGCACCATGCGGCTTCGCGGCCGGAGTGCCCACGTTCCGGCACGCCGTTGACTCCCACCCGGGGCAGTGGGTGGGCTCGTCAGACGACACATGGGAGTTCGCTCCTGCGAGGCTACTCCCACAGGAACGAACTCCCGGTGATCCTCAGCTCGGTGGCGTCGACCGCGGTCGCTCAGGCGCTCCCGGCTGGCGCACTCCCGCCAGCGATCTCCTCGCGAACGCGGGCGGATTCCGCTCTCACCCGCGCCTCTTCCTCCATCGAGTCGCCGAGCAGGGCGTTGTCGCGCGGAAGCGGCTTGGCCCCCGACCTTGCGTAGGCCGCAATGAAGATGCCGGCGATCGCAATCACGAAGTAGAGCGCAAGGATCAGCAGGCAGTTACGGATCGCATGGCTCGCCCCGGCCCCCGCAATCATGTCGCGGAAGGCCAGCTGTGTGTAGGACATCGGCAGGAACGGGTGGATCCACTGGAAGAACTTCGGGGTCGTCTCGATCGGGAACGTCGCCCCCATCGAGGTGATCTGCAAGCACAGCAGGAAGATCGAGAGGAAACGACCTCGATAGGCCAGGATCGCGACGAACATCTGGTTGAGGGCGACGAAGGTCAACGAGGACGCAATTCCCATCGCGACCAGACCCGCGATGTTGGCGGCCTTGAGCTCGACGAGTCCGTTGGTCAACACCATCAACAGGACGGCCTGGGCAATCCCAAAGATCGTTGCCGTGGTCGCTGGGCGCAGCGGCGCCATCCACCAGCGCTCGGTGGGCCCTGGGCGCCGGTCAAGGGCAGGCAGGACCAGGAAGATCGCGATACCGCCGATCCACAGGGCCAGCGAGAGGAACATCGGAGTGAAGCCCGCGCCGTTGTTGACCACCGCATGATCACGCACCGCGTCGACCGAGACGGGATCGGAGATCATCGTCGAGATCGAAGAGGCATCCGAGTCGGAGTAGTCCGGAATGCGGTCCACTCCCTCGTCGACGCCGGAGGCGAGCTCCGTCGCACCGGTGGCGAGTGCCGAGGCGCCGTCCTTCGCGGAGGTCGCGCCAGTGTCCAGCTGCGTCAAGCCGGTGGCGAGGGCTCCTGTCTTGCTCGCCAGAGTCGCGGTTCCGTCGGCAAGCTCGCGCAGGCCGGCCGTCAGCTGGGTGGAGCCGTCGGAAAGCTGATCCGCTCCACTGGCGGCCGCTGCCACTCCGGAACGGAGCTCATCCGACTTGGAGGTGAGCTGTTGGGTTCCGGTGTCGATGGCGCTGGCTCCTGACGTCAGAGCCGCGGAGTTCGAATTCAACGTGGTCAGGCCGGAGCTGAGCTGGGATGTTCCGCTGATCAACGTGGTGGACTTCGATGCTCCGTCGCGCAATTCTTGAGATTGCGACGACAGAGTGTTGAGAACACCCGCCACTGTCTCGTGCGCCCCCGTCGTCGCATCGTAGACATCTGATGGTGAACCGACGCCAGCAGCAATCTGTTGCGCACCCGCGTTGAGAGCGGGGACACTCTCATCAGACGTCGCATCGTTGGCTTGCGCGAGAGCAGTGGCAATCTCTTTCGCCCCGGTGGCAACCCTGCCCGCAGCTGCATTGAGCTCGATCGACGACGTTTCCAAGGCACTCGCCTGTGCTACGACTCCTTCGCTGCCATTCACTCCCCCGTCGACTCCCGAGGCGAGCTGATTGAGACCGCCTGAGTCCTGGGAGACCTTCGTGAGTTGCGTGCACAACGCTGCAAGGGTCTGATCGGTGTCACCCGTCGAGCAGTATGCCGACACGATCTTGTCGACGGAGCCGGTGTAGTCCTCCGTTGAGTCTGCGAGTTTCAAGCTTGCCGCGCCCAGCGTCTTCACGGACGAGACACTCGATTCGGCAGCGCTCTGCAGTTGCCCAGTCCCATCAGCAACAGCCTTCGCGCCAGCGACGAGGGTCGGATTCCCATCGTCGGAACTCGCCGCGTCGTCCGAGGCTGTTCCAACGCTCGTCCCGGCTTCCGCAAGTGTGCTCTGGAGCTTCGCGGTCCCTGCCGCCAGCTTCTGCGCGCCGGTCGCCAGAGCAGCGGTGTCGCCACTGCCGTCGACCACGCTCGTTTTCAGTTGATCAACTCCGTACGAGTACTGCGTGATGCCGTCGCTGAGAGTTGTCAGCCCGGATGCGCCAGCGGCCAGCTGCTGAGCCCCGCTCGCCGCAGTGCTCACGCCTGCGGTGTAGTCATTCACCCCCGACGCAAGAGCGCCGGCTCCCACAGCCGCCGTGTCGACACCGCTCGTGTATTGGTCGATGCCCGCCTTGAGAGTCGGAGCTCCCGCCGCCAGCTCATCGATGCCAGCCTGCAGCGCGTTCGCCCCGGTAGCGGCGGTTGAGGCCCCGTCGGCCGCCGCCGTCGCGCCATCGGCCAGTTGGCTGGCACCGTCCGCTGCGGTAGCGGTTCCGTCCGACAGCGTCGAGAGTCCCGACTGCAAGGTGTCGGAGCCCGAGGCTAGAGCGGTGGCCCCGGATTGGGCATCCTCCATGCCAGAGCGGATCGTGCCGAGCGACATCAGGATGTTGTCGACGTATGTGTCCGCGCCCTCTGCGGTGAGTTGGTTCTCGAGCTCGCTGGCGACGCTCTTCGCGAGCGTCCCGGCCAAGTAATTGATGCCGTCGTCGGTGCGCAGTTCAAGTCTTTGCTGAGCGACTTGCGCGGCGTCAGCGGTCCCGACCGTGGTCGCGGCCTGTGTGAACCCCGCCGGAATGACCAGCTCAGCGCGAATGTCCTGGTTGCCCATCGCGGTCTCGGCCTCGTCGGCGCTCATCGAGACCCAGGTGAACCCGACGTCCTGTCCTCCCTCGGGAGCGGTCAGTCGCTTCTCGAGTTCATCGCCGAGGGCGAAGTGCTCGGTGCTTCCCGTCGCCAGCTCGACGTCCGCCGCGGAATCCTCGTTCACGACCGCGGCCTTGATCGTGGAGACGCGGTTCGTGGGGTTCTGGTACGCGGAAGTCAGCAGTCCTCCGTACATCAGCGGCACCACGGCGATGGCAATGACGACGATGACGTTCCAGAACGTCGATCCAGTCAGCTTCTTCACTCCGACAAGTCCTTCCCCAATGGCTATCGGACACCCTTCAAACCGCCTCAAACGGGGACGATACAGGTATGTATTCAATCAGTCGGTTCAGACGATACAGAGGTGTATCCTGTTGTGCAACACCTCCTAC
Organism: Actinomycetales bacterium; assembly: GCA_015655375.1. GTDB lineage: Bacteria > Actinomycetota > Actinomycetes > Actinomycetales > Actinomycetaceae > Pauljensenia. The sequence continues at coordinate 107,189 of JAATFD010000041.1, forward strand.
CGGAGCTGTTCTCCATGTCACCCGTGTTCCGAGCGGGCACACTGCACTCCTCATCAGATCGGAGATCTTCTCGTGCCATCGTCGGATGTCCACTCACACCGGACTGGCACGACGCTCACGTCCGAACAGCCGAAGGACGGGAACGTCGCGCGCGCTCTCTCGGCTCGCAGACTCAACGTCCATCGCCTCGCTCGCAAGCCGCCGACCGATCGGCGCGCCGACACCCAGCGACGACTTCTCAAGGCCGGACGCCATATCATCGCCACCCATGGGATCGGCGCCGCGTCCGTGGGGTTGATCTGCAAAGAAGCCGGATTCAGCCGAGGCGCGTTCTATTCGAATTTCTCCGACATGGACCACTTCGTCCAGCGCGTCGCCGAGCAGGAATGGAAGCAAGTCCTCGCCGCCATTGGGACCTCGCTGCAGGCATCCCTTGGAAGACCCGCGACGGCCGCCCCTGACGAGGGAGAGAACGCGGACGGTGACGGTGCCTCGAACGATCCCGCCGAGGACGCTGCCAGAGGAACGGAAGCCGCCCCCGATGGCCCCGGTTCCGCCTCCTGGCTCGCCGCGAATCTCATGCAGAGCACTGGCCCCTTGCTTGATGCGGCACCGTCGTTGCTGGAGGCCCCCGTTCCCAGCACCATCGGAGAGGCGTCCCTGCGCCCCAACTACGTCGAGCAGCTGACGATCTTCGCCCGCGCGCTCCTCGACGCGATCCCCCGCGACCGGGATTTCTATCTGCTGTGGGCGGAGCTGGCGAATTTCATCGTCCGCTACCCGGAGAACTCGGTGAACCTTCGTGCCGCGTTCACGACTTTCCGCGCCGGAATGGCCCAGTACGTCGTCGAGGCGCTCGACGAGTTGGGATTGGTCGCCAGGATCGAACCCGCAGACCTCGTCGATCTCGTCATCGCCATTGGATCACGATCGAACCGCGTGGCCCTGGGCGAAAGCGACGACCGCTCCGGTGAGCTCATCGATCGTGTCCTGCCCCAATTGCTCCCCATGCTCGCCGGACCCGCAGAAACTCCCACGGAGAGTCCTATAGAACCTGTGACCGAGACCTGATCCCGCCGAAGCATGCCCTCTTTCGGTCTCGAGACGCGTTCGCTTGCGGTGGGGGGCGGGGCGGCGTCTTCCCGGATGCGCGACGCGGTCTGGGTGGTGCGCCGGTGCGCTTGGAGGAATCAACTGCACATGAAGGTGCTGATCGCACATGGAGGTACTCGCATGCCGGTACCTTCATGTGCGATGAATTCCTTCATGTGCATTCGGCACCGCGATCCAGCAAACCAAGGCTCGCCCCTCGGCGTCCTTACCGGCTGCTCACCAAGTCACCCCTTCAGTCGAGCCTCGAGGTTCTCGTCGAGGGCGCCGAAGAATTCCTCGGTCGTCAGCCACTCCTGGTCCGGCCCGACCAACAGGGCGAGGTCCTTCGTCATCTTCCCGGACACCACCGTGGAGATGACGACCTCCTCCAACGCATTCGCGAAGCCAACGACCTCGGGCGTTGAATCCAGCTCGCCACGATGGGCCAGGCCCCGGGTCCATGCGTAGATGGAGGCAATCGGGTTCGTCGATGTCGGTTTGCCTGCCTGATGCTGACGATAGTGACGTGTGACAGTGCCATGGGCGGCCTCGGCCTC
>JAATFD010000009.1 GCA_015655375.1 Actinomycetales bacterium
AATCTGGTTGTTCTCTTCGGGGCACGCACGGGCGGAGATGGCATCGGCGGCGCGTCGATCCTCGCCTCGGAGACCTTCGAGGACGGCATGCCCGCCAAGCGTCCGTCGGTCCAGGTCGGCGACCCCTTCATGGAGAAGGTCCTCATCGAATGCTGCCTCGATCTTTTCTCCGCCGACGTCGTCCAGGGCATCCAGGACCTCGGGGCCGCGGGGATCTCCTGTGCGACCTCGGAACTGGCTGCGAACGGGGATTCCGGGATGCACGTCGACCTCGAGAACGTCTTGCTGCGCGACCCGACGCTGACCGCCGGCGAGATCCTCATGTCGGAATCCCAGGAACGAATGATGGCGATCGTGCGCCCCGAAGATCGCGACCGCTTCTTCGGGGTCATCGACAAATGGGACGTCGAGGCCTCGGTCATCGGAACCCTGACCGAGGACGGGCGCCTGACGATCGATCACTTCGGGGCCCGCATCGTCGACGTCGATCCGAAGACCGTCGCCAACGAGGGGCCCGTCTACGACCGGCCCTATGCCCGTCCCAGTTGGCAGGACGCTCTCCAGGAGGATTCGAGCGAGAGGCTTGAGCGCCCGGCGGACGCCGCCGCCCTGGTCGCGGATCTGGAGGCCGTCCTCGGTGATGTCAACCAGGCGTCCAAGGCATGGGTGACCGACCAGTACGACCGCTACGTCCAGGGCAACACGGCGCTCGCCCAGCCCGATGACGCCGGCGTGGTCCGCGTCGACGAGGCCACGGGACTCGGCGTCGCACTGTCCGCGGACGCCAACGGATGGTTCACGAAGCTCGACCCGGCCGAGGGCGCGCGACAGGCGCTCGCGGAGTCCTACCGCAACGTCGCCACGGTCGGCGCACATCCGGTGGCGATCACGGACTGCCTGAACTTCGGCAACCCCGAGGACCCGGACGCGATGTGGCAGCTCGTCACGGCGATGACGGCGCTGGCCGATGGTTGTGTCGAGCTCGGGATCCCCGTGACCGGCGGCAATGTCTCGCTGTACAACTCCTCCGGTCGGGAACAGGGGCAGCCGAACTCCTCGATCAACCCGACGCCGGTGATCGGCATGCTCGGGATCCTCGACGACGTGACGCGGGCGAATCCCTCGGGGTGGACCGAGGAAGGACTGGCCGTCCTCCTGCTGGGGACAACCCGGGACGAGCTCGACGGATCGGCGTGGGCACGGATCGTCCACGACCACCTCGGGGGCCTCCCCCCGCAGGTCGACCTGCAGGCCGAGGTCGCTGTCGGTGCCGTCGTGCGGGCTCTGTCCGAGGCCGACGGGCCCGACGGCCGGGCCCTGGTCCGCGCCGCCCACGACTTGTCGACGGGCGGGCTGCTTCAGTCTCTGGTCGATTCCTCGCTGCGTTTCGGGATCGGGGGGTCCTTCGATCTCGCCCAGGCGGCGGGGCGAGATGGTGTCGACGACTTCACGATGTTGCTGTCGGAGTCCCAGGCCCGCTTGCTCGTCGCCGTTCACGAGGGCGCGGTCCCGGCCGTCTTTGCCGCCGCCGAGGCCGAGGGCGTGCCGGTCGTGCGCCTGGGGACCACTGGGGGATCGATGCTCGCGGTGACCGGGGCGGATCTGCTCGGCGACCTCGGCAACGGGAGCGGGTGGAGCCGCGACCTCGATGACCTGCGCACCGCGTCCGAGGCGGTCCTACGCGATCGATTCTGAATGTCGAGGCCGGGCCGAGGTGTCTCCCGGTGTCTCCGTGTTCGGATTGTGGCTCGGTGGCCCATCGCTCGATATCGTCGTCCGTGAACGGAGTGCCGTTCGCATCGGTATGCGCGCTCATCTGTGACCGCCTCAGTCCGACTTCGGTGAGAGCCTTTTTCGGTGCGGGCATCGCGTGGAAGACCAACCATCCGTCCGCTTCGTCTTCGACTGCGAGATATTCCAGTAGTCGACCGCCTCGGTTTGTTCCCACGCCCACTCATTGCACGGGATGAGTGTCGCGTGCTCCGGGACCCAGGGTGTTCTCGAATGCCTTGATCACGTCCCTTGTGGTGATGTCGAGAGGGCGTGTGGTCACCCCTGAATGCACGTGCACTCGCACCGGATCACCTCATTCACCTGTTTTGTGTCACTTTCCGTCGAACAAAATGGGGGTGAGCGTCCTCGCGATCAGTGTCGGTCGGGGTTGGTGGGAGACGTCAGTTCAACTGAACGGCCATCAGTGTTCTAACCCGGACCGAGGTGTCGAATGGCTGGGCCGAGCTGTCCGATCCAGACGGCTGGGGCGGTCGCCCAGCCAGGCGGCTAATCAGCCCAGCTGGCCCAGCTGATCCTGTCAGTCCGCCAAGTCGGCCGGGTGTCACCCCGGCGAGCCGACTCCGTCCGCGTGCCTGCACTGGTCAGAGCCGAAAGCGTGGCGTGACCAAGGTCGCTGACGACAGCGATGGACCCGGGTCGGGCAGCACGAGCATACTGGTTTGTTGATACCTCAACAAAGCGTCGGGAAGGACCCGCACCATGACCCATACGGTCGCCTTTATCGTCGGCTCGACCTCGGACGACTCTCTCAACCGTCGGCTCGCCCGGGCATTTGTCCAGGCCGCTTCGGAGGACATGACTTTCGTCGAGGCGCCGATCGATGATCTTCCCTTCTACAAGCCCGAGTACGACGGGGAGTTCCCCGAGTCGGGCACCCGACTGAAGAAGACCATTGCCGACGCCGATGGTGTCCTCATCATCACCCCCGAGTACAACCGGATGATTCCGGGCGTCCTCAAGAATGCCCTCGACTGGATGTCGCGGCCCTACGGGACGAACCCTCTGGAGGGCAAGCCCGTGATGATCGCCGGAGCCTCGGGCGGCATGACGGCGACCGCGGTCGCCCAGGCGGAACTGCGCAGCCTCCTGGCCTACTTCAACGCCCACCTCATGAGCCGCCCGGAGCTCTACATCCGCGCGACGAAGGCGGATTTCGACGAGAGCGGCCGCATCACGGCACCCGGGACACAGGACTACCTGGCCGCCGCGTTGTCCACTTTCGATCATTACATCGACACCGTGCACGCCTGATCTGTCATCCGGGAGGAGAGCCTGCGCCATGTCCGCGCCAATCGCCACAGATGACGACCACGTCTGGGAGGTCGTCATCATCGGCGCGGGTCAGGCGGGTCTGGCCGCAGCCCACGATTTGACCAGACGTGGGCTGCGGCCAAGCCGCGACTTCCTGGTCCTCGATGGGGAGGACAGACCTGGGGGAGCCTGGCGGCATCGCTGGGATTCACTGACCTTCGACCACGCCCACGGCATTGCCGATCTGCCGGGCTTGGCATTGGGGAAACCGGACCCGACGACGCCCTCGTCGGTGGTCGTCGAGGACTATTACGGGCGCTACGAGCAGATGTTCGGCCTGGAGGTCGTCCGGCCCGCGCGCGTCCGGGCGGTGCGTGCCACGGGTGTGAAGGCTCCCGAGCTGGTGGGTGCTCAGCGTGGGGAGGATGCGCCCCCTGCGGTCGCGGGGGAGGCCTCCATTGGTGAGCCCTCATCGATTCCGCGCGATACCCTGCTGGCGGTCGACTACGAGATTGCGACCGAGGCGGATGGGGCAGGCGAGAGCCCCACCACCCGCGCCCTGATGACCCGGATGATCATCTCCGCAACGGGGACGTGGACGCACCCCTACATTCCGAGGATCCCCGGGATCGAGACGTTCCAGGGGCCTCAGCTCCACACCGTCGACTTCGTCCGGGCGGAGGACTTTGCGGGGCAACGGACGGTGGTGGTCGGGGGAGGGCTGTCCGCGGTCCAGTTCCTGCTCCAGCTGGCGCCGGTCACTGAGACGATCTGGGCGACCCGGCGGCCCCCGAACTTCACCGACGTCACCTTCGACCAGATCTGGGGCATCGAGGTCGAGCGCGCCGTGGATCGTCGGACCTCGCAGGGGCAGCGGCCCGCATCGGTCGTGCGCACGACGGGGATCCCCCGCTGGCCGGACTATCTGCGCGGGATCGCCGAGGGCGTCCTCGTCAGTCGTGGGATGTTCGATCGCGTGGGGGAGCGCGCCGTGCAGTTCTCGCCCGCCGCGACGGCGAGTCGAGGGGAGGTTGAGCCCGGACGCGGGCCGACCGGCGGGCTGGGCCCGTCGGGGGCTGATGAGCTGGTCGAGCCGGATTCGTGGCGGCCCTACGCCGAGCCGACCTGGGTCGATGTCGACGTGGTCTTCTGGAACACCGGGTTCCGCCATGCCATCACGCATCTTGCGCCGTTGCGTCTGCGCGAGCCTGGGGGAGGGATCCGGATGCTCGGGCGTGTCACCGTCGCGAAGGATTCGCGCGTGCTCCTGGTCGGGTATGGGTCGAGTGCCTCGACGACGGGGGCGACCCATGCCGGTCGCGAGGCTGCCCGAGTCGCCGTCAAGCGGCTCGGGCCGTCATGAATGTGCGGGGTGCCCAGTGGCCATTCGCGCGGGCGGTCTACATCTCGCTCTAGCATTCGTCGCATGACTGTGGATCCGGGAGACCCTGTGGACGTCGCGCGGTTCATCCGCAGGGAGAAGAGCGGCGTTCTCGCCACGGTCTCGCGCGCAGGCGCACCGGAAGCTGCGTTCGTCAGTATTGCGGCAGTGGACGACGGGACCTTGATCGTCGATAGCTCAGTGAGCTTTCGAAAGATCGAGAATCTTCGCAGTGACAGCCGGGTTGCCCTTGTCGTCGGGTCTGGGAGCATCAGCGTGCAGATTGAAGGACTCGCCTCGCTGGCAGTCGAGGACAACGAACGCCAGCGTCTTGGCAGTGAATACGTCGCGCAGTTCCCGGGGTCGCGAGCACTCGTCGACGGATTCGCCGTCATCGGCATACGTCCGAGGTGGGTCCGGGTCTATGACGCCTCCGTGTCGTCTCCGGTCGTCACGGAGGCACACTGGCCACCTGACTGGGATTCAACCGCCCCTCGCCCCTCACAGATTTGTCTCGACGTTGAGGAGTAACGTGGTGAGTCGTGCCGATCGGAAAAGAACCGTCCTACGGATGGCGTTTCGTCGCCCCCATCCTCATCGGCCCGGTGCTCAACCCGATCAACTCAGGCATGATCGCCATCGCCCTGGTCCCGATCAGCACGGACCTCGGTGTCTCGACCTCGATGGTCGTCTGGCTCGTCGCCGGACTGTACTTGGCCAGCGCGATCGCCCAACCGACGATGGGCAAACTGGCGGATGTCGTCGGCCCGCGACGCATCTATCTCTTCGGTCTGATCGTCGTCGCCATGGCCGGGTTGCTCCCCGTGCTGTGGCACACCTTTGAGGGCGTGCTCCTTTCTCGGATCCTCATCGGGGTCGGCACCTCGGCCGCCTACCCGGCCGCAGTCGCCCTCATCCATGACCAGGCCGAGCGCCAAGGACGCGCGGCCCCGGCCTCGTTGATCTCCGCACTGTCGATCGCGGCGCAGGCGACGATCGCGATCGGACCTGTCATCGGCGGCTTCCTCGTGTCGTGGGCCGGATGGGAATCGATCTTCCTGGTCAATGTGCCGCTCGCCCTCGTTGCTGCCGTGATGACGGCGCTGTGGGTGCCGACCGACGCGACCCGGCCCTCACCGAGGCGGCCGAAGCACGGCGTCCTCGCCGAGATCGACGTCATCGGGATCATCATCTTCGCCCTCGCGCTGTCGGCCCTGTTGTTCTTCCTCCTTGACATGCACTGGACCACGATCTGGATGCTCGGCTTCTTCATCGTGGGCACGGCGGTCCTGTTTCTCTGGGAGCGCGACCGCGAGACTCCGTTCATCGACGTGCGCATGCTCCGGCGCAACGCCGCGTTGCGCCGGACGTACGTCCGCCTGTTGCTGTCGTATTTCGGTGCGTACACGATGATGTACGGATTCAGCCAGTGGGTGCAGGGATCGGCGGGGTTCGATGCGTTGCAGGCGGGACTCATCCAGATGCCGAGCGCCCTGTTCGCGATGTTCGCCGGTATCGTCATCGCTCGCATGATCGACGTGCGTCGACCGCTGATCTGGGTGGGTGTTCTCTTCGCGATCGGTGGTGTCGGGCTGGTGTTCCTGCACGCGACCAGCCCCGCCTGGGCACTGGTGCTGACGGCGGTCCTCTTCGGGATCCCGCAGGGTCTGGCAGCGGTCGCCAACCAGCAGGCCGCCTACCGGCAGGCGCCTCCTCGCGAAGTCGGGACGGCCTTGGGTCTGTCGCGCACGGCGATCTTCCTCGGGTCGATCTTCTCGTCGGCGGCGATCGGCATCGTCTTCCCCGACAGCCCCGACGATCCGGGCCTGCACGAGCTCGGCATCGCGGTCGCGGTGGTCGCCCTTGTATTGCTGGCCTTCACTCTGGTCGACCGTTCGCTGCGCGCGGGCGATGAGAGTTAGTGAAACGATGGCAAGGGCGCGTCGGCCTCGGGCGAGAGAGGCGCCTGATCCGAGGGCGCAGGCCGTCCCCAATGCGGGAATCCGTCCTCGTTCGTGCCTTCGCTTACCATGGGCCTCGTGCCGAAACGACGGATCGATCCACAGGACGGGATGCGCGCACTGCGCGCCTGGCATGACGATCCCGAGGGCACCTCGCACCAGACCACGCTGATGGCAGTGCGGTTCGGCCTGGAGGAACTCGGTGAGCTGCACCCCGGTCGATCCGTCGAGGTCCGGGTTCCGCCCGCCGGAGCCGTCCAGATTCTGCGTGGGACGGTCCACCGGCGCGGCACACCACCCGCCGTCATTGAGACCGACATGACGACGTGGCTCGCCCTCGTCGTCGGCGACCTCGCGTGGGACGAGGCCGAATCCGCGGGCAAGGTCGAGGCGTCCGGCTTGCGCACGGACCTCGCCCCCTACCTCCCGGTGGTCGAACTGTAGTGAGGTGCCCTCGCCGGATGCTCGGGCCATGGGCGGAGAAGCCTTGCTGCGGGATGCGACACCGGAGGACGTCACGGCGATCGCCCGCTTCCAGACGGATTGTCGACGTGAGGCGTATCGCGGGCTCGTGTCGGATTCTTACCTGGAGTCGATCGGGGCGGACGAGCGCGAGGCCCGATGGCGCGGTCGGCTCGCGAGGAACTCGGCCTCGCGGCAGATGGAACTCTGCGGGCCGATCCCGATACGTGTGTCTGGCTGATCCGCATGGTCCGGTAACTCGGCGTCCTGCTACCGTGCGCGACGTGGACATCGTCATCGAGGGGCGCGCGTGTGCCTGCGGGGCGATCCAGCCGACGGAGCTCGACGGAGTCGGCGAGATCAAGCGCCTGTTCACCCGTTCCGATGCCCGAGGCCGGGGGTGTGTCCGGGCAGTCTTATCGAGGCTCGAGGGCATCGCGCGGGATGAGGGATGGGGGGATCTGCGGCTCTCCACGGGAACTCGCCAACCCGAGGCGATCGTGCTCTACGAGAAGTCCGGGTGGACCCGGATTCTGCCGTATGGCTCGTACATCGATGACCAGTGGAGCATTTGCTTCGGGAAAGATCTCTGATTGCGGTGGCCTTCGGTCAGCTCCGGTCCAGCAGCCGGTGCGTCAGTCGCTTCGACAGAGGAGCGACCTCGTCCGGTCCGAGGGCCGTTGCCATGACCTGTGCGATGACTTCGACCGTGACCAGGCCGAACGCCGTGTCGACATCGCTCTGGTTCGCGTCGGCACGATGATCGTCGTGGGCGATGACGGTCGCGAGCTCGGTGAGCGTGTGCGTCCATTCCGCGTTGAGTTCCTCGCGGGCCTCGGGGTGGCGAACGGCGTAGATCCATGTTTCCAGACTGAGGAGCGCGCGCTGTGCCGAGTCCTCGTCGGAAAACAGGGAGTCGATCGCCTGGGAGACGTCGAGCTTCGAGTGCCCAGCTATCCACTGTGAGTTCTCATCGCTGAGTTGGCGGGCGATGGTGAGGAAGAGAGCCTCTTTGGAGTCGAGGCTCGCATCCAACGCGCCCTTGGTGAACCCAGCATCCTTCGCAATGTCGGCGACCGAAGCGCCTTCATATCCGCGCGCCGCGAAGAGGGTGCGGACCGAGGCGAGGATCTTCTCCCGTGTCCTGTCGGCGCGGACCTTTCGCTCCTTCTCCATTGAGGTGCGCGCCACCGTTGACGAGGCCTCGGCGAGAGTCGCCGAGGCCTCCCGCAGCGACTCAGTGAGCTGGGATGACACGTCATCCGTCACCGCATGGACGCCCTCGGTGATCGACCGTGTGAGCAGACTGACCGCGTCGGCCAGTGCGCGAGTGGCGGAGCCAATGCTGTCGGAGTCTCCGTCGTGACCGGACGCATCGCCGCGCTTTCCACCGCGGGCGGCGCCGGAGTCGGCAAGTCGACCGTGGTCAATCAGATCGTTGGTCTGCTCCGCCCGGCGCCGACGTGCGGTGGCCGAGCGGGTGGCTCCCTCGACGCGCGACGCGGTGCGCTCGACGCTGGCGATCCCGGCCGACCGCGTGGTCGAGGCCATCCGATGGGCCTCCGGGGAATTGGCCGCCAGACGGATTGAGCGCTACGAACTGTCCCCGATGTCCCTGGAGGGACGTCTACCTCGGCTTGGTCGATTCCGACGACGATCGGTATCAGGGGGCCACAGCATGAACGGTCTGGAAGGGGAACTCGCGGCCGAGCACCTGGCGCGGGAGCGTGATCGGGAGGTTTCCGAGGCTGCTGGCGGATCGGCTGTCCTTCGCGGAACGGCCTCTCGTGGGACAGCGCCGGGATTCGTTCTGCTGACGCCGGGACGGATGCCCCCTCGGCCGTTCGCGGCCGTTCAACGCGTGATGCGCCAGCTGGCGGTGCTCATCCAGTGGCAGATGAGACGCTCGGCCCAGACGATCCCGTTGATCATCGTCATCCAGACGATGCTCGCAGTCGCCACGGTCATCGGGTATGGGCTGCTCATCGGTTCGACGGAGCGGGCAACTGGGCTCTACCTGAAGACGGGTGCGCCGACGATCTCTCTCGTCATGCTCGGTCTGGCGATGACCCCTCAATGGGTCGCTCAGGAACGGACCGAGGGAAGCCTCGACTGGATGCGGACATGCCCGTCCCGCGTCTGGTGTTCCTGGCGGCAGACCTCACGCCGTGGACAGCGATGGCGTTGCCGGGAACGGTCTTCGGCGTCGGGGCTGAGAGGGATCGACCGATGGGCGTGGTGGTCACCGGGACGGGCGAGCCGGCGATATCCGGCGGTCTCAGTCGACTCCGAGGGTCTTCCGGGCCCGAGCGCGGGCGTCACCGGCATCGCGGGACCCGACGATGGCGGCGGCCGCTGCCTCGCACTGGGCCCGAGTGACCTGGGAGAGCTGGGCGCCGACGGCCGGAATGGCGTTGGTCGCCATTGACAGGGAGGTCACTCCCATGCCGGTCATGGCGGCGGCGAGCAACGGATCGGCTGCCGCCTCGCCGCAGATTCCGACCGGCTTGCCCAACCGCACGCCCGCTTGGGCCGTTCGGTTGATCAACGCCAGCACCGCGGGCTGCCACGGATCGGTGTACTCGGCCAGATGTGGGGACATTCTGTCGGCAGCCATCGTGTACTGCGTGAGGTCGTTCGTGCCGATCGAGACGAAGTCGACGATGTCGAGGAACTGGTCGATGAGGATCACGGCCGAGGGAACCTCGATCATGATCCCGGCCTTGAGCCCGCGATCGTGGACCAGGTCGACGAACCACTCGGCCTCGGGAATCGTCGAGACCATCGGGGCCATCACCCACACGTCGGTGCCGGACTGGCGCGTGGCGGCCTCGGCGATCGCGTCGAGCTGGCGAGGCAGCAGTTCCGGGTTGTGTCCCGTCGTGCGGATCCCGCGCACACCGAGCGCCGGGTTGAACTCCTCGGATAGCGTCGCGAAGGGAACCGGTTTGTCGGATCCCGCGTCGAGTGTGCGGACGACGACCTTGGAATGTGGGAAGGCGGCGAAGACCGGCTCATAGGCGGCGGCCTGGGTCTGGACGTCTGGCTCGGTGGGCGTGCCCAGGAAGAGCAGCTCCGTGCGGAACAAGCCGACTCCTTCGGCCTGGCCGGCAGCTCCGGCCTCGGCGGTCGCCCCGTCCTGGACGTTGGCGAGCAACTGCTGGGGAACGCCGTCGGCCGTGCGACCGGGGCCGCGCCATTCGCGGATCAGGGCCACACGTCTCGCATCGTCCTCGACGGCGGTGCGTGCCTCGGCCTCCGGCACGCCTAGGGTCAGGGATCCCGCATGGGCATCGAGGAGGACGGGGGCTCCCTCGGGGATCGTGCTGAGTTCTCGGGCGGCCACAATACAGGGGATGCCGAGCTGGCGGGCGATGATCGAGGTGTGCGAGGTCGGTCCCCCGACCTCGGTGGCGATCGCGACGTAGTGCGCCGGGTTCAGGCCCGCCGTGTCGGCGGGGGAGAGATCGTCGGCCAGGAGGACGACCGGATGGTCGACGACCGGGATGCCGGGCTCGGGTTGGCCCTGGAGGTGGGCGATGGCGCGGTCGCGGACATCGCGCAGGTCCGTTGTGCGCTCGGCCATCAGGCCGCCGGCCTTCTCGAAGAGGGCGACGAACTTCTCGGTGGCGGCCATCGTCGCCTGGATGGCGGGGATCCCGCGACGGATGGCGCGGACGGTCTCTTTCTTCCAGGCCTTGTCGGTGGCGAGCGAAGCCGTGACACCGAGGACCTCGGAGGCGTGCCCCTCGGCCCGGGAGGCTCTGTCGAAAAGCCCGTCGGCGACTGCCTGCGTCGCGGCCTCGAATCGGGTGACCTCGTCCTCGCGCTCATTGTCGGGCACTTCGGGGGCGGTTGCGGGGGGAAGCGGTGGGCGGTGCGTCCACGCTGCTGGCGCCCACGCGACGCCCGGCACCACCGGGGTCCCGTAAACAATGGTGGTGTCCTGTGACGCGGTGCCTGTCTCGGCACCTGACGCGAGATTCGCGGATTCGGTCATGTCGGTCATGGGTCCCTCCTCGTCGACGAGTCTGACCCAGCCTATTGCGGAGATGGGATCGGCGGCGTGTGGGCGCTTGCGACCTGCCCCACAGAGCCTCCAATAAACAACATTGGCATTGTGTGGTTTTGATATGTATCATGTGGTTTGTATGAGACGAGAGCTCGACGTTGAACGTCCCACGTCGACGGAGCCGCAGCCGGTGTCCGTCCGGCCGAGCCTCACCCGTCGACGACGAAGTGGAGGGTCGCATGTACGCAGAGGAACGGCAACAGGAGATTCTCACCGCTCTGCGCGAGGACGGGCGCGTCGCCGTCTCCGACCTCTCCCAGCGCTTCGACGTCACGATGGAGACGATCCGGCGCGACCTCGATGCGCTCGACCGTCTCGGACTCGTGACCCGGGTCCACGGCGGGGCAATTCCGCGGCGCACCGAGGACGTGGAGCCGGATCTGCCCACACGGCTGGCGACGAACACTGACTCGAAACGGCGCATCGCGCTGGCTGCTTCCCGCTTCCTGCCAAACACCCCCAATGCCAGCGTCATCGTCGATGCCGGATCGACGACCGTCGAGATCGTTCCCCACCTGGACGGGAAGGGGCTGAGAGTCGTCACCAACGCTCTGGCCGTGGCCGAGGCCGCACTTGGCATCGACACGGCGGGGGTCGAGCTTCTGCCGGGTCACCTGCGCGGTCTCACGTACGCCGCCGTCGGCGTCGACACGGTGCGGGCCCTAACCCGTCTCCATCCCGATGTCGCCGTGCTCGGATGCAACGGCATGGGCCCCGATGGATTCACGACGCCTGACCCCGATGAGGCCGCAGCCAAGTCGGCCATGGTCGCCGGAGCTGGTCGCCGAGTCATGCTCGCTGACTCCTCCAAGATCGACGTCACGCAGTTCGTTGTCTTCGCCGAGCTCTCCGACATCGACGTCCTGGTCACCGACCGAGGACTGTCCGACTCCCCCGTCCATCTCTTCGAGGAATCCGGGATTGAGGTCGTCCGCGCATGATCGTCACTCTCACCGCCAATCCGTCCCTGGACCGCACCATCACCCTCGGGGGCGAGCTGGTGCCCGGAGGCGTCCATCGCATCGTCTCCGACCGGACCGGTCCGGGAGGCAAGGGGATCAACGTCGCGCTCGGGCTGCGGGGGGCGGGCCTCAACGCTCTCGCCGTCTTCCCCGCTCGCGAGGCCGATCTGCTTCTCGACCTGCTGGACGCCGAGGATCTTCGCCACCGGTCCACCCCCTCACAGGGGAGGGTGCGCACCAACCTCACCATCCTGTCCGCGCCCGCTGTGACGACGAAGATCAACGAGCCCGGCGCTGTGCTCTCAGCGGTCGATGTCGCGGCGCTGGAGGACGCCCTCGTTGAGGTCGTCGAGCCGGGGGGGACCGTCATGCTGTCCGGTTCGCTCGCGCCCGGGATCCCTGTTGACGAGTACGCCCGACTGGTCCGGCGCCTGCGGGACAAGGGTGCCTGGATCGGTGTGGACACCTCGGATCGCCCGCTGGCCGCCTTGGCCGCAGCCGGGCCGGACTCCGCCCCGGACTTCCTCAAACCGAACGCGGAGGAGCTTGGACAGATCACCGGTCGCGACGGTGCCCAGATGGAGACAGCCGCAGCATCCGGGGATCTCGACGGGATCCTCGAGGCCGCCTGCGGGCTGCACGAGGCCGGGGTCGGCGAGGTCCTCGTCACACTGGGAGGGGCCGGTGCCGTTCTCGTCACCGGGGAGGGCGCGTGGTTTGCCCCGTCGCCCCACACTCCAGTCGTCTCCACGGTCGGCGCCGGTGACTCGGCCGTCGCCGGCTACCTCATCGCACGAGCCTCGGGGGAGTTGCCCCCCGAACGGCTCGCACTGGCCGTCGCCTACGGCGCCGTCGCCGTCTCACTGCCGGGAACCACGATCCCGGCACGCCACCAGGTCCAGCCCGACGTCGGTGACGTCGTCGAGCTGTGACCACCCCCTGAATTCCACCGACCCCCGGCGCTGCCGGGATTCCTCAGAGAGGCACATCGATGTCCCCATCACTCATCATCCCCGAGCTCGTCGAGCTCGACGTGGATGTTTCCGGTGACAAGCACGCAGTCATCGCTGCCATGGCCGACCTCGTCGCATCCACCGGACGAGCCGACCGCGACGGTCTGCTCGCCGCTTTCGAGGCCCGCGAGGCCCAGTTCGCCACCGGTATGCCCGGCGGCATCGCGATCCCGCACTGCCGCACCACAGCCGTACACGAGGCATCGCTCGGACTGATCCGTTTGTCGACGCCCGTCGACTTCGGTGACGCGGGCGGCCCGGCCGACCTCATCATTGGAATCGCCGCACCCGAGGAGTCGGGCTCGGAGCACATGAAGCTCTTGGCGAAGCTCTCCCGCGCACTGGTCAAGGGCGACTTCGTCGCGTCTCTGCGCGCCGCGGCGACGCCGGAGGATGCTGCCGACCTGATCTCGGGCGTCGTCTCGCAGGCTTCCGCTCCAGCTCCGGCGGGTGCCTCGACCTCGACAGCGGCCTCGACGGGCGTGGCTGCCGCCACCGCGGCACCGGCGGCCGACGGAACGAGTGCTCCCGCTTCCGTCCTGCTGGCGATCACCTCCTGCCCGACCGGCATCGCCCACACCTACATGGCGGCAGAGAGCCTCGAGCAAGCGGCGGCCGGCCGCGGCGTGGAACTCCACGTCGAGACCCAGGGCTCCGGCGGCATCGATCCCTTCGACGCAGCGACGATCGCCCGTGCCCAGGGACTGATCATCGCCGCGGACGTCAACATCTCAGGTCGTGAGCGTTTCGCCGGGCTCCCCGTCATCGAGGCGGGGACCAACAGGGCGATCTCCTCGGCTCCGGAGATGATCGCCGAGGCCGTCGCGGCGATCTCGGATCCATAGGCCACGCGCGTGGCGAAGACGGGATCCGGCGAGGATTCCTCCGGAGGCGTCCCCAGCGGTGGCTCGCAGGGCGGATGGAGCAAGCGGATCCAGCAGGCCGTGATGACCGGGGTCTCCTACATGATTCCGTTCGTGGCCGCCGGCGGACTGCTCACCGCCCTCGGGTTCCTCGTCGGCGGCTACGACGTCTCCTTCGTGGCGTCGAACGTGGCGACAAAGTTCTCCCTGTGGAACCTGCCCGATGCCCAGACATATCAGCAGAACGGCATCGACATGCTGACCGACCGGGCGGGGCTCGCGCTCTACCTCGGGGCGGTCCTGGCCACGCTCGGCAGCCTGGCGATGGGATTCCTGGTTTCCGCGCTGTCCGGCTACATCGCGTTCGGCCTGGCCGGGCGTCCCGGGATCGCCCCTGGATTCGTCGGAGGAGCAGTCTCCGTGTCGATCGGCGCCGGATTCATCGGCGGCCTCGTCACCGGCATCCTCGCTGGGCTGATTGCCGCTTGGCTCGCGTCGTTCCGGCCCCCGCGCTGGCTGGCAGGCCTGATGCCGGTGGTCATCATCCCGCTCGTGACGACCTTGATCGTCGGGGCGCTCATGCTGCTGGTCCTCGGGCGGCCACTTGCCGCGGTGATGACTGGTCTGCAGACGTGGCTGACGGGGATGTCCGGGGCCTCGGCGATCCTGCTCGGTATCGTCCTGGGTCTGATGATGTGCTTCGACCTCGGCGGACCCGTCAACAAGGCCGCCTATCTCTTCGCGACGGCTGGGCTGTCGGCCGGGACGCAGGCCTCGTGGGAGATCATGGCGGCCGTCATGGCCGCTGGCATGGTCCCTCCTCTGGCGATGGCTTTGTCCACGGCCGTGCGTCCGAAGCTCTACACCCAGGCTGAGCGCGAGAACGGAACGACCGCCTGGCTTCTCGGTGCGGCTTTCATCTCCGAGGGCGCGATCCCCTTCGCGGCAGCGGATCCCCTGCGCGTCATCCCCTCAATGATGGCCGGAGGTGCCGTCACGGGTGCTCTGTCGATGGCGTTCGGTGTCGGATCGAAGGCCCCGCACGGCGGCATCTTCGTCCTCTTCGCGATCGATCCGATCTGGGGCTACGTCGCCTCGATCGTCGCGGGGACCATTGTGTCGGCACTGATCGTCACGGCGCTCAAGGGCCATGCGTCCCGCACGAGGTCGGCACGCGCCGAGAGGCGGCAGTCCGCTGAGGCGGCCGCCGTCTGAGCCTCCAGATGAATGCGCTCGTCAGAGCTGCGTGCCGCTAGAGTTCACACGTCACCCGTTCGAGAGCGGATGGATCACACAAAAGGAGACCGAATATGGCCACTCGCACCGTCACCGTTGGATCGAAGGTTGGGTTGCACGCCCGTCCCGCCGCGCTCATCGCTTCCGCCGCCAGCGATCTCGACGCGGACGTCTTCCTCAGTGTCGCCGATGAGGACCCGATCGACGCCTCTTCCGTCATGATGATCATGACGCTGGGAGCCGAGCACGGGGCGGAGGTCGTCGTCGAATCGGATGACCCCGAGGCCCTCGACAAGATCGCCGAGATGGTGGCGTCCGACCTCGACGCCTGATCCGCAGGTCAGGGTAATGGGGAGGCATGTTCCTTCGTCTGTCCTGTGGTTGGGCGTCGGAACTCCGACTTCAGACTGATGAGCAAGAGGCGGGTTCTTCCCACAGCGCGGCTCAAGAATTGCCGCGCTGTGGGAAGAACCCGCCTCGCTGCCCCGCAGTGAAAGGTTCGCGCTCAGGCCTCGGTCGCTGCGGCGGAGTGGCCCCTCTTGGCGTAGATGCGTTTGGCGCCGCGCATCGTGAAGCGCTGGGCCAGGCTGACCACGATGGCGGAGGCGGCGGAGAATGCCAGGAGTTGGATCAGCTGGACATCGTCATCGTCATCGGAGGGGGCATCGTTGCCCGTGATCAGCTTCCAGCCCACCGTGGCGGCCTTTCCGGCAATGAGTGCCGCGGCAGCGGCGGCTCCCGTACTGGCCAGTTTCCACCCGATGTCCATGGCGCCATCCTCGTGTTGTGGCCCGGGCCATTCCCGGCGCCCCGTCCCATCATGCCGCACGATTGCGGGGCGCGCCGCATGCGGGCGCGGGGCGATCGGCCGATAGGGTGGCGGAGACAGGACGGAGGACCCGCGTGACTCGCTCGAGGTGGGGATGGGGTTGGTGTGCCGCGACTGCGGTCCTGGTGGCGGGCTGCTCCGCCTCCGTGGATCCCACAGCCCAACCGGGATCAGATCCGTTCTCCACGCCGATCGACCATGGGACCGCCAGCGCGACGACCGAGCAGCCGCAGTCGTGGTCCGGTTCCGCTCCGCGGACTGGTTCAGGCACGGTGACGTTGCTGATACCGACCGGAGAACGTCTGCCAGACAGCGTGGCAGACGATTTCCACCGGACGACGGGCTTTTCGCTGACCCAGGTCGAGGTTCCGCTTGATCAACTGGCCTCCGGTGGCCCGGAGGGAACGAGAGCGGACGTCGTTCTCGGGCTGGACGCAACTGACGCGCTCGCGGCGACCTCGGCGGGCGTCCTGACTGACGGGGTGCCGGAGGACACGACGACCGCTGATGGAACGGCTCTGCAGAGTGCGCCCGGCGCTGTTGCGGTCGGGCGTGATGACATCTGTGTGATGGCGGACATGCAGTGGTTCGCGGCGAACAACCTCACCGCGCCCACGTCCTTCGCGGAACTGGCGAGTGACACGTTCGCCAAGCTGCTCGAGATCCCCGATCCCACGACGACGGTCGAGGGCCGGTCCTTCGTCCAGGCCAGTGCCACGGCCGAAGGCGAGGGGGCGGCCGCCTGGTGGACGGATCTGATCGGTCGTGGAGCCGAGGTCGCTGCCTCCGATTCTGCGGTGTCCGCCTGGACGGCGACCTCGACGACAGGGACGCGTCCTTTGCTGGTCACCCGGGCGATGACGGCGGCGACGACCCTCGACAACACCGGGGCCCAGTCGATCTCGGCCGCCGTGGGATCGACGTGTCTGGACCGAGAGATCTTTGCTGCCGCGACCGTCGATCCAGCCAACGCCGACGGCGCGGAATCCCTGCTTGCCTACCTGACCGGATCGGTCGCCCAGCAGGGTCTCGCAGACGCGGCCATCGTGATGCCGATGGATGCCTCGGCCGCAGACGACACCCCGGTCGCCTGGTTCGCCACGCCCTCGGACCAGGCCGTCAGCGTCTCGGAGTCCGACCTCGCACGCACGACCGACTGGCTGAGCGCCTGGAGCACCGCGATCGCACCCATGTGAGCCGGGGCGCGCCCGATGAGGGCGGGTCCAGAACGTCGGGAGTGAGCCTTCGGGTCCTCGACCACCGGGGTTCAGTCACGCAGGGCGTCGGGGTCAATGTGGCACTCCTCCCCGATGAGCATCGGGGCAATCGCGCCCTGGTCGCGCAGCTCCCTCAGCCGGGGGAGAATCCGGTCCCGCACCGCCCAGGGATCCATCGTGTTGAGGTAGATCCGTGTGCCGCCCTCAAAGCCGGCGACCGTCGAGATCCGCCACTTCAGGAGGATCCTCCACCGCATTGGCGTCACGACGTCGGGAGGACGGTGGTACCACTCCTCGTTGCAGGGAACGTCGATGCCCGTCGCGGCGTGGACAGCATGGAGAATGTCGGAGACACCACGCATCCGTTCCTCGTCGACGTCCCAGGGGTTCGCCGGGGCGTGCAGCGGCCAGATCGCGACCGTGGGGTAGCGGTGGCCGAATCCGGCCATTGCGACGGCATGCTCGTTGCGGGCAATGACGAGCTGACGGGTGACCGCCACGGTGAGGATGTCGTCGTAGAGGTCAGGGTCCGTTCGCAGCCGCGTCAGCTCGGCTTCCGTCTGGACGGAGTGCTCGTCGATGGCGACCAGTTGCTTGTGGAGGTGGTCGAAGGACGCTCCCGCAGGCTTCAACCAGTTCTGGAAGGCCGCGACGTAGCGGACCGCTGGGTCCAGGCCGTACAGGTCGGCCATAGCCCGGGCGGTGAAGTCCAGGTAGCGGAAGTGCTCCTCGGGAGTCAGCGTGCCCGAGCCTGCCAATTGGGTATCGTCGGTGGCGCCGTCGACGAAGTGTCGTCGAGCGACGATCACGTCGTGCCCCCCGGAGAAGAAGCCGTTGGCCTGCTGAAGGAACTCCGAGTCACTCATTGCGTCAATCTCCGCGGCCGTGAGCCCGCTGGCGGCCAGACGCGAGCGCACGACCCGCATGACGTGGTCGTAGCCGGTGTCCGAGGACAGGTACTCGGCCATCCGGCGGTGTTCGGCCTCGGACGGGACATGCCCGTGGTTGAGGTTCCAGTACGTGTAGGAGACGATCTCGAAAAGATTCGGGATTCGACGGAATTCCGCGGTCGTTGCGCCCAACTCGTCGGCGGTCAAGGAGCGCAGCTCCCGCCAGGTCCCGTCCTCGTTGCGCACCAGTCGAGCCTTCTCCGGGGGAGTCTCCAGATAACGACGGTGGCAGAAGTCGCAGTGCAGGCCGTCCTCGGCCGGATTCAGAGGATGCGCGTCCCCGGGATGGACGGACAACGGGCGATGACCACGCCCGGGAACCGTCCAGACTTCCGTCCCCGTCAACAGATTCTTCTGCTTGACCGTGCCATCGGCGAGGCGAACGATCGCGTTGTCTCGATGAAGGGAGTGCTCCTTTGCCATGACTGTCACTGTATTCGCCCCGAGGCTTAGGCTGATGTCATGCCACGCTCTCGCCTGTTCCAGCCGGTCACTGTCGGTTCTCTCGAGGTCCGCAATCGCCTGTGGATGCCGCCGATGTGCCAGTATTCCGCGGCCGCTGTGGGTCCCGAGCTCGGTCGGCCCACAGACTGGCATCGGGTCCACTATGGGGCGCGCGCCGTCGGCGGCGTCGGAGCGGTCATCGTCGAAGCGACGGGCGTCCAGAAGGAGGGCCGAATCTCCGTCAATTGTCTGTCCCTGCATGACGACGCCCAGATCCCTTCCTTCGCACGCCTGGCCACTCTCATCCACGAGGGCGGGGCCGCCGCCTTCATCCAGCTGATCCACGCCGGGCGGAAAGCAAGCACGCGCGCAGGGTGGAAGGAGCCAGGTCCCGCCACCGCCGAGGAGGGCGGCTGGCAGATCGCGGCGCCCTCGGCGATCCCTTTCGACGCCCGTTCTGCCGTGCCGCGGGAGCTGACCGAGGAGGACCTCCACGGGATCATCGCGGCGTTCGCACAGGCGGCTCGCCGTGCGCTTGAGGCCGGTTTCGACGGCGTCCAGATCCACGCCGCTCATGGCTACCTGATCCACCAGTTCTTCTCCCCGGCGTCCAACCACCGCACCGATCGGTGGGGTGGGGACTTCGTGGGCCGCACGCGGCTGGCACGCGAGGTCGTGCGCGCGGTGCGTGCCGAGATCGGGGATGCCCCGCTCCTCGTGCGGATCTCCGCCACCGACTGGACCCAGGAGTATCTCGAGGACGGGCGCCCTGGGTGGACCCTGGCTGAGTCGGAGAGGTTGGTGCCCGAGCTCGTGGCCGACGGCGCTGACATGATCAACGTGTCGACCGGCGGCAATGTCTCCGATGCGCGGATCGGATCCGGGCCGGGCTACCAGGTCTTCGCGGCCCGCGCGGTGCGTCGTGCGCTCGTGGATGCGGGCACACCCGCCCCGGTTGCCGCGTGCGGTTTGATCCTCAGCGCCGAACAAGCCGAGCAGATCCTTGTCGATGAGGATGCCGACGTGATCGAGATTGCGCGTGTGCTGTTGACGGACCCGATGGCCCCGGTGGCATGGCGGGCGCGACTGCGGGAAGAGCCAGCTCTGCCCAGCCAGTACTTGCGGGGAACGAAGCGCTGAATCGGTAGTGACGACCGACGGCGGTCGCCACGCTGGTCCCGATCAGGACGAGGGCAGCCAGCCCTTCGCCTGGCGGGCCAGGCTGTCCAGGAGGGCCGAGGCCTCGGTGGCTCGGTCGGCCTGGACGAAGAGATGGTCGTGGAAGTATCCGGCGATGACATTGCAGGAGATCGACCTGCTCGCCAGGGTCTGGGAGATGGTCGCGGTCAGCCCGATGGAGTCGAGTGCCGAGTGCACGCCGAGGGTGATACGTGCGAAGGTCTCATCCAGGGGAAGGCCTGCGTCGCGTGCCTCCTGTTCGCTGACGACGACGGTGACGCCCTCGTCCTCCCGGATGACGGCGAAGGGAGTGATCCCCTCGGGTACCGCGGGAACAGTGGCAAATACGTAGGTCCCCTGAGGCGTGGCGTCCAGGGACGCGAGAGCCTCGTCGAGATCTTTGAGTCCAGACATGTGGAGAGGCTATCGCGCGCGTCCCGCGGCGATTCGGCCCGTCTCACGGAGTGTACGGGCTGAACGCTGTGATTCTGCGGTCATCGGAGATCCCTACACGCACGGCCTTGAGCGTGGTTCGCTCAAGTTTCAGCCTTGAGTGAACGAGGCTCAACTTTGCTTGCGTCCAGGAGGACTCCGCGTGACACTGAATGTGTTCAGACAGAGGCCCCCGCACGGGGGACGATCCGGAGGATTCGGATCGGCAATTTTCGGAGATGATCATGATGGCTACTCGTTACGACCCCTTCCGTGAGATGGATCGCGTCTTCAACTCGGTGATGCGCCAGGCCCCGACCAGCCCGGCCATGCCGTTGGATCTCTACAGAGACGGTGACAGCTTCAGTGCGAAGATGGACCTGCCCGGAGTCGACCCCAGCTCGATCGACATCGATGTTGAGGACCGCACCCTGACAGTGCGCGCCGAGCGCGCTGGCGTCACCGGTGACGATCTTCAGTGGCTGACGCGCGAGCGTCCCGCCGGAACCTTCGCCCGCCAGCTGACGTTGGGCGACGGAGTCTCGCTCGATGCGATCTCTGCGGCCTACCGCGACGGCGTCCTGACTCTGACGATCCCGGTCGCCGAGACTGCGAAGCCCCGCAAGATCTCGGTCGCTGTTGACGCCGGCACGACTGGCGACAGCTCGGCCCACACCATCGAGGGTGGCGCGCAGGAATCCTGATGGATCTCGCTGTCGGTTGCCGGTGGGCTTCTGGCCCGCGTGAGGTGATCGCACCGGAGTGAGCATCGACGCCGGGAGAGCGGAACCCGATTCCCTCTCCCGGCGTCGACGTGTGTGTGCGGGTGGTTGCGCGAGCGCAGAACTCCCGCGAGATGCGGCTGCCGGGGACTGAGTCCATCGCTTGTCGCATGAGAGTGCCGACAACTTGAGCCAGGCTGGTCAGCATCCGGTGGACTCGATCGGACTGGGAAGTGTGCGTCGCGACGTGGCGGGGCGCACGGGGTTCGGTCAGGATGCGGTCTGCAGGGAGGACACGTTGACATCGGTTCCGACGAAGCTGAGATCGAGTCCTCCGTCCGCGGCGGCGACCGATGTCAGTGTGAGACCGGTCGGCAGCTCGTCCAGTGGAACGGAGATCGACGGAATCGTGACCCCCAGCGCGGACAGACTGTCCAGACTGACAGTCGTCCCCGCCACCTGGGCCGACGCCGGAGTCAGCTCGAAGCCGCGTCCAGCCTCGGAGACGGCTGGTGAGAATCCGATGCTGACGGATTGCCCGAGGACGGTCGTCGACACAGTGATGGCTCCCTGGTCGATGCCGAGCGTCCCCGAGAGCCCGGCTGCTGTCGCGAAGTCGGAGAGGTCTTGTTCGCTGATTGTGACCGAGGCCTGGAGACTCGCGGCGACATGGGGCTCGGACGTCGTCACGTCCTCGAGGTCGGTAACGGCATTGCCGAGGTGGAGGGCTGTTCCGCGGGTGGTGAGATCGACACCGCTCAGCGTGACGTGGACCGAGCGAAGTCGGCCATCAACCAAGCTGGTGAGAATGGGGACGTCGCGGATCGAGACGGACGCCGGGTTCTTCTGGTCCGTGGGAACCCCCGGCAGCGTTGCGATGGACGCGCTGATCTGGCGGTCCAACACCCAGACGGTCGCTCGATCGCCCACCCCGACCAGGACAACGAGAACGACCAGAGCGAGGATGAGTCTGCGAAGGAGTCTCATGGGGGGATGGTAACGGCAGTGGCCTGTGTGGGCCTGAGCTGGGGGCGTCCATCTGAAGGACGCGGCGGTGCGAGCAGACCACCTCAGAAGGTGAGACCCGAGTTGCTGGGCACGCGGTCATCAGGGGCTGAGGGGGACGGGGATCTCGACTCCAGGGCCTCGATCTGTTCGCGAGTGGGCGCAGCGTCGGCGCCGCCGGGATTGCCCACAGCCAGCGCCGCTGCGGCGTTTGCCCGCCGGGCGGCCTCGACCAGGGGAAGCCCACCGGCGATACCGGTGCCGAGCACCCCACAGAAGACATCTCCTGCACCGACCGTGTCGACAACGGGCGCCTCGACGGCCGGAAGATGGACCGGATCCTCTCCGCTGCTGGGGGCGACGAGGACTCCGTCGGATCCCAGCGTGATGACGAGGTCGCCGTGAAAGTCGCGTCTGAGGAAGGGGACGACATCAGCGGAGTCGCGGGGGAAGGCATCAGGGCCGACAGAACCGTCGGGATCTGCCGGGAGGGCGTTGTCGAAGGGCCCGCGGCCAGCGAGCGATCGTGCTTCGCCCTCGTTGGGAACGAGGACGTCGACGGTCGCGAGGAGCTCCGGGTCGAGTGGCGCGAAGGGCGCCGGATTGAGGATGACCGTTCGACCGGCTGCATGGGCAATTCTGGCGGCAGCAAGGGCCGTTGAGGGATCGAGCTCCAGCTGGAGGAGCAGGATGTCGGAGGATTCGATGGCGTCGCGAGCCGTCGCCACATCGGCCGCGGAGAGTTCGAGATTGGCCCGGGGGACGATGACAATCGAGTTCTGACCGCCGTCCTCGACCAGTGGGAGGCCGACACCGGTACCAGTGCCTGGACGGCGAATGACATGCGTGGCGTCAATGCCCTCGTGGGAGAGGCCCTCCAGGAAACGATCTCCGAACTCGTCAGTGCCGACCATGCCGACGAAGGAGACATCGGCACCGGCTCGCCGAGCCGCCACTGCTTGGTTGAATCCCTTGCCGCCGAGGCTGACCTGAAAGCTTGTTCCCTGAAGCGTTTCTCCCGATGCGGGACGTCGGGAAGCTCGAACCGTGAGGTCCATCATGAAGGATCCGACGACGCAGATTCGGGGTGTCCCGGCGTTGGAGGTCATCGGTGGGCCTCTGCTGTGCCGGCCAGCTGTTCGCCGAGTGACCCGCCGGGGTGGAATTGGCGGAAGTCGGCGGGCGTGAATCCCCGGTTCTCCATCAGGCCTGCGGCGAGGGCATCGCCGATGGCGAGCGTCAACGTGGTCGATGCCGTCGGCGCGAGGCCGAGCGGGTCCGCCTCGTGGTCGACCTCGATCGAGAGATGGACGTCGGCGACGAGTGCGAGAAGACTGTCGGCTGAGCGCGACATGGCGATCAGCCGGATTCCGCGCTCGCGGAGCATTCGGGCGAACTGGCAGACCTCTGCAGTGCGGCCCGAGTACGAGATCAGCAGGGCGACATCGTCGCTGCACGCCATGCCGGAGTCTCCGTGGAGGGCCTCGCCGGCATGAATGAAGTGGGCGGGGGTACCGGTCGACGCGAGAGTGGCGGCGATTTTCGCGCCGACGTGCCCGGACTTTCCCAGGCCTGAGACGATCACGCGACCACGACAGCTCGACAGGATCTCGAGAGCGGGGGAGAGCTCGGCGCGCAAGCGATCGGCGGAGGCCGTGAGGGCGTCGCTTTCCGTGCGGAAGGCATTCATCGCAGCGTCGAGGGCATTCGGAGTGATCATGCGTTGTTCTGCTCCTTCACAGTGGTGGCAGTGGGCGGAACGACGCCCTTGGTGAGCAACACGTTTCCGAATGGGCGGGTCTCTCCAGTACGGATGATGACGACTGCCTCGCGTGCGGCCTCATAGAAATCGGTGCGCCCAAGGGAGTCGACCGAGCAGTCCGAGCAATCGACAGCCTCGAGAATCTCTTCCTGAACGGGGAGTCGATGCGTGTCCGGAGTGGACATCAGCTGGACGCTCGTCCCTTCGTCGAGGGGGAAGACAGCTCTGATTGCGCTGACCACCGCGGGTGCCGAGGCGGCAGGCAGGTCCGCGACAGTGGAGCACAGGCGGTGGGCCGGGAAGTTCGCGTCGGCGACGACGAGGGTGTCGGAGTGCCCCATGTCATCAAGTTGACGAAGGACTTCTCCGGTGAGCAAAAGTGGAATTCCGCAGAGCATGATCACGATCTCTCAGCATTGGGTAATCGATAACTCGGATGGTAGAGCCGCATCGAGAACACGTCAAGACGGGATGTTCTCCAATGATGGTGCGGTGTCAAGCCGAATTGTCGAGGTCAAAGCCTGTCGGAAAGGCTGTTGGCCATGAAGATCCACCGTTGTCGTCGCAGCCGGAGCAAGTAAATTTCTGGCGATCTCGGAGTGGGCCGGACCTGGTGCCTCCGTCAGAGCCGAACGGTGGATCCGCGTGGAACCAGGGTCGGAGTCAAGACAATGTGGTGTGCCGGATCGTTGCTGCCAGCGGACCGAGCGGCGAGAAGCTCGCCGGCGAAGCGGCCAATACGGTCGATCGGCTGCTGGATCACGGTCACGGCGGGGGAGACCATTTGGGTCCACTCGTCGTCGTCGGTGCCGATCAAACCGATGTCGGTGGGCAGATTGAGGCCATGGGCCTGTATTCCCCGGAAGGCGCCGACGGTCAACGGGCCGTTGACCGCAAAGATGGCGTCGGGACGTTCAGGATCGCTGAGCAGGGAGCGCGTCGCGATCTCTGCGCCGTCAGCCTGGAGGTCGACCCTGCGAAGCCGTGAGTCCGACAGAGGAAGCCCGGCTTCTGAGAGGACCTTGCGAAAGCCATTCAGGCGGTCCTCGGTGGCGTCGACATCATCCGGTCCGGCGACGCAGGCTGGGTGAGTGAAACCCTGGGACAGCAGGTGTTGTGCGGCAAGAGCGCCCGCCATCGTGTTGTCGACGGTGACGGAATCGGTCTCCGGGCCGTCTGGCACACGGTCGATGAGGACAACCGGGACATGAGCGTTGAGCAGCGGCTCGATCGAGAACTCAGAGAGCGCAGTGGGGGCGACGACGACGCCCGACATCTGCTGAGCCACCGCTGTGGCGATGTAATGACGCTGGCGGTCGGGGCGCTCGTCGGTATTGCACAGGACCACGACGAAGCCGTGATCAAGAGCGATCCGCTCGACCTGTGTGATCACCGAGGTGAAGAACGAGTTCTGGATATCGGGGACGATGGCCGCCCAGGTCTCGGAGCGCTGTTTGCGCAGAGCCCGGCCCATTCGGTTGGGGACGTAGCCAGTCTTCTCGATGGCGGTCGTGACCTTCTGAGCAAGGTCGTGATCGACGGTGGACAGTCCGTTGAGAACCCGGGAAACAGTTGCTGTCGAGACCCCGGCGGTCTTGGCAACGTCGGCCATCGTCACTGATCGGGAGGCGGAGGACGCGCGTTTGCGGCGGTGTGGGCGTCCTCTTTTCGCTTGGTTCTGCACGGTTTCCCCCTTGGCTCAGCCCGGGCATTCTGGTCTTTGGATCAACTTGATCCTAAGCGTTCGAAGCGTCCGCTCCGTGCGGCGTGCACGGCCGCGAGGGGTGCTGAAGTGAAAAAGTCGGATACTTGCGCTGGTAATCGATTGCTCATATGCTGACCGAGACGCGCGAGGTAGCCGTCAGTGTGTCGTGCAACGCGAGGACGCGAGGAAGCGGTGTTGATGGATAAACATGGCTGAATTTCTGCCAGTTGGGCGTAAGTGACGTCTTAGCGCAGCAGCTGAGATCGCGAAGCAATTGATTGACGGTTGCCGGGATTCTGAGTCGAATCTCCGCCGTAGACAAAGCAGCTTCACAGTGACGTGAATTGGAGGGAAGCAAGCGTGGACGCAAC
Organism: Actinomycetales bacterium; assembly: GCA_015655375.1. Taxonomy (GTDB): domain Bacteria; phylum Actinomycetota; class Actinomycetes; order Actinomycetales; family Actinomycetaceae; genus Pauljensenia. The sequence continues at coordinate 25,612 of JAATFD010000009.1, forward strand.
TTCCGTGGGCCGCCTCATGACTGAGGCAAAGGCCCGGATCGACAATCAAGAAGCCCGCGGATCGACGCGAGCAGGGTGGCTGATGATTACAGCCCTGCTCATCGAGTCGTGGGACATCTATTCGATGGCGTACATCCTCAGTCACTTGAAGGAGGTGTTCAATCCGAGTCCGTGGTTACTGGGATTCACCGCAGCAGGGACTCAATTCGGTGCCATCATCGGTGCGTTACTCGGCGGATGGTTGACGGATCGCCTGGGCCGACGAAAGGTCTTTTTGGGCTCTATGATCATGTTCGCCACATGTGCAATCCTTCAAGGATTTGCACCGGACATGATGTGGCTGGCAGTCATACGTTGTTTTGCGGGCATTCCAGTGGGCGCAGACGTCGCCAACGGATTCACTTACATGATGGAGATCCTGCCCAAGGGCAAGCGTGAGATCATGGCCAATAGATGGCAGTTCATGTTCGCATGTGGTATCATCGGCGCCATTCTTCTGGTCACTGTTCTCGAGATTCTTGATACACCAGCCACGCTGATCTGGAGATTGGTACTTGCCTTCCCGGCAATCCCGGCAATAATTCTTCTGTTCCTTCGACGGGAACTTCCGGAGACGCCAACGTGGCTGGTGGAAAGAGGGAAGTTCCGCGAGGCGCGAACCACTGCAAAAGAATACTACGGGAGCGGAATTCTGGATGATATTCTTCCTGACGAGGACGTCCAGATTCCGCATGCCACCTGGGGTGAAGCAATACGTGATCTGATGGGGAATGAGTTTCGACGGAAGACCACAATATTTGGGTGGATCTCCTGCGCCGTGCAGTCTTTTGAGAACTATGCATTCTCGTTCTATCTTCCGCTGATCCTGACGTCGTTGGGGATTGCGGGGATGCTGGCGAACAACACGGCGCTGCTCGGAATCAATCTGATTGCTGCGATCTCGGCTTTCGTCGGGCCCCTCATGCTTCCAAAACTGGGACATAAGGGCTTGAGCCAATGGGGGTTTGGTCTGGTGGCCATCGGTGTCCTGACGGCGGGGTATGGCGTTTTTCGCTCAAACATGGTGTTGATCATTCTGGGAGCCGCCGTCAATCTCTGGGGCCACTACTGGTCTTCAGAGAGCGGGATGACCGTGGTCTCTCTCGTCGCTCGACCCGCCTATCGCGGTGCGGCCACAGGCATCGGGTACACAATCGTCAAGATCTTCGCTTTCAGCACCACGTTCATCTTCCCGACGGTGTTCGAAAAGCTGGGGGTTCCGCTTGCAGCCTGTGTCATCGCAATCGGTCCGATCATCGCTTTCCTTGCTGCGACTTTCATCCTTCCGGAGATGTTCGGCCATTCCGTCGATGAAGAGGAGGTCCGAAAGGTCGAAGGGCTCAAGACGCTACAGAGCGAGAACTGATATCCACCATGAATGGCCTTTTCAAGAAAGAAAATATTATGATCAACGTTCCGAAGATTGAGAAGATCGAGCGCACAACGACTCGCGTTCCGTTACCTGATGGCCCGTGGGGCGACCAGATCCACCATGTCGAAGACATTGAAGTCGCAGTTGTGACGGTCACCGGATCAAATGGATTCACGGGCGTCGGATTCACTCACACGTCAGGATGGGGTGGGAAGACACTGTCGGCAATGATCGATGAGATCATTCCGGACGTCATCGGGCTTCCGTTGTCTCCGCGCGCTTTGTGGGTCCGCTCCTACAAGTACATGCACGACATCGGCGGTGCCGGTGTCATCACTCATGCTTTGTCTGCTTTCGACATCGCGTACTGGGATCTTTTGGCAAAGACGCTTGACGTGTCGTTGTATGACATGCTCGGAAAGGTCCGAGACAGGGTGCCGCTGTACGGCTCGGGGATCAACCTTGACTTGTCAGTGGAGGAGGTCATCGAACAGGTCAAGCGGTGGAAGAAAATTGGATATCAAGCGGCTAAGGTCAAGGTCGGAAAACCTGACCTTGAAGAAGACGTCGAACGTCTGCGCAAGATTGAGGAGGCTGTTCCTGGTTTTCCCTTGGCGGTCGACGCCAACCAGGGGTGGGATCTTCCGCATGCGCTGCGAGCGTTCAAGCGGTTTGATTCTCTCAATTTGCTGTGGATTGAGGAGCCTCTACCGGCAGACGACATTAAGGGACATTTGATTCTTTGCGAGCGGACGGATACACCAATCGCGGTGGGTGAGAACATCTACACGCTGAATCAATTCTCCGAGTACATCGAGCAAGGCATGTGTGACTACGTCCAGGCAGACCTTGGCCGAGTCGGGGGAATCACTGGGTATTTGGACATCGCCACCGTGGCGCGTGCTCATAACGTGCCGGTGGCACCCCATTTCGTCTTTGAGCTACACGCAGCCCTGATCTCGACCGTCCCCAACGTTGCCTACTCAGAGGTCACAGACGGTGGAACATGGACGGATCTGGGGATCGTAAAGGCTGCGGGCAGGCAAGAGGACGGATTTTACGTCCCTCCATCGGTGCCCGGGCACGGGATCGAGCTCGATTGGGACTACATCAAGGCTCATCAGGTCTGACACTTGAACGTGGTTGAGTATGGCGGAGCCATGTGGACATCGCATGGCTCCGCTGCTCGTGAACCGGTTGAGCGCAAAACGGATTGGTGGAAAAGAAAGTGACCCAGAATATGCGAGACTCCGTGTTCGATCGATTTCGGAAGATTTACTCGGCTGTCGTGACCCCCGAGAATGCCGCAGAGTCTTTGGATGACGACAAGCTTCGCCGATTGATCGGTTGGCAGATTGAGCGGGGGGTTGAGGGTTTCTATTGCTGCGGTTCCTCGGGGGAAGGTCCATTACTGGACGAACGTGATCGACGGCGTGTGGTGGACATCGTCAGGGAGGAGGCCCCCTCGGCGATCCCGGTAGTCACGAATGTGGGTGCATTGAGCACTCGAGAGTGTGTGTCCCTTGCTCAAGCCGCTCAGCGATCGGGTGCCGATGCGGTTTCGCTGTTCCCCCCGATCTATTACCATTATTCGCCGAAGGAAATCGAGAGCCACTACCGCTGGGTCATGGACGCTGTGGACATCCCGGTAGTGATATACAACATCCCACAGTTCACTGGGGTGGAATTTGATCATGCGTCGATCAAGAGATTACTGGAAGACCCTAGGATTCTAGGTGTCAAGCATACGTCGCACAATATGTACTCACTCGAAAGAATGTCGTCGGCTCATCCTGAGAAAGTCTTCTTCAATGGATTTGATGAGGTGTATCTTTCTGCTTTGGTGGCGGGTGCGAGCGCAACGATTGGAACAACGGTCAATATTCAACCTGAGTTGTTCATTGAGCTGAGGTCGAGATTTCGCTCGAGAGACATCGAGGGTGCGCAATCTGTTCAGGGCGCAATCAATGAAACGATCTCCGATCTCGTGGAAATTGGAGTATTCGCGGGGACCAAGGCAGTTGTCGGGCTCCAATTGGCGCCGATGGGACCGGTTCGGCGCCCCCTGTCTCGTGTTGACGTCTCAGATCCGCGGATCGCGAGGATTGCCGGCCGGATTTCAAAGGAGCTTGATCTACTTGAGCATGCTGATTGAGAGAATTCCAGTTGAGGTCGCGCTATGCGCTATTCAGAAGCTCCTCCTAAAAGGCGACCGTCAATGCTCCGAGCTGGCGTGTGCAGTGGTCGATGTGAAAGGTGACCCCATTGCATTCGCGGCAAACGACGGCTGCTACGCGCTCCCAAGGCGGATTTCGATTCGCAAGGCTGTCACTGCGGCGCTGCTCAGGCGTCCTTCGAGACAAGTGTCTGATGAAGTGGCGCGTGGTGAGCTGGATTTGGCAGCGCTGGCTGTTCCCGAGCTGTTGGCGCAACCCGGAGGAGTTCCGGTTGCGGTGGGAGGCCGGATCGTTGGTGCCGTGGGAGTAAGCGGTGGTAGCGCCACGCAGGATGACAGGATTGCCGCCGCGATTGCTCGCGAATGCGAGTCGATTCTCGTCGAGCGATCCGAGACTGCGGACGCCGGGTGCGGGGCGGTGGTCTGTTCGGACACGTTGATACACGGTAATAAGGAGATGAATGACGATGAGGGATCACGATGATCCGCTCTTTTCGGTGCGCGACAAGGTTGCTCTTGTGACGGGTGGCTTCGGCCAGATCGGTTCGGAGTTCGTGAAGGCCTTGCTCGATCGCGGGGCACTGGTGGCAGTAGCGTCCAGACATGAGGTTGAAAACCCTGCTGACCGGTTGGGAGTCGCTGATGACTCAGATCGACTGTGTGCGGTGCGCATGGACATCACTGACAAGGAGTCGATCAGTAAAGCTCTTCGACAAATCTGCGACAGGTTCGGCGCTCCGACAATACTCGTGAACAATGCGGGTATCGACACACAACCGAGCGCTCCGCGAGAGGTTTCTGGTCCGTTCGAGGAGTTCCCTGAGGAGGTCTTTCGTCAGGTCGTTGAGACGAATCTGGTGGGCACCTTTCTCGTCACTCAAGCAGTGGGAAAGCTGATGCGTGAGTGCGGTATTGAAGGGTCGATCATCAACATCGGGTCTATTTATGGAATGGTTTCTCCGATCCAGGACATCTATTCATACAAGGAGGAAGAAACCGGTGTTCCATTCATCAAGCCCGTGGCGTATTCTGCGGCAAAGTCGGGGATCTACAATCTTACGAGATACTGCGCGACATACTGGGCGAAGGTCGGGATCCGGGTGAATACGTTGACTCCCTCTGGTGTCAGGCGTGACACCCAGGACGAGCAATTCCAACGGAATTACACGAGTTGCATCCCAATTGGGCGGATGGCAGAGGCAGATGAGTATAACGGCGCAATGCTGTTTCTTGCATCGTCGGCGTCGCGATACATGACGGGTGCGAATCTCGTGGTGGATGGCGGGTGGACGGCGTGGTGAGCGGCGGGCACTGAGCACACCACGACCGGAGGCCTCACATCCCCCGCGTGTCCGGATGCCCGCCCGTCCTCCCGGCCTCGCCCTCACTGAGTCCGTCGACGAGGGCGACCTCGTCGGGGGAGAGCGCGAAGTCGAACAGGCGAAGGTTCTCCGCCTGGCGTTCGGGCGTGACGGACTTGGGGAAGATGACATCGCCGCGTTGGATCGCCCACCGCAGGGCGACCTGGCTCGCGCTCACGCCGTGGGTCTGACCGGTCCGCGCCAACGCGGGATCGCTCGCAGCCCGCCCGCGCGCCAGCGGTGACCACGCCTCGGTGACGATTCCGTGTGCGGCATCGAATTCGTGGACGGCATTGTTGGGCAGATACGGGTGCGACTCAACCTGGTTGACCGCGGGAACGACATCGGCTCCGTCAAGAATCTCCTGGATGTGGTGCGGCTCGAAGTTCGAGACCCCGATCGCGCGGGCCCGACCGTCGTCGAGGAACTCCTCGAGGACCTTCCAGGTCGTCACGAAGTCGCCGCCGTAGAGCGTGGGCAACGGCCAGTGGATGAGGAACAGATCCACATGGTCGGTGCGCAGATCGCGCAGAGTCTGGGCAAAGGTCTCGCGAGCGACGGCAGGCTCATGGTTCGGGTTGTCGAGCTTCGAGGTCAGGAACAGTTCCTCTCGGGGGATCCCCGACTGCGCGATCGCTTCGCCGACCTCGGCCTCGTTGTGGTACATCTGTGCGCCGTCGATGTGACGGTAGCCGAGGCGCAGAGCAGAGCTGACGATCTCGACGACGTGCTCGGTCACCTTGTAGGTGCCGAATCCCAACTGAGGGATCGCGGCGCCAGTGGCCAGTGGCACGGTCGGAATGTGAAGCGGCTGGGAGACGGCGGACGAATCGGACATCGGTGGGTCCTTCCTGAAAGATGCCACCACGGCTGGTCCGTGGGTGTGTCCCTCCGGCGGACGACAGGGCAGGCCGCGTGTCGAACGGATTGCCCCCAGGGTAGGCGCGCAGGTCGGAGTTCTGCCAGGCCAGAAGAAGGGCCTAAACGCTCGCGGCTCCCAAGGCAGGGCACTCCGTCTCTCGTGGGGCGGGGGTTTCCCGATGGTCTCACCGCTTGTTGTGTGGAAGTGCCGTCACAGGGAGCCACTCTGTTCGACGCGCGCTGGTCGCATCGACCGGGGCTGCCAACAAGTCACTCTGATGCGCATGACACCAGCCGAAGGGTGGGTTCGCCTCGGACCCGGTCCCTCAGTCCCGGTCCTCGGCGGTGTCGACACTCGACGGACCCTCGAACTGAGCCTTGTACAGACGGGCGTAGGCGCCATCCCGCTCCAAGAGTTCGGTGTGGCGTCCGGTCTCGACGACGTCGCCGTCCTCCATGACCATGATGAGGTCGGCGTCGCGGATGGTCGACAGCCGGTGAGCGATGACGAAGGCCGTGCGCCCCTGGCGCAGCTGGTCCATCGCCTGCTGGACGAGGACCTCGGTGCGGGTATCGACCGAGCTCGTCGCCTCGTCGAGGATCAGCAGGTCCGGCCGGGCGATGAAGGCGCGGGCAATGGTCAGCAACTGGCTCTCGCCCGCCGAGATCGTCACGCCCTCGTCACCCATCGGGGTGTCGTAGCCCCGCGGGAGCTGCCGGACCAGACGGTCCGCGGCAGTGGCCTTCGCGGCGGTGACGACCTCGTCTGAGGTTGAGCCCTCACGTCCGAAGGCGATGTTCTCCCCGATGGTGCCGTCGAAGAGCCACGTGTCCTGCAGGACCATCCCGGTGTGGGACCGCAGCGTGTCGACATTGAGATCGCGGGTGTCGACCCCGTCAATGAGGATCGCCCCGGAGTCCAGCTCGTAGAAGCGCATGAGCAGATTGACGAGGGTCGTTTTCCCAGCGCCTGTCGGTCCGATGATCGCCACCATCTGGCCGGGCTCGACCGCCAAGGAGAGGTCTTTGATGATCGGCACTCCGGGCTCATAGCTGAAGCGGACGTGGTCGAAGACGATGTGGCCGTGAACCTGCTCGTCCTCGCCGTCCGGCGTCTTCTGGTCGATCTGCTCCGCGAGGTTGCCGACACCGGACTCGCTGTGGCGGGAGCGAGCCTGGGCGAAGGAGGCGGCGCCGTGGTCCGGGGCCATCTCCTCCGCGTCGAGGAATTCGAAGATCCGCTCCGCCGAGGCGACGCCCGACTGCAGGGAGTTCGCCATCGAGGCGAGCTGGCCGAGGGGCTGGGTGAACTGGCGTGAGTACTGGATGAAGGCCTGGACTTGGCCGAGGCTCATCGATCCGTTGGACACCATCAGTCCACCGCCGACGGCGACGACGACGTAGGACGCGTTCGAGACGAGACTCATCAGCGGCATCACGAGGTTCGAGATGAACTGGGCCGCGAACGACGACTTGTACAGTGCCGCGTTGGAAGCGTCGAATTGGCTGGTGAAACGGTCCTCCAGACCGTAGAGCGCAACGACCTCGTGGCCGGTCATGGCCTCCTCGACGGTCCCGGAGACCTCGCCGGTGGAGCGCCACTGCTGGCGGAACTGGGGCTGTGCCCTCTTCATGAGAACGACGGCGAGCGCGGCGCCGATGGGGACGATGATCATTGCCAGCAAGGTGAGCTTCCACGACATCGTCAGCATCATGAAGAGGATGCCGATGATGGTGAGGACCGATTGGAAGAACTGCGACAAGGTCTGGTTCATGACCTGGGTCGCGTTGTCGACATCGTTCGAGACTCGCGACATGAGGTCGCCGCGGCTGTTGTGATCAAGATAGGACAGCGGAAGGCGTTCGATCTTGGCCTGGATCTTGTCGCGCAGACGCCACCCGGTGTTCTGGACGATCGTTCGCAGGAGCAATCCCGACGCGTAGGACAGCAATGCGGCACCGACATAGATCAAGCAGACGATCAACAGGATGTGCGCGAGGCCGGTGAAGTCGATCCCCTTTCCCGGGGTGACATCCATCGACTCGAGCATCGTCGCCATCTTGTCGTTGCCCTGTTGCTTGAGGGCAGCAACGGCCGCTTCTTTCGAGGGCGCCTGGGCGATCATCGAGCCGATGACGCCGTTGAAGATCATGTCGGTGCCGTGCCCGAGCACGCGGGGCGCTGCGACGGAGCAGACGACGCCTGCGGCCGAGGCCAGAAGAGCGAGCACCATGAGGAAGGCGTCGGGCCTCAATTCGCTGATGAGTCGGCGCAGGGAACCGGAGAAGTTCTTCGAACGCTGTCCGGGGGCGACGCCTCTGGCTGCGGCGCCACGTGGTCCGCGCGATCCGTTCGGGGCGCTCATGCGGCCTCCTCCTCGCTCATCTGGGACGCAACGATCTCGCGGTAGGTCGGGCAGGTGTCCATCAGGGTGCCATGCGTGCCCCGTCCGACGATGTGTCCGTCGTCAAGGACGATGATGGTGTCCGCGTGGCGGATCGTCGCCACGCGCTGGGCCACGATCAAGATCGCTGCGCCGTGGACGTAGCTGGGCAGCGCGAGTCTGAGTCGCGCATCGGTCGCGTAATCGAGGGCCGAGAAAGAGTCGTCGAAGACGTAGAGATCGGCCTCGCGATAGAGGGCCCGGGCGATCGAGAGCCGTTGTCGCTGGCCTCCGGAGAAGTTCGTTCCGCCCGGTTCGACGGGTGCGTCGATGCCATCGACCAGATCAATGACGAACTCCGTCGCCTGAGCGCCCTCAAGGGCCCACTCGACCCGTGTCCGCTGCTCGGCGTCCGGCTCGGGGACCCCGGCCACGGTCGAGGCGATCGTGCCGGAGAAGAGATAGGAATGTTGGGGGACCACCGCGATGTGGCGACGGAGTTCGGCGAGGTCGAGGTTGGGGACCGGGATCCCGGAGGCCGTGACAGCACCCTCGGTGGGGTCCATCAGGCGGGGAAGGAGATTGACCAGAGTCGTCTTGCCGGACGCGGTCGCACCGATGACGGCGGTCGTCGTCCCGGGAGTGAGGTCGAGGTCGATGTCGTCGAGGACGGGGACCTCCGCACCGGGGTAGCGCAGGGAGACGTCTCGATAGGCGAACGACCACCGTCCTTCGAGCGAGGACGCGGCCGTGTCCGGGGCCGGTGAAGCCACCGAGACCGGGTGGGCGAGCACGTCGTGGACACGCCCTGCTGACACGTTGGCGCGTGGGACCATGATGAACATCATCGCGGCCATCATCACGGCCTGGAAGATCAATCCGAGGTAATTGATGAAGGCGAAGAGAGCCCCGATTTGCATGTCGCCGGAGTCGATGAGGTGGCCGCCGAACCAGAGGACGGCGACCGTCGACAGGGAGATGACGATCATGACGGCCGGGAACATCACGGCGAAAAGCGATCCGATGCGCAGGGCGATACTACGGAGATTGTCGTTGGCGTCGCGGTAGCGGGAGCGGACGAGCGGCTGCCGGACGAACGCCCGGATCACGCGGATCCCGGTCAATTCCTCGCGCAGGACCGTATTCATCCGGTCGATGCGTGTCTGCTGGACGGCGAACAGCGGCGTCAGCCGCGCCATGATGAATCCGACGACGACGGCGAGGACCGGAACGAGGATCAGGAGTAGCCGCGAGAGAGAGAGGTCCTGGCGCAGCGCCATGACGACTCCACCGACCCCCATGATCGGGGCCTGAATCATGATGATGAAGGTCATCAGGATGACCATCTGGATCTGCTGGATGTCATTGGTGGCGCGGGTGATCAACGAGGGTGCCCCGAAGTCGTGGACGTCCTGGGCGGAGAAGGCCTGGGCGTGGGTGAAGACCTCGCGCCGCAACCAGGCGCCGACCCCCATGGCGACCCGGGCCCCGAGGAAGACGGCGATGGCCGTCGCGACTCCCTGTGCCAGGGAGGCAGCGAGCATGATGAGGCCGAGGTGCCAGATCTGAGCGGTGTCACCGACAGCCACGCCTTCGTCGATGATGCGGGCGTTGAGGTCGGGCAGATAGAGAGCGGCGATGGTTGCGAAGACCTGCAGGACGGCGATTGCGAGGACCTCGACGAGATGGGTCTTCACATATCCCCAGGTGAGTCTGACGAGCACAGGCGTCCCTTCGTGGTCATGTTGTGGTTGCGTGTGGGCCCAGATGCGGGCGACGCCGGGACACGGCGTCCACGCTCACGGTCGACGGCTGGGAAGGCGTCGGCGAATCGATCTGACGTCATGTTAGGACGGGGTGGGGGCATTTGGCGCGCTGGGCCACGTCGGGTGCGCCACCGGCCGAATACACTGGACCCCATGGTTGTCGAGAGTCCGTCGAGGACGCGCGGAACATCCTTCGGCCTCGACGAGGTCGAGGCCGGGTTCTGGTTGGTTCTGGGCGTCGCTCGCGGGCGCGGAGAGGCCGTGACGCGGGACGATCTTGGTGATTTCATCACGGACGTCCGAGAGTGGGCGCGAGGAGCTGGAGCACCGTGCACGATCTCGGCCTCCGAGTTCGAACGCACGCGCCGGGGCATTCTCGACGCCTGGGGGCAAGCCTCCGCCAAGGGGCGCTCGCTGTGGCCACCGACTTCCCGGACCGTGGCGACGCGGCTGGGGAACGGGCATTGGAACGAGGCGTTGGCCGGTTTGGGCCTGACGACCTCCGCGCTGGGGCGCAGCCGTGGGGCCTCGACCTTCGGCGAGCAGGACTTCCTCGAAGCGCTCAGGGCCTATATCGACGATCGAACACGGACTCGGCAGTCGGTGTCCTTCGCCGGCTACGAAGCCTGGGCGGGAGAGCGGCGTTCATCGGGTGTGCGCATCCCGGCCGCAGCAACGATCCGGCAGCGCTTCGGGTCGTGGTCGCGAGCCTTGGCATGCGTGCGCGACGCGGAACAGGATGAAGTGGTACCCAATTCTTCGAACTGAGTGTAACGATCGCTGATCAGATGCGAGTCAGGCGAGCGAATGGGGCATTTCGCTCGATATACTGGCTACTGTCAGTGGTTACCCACCACCTAGTGGAGGCGTCATGTCCGTTCGCAATGCGTTGTTGGCCTTGGTCGGGCAGACGCCCGCTGGTGTGTATCGGCTCAAGCAGGCTTTTGAGGAGGAGACCGGAGGAGCGTGGCCCCTCAACATCGGTCAGGTGTACCAGACCATGCAACGTCTCGAACGGGACGGCCTTGTCGGATCGCATCAGGAGACCAATGCCGGTCGTGATTCAGAGGTCTTCACCCTGACTTCGGGGGGGCGCGCCGAGCTGGCACATTGGTGGGAGGAGCCCGTTCGCCGCGATCGTCCCGAACGTGACGAGCTGTCCATGAAGCTCGCCATGGCCGCGGCCGATCCGTCCGTCGACATCTCGGATCTCATTCAGCGTCAGCGCAAGGCGAGCATGCAGACTCTGCGCGATCTCACGCGTCTCAAGGCGTCGGCCGATCCGACGGAGATCGCGTGGCTGCTCATCCTCGAGCGCCACGTCTTCGAGTTGGAGGCCGAGTTGCGCTGGCTCGATCACATCGAGGCCGAGACCCTCTCCGACGAGTCGCGGCAGGCTGCCTTCGAAGCCGCCAAGACCCGGAACGCGCATCCGCAGGTTTCCGCGACCCGTCCGGGTGCTTTCCGACTTCCTCGTTGACGTGGGGGGCGGTCCTGCTCACGCAGTCGAGTTGATCGGTGTCGGTCGTGAGCACGGATCGGGCCGGGGGCGTGTGGTTGCGCTTGCCGACATCGACCTCGTCGTCGAACGAGGCGAACTCGTGGCGATCATGGGTCCATCCGGATCGGGGAAGTCGACGCTGCTCAACATTGCGGGCGGCATCGACACCCCGACGATGGGGCGCGTCCTTATCGATGGGGTCGACATCGCCGGTATGGGGCCCCGTGAACGGGCCCGGATCCGGCGCCGCACGGTGGGGTACGTGTTCCAGAATTTCAATCTCATCTCCTCCCTGTCAGCTGTCGAGAACGTCTCGCTGCCGCTCGAGCTCGATGCTGTCCCCGTTTCGCGTGCCCGGGAGGCGGCTCAGGAAGCGATGGCAGAGGTCGGGGTGGCGGACCTTGTGGGGCGTTTTCCCGATGACATGTCGGGTGGCCAGGTCCAGCGCGTGGCAATCGCGCGCGCCTTGGTCGGTCAACGCAGTGTGCTCATGGCGGATGAACCCACCGGCGCGCTCGACTCGCGGACGGGTGACCTTGTCATGACCGTGCTGCGTGCCCGGGTCGATCAGGGGGCGGCCGGGCTCTTGGTCACTCACGATGCGCGGTTTGCTGCGTGGGCGGACCGAACGATCTTTCTGCGCGACGGCCGACTCATCGACGAGACACACGGGGACTCGGCCGAATCGTTGCTGTCCGGGCCTCTGCCGTGAGCGAGTCCGGCTCCCGGATCGATCCACGGGCCAAGTGGTGGGCCCGATGGAGAGTGGCCCTGCGCATCGCTCGACGCAACGTCTGGCGTGCGCGCGGACGGATGTGGATGGCTGTGCTCCTCATCTCGCTGCCCGTGGCCGTGATGGTGGCCGTCACGGCGGTTTTCTGGTCGGCGGCCTCGCCGGAGGGGACGGCCCATCGATTGCTCGGATCCGATCGGTCGGTACAGGCCGGGGTGGATTTCGAAGGCTCCACACTGATCCACCAGAGCGCCTCCGGCAATCTGGTGTCGGTGGTCGATGGGACCGCCGAGAACGATTCCCGGACTCTCCCGCTTGAGACACTGCAGTCCTGGGTCCCAGCCGGGGACACCCTCAGTGCTGCCGATGTGCTGACGCAGGTCGAACTCACTCCACCCACCTCCGACCTGACTGACGAGAGAGGTGACCGCCAGGTGGCGGCCGATCTCCTCCAAGCTGGCGCGCCTGTTGCTGTCGAGCAGTGGGCGGGCACCGACGTGGACGTTCCGGGAAGCGGGGAAGGCCTCGTCTCCGAGGACGTTCTGGCCGATCTCGGGTGTGCGGTGGGTGACCAGATCAATTTCTCTGCCGTCCTCGACTCCCGTCCCGACGTCGGGTCCGGGGCCATCGTCAACGGGACGTTCCGGATCGTGGGAACCCTCGATTCCTCCGAAGAAGTGATCGTCGGTGCCGGAACGTTCACCTACGACCGCTCCCGGATCTGGGACACTGCGACCTCCAGGTGGTACGTGCTCGGCGAGATTCCTGTCAGTTGGGACGACGTCAAGGCGATCAACACGTCCGGTTTCTCCGTGACGTCGCGATCGGTCGTCGAGGATCCCCCGGATGTGGCCCAACGCTATTCGGACCAGACGGATCCCGAATCCTCACTCCTGGCCGGTGGATCGACCCAGGAGATCTTCGTGGTCGTCGTAGTCATTCTGGCGGTCTTCGCCGAGACGATCATGCTGGTCATCCCGGTCCTGACCGTTGCCCAGAGGCGCGACATGCGGACCCTCGCCCTCGTGGCGGCCAATGGAGGCGATGACCGGGACCGGAGACGCATCATGCTCTCCTATGGGGTGATGATTGGTGTGATGGCGGGGGTCCTCGCCCTGGCGCTCGGGTCCCTCCTGGGTGGCGTGCTGGCCCTGGGGGTTCTGGGCACGGGTGTCTTCCTCCTCCCACTGGGTCTGGTCCCGTTGTGCTTCGGTTTGTCCGTCATCATCGGTGCGTTCTCTGCGCTGTTCCCGGCAGCCACGGCCGCGCGGCTCGACGTGGCGGCTACCCTCGCCGAGCGTCCGTCGATGGCGTCGCGGCTGGCGAGACGCCGGGCGATCTTTCCCGTCCTTGCCCTCCTCGGTGCAGTGGCCGAGGTCGGCGGCGTTCGATTCGCGTCGGTACCGGTCGTCGTGGTCGGTTCCGTCGCCCTCTTGATCGGGTTGATCGGGTCGATGCCGTGGGTCCTTCACTTGGCTGGGCGGCTCTCGGATCATGGCCCGTTGGCCTGGCGTCTGGCCTTGCGCGACGCGATTCGTCAGGGACATCGGACTCTGCCGGCTTTCGCCTCGATCATGACGGTGATCTTCGCTGTATCGGGTGGGCTCGTGTGGATGACATCCCACGACGAAGCAGCCTGGCAGGGCGAGGACCACGTCGGGGCGCGAGGAACGGTCTTCGTCTCCTCCCAGGCCCGGCAGGGGCCGCCCGGAGCATTGAACGCCGTGCGTGAGCGGGCAGTGACGCGGGTCGAGGCACGCTTCGGTGAGGGATCCCGGACCGAGGTCCGCGGGTCCGCTGTCGGATTCGGTGGGACGACCGTGGCTGTCTCTGCAGACATTCCCTTCGACCGGACGTGTCCGTCCGAAAAGGCGTCCGCTGATGGCGATGCCTGGACGGAGGACGATTTGCCCGGAATGCGCGATCTGCCGGATTTGACGGGGGATCCGTGGTGCACCCGATGGCTGACGCCGAATCGATTCTTCGACACCTCGACGATGAACGGGATCGATCCGCTCTACTTCGTCGACGACGGGACTTACCTCGACGGCTCGGGACTGGTCAGCGAGGACGAGAAGGACCGGCTTGTTGGCGTCCTCCGGGAGGGAGGTGCCATCGTTCCGGACGAGCGTGCGGTGATCGACGGCCGGGCGCGGGTGCGCGTCCGCGATATGACGGGCTCCGCAGGTGCCGCGGAGGGGACGGGCCCGAAGAGCGTCGGAGTGCTCGACGTCCCGGCCGTTTCCTGGGATGGGCTTGGCGTCGTCATCCTGTCGCCTCAGGCTGCCGAGCAGCTGGGGGTGCCCGTGAGGATTCTCGGTGTCCTCGTCTCGACCGACCGGAGCGTCAGCCCCGTTGACGCTCTCGAGCTGTCGGCCCAGATCCGTCGCGAGGTGCCCGGATCCATGACGTCTGCGGTCGAGCAGTCGGGAGTGGCGGTGCTTGCCCCCTTCGCCTGGGTGCTCGCGGGAATCCTTGTGGCCGTCGGGTCGATCGCCATCGTCGTGGGGCTTGCCGCTGCGGACACCCGGCCCGACCTCGACACGCTGGAGTCGGTCGGCGCATCACCGGGGATGCGACGGCAGTTTTCGGTGTGCCAGGCCCTGGTGCTCAGCGTCCACGCACTGCCGTTCGGGATGGCCGCGGGTGTGGCCTCAGGGGCCGCCATCGTCCTGACGACAGGCTCTTTCGCCACGGAACCGGGAGCGATGACTCCGGTGATCCCCTGGATCCCCCTGCTGACCCTGTTGATCGGCCTGCCGATCGTCTCTGTGCTGGTGGGAGCGGTGTTGACACCGTCGCGGGAGCGACTGATGCGACGGATTGACTAACACTCAGCCGTGGTCGCGCGAGTCGCGGCCTCTCAGCTGGTCGAGGTCGCGGCGCTCCTTTTTCGTGGGCCGTCCGGCTCCGCGCTCCCGCACGGGGACGCTCCAGGCGATCCGGGGTCGTTCGGGAGTGAGATCGATGTAGCACTGTGCCGCGCGCGGTGCTCCGACCCGGGTGCGCACCAAGGCCGTGACCTGCAGAATCCGGTCGAATCCCTCGACACGCAGACGAACCTCGTCGCCGACATGCACCTTTTGGGCGGCCTTGACGGTCATACCGTTGATACGCACATGACCAGCACGGGCAGCCAGGGTCGCCAGGGATCGTGACTTCGTCTGGCGAACCGACCACAGCCAGGTGTCGACACGCACTCCCTCGCCGGGATCGGACTCGGCAGGTGTCGGCTGTGGAGAATCGAGAGGCATGACGGCCATCCTAGGAGTCCGGCGCGCTGGACGCTCCCACGCGAACGAGGGCGTCGCGAACCTGTCCAAGGACTCGATCGACTCCGGTCCGACCGCCTGTCGTGGGAAGACTGACGAGGTCGTCGGGCCAGGGGCCGCGCCATCCCCGGGGCTTTGGCCACCACACCGGCCCGTCGACGCCCGCGTGGGCGAGCTCGAGGACGAGGGCCCGTCCCGCCGGGTGGCGCATGCTCACGCAGAAGTGCCCATCTCGCGGAGACGCGAGTTCCAGCCCGAGCGACGCCAACCCGTCGTGCAGGCGGCGCACGGCCTCGCGGCGCTCGCGGAGGAAGACATCGAGGTCGAGATCGGCCACGAGCTTACGCGACTCGTCGGACAACTCGACGGGAACGAGCTCCTGATCCATGACGTCCTCGGCGGCGTCGAGCTCGCCCGACATCCATAGCCGGGTCTCCTCCCGGTCCAGCGGGGACCGGGGTGAGGGCCGGGGATCATCTTCGGACAGGCCCCACACGAGTGCTCCGTCGGGGAGATTGAGGAGCTTGCGGATCGCGGCGACCTCAAAGTCGGCGGGGGTGCTCGGAGGCTCCGGCCACGAGTGCGTGGTGTCGAGGACGAGGACGTCGCCGCGGGTGCGGGCACGGCGCAGGACGTCACGCAGCTCCGGAGACCCGGGAGCACCGAACAGCTCGCAGTGAAGGACCGCCCAGTGTGGGTCGCAGGCACCCCGGTCGGCGAGCGTCTGTTCGAGGGCACGTGGATCGGCCATCAGATCCGGCCCCACCGGGACGCGGGCGATGTGCATCCCCTCCATTTGGAACGGCAGGGCCATCGTCGCGCAGTGGAAGGCGGGAAGAGCGATTCGGGAGATCCCCTGGTCCCTCAGCTTGCGCGCGACGAGAGCCAACGCGTGGCGGCCGAGGGCGACAGCGGTCGCGTCAGCGAATCGAGGGAGCGCGGCAGACACTCGATCATTGTGCGCCGCCCGCACGCTCCCGTTCACCTCAGTTGGTGATCCGGTTGTTCGCCAGCAGGTCGCGGTACCAGAAGAAGCTGTCCTTGCGCGTGCGCGACAGCGTTCCCGCGCCCTCGTCATCGCGATCGACGTGGATCAGGCCGTAGCGCTTCGACATCTGGGCCGTCGAGGCGCTCACGATGTCGATACACCCCCACACGAGGTAGCCCATGACGTCGACGCCGTCGGCGATGGCTTCGCGGACTTGGCCGATGTGGGCACGCAGATAATCCACGCGATACGGGTCGTGGACGGCCGGGGCTCCGTCCTCGTCGGTGCTAAGGACGTCCGTCGCGCCCAGCCCGTTCTCGACGACGAACAGTGGCAGCTCGTATCGCTCCCACATCTGATTCAACGCCACGCGCAGGCCCTGCGGGTCGATCGCCCATCCCCACTCGGATTCCTCCAGATAGGGGTTCTTCACGCCGGAGATGATGTTGCCGTGTGATTCCTCGAACCGGTCCGGATCGGCAGTGATCGCCGAGGACGAGTAGTAGCTGAAGGAGACGAAGTCGACCGGATTGGCCGCCAGCAGCTCCGCGTCGCCGGGCTCCTGCGCGATCGAGATGCCCTGCTCCACGAAGTGGCGGTCGAGGTAATGCGGGTAGGCGCCGCGAGCCTGGACGTCGGTGAAGTAGGTGTTGAGCCACGTCTCGAACATTGTCTCGACGACGTCGGCGAGGTTCGGGGTCAGCGGATACAGCGGCGCAGCCAACACCATGCAGCCGATTTGGCCGCCGGGCACTAGCTCGTGGCAGAGCTCAACGGCCCGGGCGCTGGCGACCAGCTCGTGGTGGATCGCCTGATAGAGGTCAGAGCGAGAGAGCTGCTCGACAGGTGTGGGGATCCCGCCCGACAGGTAGGGCGCGTCGAGGACGGAGTTGATCTCATTGAAAGTGATCCAGGTCGTCACCCGGTCGCCGTATCGTTCGAAGACGGTCCGGGCATAACGCTCGAAGAAATCGACCAGCGTGCGATTCGTCCATCCGCCGTACTCGCGGGCCAGAGCCAGGGGAGTCTCATAGTGGGAGAGCGTGACCACTGGCTGGATCCCGTGGGCGAGCATCTCGTCGAAGAGACGGTCGTAGAAGGCGAGGCCTGCCTCATTGGGCTCGCTCTCGTCGCCGCGCGGGAAGATTCGGGACCACGCGATCGAAGTCCGCAGCGCGGTGAAGCCCATCTCCGCGAACAGTGAGATGTCCTCGGGGTAGCGATGGTAGAGGTCGATCGCTTCGCGCTTGAGGTTGTCGGGGGTCGAGCCTTCGGTCGGGGGTGCCACAAGGCCACGGGGCATCGTGTCCTGGATTGACAGGCCCTTCCCGTCCTCATCGAAGGCGCCTTCGGACTGGTTGGCGGAGATTGCGCCTCCCCACATGAATCCGTCGGGGAAGGGGAGTCGCGTCGCGTCTGTCATGGGGTGCCCTCCTGAAGGGATCGATGTGCGGATGCGGGTGCGCCCGCGTGCAAGACGCTGGCGGCATGCAGGGCGATGTAGACGACCTCGTCCTCGGTGACGGTCCACCCGAAGTGGTCGGCGAGCAGACCGACGACATCGTCCGCGACGGCGATCGCCTCGCGGTTCGCCTGCTCGAGCGCGAGGCGGACCGACGGATCGATGGGAGCGACCTGCTCGTCCTCGAGTTTGCGGACGATGAGGAAACGCAGGTGGGTGACGAATCGGGCGACCTCGACCGAGTCTGGGTCGACGGGAGTCTCGAGCCGGGAGGACAGGAGGCCCAGGGAGTCGGTGATGAGCCGCGTGATCTCCATGGTCCGCGCCATCTCCCCAGATCCGAGTTGGGCGTTGACGAAGTGGAGACCGATGGAGAGAGCCTCGCCGTCGGGTAACGTGACGCCGCGCTCGCGGTCGATGTACTCAAGGACGGTCCGCGCGAACTGGACCTCGCGCGGGTAGATCGACTCGATCTCCCACCGCAGGGGATAGGAGAGCGCGGTTCCCTCCTGGGCGTGGTGAATCGCGACGCTCAGGTGATCGGCCAAGGGGAGGATCTCGCGCTCGCCGATCGCGGGGCCGAGGACAGCTCCCGCCTGTTCGACGACGCGGGCTGCCAGGGCGATGTCCTCGGGCGGGATCGACGACAAGTAGGCCCCGACCTGGATGCCGGTGTGTGGGTCGGAGGCCGCGAATCGTCGGTCGACGTGATCGAGGTCGACCGCGTCCCCGGGGCGCCGACCGAAGCCGATCCCGCGGCCGAGAAAGACGTAGTCCCGGCCATGGGCGTCGTGGGCGAGGACCACGGAGTTGTTGATCGCCTTGCGAACCCGGTAGGCGCCCCCGGCTCCTGGTGCCTGAGTCACTGCCCCGAATGCTCCTCGAGTGAGGCGACGATGACGAGGTCGCCGTGCTCGACGAGGCCTTCGCCACGCGTCGAGATTCCCGTAAAGGACGCAGCATTCATCAGCGTGACGAGGACGGTCGGGTCGAGGCCTGCGCCGGTGACGACGGCGAGGTCGACGTCGACCAGCGGATCGCCCGCGTGGACCTGGGTGCCCTTGACCGCCCTCGTCGTGAACCCGTGGCCCTTGAGCGTCACCGTGTCGATGCCGACGTGGACGAGGATCTGGGCGTCCTCGTCCGTCCGCAGTCCGATGGCGTGGGGCATCAGCGTGAGGATGCGACCCGTGACGGGGGAGACGATGTGACCGTCGGTCGGTGCGATCCCGACGCCCATCCCAAGCGCTCCGGAGGCGAAGGCCGCGTCGGAGACGTCAACAAGAGGCACCAGGGCACCGTCGACCGGTGCGCTCACACGGATGGCGCCTCCGAGGTCGGGTGTCTTCTCGGTGCGGGTGCGATGCGGCCAGCGGCGTGACAATCTGTCGAGCATTGCGGGGTGATTCCTTTCTTCTGTTCCGTGTCGCCTCAGAGGTTCATGGCGAAGGTATGAGCCTCCAGGACAGCATCCTGGATGATCCGTGGCTGCACGCAGTCACCGATCATCACCGTGTCAGCGGTGATGCCGAAGAAAGCCTTGGCCTCTTCCTCCCGAGGCCGCATGCCGGTGGCAACGATGACGGTGTCCGCGGCGAATTCCGCGGAGGAACCATCGGGTCCGGTGGCTGTGACCGTCGCATCCTCAGAGATTGACACGGGAAGGCGCCCGAGAGCGAAGTGCAGGTCGGGAGCCTGCTCGATCTTCTGCCTCAGCCCCTCACGGTAGAGGGAATTGCCTTGGTGTGCGATTGCGGAGCCCGGGTCGAGGACGGTCACGTCGTGGCCTTCGAAGGTCGCCAGCTCGAGGGCGAGCTCGGCACCCACCGATCCGGCGCCGAGGACGGTCACGTCGTGGCCGAGGCGGTCGGGCTGTTCGATGGCGTCGCAGGCGCCCATGACCCGCGGCCCATCGACACCGGGCATCGGGGGCACGAACTCGCGCGACCCGAGGGCGAGGATGAGGGAATCCGGGTGGAGATCGGCGACGAGGTCGGGGGTCGCTTCCACGCCCAGACGGACATCGATCTCCGGGTGGAGGTTGATCTGGTGGAGCAGGTAGTCGTGGTAGCGGCCGATGTCAGCCTTGTACTTCTCCCGACGAATCACGGTGAGCAGCCCGCCGAGTTCCGTCGATTTCTCCAGGAGGACGACGTCGTGGCCGCGCCGGGCGGCGACCAGTGCGGCGGTGATGCCGCCGGGGCCTCCCCCCACGACGACGACGCGGCGCTTCGTCGGCGCCCTCTCGATCGTGCGCGGGACGAACTCCTCGTTCCAGAAACGGGGATTGACCGAGCATCCGACCTTCTTGCGTTCGGTGGAGATGTGGTAGCACTGCAGGCACCGGATGCACGGGACGATCTCGTCCGCCCGGCCCTCGGCAGCTTTCTTCGGCCATTCCGGATCCGCGATGAGGGGGCGTCCAAGCCCGACCAGGTCGGCCTTGCCCGAGGCGATGATGTCCTCGGCCTCGGTGGGAGTGAGGATCGCGCCGACGACCCCGACCGGGATCGTGAGCGCTTCCTTGGCTCGTCGCGCGAAGTCGGCGTTGGGGGCATGGGGCTCGAAGGTCGTTGTCGCCATGTGGACATTGCCCTGGATGCCGATGTCGAGGCCCGAGGAGATCTGAACCGAGTCGATGTGCTCCTGTGCTTGCTCGAGGAAGGCGAGGGTGTCCTCGAATTCGATGGATCCCGGAACCCATTCGATCGCGCTGATGCGCATGTCGAGGGGGAAGCGTGGGCCGACGGCCTCGCGGATCGTGCGAAGGATCTGTAGGGGGAAGCGTGACCGGTTCTCGATCGAGCCGCCGTACTCGTCGGTGCGATGATTCGTGCGCGGGGAGAGGAACTGAGCAGGAAGCCAGCCGTGGCCGAAATGCAGGAAGGCCATGTCGAAGCCGAGCTCCCGGGCCTCGAGAACCTTGCGGGCGAAGAGGTGGGCGACATCGTCCATGTCATCGGTGGTCATTCCTCGCACCTCGATCCCGTCGTCCCGAGTGAAGGACACGGGCCCTCGCGCGAAATCCCGGACGCGAGCGAACTGACCGCCGTGGAAGATCTCGATCGAGGCGCGGGCCCCGCCCTGGTGGATGCGCAGGACGCGATGCCGGGTCTCCTCACGTTGGTACTTGTGGAAGGCGTCGGGCTCGTCACCACTGGAGAAGCTCGAGCGTCCGTCCTCGACGATGGCGTGACCGGCGATGACGATGCCTGCTCCACCGAGTGCCTTCTCGTCGAAGTAGTCGCCGGTGGGGGTGGCGACGATGCGGTTCTTGACGATCAGATGGTTGATCTCCAAAGGGCTGAACAGCTGGGTGAAGGCCATCGGGCCTCTCCTCCCTGAGTCGAGCGGTTCCGGGGAAGACGACGACGCAATCTGTTGCCTTCCCCGGAACCGCGATGGTCGGATGCGGCGTGGGGCGAGCTCAGGCTGGAGCCGATGCGGCCGCACCGCTCGGGACTGCGGCGACGGCCTCGGTGCCTTTCGAGACGCGAGGCCGGGTCCGCTCGAAGACGGCGGTCGCCACGAAGGAGACCGCGATACTGACGGCGACCGCGATGAAGTAGGGCACTGCGGTGGGCGAGGACGCAAATGCTGGGAGTCCGAACAGACCGGTGAATGCGAACGCTGTGATGTAGGTGTTCGCGAGGCCACAGATCAGACCACCGACGGCACCGCCGAGGGCTGTCCAGATGAAGTACCACTTGTTCTTGATCGCCACGCCGTAGAGGCCGGGCTCCGTGACTCCCGCGAGGAAGTTGACGAATGCTGCCGACCCGGCGGTTGCGCGGGTCTCCTTGTCCCGGTTGAAGATCATGACGGCGAGCAGGACGCCGAGCAGGGCGTAGTTGCCCAGACCGCCAGCGGCTAGGGAGAACTCCTGGCCCTGCGTCGCCAGGATGTTGAGCTGGATCGGCAGGAGGACCCAGTGGGCGCCGATCATGATGATGAAGATGAAGAAGGCGCCGAAGATCGGTCCCATGATCAACGGGTAGTTGATCAGCCAGTTGTAAGCATTGGCGATCCCGGTCGCGATTCCGAATCCGATCGGTCCGAACACCAGCATCATGGCGGGGACCATGATGACAACGGACAGCAGCGGGACCAGCAGGAACTGAGCAACCTTCGGAAGGAAGCGCTTGAGACCCTTCTCCAGGTAGCCGAAGGCCCACATCCCCAGAAGGATCGGGATCACGCTGTTGCCGAAGGCCTGGGCGGTGAACGGAATGCCGAACAGGCTGAGATGGGCACCGTTCGTCGAGATCGCGACCAGTCCGGGTTCGAGAAGGGACGCGCCGATGACCGCGCCGACGTAGGGGCTTGCGCCGAACTGTCGAGCAGCCGTGAAACCGAGCAGGACCGGGAAGAAGTAGATGAGGGCGGTTGGGATTGCCGCCATGATGATGTAGGTGCTTGAAGTCTCCGCGAGCCACCCCATGTTGACGACTAGGGTGAGGACGCCCTTGATGATGCCGACGCTGGCCAGCAGGGGGATCCACGGGGTGAAGATTGCGGAGATCGTGGCAAGCAGCCGATCGAGGATGCTCGGTTTCGTCGCGGGGGTGTCGTCTTCGACGGTCATGTCGGTGTCGGTTGAGGGCCGGGAAGCGTCGTCGTCGTCGGAGGCCTCGACCTCGCCGAGCGCCGAGACCCCAGGGACAGCGGCGACGTCCGTGTAGACCTCGTCGACGTTCATGCCGACGACGACCTGGAGCTGACCGGCAGCCTCCATGACGCCGAGACTCTCCTTGAGGGCCTTGATCCTCTCCTTGTCGGCGGCACCGGGATTCTTGAGGCGGAAACGCAGCCGGGTGGCACAGTGCGTCACTCCGGCGACGTTGTTGGCGCCACCGACGGCGTCGATGAGGTCGCGGGCGTATTCAGCGTGTTGTGCCATTAGATCGCACCCCCACGGAGGGGCGTGCGTGAGGCGAGGGACAGGGGGCGTGGGCGTTGACGTGCCACGTCTGCGGGTGCAAGGGTGAAGCGGACCACTTCGTCCTCCATGCTCTGCGCCGACCGTGCGCCAATGGAGGATGCCATGGGTGCGTCGTCGGCCTGATCAACCGAAGAGCCAAAGGTCATGCGTCACGAGGACTGACACCCAGTGGCGACCAGCCGCCCAGTGGGTGGCCGGTCGCCGATGATGATAGCCCACGGACTTTCGAGATGAGCAATCGATGTGGGTGTCGGGAGTCGTTGTGGCTGGTGAATCGGCGTGGCGCACCGAGGGGCCGGGGCACCGCAGCGCTATCCGTGGATGACCTGCCACCCGAGCTTCGCCACGAGCGCGGTGACGACGACGATGAGGATGACTCGCACGAAACGGGAGCCCAGGCGGACGGCGGTGCGGGCACCGATGTAGCCACCGACCATGTTCGCGACTCCGATGAGGATGCCGAGCCGCCATTCGACGAACCCCTGCGGGATGAAGAAGAGCAGTGCCCCGACATTCGTCGCGAGGTTGACGATCTTCGTCGTCGCGGTCGCGTGGAGGAAACTTTGGTGGGCCAGCACGGCGATTCCGAGGACCAGGAAGGATCCCGTTCCCGGTCCCATGACGCCGTCGTAGAAGCCGACGAGGGCGCCGAAGGGAACGCACCGGGAGAGCACAGCTCCGAGTGAGAGCTCGAGGGAGTCCTCATCGGCGCCGATCGTGGGGCGTGAGAGCGTGAAGACCAGGACGGCGACCAGGGCGACCAGGATGACGGGCGTGAACACGCTGGTCGGAAGGTGGCTGGCGACGACGGCGCCTCCGAATGCGCCGGACAGGGCGATCATCGCCATCGGGGCGGCGATTCTGAGATCGGGGCGGACGCGCCGATAGAGGGTGAGGGAGCTGACGGTCGTCCCCATCACCGATCCGACCTTGTTCGTGGCGATCGCGTGGACGGGTGCGAAGCCCGGCACCAGCATCAGGGCCGGGAGCTGGATCAGTCCGCCGCCACCGACGACGGCATCCACCCACCCCGCCAACATCGCTGCGCCGATCAGGAGCACCGGACCCCACCACGGGAGCTGGGAAAGAGCGTCAGTCATTCGCCCAACCTACGTCTGGCAGGTCGCGCCACGACGAGGCGTCCGTGCGGCCCGGACCGCGGGGCTGCGTGGCCACCGCGTCACACGAGAACGGAGACCGGCATCTCGGGGCCGCACAGGATCAACGCCGATGCGGCGTTGAAGGCTGCGGCAGTGGCGATGATCTGGTCGCGGGTCGCCGGGACCGGGGCCCCGGTGGAGGCCGCCTGCTCCAGGAGGAAGTCGGCGATGGAGGCAAAGGACCAGACGTCGATGACGAACACCTGGGCCGGGAGGGAGGGGTCCCCGCTCAGCGCGGCGCCCAGGGCATCGGTGTCGACCGTCGTTCCCACGCGCGTGTTCGCCACGAGAGCGACCTCGTGGTGGGAACCGTGCATGACCGGAAGTGGCGTGCTGGCGTAGCCCGAGATGACACCCGAGATCTCGTCCCCGGTGGGCAGGGTGAGGGACAGACTGGCGCCTCTTCTGCGGGCGCTGCCCGGGACGGCGTCGGGATCGATGCCCCAGGACCGCACGAGGTCGTCGATGCCGGCGGGACGCTGGCCCAACAGGGCGAGGATCGAGCCGAGCGAGTCCATGGCGCCGCATCCGCAGTCGGCCGTCTGGTGGGAGGCGTCATCGGTATGTCCGGAGACGGGGAGAGCGGCCGCTCGCAGTGCCGCGCACGTCAGGGACAACCAGGCCGGCGACCAGGAACTCATCTCCTCGCCGAGAAGGCCCGGATCGTGGAGGGCCAACTCCCGGGTCGTGCGATCGTCGGTGCGGGTGCTCGAGGAATCCGGCCTGAACAGGGCCGCCAGCAGGAGATCGACGACCCAGGTGGTGAGCGTGGCGCCCGCCGTGCGAGGCGTCCGCACGCAGGAGTCGAGGGGGCCGGTGGATGCCCCTGGGCCGGCCTCGGCGACGGTGAAGGGGCGTCCATCCATGCACCGGGCGGGGAAGGCGCCATGGGCGGGAACGAGGACCGAGGAGGGATCGGCGGCGACCCGGCGCAGGCGGGCCTCCACGAGGGCGTGTTCCTGCTGGTCGGGTTCGATCCGTCCGATGGCTCCGAGAACAGTCATGGGTGCCAGCCTATCGGGAGTGGACTGAGCGGGGGTGGAGAGGCGGGTGAGGGACAGGTGAAGGAAGGCTGGATGGTGGGTGCTGGTCATCCTGGCCTATGAATCCGGCATCGCCGGGCGGGCGAGCATCGCCGTGATGAAAGCTGAGCCGGTCCGGGGCTCGAGGACCAGGACCGGCTCACCCCCCCGCATTCGCGGGGACTGTGTCTGCCCGTTAGCGCGACAGACTCATATCTACGGCCAACCCCCGTCTGCACGGGTGGGATGAGAGCTGTCTCAGCATAGCTAGTTGACTTGGGTTTCGGACGAGTGGGGTGACGGTGCGGTCGACCGAGGTGTAGATTCGTCGAGGATGAGCCGTTTAACAGACTCATATCTAGTTATAGATTTCTGATCTCCAGCCCCGAGGGGCTTGGCGCAGACGAGAGGAAGTAGGACGACAGAATGAAGATTTACTCAGAGTGTGAGATCGCTGGTGCGTTGATTGAGTACAACTCGGTGCCCGTTGGGCAGAAGACTCGCTGGTTGGAGCGACAGCCGTTCTCTCGATCCCAGTTCTACCGGTGGCGTAATGCTCGACTGGGGCGCTCGATTGCCGTGCCTTCCGGGTGGGGGCCCGATGTGGAGCTTTGTGTGGCCATCCGACCAAACGCCTCGGCGGTGCTTGTCGGACCGGAGCTTGCGTTGAGGCGTGTAGTGCTTGGCGGAGTCATGAAAACTCGGCAGCTGAGAAATCGTAGGAGTGTGACGCGCCCGAAGTCATACCCCCGCGGACGAACAGGGGTGGCGCAGTTGCCGCTGGATTTGTGGGGGAATGGTCAGGTGCTCGAGTGAGGCGTGCTCCAGATGCACATGGCTGGTGTCACCGTTCAGCCATGGCCGACGACGGGCCCGTGTTGCTTGGGCCCGTCGTTCGATCTGCCTGGAGCTCATGTTGCCGATCGTTTGTGCCCACTCAGAGAGGAGCAAGGGAATGGCCTATTCAACCCTTCACGCGCGGGTGAGTCCTGCCGTGCGGGACATGCTCATCCACAATCGCGACCGAGGACATGTTCATGTGATGTCTGCGTTCCCGCGGGGACTCGGTGAGAATCCGAGAAAGGCCGCGGGCGTGTTGTGGTATCTGGACAGCAGTGGAGACCTGTTGGTTCGTTCAGAGAATCTGCCACAGAATCCGGGGCTGCTCGGACAAGTGATCTCCGTGGAGAAAGCATTGGAGTTCAAAACGGATGACGCTATTGAACTCCAGGCAGTGATTGCATGTCAGAAGACTCCGATGCCGAATCTGACTCCTGAACAACGTGAGCTTCTTGATCAGGGAAAGAACCCTGCAGAGAAGGGCAAAGAAAAGAAACCTGGCCAGGGAATGGCCTATCGTTCGCGCCTCGTCATCGTTCCAGAGGCTGAACGGCCAGCATGGGCGGTCCGGCGCCTGTCTCTCATCGGTGTCAGTGTAGGGGCCGAAGATCTTCATCTGTCCGCACAAACGACGGCTCACATGGGGAAGGGGCGTATCCCATTCATTGAGCTGAAGGCGCGAGTCACTGTCGTAGATGCGCTCGAGCTCAACAAAAAGATGGCCTCGGGATGGGGGAAGGGGAAGAACTACGGTCTCGGACTTATTCGAGCCAAAATCC
Organism: Actinomycetales bacterium; assembly: GCA_015655375.1. Classification (GTDB taxonomy): domain Bacteria; phylum Actinomycetota; class Actinomycetes; order Actinomycetales; family Actinomycetaceae; genus Pauljensenia. The sequence goes on from JAATFD010000009.1 coordinate 52,270, forward strand.
TCCATTCCTGATGCGGTCTCTTTTTATCCATATTCGATTCCTCTCTCCCATTTTGATATTGACATTTGAAAGGTTATAACATGTCCCTTTCTCTCAAGGATCAGATTCGCTCTATCGTTGCTGATCCGTCGGTTGCCGCCATCATCGCCGAGACTGTTCTCAACCCGGTGAGTGGACCTGGTGCCGCCATCGCGCCCGCCACCTACGCGCGCACGGGCAACAACAAGCTGAAGACTCCGAACTTCGCATTCACAGAGAAAGCCTTCGTTCTCAAAAGGTCCGAGAGCGGGTGGCATGACGAAATCGTTCGTTCCGAGAACGGAAGGCCATGTCTGGAGGGGCGTGTGGTCATTGATTCGGTCGCCTCCCAAAGTGGGCGCGCAGAGTCTGCGCTGTGGGAACATCGAGCTGACCGCCTCGGGATCGATCTTCCGGGCCTGGTGTTGTCCGGGACGGGGGAAGAGGCCTCTGGAGGTTCTGCCTCGGAACTCCGAGAGATGGAAGTGGCACTTCAGCGAGAGATCTCTTCGTGGAATGCTGCTCACCGGCAGGTCGATGGATGGTTCCGCGCTGCCACGTTGGACGGCTCTCATCAGCTGTGGGAGGACTCGGCATCGGGCGAATCCGTGAAATTGAAGAACACGATCGCGTCTGCGAACGCAGAAGACGGCGAGGCTCTTTACTCGATGTTCGCCAACGCAGCGATCTATGGATTCTGGGCGTCATCGGGGACAGCCTCTCGTCACAAACTGCCTCGCGCGTATTCGTCGGAGATTGTCGGATTCGGCGCATCGCCGGTGAAAGCGGCCTCGACGAAGCTGGATCCTTTTGGAGATGCCTCCAACAACACTTACGTGGCGAGCAAAGGCTCAGAGATCGTCGTGGACCTCAAGAAGAAGGCTGACGACAAGCACAAGCCATCAGTCTTCGGATTCGGACAGGTTCCCTCCGACGTGGCGACCCGCGGATTCACATGCGAACTGGTCCTTCAGCAGTCCTCGGTTTCCTTGGGAGTCTTGCGTCAGATCAAGTTCGCCACCGAGGAACGCGCAATTGCGGCTCGTACGGTTCTGTCCTTGCTCGCGATCGCAGGTCGTCAGTTGAGCTCCGAAAGTGCATTCTTGCGCAGCGGGTGCGCGCTTGTGGCAAGTGAGGAGCAGTGGGGGGTCCGTCGTCATTTGCAGCCTGCTCCCGAGCCGCTGAACATTGGGTCAACTGATGAAGTGATCCAGGCGCTGCGCGAGTCCGTGGACGACGCGGAAGCGCTGGGACTTGCCTTTGAGAAGCCAGTTGTTTTGCACTTCTCAGCGGCTGAGAAAGAACTCATCAAGGCCCGCGTTGACGAGGCGATGGCGAAGCTCTCGGAGGGATCCGAGTCGTGATCGTCATCGACGTTGAATGGTTGCGGCCCATGTTTCATGGGCTGCGCGGTGACGGGAGCGTCGACTGGCCTCCCTCGCCGGTGAGGCTTCTAGGGGCTTTGATCAGCGGGGCGTATTCCCTTCCTGAGAGTGCGGACCAAGTCGCTGCGTTGGAGGCGGTGACGGCCATTTCCGCGGCACCTCAACCGGAGATCCTCGTGCCGGAATCCATCGACTTGGAGATTCCTGACACCTTCACCGAAGGGACATGGGCGCCAGAAGGGAAGACCGCCGCTGGCGAGCTCAAGAAGCTGCTCGATTTGTCGCAGGTTGACATGGACACCAAGTCTCGTGATGCGAAGCCTCAAGGAGCCGTGGCGCTGTCCCGTCCGACGATGACTTATGGGATTGATGTTTCCCTGTCGAGGGCGCAGGTGGAAGGCCTGTCATCTGCAGCCCGACTGATTCCTTATTTTGGCAGGTCCAACGACCCTGCTGTGGTTTCTGTACATCAGGAGCCAGCAGAATCCCTGTCCGTCGGCGTCAATCGCCGTCGCTTGATCCCAGTGTCGTCGCCACAGAGCCCGACGCGCGGATGGACAGCTGAAACGATCGCCTGGTTTGACGCGAACTACGAGCGGACCTTCTCTGAAGCTGCAGAGATCAAAGCGATTCCCCTGTCCCTTCCGGGCGGCGCGGTCCAACAAGTGCAGTACGTCAGAGCGAGGTCCTCCATTGAGAATGCAGACAGCATTCTATTTGAGCGTTCGGTCGCGAACTGGGGCGTTCCGAGGTTGATCCGCGCAGTTCGAGAATCCGTTGGATCTGAAGTCTCGCAACGATGGAGCATTACTCCTCTGACGTTGTCGGGGAGCCTGAGTGCGGATGGCCGTTGCGTTGGGGTGAGGCTGGCGGCCCACGATTTCGAGGTCGATCCCTTGACCGGCGAGATCTTGGGTGGCGTGGTGGACGGTCAGGAATCAGGCCGTCTCATCAGAGCCTTTGACCAGATCATTGGTGGCTCGGATTTCCCCGTGCTCGGTCGTGTCGTCAATCCGAAGCATACCCTCGACAACTCAACATGGATCGGTCCGGCACGGTACTGGGTCTCCACGACACCGCTGAGAGCATTTCCAGACGAACGCGTTCTGCGCAATGCGATCGAGACGGAGTGTGACCGCAGATTCGGACAAATCCCGTCGATTGCGATCGCAGTTCAGGACCCGTGGCTGAGTTGGCAGAGTCGGTGGGGCGAACAGGGCATCACTGACGGATTCGGGCAATGGTGGGTCTCGTTGGGTTTTGACGACAAGATCACTGGTCCTCTGGTCCTCGGTGCAACCACCGAGTGGGGGTTTGGGGTTTTCCGCCCGTTGAGTGATGCGGAGGCATCGTTATGAGTGATTTCCCAACGTTTGAGGAATTCTTCGCGGCGACACATCACGGTCACGCTCCTTACCTCTGGCAGTCGGACTTGGCTGCTGGACTTGAAAGTGGAGGGACGTGGCCGTGGCAGGTTGCCATCCCGACCGGAATGGGGAAGACCGCGACCATCGCGGTCGCCGTCTACGAGTTGGCCCGACAATGCGCCACAGAAGGGCCGCGGAGGGCGCCTCAACGAATCTTCCATGTGGTGGACCGGCGGACCATCGTTGACTCCGCGGGTGAGTACGCAGCCGAGATGGCGCGTGTGATCAACACTGCGACAGATCCAGTTCTCGGACCCATTCGAGAGGCCCTGAAAACTCTTCTGGGAGAAGGCGACACGCGAGCAATCGTCGTTGGGCGCATCCACGGGGAACGTCCTGATGACCGGCAGTGGTTGCGGTCCACGGGGTGTGTGGTCGTCACCATGACGAGTCACCAGTTCGTGTCTCGGCTGCTCATGCGCGGTTACGGAATCAGCCCATCTATGCGCCCAATTGAGGCCGGTCTGTGTGCAGTGGACCGATTGGCTCTGATTGACGAGCCGCAGCTTTCTATTCCTGCGGTCAGCACCATCTGCCAGGTCGCAGACCTCCAACAGCGATACTCGAAGGAGGACTTGGGCGTTCCCCAGGGCATCACGTCACTCTTGGGCGCCACCATCCCCTCAGCGGTGGAAAAGCTCGGCAATGATGTTGCGGCGATGGAGGCCAGCAAGGAAGCGTCTGCGTCTGCGCAAGCTGCGAAACGTATCAACGCTCGGCGCCTTCTTGACGTTCAGTGGAACTCCGCTCAGACGGACACATCGGTGGCGCCGCAATTGGTGTCGACGACCGTCGAGTTGCTGGCAGACGAACCGGAGCGAGTCGTGGTGTTCGCGAACACGGTGAGTGTTGCCCAACGGGTCCATAAAGAGCTGAAGCAGAAACTCGGAAAAGCCAAAGGACCCCACAGCCCAGGGCCGATTCGCCTGCTGACATCGCGTTTCCGCCCGATGGATCATGAGCGAATCGATCTTGACAGCCCTGGCATTGTTGTTGCGACGCAGGGTCTCGAGGTCGGTGTCGACAAATCATTCGACGCGTTGGTGACGGAGCCGTGCCCCTGGTCATCGCTGCTCCAACGATTGGGGCGGCTCAACCGCGACGGGCAATCCGAATGCGGTCGGGCAATCCTGGTCGCCGGCAGAAATTCCGACGATGGAACGGCGATCGTTCGATCCGCGACGGAAGCGGTCTATGGTTTGGCCCCCGTGGCGGCGATGCTCGATCTCGTCGCAGCAGAGCAGAATCGCGCACAGGATGCTGGCACATCCACTGTCCTCGACCTGAGCTTGACTGGCGCCCGAAACATCACTGACCGGATTGGGAGTCATCGAGCCGACCTCGAGGGGGAGTCGCCGAGGGTTGCGACCCTTCACGGGGGCATGCTGTCTTTGCTTGCCCAGACGTCCCCGGTTTCAAAGCCGGACTTCCGGGTTGACGCATATATTAGTGGGCCCGACGCCGTGCGCACTCGCGACGTTTCCGTCGCGTGGCGTGCGGATCTGTCAGTGTTCGACAACGAAAGAGTCAGGCTGTCAGCGGTTCTGCCAGCGGAAGCAGTCGCCGTTCCCCGTTCTGCGCTGAGAGGCTTTCTCCGGGGAGATCGTCCGGGCAAGACCTCCCTTACCGACTTCGACATTGATTTTGACAAGGACGACATCAAGGGACGAGTCTCTGCGGACTTGTCGGAGACCTCCATTCGCTTTTGGGATTTGGACGCGGAGGCCTGGCGTGTGCCCGATCCTGCTGAGGGACTGCGCTGGCTCAACCGGGCAGCTTGCGTCGTCATGACTCCAGAGATCGGCGGCTATAGCGAAGACGTTGGCTGGACGGGGGCACGAACGGACAAGCCCCGGGACGTCTCGCTGCAGGTCGCCCTCGAACGCATCGCACAGATGATGGCCGCACCATCGTGGCGGGAGGCTTCGGTTCCAGTTGTCCTCAGTGTTGGCACGCTCACGGCCTTTACCAGAGATCATGGTGTCTCTGACAACGAGCTTGCGGATGAGATGGAATCCTCTGATGAGAACACCGGAGAGGTTCTGTCTCGGATCGTTCCCGCATTGGATTGGGACCTGATCCACCGCGCGTGTTCTGGCGACGATGTCCTCCCAGAGGAACTGGACGAACTCGCGTGTCAGATCGTTCAAACGCTCAAGTCGCTGATTGGTGACGAGCTAGATGACGTTGATCTCAGTGGCTTCGTCTTAGGGGTCGATGCTGACGACATTCTGTGTGGGACCAACTCGAGGGAAGGAAACGGCAGGGTCGGCGACTACCTGATGGCCGTGTTGAAAATCCCTGAATGGAAATCGCCGGGAGTAAAGGCTCACAAGCGTGACCCATTGTTGGTGCCTCACCAGCGTCAAGTGGCTGCCAACGCGGGATCCGACGCTCGCGCGGCCGGGTTGAGTCGATCCTTGACGTTCTCGTTGGTTCAAGCCGGTGCCGTTCACGACAACGGAAAGAGGTGGCGGAATTTTCAGCAGATGCTCGCTGATTCGGAGACGCCGGAAGCGGTACTGGCGAAGTCTCAGAACGATGGCAGCGATCAGAACTTCGCTGTGAGGAGTGCACGTCGCAAGAGGCTTTATCAGAAGCATGGCATTCCCGAAGGGTGGCGGCATGAAGCACTGAGCCTTGTCATGACCGACGAGATGCTGGATTCCTTGGGCGTTGAGGGGACGGACGATTCCGTCTTCGATCGAGAGATGCTGACGCATTTGATCGGCAGCCACCACGGGAACGGCCGACCGATTCTTCCTCCGCGTCCGGAGCTTGGCCAGCAATTGGGCGCCAGCGGCGCTGACCGGTTCGCGCGTCTCAACGCGAGGTTTGGACCGTGGGGTCTGGCATATCTGGAGGCTGTGCTGCGCTTTGCTGATTGGCGAGCGTCGGGCGCTCCGGCGGAGATCTCAGACGAGGGCGAGGCGCTGATTTGCGAGGCTAAGGCTGACCTCTTGCTTGAAGAGGTTCGCGTGACGGCGGCATTGGATCGCGTTGAGGCCGCTCAGAGCGCTGCTGCTGATCGCAACTTCGCAGAGCCTGCGCGTTTGAATTCGATGAACGAGTTGAGGATGACGGGCCTGTATACGCACCCTCTGACAGGCTGGTTCGCAGCTGTAGGTCTGCTGGCGGCGGCTCATGCGCTCGGCGACTCCACTGCGACCCTTCATTGGGAGCCGCTAGCGGTAGGGACAGATTTGCCTCCAGCTATTCCAATTCTTCGTACGGTCTGTGAACCAGGCAAGTTGGTTGAAGCCATCTTCACATCGGGAATGTGGAGTGAAGCCGTCAAGCTCAGCGATGCTTCTGGAATCAGTTCTGGTTTTGCTTGCAAGAACCAGAAGATGTGGCCAGCTCGGAAAGTGGGAGATCTACTGTGGACGGCAGAGACGACTGGCAATTGGTTGGTGCTGGGAATCGTGGCAGATACCAATGCGGCGACCGTTTCAAAGGAAGGGCGCTGGCAGATTGAGATGCCCATGGTTCCGTTCGCCAACAACTCGAATTACCAAGGCGTCGCTTTGACCCGAACGTGCGAGTCTGCTGACATCAACCGAGATATCACCGAGGCGTCTCAGGCTCTGGTCTCAGCAAATGTGGGATATGCACCGCTTGTGTGCGATGGGGGAATGGACCGTGAGCAGTCTTCATCTCCGACGATCAACGGATTGTGTAAGAAAGGCAAACGTCCGACACGCGTGGCTTTGGCGCCATTGGCTGTCATGGGTATGGCTGCCATGGGAAGTGGCCAGCCAGATGGCGTTGGGGTTTTTCGCGATGCGTCAGGGAAACGACATCTCGAGCTCCCAACGCCCACGATGCCACAGACGCTCGATGCATTTCGGGCACTGACGAACCTCGGGACGTCGGCGAGTGGGTGGCAATGGGAGTTGGTTGGAGCTGATTGGGTCTACATGGCGTTCCACAAGGCGAAGGACAAATCTGAGAACTCGTGGGTGGGCGGTCCCGTTCTTCGGCAGTGGGGGACCGTGCAGTCAATTCGACAAGGTTGAGAATTCATTCTGCTCTCGGTCTGCGGTTGCGTCCATGAAGATGGCTTCGGAGCGGATCGGGGCGGAAGTATTCCGCGATCTTGATACGAATGCCGGTGGCCGGGTTTCGCCCATGAGTCTGTATGGCTCAAGGCTGGGAGTGATTCTAGTTTCGGTTCGTGGCGGGCATCGCGCCTGATCAGCAAGCGTCTTTCCCGCGCATGCGGGAGTCAGCCGTGAGGGTGGCGGCATGAGCGAGGTCTTCTCCAGTCTTTCCCGCGCATGCGGGAGTCAGCCCGCTCTGAGCTCCGCGATGAACGCGGCCACGAAGTCTTTCCCGCGCATGCGGGAGTCAGCCTGCCCTCGCGAAGGCAAAGACTTATGCGGAGACGTCTTTCCCGCGCATGCGGGAGTCAGCCCCCACACGCGGCCCTTCGCACACCCGGGATCCGGTCTTTCCCGCGCATGCGGGAGTCAGCCCCCGAGGCGGTGCTGACGAATAGGCAGTGGGGCGTCTTTCCCGCGCATGCGGGAGTCAGCCGCTCACTGTGTAGATCCCGATGTTGATAGGAGCGTCTTTCCCGCGCATGCGGGAGTCAGCCCTGGCGCGGCTGGTGCCGTCGCCGAG
>JAATFD010000002.1 GCA_015655375.1 Actinomycetales bacterium
GCTCGTGATCGTTGCCGCGCGGGCGCCCGGGGTTCCCCGTGAAAGGTCGTTGTCCGCGATGGAGAAGACGGCGCCATAGGCGAGCTGGCTGAGGATGTCCGCGGGCAGGTGTTGCCCGAACACCCCGCTGTCCTGGCCGCGCTGCACGAGGTCGGCGAGGATCAGATCTACCGGTCCCAGGAGGGCGTGGATCTCCTCGCCATACTCGCCGCGCCGGAGCGCCACCAGCACCCGGTAACGGTGGGTCAACGGCCAGAGGCGACTGATGAACTCGACCCACATCGCATCCACTGCTTGCTCGGACGCGGTGACCTCGGCGAGTATCGCTGCGATCTCGTCTATTGCCTGTTGCGCGAGGGTCCGCACGAGGTCGGCGCGAGTAGGGAAGTGGCCGTAGACGGTGCGGCGGACCACGCCGGCAGCAGACGCGACGTCCCCCATTCCGGCATCCGGATTTTGGCCCAGGACCTCGAGCGCAACGTCGAGGATGCGATTTCGCGTGTCGTTCATTGCTCGCGCCCTGGCGGATTCGATCTGCATCATCCAATCATTGCACATCGGTGTGCAATGGAGTAGATTGCACATCCGTGTGCATTGCACACCCATGTGCAACAGATTTCAGGAGAACCAGGCAATGACCGCATCCTCAAGCCCCATCCGCCCATTTACCGTCACGATTCCGGACTCGGAGGTCGAAGACCTGAAACAGCGACTGGCCAGAACCCGGTGGCCCAATCCCGAGACTGTGCCCGACTGGTCGCAAGGAGTGCGTCTGGAGAACGCCAAGTCGCTCATCGGCCACTGGGAGCGAGACTACGACTGGCGCCGATTCGAGTCGGAGCTCAATCGTTTCCCGCAGTTCCTGACCGAGATCGATGGGCTGGACATCCACTTCATCCACGTCAGGTCCACGAATCCGAACGCGATGCCGCTCATCCTGACGCACGGCTGGCCCGGTTCGATCGCCGAATTCCTGAGGCTGATCGGACCGCTCACCGACCCGGTGGCGTACGGAGGGGACGTCGACGATTCCTTCGACGTCGTCATACCGTCGCTGCCCGGATTCGGGTTCTCTGGGAAGCCGGCCGAGACGGGGTGGAACGTTACGCGCATCGCGAGCGCGTGGACGGAACTCATGAAGCGGCTTGGCTACACGAAGTGGGCCGCTCAAGGCGGTGACTGGGGTTCCGTCGTGACGACCGCCCTCGGGGCCATGCAGCCCGAGGGACTCGTCGGGATCCACCTGAACACCCAATACGCTCTTCCCGCAGAGATCCCCGAGACGCTGTCGCCCGACGAACGCCACGCCCTCGACACCGTCGCCTTTTACGGCGGGGAGATCGGCGGAGCGAATCACCTCCAGGGCACGAAGCCCGAGACCATCGGAATCGCTCTGGCGGACTCACCGGCCGGTCAGGCAGCCTGGATCTACGACAAGTTCCAATCCAAGACCGACAATCACGGGCTCGCCGAGGACGCCCTCAGCACCGATGACATGCTCGACACAATTTCGCTGTACTGGTACACGAACAGCGCCGCGTCATCCGCCCGCATCTATTGGGAGAACAAATCGGGCGGCTTCGCTGGGCCGACACTGACGCTGCCGGTCGCGGTGACGGTGTTCCCCCGCGATATCCCCCTCTTCCCACGAAACTGGATCGAAGACACGTACACCAACCTGATCCACTATGGCGAGGCCGACAGGGGCGGACACTTCGCAGCCCTCGAGCAGCCCGAGATCCTGATCAATGAAATCCGCACCGGGCTCAGGAGCCTTCGCTCGTAAACAACATCCGGCGACACCTCGTGGTCATGCCCGCGCCACCGTTCGTTCACCTGCGACCGCGAGCATCGTGCCCATGCGCATCTCACCCGCTCGCCCTGCCGTCGTCGCCGTCGCGATCGCGGCACTCGCCCTGGGGAGTGCGATCAGCGTTCCCGCCGGCGCGTCCGCCGACCCGACCGAGAACGTGAAGATCACGGAGTTCGCCTACGGTGGCCAGATCGCGGGATCGAGCGTCGGTGGTGATGGCGAATACGTCGAGATCACGAACCTCGACTCGTCGCCGGTGGACATGACGGGATGGGCGTACGGAACCGCAGCGGCCCCTGGCACGGTGTCGCTGTCGGGCTTCGGAACCCTCGCCCCGGGCGAGTCGGCGATCGTCACCGACGTCACGGCGGCCGAGTTCCGCAGCGACTGGGGCCTCACCGATTCGGTGAAGGTCGTGAACGACGGCTCGACCACCCTCAACAAGGGCCCGAAGACGATCTACCTCTACGACGCGGGCAACACCACGGTGGACTCCGTGACTTACGCGTCGGGCTTCCTCTCTGGCAAGGGTGCCTCGGCCTGGGTCGATGCGGCGCATGTTGGAGCGAAGGCGGACACGACCGGCTGGACGATCTCGACGGCGGGAGACTCCGAAGCCAGCTGGACGAGCGCCACGAAGTCGGTCGGCTCGCCGGGCATCTCGACCCTCTCCTCGCGGTCGACGGCCGCCCCCGACGTTGCCATCACGGAGTTCGCCTACGGTGGTCTGGCCGCGGGAGCGAACGGCGACGGCGAGTATGTCGAGGTGACGAACGTCGGCCGGACGCCGACGGACATGACGGGATGGTCGTACACCACGACGGCCGCGGCGCCCGGCCCGGTGTCGCTGTCGGACTTCGGCACCCTCGCTCCGGGCGAGTCGGCGATCGTGAGTGACCTCACGCCGGCCGAATTCCGCGCTGAATGGGCCCTCTCCGACTCGGTGAAGGTCGTGAACGACGGCTCGACCA
>JAATFD010000012.1 GCA_015655375.1 Actinomycetales bacterium
CTGCTCTCGAACCTCGGCAACTGGGACGAGGCGAAGCGCGACTACCAGGGCGCACGCGGCACGCACTTCGTCATCTGGCCGGGTTCGGGGCTCGCGCGTTCCCACCCTGCGTGGGTGATGACCGCCGAGCTCGTGGAGACCTCGCGCCTGTTCGCCCGCACGGTCGCGCGCATCCGCCCGGAGTGGATCGAGCCGCTGGCCGCGTCCCTGCTCAAGCACGTCTACTCGGAGCCGTATTGGTCGAGCTCCCATGGCGCCGCGATGGCCAAGGAGAAGATCCTGCTCTACGGGATCACGCTGGTCGCCGAGCGACCGGTCATGCTCGGCCATCTCGACATCACGTTCGGGGGCGGCGGGACGACGCGATCACAGGTCGCGGCCCCCGGCACGCTCGCCGGGATCGCCCAAGGCCTGCGCGGCCGAGCCGGCACCGAACGCACGCTCGGGGATTCAACCTCGGTCGCCGATGCGCTCAGCCACGCGCTGGCCGCACTCGGGATGAACGAGGCCGGGGTGAGCAGCGCGGGCACGCCGAGCAGCGACGCCACCCGTGGAGGGGGACTTACACCCCCACCCTCTCAGAGCTCCGCAAATCCGGACGCCATCACGGAGATCGCAGATTCGGACCCCTCGTCGCAGATCCCACCCGATGCCGAAGTGGCCACGTCCGAGGAATCCGACCCCGATGACAGGGCCATCACGGCGCGGGAGCTCGCCCGCGAGATGTTCATCCGCCACGCCCTCGTCCAAGGGGAATGGCGCGAGCACCACGCGTTCCAGAAACGCAATGACGAGCTCCTCGAACAGGCCCACGAGGTTGAGCGCCGCTCCCGCACCCACGGGTTGGTCGCCGACGAGGAGGCGCGCGTCGCCTTCTTCGACGACCTGATCCCCGAGGACGTCGTCTCCGCCGGACACTTCAACCGGTGGTGGAAGCGTCAGCGCCGTGAGACCCCGGACTTGTTGGTCTATCCCCCGCAGTTGCTGCTGCCGCGGGGCACCGGCACGGATCCCCACGACTTCCCCGACCATTGGATCGAGGGCGAACTCCGACTGCCGCTGTCCTACCAGTTCACGCCCGGGTCCACCCGCGACGGCGTGACAATGACGGTGCCGATCGAGGTCCTCCCCCGCGTCAGCGAGGACGGGACCGACTGGTTGGTACCCGGGATGCTCGAAGAGCTCTGCACCGAGATGATCCGAGCGCTGCCCAAGGCGAAGCGCCGCCTTCTGGCTCCCGCACCGCAAGTCGGCCACCGAATCGCCGAGTGGATCACGCGCGGCCTGGCCGGCGGGATCCCGACGGACGAGAACGTGCTTGCCGAGCCCGCCGATGACTCGTCCACAGGTGGTGGGTCGTCTTCGTCCACGCCGAATCCCGCGGATGCCGGGGACCCCCGCACCCTCGATGCCGCGATGAGCCGGCTGGCCACGTGGGGAGCTCGATCCGGCGGGATCGTCCGGACTTCTCAGCGCGCCTCGTCCGGGACTGCGTCGTCGGCGATGCCGTTCGCCTCCACGGCGCAGCCGGGAGACCCCGTGTCGCCAGTCAGCACCCGGAAGTCGACCTCGACGTCGGCCGCGGCATCCTCGTTCCCCGACTGGTCCCACACGCGTCCATCCTTCGCCGAGGCCTTCACCCGAGCCGTCCGCGAGATCCGCGGGGTCGACCTCAGCGCGTCCGATCTCGCCCACGCGAGCGATCACCTGCCCGACCATCTGCGCATGACCTTCATCGTCGTCGACGGTCACGGACAGGAGCTCGGAGCAGGACCCTCAGTGGTCCATCTGCAGAAGACGCTGGCCTCCCGCGCCGACGCGGCAGTGCGCACGGCCGTGCGTGGAGCGGTCGCCGAGGCCTTCGCCGATGCCGGGCGGCGGAGCAACCGTGGAAAGGCCCGCACGCGCGATCCGCGTTCTGCCGATGCGCCTGCCGCAACCCACCCGGCCTCGGCCGGCACGTCACGGGACGAGGCCTCCCCGGCCGACGCATCGCAGGCGAACGCACCGAGCGCCGGCGCCACTCTCCACGCCGATGACCTCACCGAGTTCCCGGCGATGCCGCTCCCCCGCTCGATCGAGTCGCGCGGAACCGGGGGGCTGCTGTTGCGAGGTTTCCCCGCCTTGGTGCCTCAGGGTAGTGCCGCCGAGCCCCGCTCTGGGATCCGCGTCATGGCGAACCCTGCAGAGGCGGATCATCTCCATGCCTTTGGCCTCGCCCGACTGGTGCTCGTCCGCGTCCGCCTCTCGACCGCGCGCGTCACGACACGATGGACGGGGCGCGAGGCGCTCATGCTCGCCGCCTCGCCCTACCAGGACACCGCGGCATTGGTCGCCGACGCCCAGCTCGCCTCGGTCCTCGCCCTCGTCGACGAGTTGAGCGAAGAAAACGGACCCTCATCGATCCGGACACGCGAGGCCTTCGATCGCTTGGCTGCCCACGCCCGCGCCCTCCACGAGGATCGTGTCCACGACGTCCTTGGTCATGTCGTGCGCGCCATGGAGGCGCTCTCCGAGGTCCAGGGCGCCATCCGCGCGCACCCGCAATCCTCACTGAGCGCGGTCGTCGAGGACGTTTCGACGCAGGTCAGCGGCCTGTCCCACGCGGGGTTCCTGGCAGATACGCCTGCTTTCGCTCTGCCGCATCTGGCGCGCTATCTGCGTTCGGGCGCCGTTCGACTGAATCGGGCCTCGAACGGAGCAATCGCCCTCGAACGCGATGCCCGCGACATGGACACCGTCCACGAGGTCGAGGCCGCCCTCGAACGCGCGAGCGAACTGGCACAGTCCCAGCCCTATGACACTTCTCGCGCCGACACTCTTGAGCAGGCCCGTTGGATGGTCCAGGAACTGAAGGTCTCGCTCTTCGCCCAGCAGCTTGGAACGCCCCAGAAGGTCTCGGTCAAGCGGATCCTCGGGATGGTCGCAACATGAGGAGCGCTGACGCCCGCAACCTGGCCCGCCGGCTGATGGACGAGAACGGACTGAAGGACTGGTCCTTCCACTTCGATCACGCCCGCAGGAGGGCCGGAGCGTGTGCGCATTCGACCCGGACGATCTCCTTGTCGGGTCCGCTCGTCGAGATGTACGACGTCGAGGACGTGCGCGGGGTGATCCTTCATGAGGTCGCTCACGCGTTGGTCGGACCGACTCACCAGCATGATGCGGCCTGGAGGCACCAGGCCCGGTGCCTCGGCGCACCTGACTCCGCGCGGCTGTCCGCGGATCTTCCTTCTCCCAAGGCTCGATGGGTGGGGACATGCCGCAACTGCGGTGCCCAGCGCAAGCTGTTCTCCGCGCCCCGGCGAGTGGTCTCGTGCGGGGTGTGTGCCCGGGAGTTCCGCGCCGGCCTCGTCCTCGAGTGGACGCTGGACGGGCGACCGACAGTGCCTGGCGGCGCCTATGTCCGGGAACTGAAACGGCTTCGATTGGCCTGATCCGGCGTCCTGCACTGCGCGCCACACGCTCGGCCCCGCTGACGTCCGGGTTGGCGGATTGATGACCGCTCAGCTGGCAGCTATTCGTCCAGCAACCCGGTCACCAATGGTGCGAACACGGTCGCGCTGGGCCTCGGGCAGAGGGAACGTCTCCTCCATGTCCTGCGGGTTCTGGGTCGCGACCACGATGAAGGGATCCGGCAGGTCGAGCGTGGTCCCGTCGACGGAGACGTGGCGTTCGCCCATCGCTTCCAGCAGTGCGGACTGGGTCTTCGGCGTCGCTCGGTTGACCTCGTCCCCGATGATGATGTTCGTGAAGACCGGTCCCGGGTGGAAACGGAATTACCCCGAGGTCGCATCGAAGATCGAGACCCCCGTGACGTCGGTCGGCAGCAGGTCGGAGGTGAATTGAATACGTGCGACCCGGGCGTCGATGCTACGGGCCAGTGCCATGGCGAGCGTCGTCTTGCAAACACCGGGAACGTCCTCAAGAAGGATGTGGCCCCCGGCGAGCAGATTCCTGGACCTCGCCGCGGCCCGTCGCCCCTGCACGGCGCTCGGGTTGCCGTGATGTGTCGCGGCGATATATCGTGTCGACATATTGTGGTCGCTGGACGCCACGGACGAAGGAGAAACCGACCCCATGGGTGTGCGCGCAGAGGTATTGGAGTTGGCCATTCTCGGCGAGCTCGAGGAGCCGATCCACGGCTACGAATTGCGCCGTCGCCTTTCCGAAGCGATCGGCCCCCTGCGCAGACTCTCCTTCGGGTCCCTCTACCCCGCCCTTCATCGCCTGGAGGCGGCGGGCTACGTCGCCTCCCACGAGGCACCGGCCGCACGAGGTGCGCGCCGGCTGATCACCTACACGATCACGTCCGCCGGCCGCGACCATCGCGCCAGCGAACTCGAACGCGTCGAGGTCGACGACGACTCCTTCGCCGTCGCGATGGGCCTGATGGCGAAGGCGACGCCCGCGATCCAGCTGCGTTTGCTCAAGGCTCGCCGCGCGCGCGTCCTCGACCGTCGCGAGACCCGCACGGCGCGGACCACTCACCACGACCGCGCGGCGGACCCCTGGCTCAGTGCCCGCGCGGAACTCGAGAGTGAAAACGACGACCTTGAGATCACCTGGCTCGACCGCGCCATCGCCATGGTCCAGCCGCCAACGACGGCCGGTGCCGCGTCCTCGGCCGCACATCCCGGCCCCACAGAGCTCCGCGATGCGACCCTCCCGACCGAGGACGCCCGCGGCCGCGCGCCCCGGAGCACCCGCTCCACGAAACGCGTCCATTCCCGAAAAACCGAAAAGGACAATTCATGACAGCGATCCGAACCGCCATCGTCGGCGTCGGCAACTGCGCCTCCTCCCTGGTCCAAGGCGTTAACTACTACCGTGACGCGGATCCCGCGAACGCCATCCCGGGCCTCATGCACGTCGACTTCGGCGGTTACCACGTCCACGACGTCGAGTTCGTGGCCGCCTTCGACGTCGACGACGCCAAGGTCGGCCTCGACCTGTCCGAGGCGATCAACGCTTCCCAGAACTGCACGATCCACATCACCGACGTGCCGACCACCGGCGTGACGGTCCAGCGGGGCCACACCCTGGACGGACTCGGCGAGTACTACCGCGAGACGATCACCGAGTCCTCCGCTGAGCCCGTCGACATCGTCGCCACGCTCAAGGCGACCGACGCGCAGGTCCTCGTGTCCTACCTCCCGGTTGGCTCCGAAGAAGCCGACAAGTTCTACGCCCAGTGCGCGATCGACGCCGGGTGCGCCTTCGTCAACTGCCTGCCCGTCTTCATCGGCTCCACACCAGAGTGGTCCGCCAAGTTCGAGGCCGCAGGCCTGCCGATCATCGGCGACGACATCAAGAGCCAGTTCGGCGCGACGATCTCCCATCGCGACCTCGTCCACCTGATGGAGGAGCGCGGTGTCCGGATCGACCGGACCTACCAGCTCAACGTCGGCGGCAACATGGACTTCAAGAACATGCTGCAGCGCTCCCGTCTGGAGTCGAAGAAGATTTCCAAGACCCGCGCCGTCACCTCGAACATGTCCGGACACCTCGAAGACCGCAACGTCCACGTCGGGCCCTCCGACTACGTGCCATGGCTTGAGGACCGCAAGTTCGCCTTCGTCCGTGTCGAGGGCACGACTTTCGGCGACGTCCCGATCGACATCGAGTACAAGCTCGAGGTCTGGGACTCCCCGAACTCGGCCGGCATCGTCATCGATGCGATCCGCGCGGCGAAGATCGCCCTGGACCGCGGAATCGGCGGCGAGCTGCTCTCCCCTGCCTCGTACTTCATGAAGTCCCCACTGGAGCAGCGTCCCGACGACGTCGCGCGCGCCTCTGTCGAGGCCTTCATCGCGGGAGAGGTCGAGCGGTAGAGCTTTCACACTCGATCTCCATCGTGGTGCGGCCTTTTGCCCCCGCACCTAGGTGAGAAAACCGCACCACGATGGAAAAGCCGGACCACGGCCTCCAATTAGACTGCGGGAATGGCATCCGGACCCCGCGATCGACGAGCGTGGGTCATCGTGTCCGCACTCGCTGCGCTGGTGGTTCTCGCGCTGGCATCCTCGACACGAGTGCCCGGCGTGATCACCGAAGTTCGGGATCCCGGGTCATTCGATCCACCCTGGAAGAACGTCCTCGCCCAGAGTGGGGATGCGATGCCGAGCACCCAGCCCTCATTCCTCCCGAGCATGGCGCCTGCGAGCTCCGGATGGTCGAGCGCGCTCGGGTACCTGCTGACCGGGCTCCTCATTGCCGCGGGCGTCGGTCTGGTGGCGGCGATCATCATCCAGACGGTGCGGGCAATCCGCCAACGGCACGCGCCCGAACAGGCCATCGACTCCTCCGGCGACAGCATTGATCTGACCAGCTCGCACGTGAGGGAGACTCTCGACGAATCCCTGACACGCCTGCGTCATGGGGACGATGCCGCAGCGACGATTATCGAGTGCTGGCGACGACTTGAGGAGGCCGCCGCGACGGGCGGCACTGAGCGCGCTCCCAGCCAGACCGCCGAGGAGTTCACGCTGGCGCTCCTAGGCGCCTCGACCACTCTGTCCGAGGACGATCTCCGTTCGCTCGCCGACCTCTACCGCACCGCAATGTTCGCTTCCGTCCCGCCCGGCGAAGACGGCCGCCTTGAGGCCATCGCCGTACTCGAGCGACTGGTCATCGCCCTCGGCTCCAATGCCCGGAGTCCGCAATGAGCGCCGACCGCCGGTGGTCGTCCCAGGCTTCGGCGAGCCGCTCGGCATCGATCCGCAGCGCTGCGACCACCCTGGTCGGAGGCATCGTCGGATCCGCAGTGGTCTGGACGCTGGGAACGCTGGCGGGCATCCGGTTCCAACCGGTGGTCTTCGCGCTCGTCTGCCTGCTGATCACCACATTGTGGTGGGCGCACCGAATCGGCCTCGTCCCCTCCGATGACGGCCCGGCCTGGCCGGACCCGCTCCTCGAACCCAGCACGTCGACGCTGACGGAGACAGACGTGACGACTCGACGACTGTCCCACCTCATCACCGCCGCACGCCCGGAACGCCGATTTGAGGCCCGTGCCTTGGGCCTCGAACTCTCCCGTCTGTCGCGCGAGACATGCTCGACTGCGGTCGGCGCCGCGCCCGACGCGCCGCTCGAGGACCTGCGCATCTATCTCGGCTCCCCTTTGACGGACTATCTAGCGCTCGCCGAGGACGACCTCGTTCAGACCCCGCCCCTGGGCCGCGCCGCCCTGCGGGCCCATCTGCGTGTGCTCCGAAGCCTCAGCACCGGAACCGACAGCGATCCAGATCACGCTCGCTCGTAGACTGACGACGTGACGTCGACCGAGACTCCTGCCCTCCCTTCCACCGCCCCCGCACCGCGCCCGGAGGCCACCGCAGCGGCAGCAGCCGTGCTCGACCAGGTCGAGCGTGCCATCGTCGGGAAGAGGCCGGAACTGGAGCTCGTCCTCACCGGTGTGCTGGCCGGCGGCCACGTCCTCATTGAGGATTTCCCAGGATTGGGCAAAACACTGGCCGCCCGATCCTTCGCCCAGGCACTCGGTCTGCAGTTCACGCGCGCACAATTCACTCCCGATCTGCTGCCGAGCGACCTCACCGGTTCCTTCGTCTTCAACCAGACCACCAGCGAATTCGTCTTTCGCCCCGGCCCGGTCTTCACCGGGCTGCTGCTCGCCGACGAGATCAACCGAACGCCGCCCAAAACCCAAGCCGCGCTCCTTGAGGCGATGCAGGAACACCAGGTCACGGTCGAGGGTCGGACTTTCCCGCTGCCCCAGCCCTTCCATGTCCTCGCGACCGCGAACCCGGTCGAGCACGAGGGAACCTATCCCCTTCCGGAGGCCCAGCTCGATCGATTCCTCCTGCGCCTGTCCTTCGGCTATCCGACACAGGACCAGGAGTGGGAGGTCCTCGCCCGCCGTATCGGGCGCGGTCAGGAGGACCAGAGCGTCGACGCCGTCCTCGACGCAGATGGGTTGTTGGCCATCCAGGCCGCCGTTGAGCGGATCCACGTCTCCGAGGACGTCGGCCGCTACGCCGTCGCGCTGACGGCCGCGACCCGGGGCCGCCACGAGGTCCTGGTCGGAGCCTCACCCCGCGGGTCGCTGGCCCTACTGGCGTGCTCACGCGCCCTCGCCTTGATCCACGGTCGGGACTTCGTCGTCCCCGAGGACATCAAGGCGCTCGCGCGCCCCGCCCTCGCCCATCGCATCACCCTGCGCCCAGAACTGTGGCTTGGAGGAGCCTCCGCAGATTCCGTGGTCCAGGCCGTTCTCGACCAAGTTCCCGTTCCCGACGCCGCAGATCTGGCATGAGGATCCGAGCGACCGCCGCACTGATCCGCTCCGTCTTCCTGGCACTCGGATTCGTCGTCATCGCCATCTTCTCCGGACGGGTCGACCTGGCGCTCCTGTCGATCCCCTTCCTCGTGCACGTGGCGTGGGCCTTTCTGCGGGCACCCGCGGCTCGCGAGAGTCAGCGCCCCGTCACCCGTCCGCAGTCCGTGCGCGTGCGCGAGGGCAATTCCGTCCCGCTGACTGTGAGTGTCCCGACGTCGATCGACGCCATGGACGAGGACGGGGAGGCGCCCGGCGACCACGCTGATGTCCCCTTCTCGGGTTGGACGTCCTCGGTGGCCTTTCCCCGCACGGTCGAGATGCACACCCGACCCTCCTACGGAGCCCTCACCGACCTCGTCGCGACACCTTCAACAGCGAGTGGAGACGGCGTGGCAGCGGACGAGAGACCCTCCCGCGCATCCGGCACTCAGGATGGCGTCACCATCATCGTCGAACCGACCCGGTGGGGTCGATACTCCATCGAACCGGCGACTGTCGCGCTGAGCGATCCGAGCGGCTCTTGGCGCGCCACAGCACCCTCGACCCTCGTCTCTCTGACCGTCCAGCCGGCGGCGACGATCCTGCAGGCGTCCTCGGGCGTCGCCCACCCGATCGGCGTCACCGGACTGCACACCTCAGTCGCCCGAGGGGAAGGCAGCGCGTTGGCCGATGTCCGGGAGTTCCGACCCGGTGACCGACTCACGCGGATCAATTGGCGCGTCACGTCCCGAACGGGATCGCTCCACGTCAACTCCACGCTGACCGATCGCGACACGGATATCCTCATCGTCGTTGACACGACCCTGGATGTCCCGCCCGAGACGACCGGAGACGACCGCGCGACAAGCCTCGACCTCACGGTGCGAGCCGTTGCCGCCATCGCTCAGCAGTACACGGGATTCGGTGATCGGATTGGCCTGCACGACCTCGACAATCGGATCGGCAACCTGCCTGCCGGAACCGGGCCGCGCCAGATGCGTCTGGTGCTCGACCTCCTCTCGAGGGCGGACCGCGGGCCGCGTCGGCCCACCCGGATCCGACCCGTCACCCGCGTTCGGCCAGGCACACTCGTCTTCTTCTGCTCGCCCCTGCTCGGTGAGCAAGCCGTCGGCGAGTTGATCCGCCTCCACCGGCTCGGGGCCGAGGTCATCGCGGTGGACACCCTGCCGGAGTCGGTGGGCTCCCTCGTCAGTTCCGCCAGCGACGACGCCTCCCCCCTGCCCGAGGCGTGGGCGATGCGACGATTGCAGCGCGAGTTCGCTCTGCGCCGCCTTGAGTCGATCGGCATCCCGGTGACTCCCTGGCGAGGTCCAGCGAGCCTGGCCGCTGTCCTGCTCGCCCTCGAACACGCCCGAAGCGCGCCGAGGACCCGAGGTGGAAGCGGGAGCCTACGATGACTCTGACTATCGTTGAGCGATTCAGCGAGACCCTCGCCGACGGATTCGAGCGTCTACGTACCGTCTCCGCAGATCAGGTGGCGCTGCGAGCCGTGGTCGGCGCGGCGGCGCTCACGGCGTGCGCGTTGAGCGACGTCTGGACCAACACGCTGCTGAGCCCGGCCTTCCTGTGGGTGTCCATGGTCTGCGCCGTCGCCGCGGTTGTGCTTCCGAGCGGACCAGTTCCGATCCTCGTATTCGGTGCGATCGGGCTGTGGTGGTGGCTGGGCGGCGCCAACGTTGCACTGTGGGAGCCGAGTGTCATCGCCGTGCTGCTGGCCGTCGTTCACATCGGGTGCGCGCTCAGCGCGAGCGGTCCGACCCATGCGCCCCTGACCAGAAGCGCCCGGATCGCCGTGTGGCGAAGGATCGGGGGATTCGCCGGGATCACTGCGGGAGCGGCGGCGCTGGTCTGGGCCGTCAGCGCGATCCCCGACTCACTCGTTCCCCGCGGCCTGGCGTGGACCGCGGCCGCGCTCGTCCTCGTCCTGGTCGGTGGGTGGGCCGCGCTGAGCAGAACCCGCTGAGCAACACACCCTGGTTCTTCTCTCTGCCGAGGCACGCCCCCGGCCACACAAGTTGCAAACTCCGGGATGAAACCGTTGCAAAGTCCGGTATCATGCAGCTAAGTCCTACCTCCCTCGAGCGGTTGATCCGCTGCTCAATGAGTTCCTCGCCGCGATGGGGGGAGTCGTCATCGAGGGGCCTCGAGCACGCTCACAGTTCAGTCCGACTCGACGCTTCCCCTGAGCTGGTCGAGCTGGCCGCCCTCAGCCCGTCGGCGTTGCTCGCCGGAAAGGCACCCCGATTGATCGACGAATGGCAACTCGCGCCCACCTTGTGGAACGCGATCCGACATGAAATCGACGACCGGCAAGAACCGGGGCAATTCATTCTCTCGGGCTCAGCCACACCACACGACGACGTCACCCGCCACTCCGGAGCGGGACGCTTCGGCCGAATCAGAATGCGGCCGATGTCGCTCGCGGAATCGAAACGGTCCTCTGGTGACATTTCCCTGTCGCACCTGCACGAAGAGAAGATTGTCAGCGGAACAAGCCCCTTGAGCTATCACGATCTGGCCGCCGAAGCGGTCCGGGGCGGTTGGCCCGCTCTACTGGATTCCACGCCCCGCCAGGCAATCACCTACAACCGCTCCTATTGCAATGACCTGTACGCCTCAGACATTCCACTCGCGACCGGCTCCCGCCACGATCCAATTCGGATGCGACGCCTTTTTGAGTCACTCTCTCGCACGATCTCCAGCAGCACCTCACTCGAGAGCCTGGCGCGGGATGTCTCTGCTGACGGAGGGGCAGCCACAGCCGAGACAGTCCGCACGTACCTGGACGCACTCTCGCGCATTTTCATTCTCGAGGAACTGCCCGCATGGAGCGTCGCCCTCCGCTCCAAGTCGCGCCTGCGCACGCGGCCCAAACGGTTCCTGACCGACCCATCGCTGGGGCGCCATCGAAGTCAAGCTCGGCTCGAAATGGATCCCTGACGGCGACGCACACCTGCTCACCCTGCGCGAGGCGCGAGTGGACACTCGCACGGTCGGCGAACCCGCGTTCCTCGCTATCGTCACAGGAACCGAGTATGCCTACACGCTGCCGTCCGGTGTCCATGTCATCCCCCTGGGAGTGCTCGGCGCTTGACCCACTAGCCTGGGGGAGCAGGTCAACTCCCAGGAGGCCCCCGTGGCGAAGTCCCAGAAGCGAGTCGGAATCCTCACGGCCGGTGGCGACAGCCCCGGTCTGAATGCCGCCATCCGCGGTTTCGGCAAGGCCGCGATCGGCCATCACGGCATGGAGCTCATCGGCTTCCGCGACGGCATTCGCGGTCTGGCAGAGAACCGCTTCATCGACCTCGACTCGCAGGCGCTGTCCGGGATCCTCACCATCGGCGGGACGATCCTGGGGACCTCGCGGGACAAGCCACACAAGATGAGGATCGGCGACGAGGTCGTCGACATGGTCCCGACCATCCTCGAGAATTGCGAGAAGGACGGACTCGACGGCCTGGTATGCATCGGGGGCGGTGGCACCGCGAAGACTGCGAACCGTCTGTCGAAGGCGGGGCTCAACATCCTTCACCTGCCCAAGACGATCGACAACGACATCGCCCACACGGACACGAGCTTCGGGTTCTCCACGGCGCTCGGCATCGCGACCGAGGCGATCGACCGCCTGCATTCCACCGCCCACAGCCACCATCGGATCATCGTCGTCGAGCTCATGGGCCACAAGGCCGGGTGGCTGACGCTAGGCGCTGGAATCGCCGGGGGCGCGGACATCATCTTGCTGCCCGAAATCCCCTACTCACTGGAGTCCGTCGCAGACTCGATCCGTCATCGCGCCGCTGCCGGGCATTCCTTCTCCGTCGTCGCTATCGCCGAGGGCGCCCGCGACCACCACGACTCCCGCGAGCTTGCGGCCGCGGAGGCCTTGGTCAAGTCCGCCACCGATCCCGAGGCGAAGCAGGCCGCGAAGGCTCACCGGGCGTCCGTCCTCGCCTCCCACCGGGGCAACGCCTTCAAGCTCGCCGAGGCCCTCGAGACCGCGACCGGGTTGGAGTCACGCGTGACGATCCTCGGCTACGTCCAACGCGGGGGCACTCCGGATGCGCAGGACCGCCTACTCGGAACGCTGCTGGGAGGCGCGGGGGCCGACCTCGCCGCGCGCGGCGAATACGGCGTGACCGTGGCCTCGCAGGGGCAGGCGGCCGTGCCCGTTCCGCTGGACGAGGTCGCCGGACACCTCAAGACCGTGCCGCTGGACCACCCGTGGCTGCTCGCCGCCCGTCATGTCGGAACCGGGATGGGAGACTGAGAATATGCCGTCGTCTTCGTCCGACGTCATCATCCGCGAGAGTCTTCCCGCCATCGGCTTCTACGAGAAGTCCGCGTTCACCATCGAAAGCGCCCGGCGCGCGTCGATTCTGATCGACGGCCGATTCCACGACGAGTTCTGCCTGGGCAGACTCCTCGCGCCAGCTGCAGCCCCAGCCACTCACTCAGACGGCACGACCGGAACTCGGCATCCTCCCCAGCCACTCGCGAAACAGCGCGGCCATGACCTCGCGGCGGTCTAGGTGGAGGGTGTGGCCCGCGGGGTGGAGGACGTCGACGCTCGCGCTCGGGTGGTTCTCGAACGCCGACAGAGCGTCGCGGGAGCCGACGTGAGTGTCTTCGCGCCCGAGGACGGCTGCGATCGGTCCGCTGTACTCGCCGACGTGCGCGTAGGGATCTTCAACGAGGTCGGGGTGCGCCGACAGCACCGCAACAGTCTCTCAATTGCAGCTGAGCAGGCCCGGCAGGATCGTCCGCCGGAACAGCTCCCAGTTCTCCCAGGTCTCGATCACAGCTGAGTCCTCATAGAACCGCCGTTCCTCCGGCTTCAACTGTGCGAGATCGAGGCTGCCGACCCGACCACGCACGACCGCCGAACGCGCAGAGGCCGCTGACGACCTCAGCACAGCTTCACCGCCACACCCGAAGATTCACCGACTCCGGACCGGACGCGGAGCACCTCTCATTGATGCCCCTGCTCGACCGGACTCTCAATCGAACGACCGCTCATGAGCCGACCACAACGCATCCTCGAGGTGCTGTCCGCTCTCCAGGCCCATCACACGACGACGTCCGCCGAGCTCTCCCGCGAGCTGGGCGTCTCGACGCGGACGATCCTGCGCGACGTCGTCGCCCTCGCCGATGCTGGCATCCCCGTCGCCACCTCCCGCGGGACGTACGGTGGTATCTCGCTCCTGCCTGGCAGCCAGGTCGATCTCAGCACGCTCACCACCAACGAGGCCGATGTCCTGCGCATCGTCGGCTTCGACCTCGACCGCGCCCGAGAACTGGGCGAGGAATCCGCGATGCGATCGGCCCTGCGCAAGCTGGCCCCGCGCACGCTTGTTCCCTCCCGGAACGACGACCTCCCGCTCTCCCTGACGGATGTCGTGACGATCGATGCTCGTCCGTGGTTCGCGCCCGACGACCACGAGGTCGACGTCACCGATCTCGTCCACGATCTTCGAACCGGGAAGCGTCTGGAAATCAGCTATCGACGTTCCGCAGTGCAGTCGGCTCGCGAACGCATCGCGTCCCGACGAACGACCAGTGAGCGGCCGCAGTCACGCGCCCGTGGAGCCGAACCCGCCCCTCCCGCGATCAGAACCTTCGAGGCTCTCGACGGCGACGAAATCGCACAGATGAACCGGCACGACCAACAGCTGGGCCACTCGATCCCCGGCATTGACCCGATACTGCTCACTGGACTGATTGACGAGCTTCACCCGCAGTTCCCCGCGATACCCGGCGTCAATGACACCCACGCCGTTGGCCAGGCTGACCCCGTGGACGAAGCCGAGCGAGGATCGGACGATCACCAGCCCGACTGTTCCCTCCGGCAGGGCGACCGTCGTGCCCGTGTGGATTTCCGCCAACTCACCCGGAGCAATCGTCACGGAATCGACCGAGGTGAGGTCCGCGCCCGCGTCCTCGGGGTGCTGACGGACGGGCACGCGTCCGGTGACCGGAATCTGCATGGAGTACTCCTTCTGTCGTTCGACTGGCACACACCTTATCGGCAGCTCCTGGCCCTCCCCCTCGACGGCGTCCTCGTCATACGGTGGCACCGTGGCATCGGACCCCACCGCCGGAGCACTAGCATGGATCCACCATCTCCCGATCCCCGACACGGAGGAACGCCCAGTGACCATGGCATTCGACGACGGTGCGACCACTCCTGACGGACCGTCTGCCGACCCCCAGCCAGACCGCGAAGTCCTCACCTGGGAGGGGTTCGGGGAGGCCTCCCGCGAGTTGACCCGCTCCATCGTCGAGTCGGGATGGATCCCGGACCTGATCATCGCCGTGGCCCGCGGCGGGCTGCTCCCCGCCGGCGCGATCTCCTACGCGATGGGCGTCAAGGCGATCGGCACGATGAACGTCGTCTTCTACACCGGAGTCGGTGAGACCCTCGAAAAGCCAGAGTTGCTTCCGCCCCTGATGGACGTCAGCGCGGTGGACGGCAAACGCGTCCTCGTGGTCGATGACGTCGCAGACTCCGGCAAGACGCTCAAGATGGTGATGAAGCTCCTCGCCGAGCATGGGCTCAGCCTGGACGGCGATGGCGCAGTCCAGGTCGACGCTCGGTGTGCAGTCATCTATCAGAAGCCCCGTTCCGTTCTGACCCCCAACTACGTCTGGCGCGTCACGGACAAGTGGATCAACTTCCCGTGGTCGACCCTTCCCGTCATCCGCCCCGGGGGCGACGTGCCCTCGGAAGACGCCAAGTAGCTCCCCATGACCCCGCAGGATTCCATCGAGGACGAGACCACACTCCGCCGGGGCACCTCGGACGAGGTTGCCCACCGCATCGCCGACCTCGTCGTCGACCAGGTGGGCGCCGGACGACAGTTGCGCGTCCTCGGAATCACCGGGCCCCCCGGGACCGGAAAGTCAACGGTCACGACTGCGGTGGCCGACCTGTTGAAAGCACGGGGAATCCCGCTGGCGGGTCTGGCTCCGATGGACGGCTTCCACCTGTCAAATTCGGTGCTCGAGGGCCTGGGCCGGGCCGATCGCAAAGGCGCACCCGACACCTTCGACGTCTGGGGATACGTCGCGCTACTGACACGCATCCACGGGGCTGACCACACCGTGCTCGCCCCCGGATATCGGCGGGACCTGCACGAACCCGTTGCCGCGACGACCGCCGTGCGCACCCGGGGAATCGTCCTGACCGAGGGGAACTACCTCGGCCTGGACGAGGACGGATGGCGAGAGGCGCGTGGGCTCATCGACCTGCTTGTCTTCGTCGACACTCCACGCGAGGAGGTCCTTCGGCGCTTGGTCGCCCGCCAGGAGGCCTTCGGCCGCGATCACATCGACGCCTCGCACTGGGTGCGCACGGTCGACGCCGCCAACATCGATCTGGTCGCAGCGACACGGGACCGAGCGGACGTGATCATCGCGGCCCGGTGAGCGCCGATCGACCCTGCCGGAAGATCCGCCTGAGGAAACCATCGGTCACGAAGCATCAGACACCGACCAGCCCCGCACGGATACCCCGGCGTGACCTACGGTTGTCCCCGATGCATGGCCGCTGCAGTCGTGCCCGTTCTGAATCAGAAGGAGTCTGACATGACCCAGCCACCCGTGACCCACGTGATCGCTGGATCCGAGGCGACCGGCGGGGCCGGCGTCCAAGCCGACCTGCGCACCTTGGAGGAGTACGGCGTCTACGGGACAGCGACGCTGACCTGCATCGTGTCCTTCAATCCGGAGGACAACTGGAATCACCGCTTCATGCCGATCGACGCACAGACGATTCGAAACCAGGCCGAGGCCACGCTGGCAGATTGGTCTCCGGCCAGCGTCAAAGTCGGCATGCTCGGCACCGTCGAGACCATCCAGACCGTCCGGGATATCCTCAGCGAGGCGAAGCTGCCGAACGTCGTGTGCGACCCCGTCCTGATCTGCAAGGGCCAGGAGTCCGGTGCCGCCCTGGACATCGACACCGCGCTGCGTGCCGACATCCTGCCGTTGGCCGACCTCATCACGCCGAATTACTTCGAGACCTGCACGTTGGCCGACGTGGACTCCATCGACTCACTTGGGGGTCTGGAGGACGCCGCCAAACGCATCTTCGACGCGTGCGGCACGGCGGTCCTGTCCAAAGGTGGCCTCTCCACGCCCGGGGACGATGCCGTCGATGTCCTGTGGGACGGCTCCGAACTTGTGCGCTATTCGCGCCCGAAGGTCCCGGGTGCCGCCGTGTCGGGCGCCGGGGACTCCCTGGCCACCGCCGTCGCAGCCGGACTCGCCACCGGACATTCCTTGCATGACGCCGTCGAATCCGCGAAGCAATTCGTCACCGACGGCATCCACCGGGCGATCGCGGCATCTACTCCCTTCGACGTCGTGTGGCAGTCCACCCGCTGAGGCGGTCGAGGCGCGGTTCGCAGCAGCCGAATTCGCCACAGCTCAGTGCGTCGAGCCGAACCAGGCCGTGTAGTACCCGTAGAAATTGAGGTTTCCCCAGCTCGAGCAGTCGTCTCCGCCACCTGCGAGCGCGGCCGCGTTGGGCTGGTAGGGCGTGTAGTCATAGAGGTTCGCGGTCGCCTGATTCGCGACGGCGATCGTCGCCGAGCCACAGCTCCGGTCGGGATTGAACAGGACATCGGCCATGCCCGGCTGCACCAAGTACGTCTTCGGCTCGTCCTCGTAGACACGGAACTGTCGGGCGGCGAAATACACCTGGCGGGCGAAACCCGCATAGTCGGTATTACAACTCGATGTGTCCGGGCAGGCGTACCCCATTGCTCTGAGGTATCGGCTAGACGTCAGGCCCGAACCGGACGCGGTGATGAGTCCCTGCTCCTTCTGGAGCATGACGAGCAAGACTTTCGGACTGATGCCGCACCCCTGCGCGGCCTTCTCGATGATCGCGGCCGCATCGTCATTCGTGTCGCCAGTGAAGCCCCCCGAGCAGTACTCATCGCCAGAGTAGGTCGGCGTCGATTCCGTGTAATCCGCCAAACACGGGGTCCCGTCGTTCCCGGCGAGGCAACCGGCGTTGTGGGTCGAGATGAAGTCGCGGATCTCGTCTTCCGAGAGCGCGCCCTCGTCGAAGAACTTCGCATCCGAAATGATGTCTCCCGCAGCGAACCCGGAGAAATCCAGCGTCGGCAGCTCCGGACCGGACGCCGTCGCGGACGTCGGCCTCGCGTCCTCCTGGCTGAACGCTCCGCCCACCCACATCACGACGGCCCGCCCACCCATGAAAACTGCTCCGAGCATGGCGAGAACGACGAGGATACTGCCCACTCCCATCACCGCCGTGGCACCGCGACCCGGTGAGCGACGACGACGGGGCGACCCAGTACCCACGCGAGATCTCACGGCACCTCGTCCTCGTGCCTGATGCCTCATCGCGTGGAAGCACCACCGACGACGTCCGCGCTCAATCGACCTCGGATCGCGTCGAGCAGGTGGGGCGTCACCCGTTCGATCGTCTCGAGCGTCTCGACGTAGTCCTCGTGACCGCCATACCAGGGGTCGGGAACGTCCTCATCACCCGAGACAGCCGGATCGAACTCCCGGAACAGGCGAATGTCGGTGACGTCAGCCGCACCGATGAGAGGATTCCGCACGACCTCGACCCCGCTCTGTGCGGCCAGACGCTCGAGCGTGCGCACATGCCCGCCTGTCATGGCGAGGACGAGATCCCAGTCGCTCAATTCGAGCCCTCGCACGCGGCGTGCCCGATGATCGGGGATGTCATGGCCGAACTCGCGCAGGACCCGGGCAGCAGGCGGATAGATGGGGTTCCCGTGCTCCTCGTCTGAGGTCCCGGCCGAGTCGACGAGCAGGGCGACGCCCTCAGCCTTCGCGACCTCCGTCAGCACTTGCTGAGCCATCGTCGAACGGCAGATGTTGCCGGTACACACCATGAGGACGTGGAACAACATGACCTCCATTGTGCCCGAGGCCGGTGGCGGGGGCGGGTTCAGACCGAGAGGAACGCGAGGACGGCCTCGTAGCTGAAGCGCGCGGCCCGCGTCGAGTCCATGTGAAAGTCCTGATCGGCGCGCGGCCCGCACAGGTCGGAGACGGCCCGCAGAGAGGTCCAGCCGACGCCCATCCCATAGCAGACCTCGGCCATAGCGGCTGTCTCCATGTCGGTGGCCAGGGCCTCGGGGAACTCTGCGCGGATCGGGTCGACGTTGGCCGCAGTGACGAAGGAATCACCGGAGACGACCTGGCCGATCCTGACTCGGTGGTCCAGGCGCCGAGCGAGGGAGTCCGCCTTGAGTCTCGCGAGGTCGGAGGCCGAGTAGTCGACGGGCATCTGAGGGACCTGACCGCGCGCGTAGCCGAAAGCCGTCGCATCCGCCCCGTTGTAGGTCGTCGACACCCCGGCAATCACGTCACCGACCTCGACGTCGACGTGCAGTCCCCCGGTTGTCCCCGCGGCAAGGACGAGGTCCGGGTCGACGAGCAGGAGGGCACGCGCCGTGGCAGACGCCGAATTCGCCAGCCCGATCCCGGAGACGACAACCATGACCGTCGAACCGTCAAGCTCACCGGTCGTGAAGGTCTGCTGATGGAGCTCGGCCCCGCCGATGGTGCGGGTGACAGCGCTGTCCCCGAGGGCCTCGAGGAAGGGAGCGGCCTCAATGCCCATCGCGCACTGGATGACCACTCGGACGCCCGGCCGGGATGCGATGGCGGACAGGACGTCAGTGGATCCGGACGGGGTCGAGGAGGGGGGAGTCGTCATACCCCGAGTCTAAGGCCCGAGGATGAGGGCGGATGAGGGCGGTCCTCGACCGAGCACACCCTCGAAAAGGACCCACGAACGGAAACACCCACCGGAGCACCCGCGACTGTCGCGCCCTCGCGTGCCATCATGGACGCCGACACTTTCACAGTCACCGGACGAGAGAGCCGTACCCGGACAGCGACAAGACGGCCAGCAAGGAACGCGATCATGGCAATCGAACTGGCCCGGTGCACCCCGAACGATGTCGACGCATTGAGCGCGATCGGCGCCGCGACCTTCACCGAGACCTTCGATGACGCCAACGACCCGGAGAACATGAGGACCTACATCCGGGCGGCCTACGCTCCCCGCGTCCTGGCACACGAGGTTGCCGACCCGCGATCATCCTTCTTCCTGGCACGGGTCGACGGGCAGGCCGCGGGATACCTCAAGCTCAACGTCGGCGGCGCGCAGACCGAGGACGTCGGCCCGTCCACGCTGGAAGTCCAACGGATCTACGTTCTCCGAACGTTCAAACGCCTGGGCCTCGGCACGCGGATGATGTGTACGGCCCTGGATGAGGCGGCGCGGTTGAGGAAGGACACCGTATGGCTCGGCGTGTGGGAACACAACGATTCTGCCCGCAGCTTCTATGAACGAATGGGATTCACTCGGTTCGGTTCGCACACCTTCGCCCTGGGGGACAGCCTGCAGACGGACTTCCTGATGAGCCGGCAGGTGAATGCGTCAGGCGACGACGCTCATCCTTCAGGTCCACGCCAGCAGATGGTGGTTCAGACTCCACGTTCCGAACTGGACGCCAGCCATCCCTCGGCGTGTTAAGCAGTTTCCAGATCAACGCCGTCAATGCTGAAGCCGCGGAGCTGCTCCACCTCGAGGGCCCGACCGTGCCCCCGCGGGCGCATGTTCTGATCGGTCAGGACGTGTCCCGCGGTCGAAAGACAACGTGCTTTCGACACTGGCGCTGGCAGGCCGAGTAGGCAGGCCCCGGCATCGCACTCGGCAGACCTTCTGCTCAGAACGCTGGAAGTACCTCTCCGTTCGGCCAGGTCTCCGTGATGAATTGCTTGACCTCGTCGGAGTGCAGGGCCTTGTTGAGCGCGACGATCGCCGGATCATTCGCCCTCGAACTCTTGACCGCAACGAAATTCGCATACGGATTGTCCACACCGCTCTCGACAAGAAGCCCGTCCGATGTCGGGTCAAGTCCCCCATCCAGGGCGTAGTTCCCGTTGATGATCGCCGCGTCGACATCGTCGAGGGACCGGACCAATTGCGCTGGATCTGTCTCGACAAAACTGAAGTTCTTCGGATTGGACGAGATGTCCAAGACCGTCGGATCCTTGTCGCCGGTGTCCGCCACTGTGAGCAAGCCGTTGTTCTGCAAGAGATCGAGGGCGCGACCAAGGTTGACGGGATCATTCGTCACCGCGATCTGAGCGCCGTTGGGCAGTGCATCGACCGAATCGACCTTCTTCGAATAGAGCGCGTAGGGCTCGATGTGGACGCCGGAAAGCGCCGTGAGGTCGTAGCCGAATTCCTTGACCTGAGAATCAAAGTACGGCTTGTGCTGGAAATAGTTCGCGTCGAGATCGCCGTCATCGACCAGCTGATTAAGCCGAGTCTCGTCGGTGTATTCCTCGATCTTCAGCGTGAATCCGGCCTGCTCGGCCAGGTTGTCCTGGACAAACTCGAGGATCTTCGCATGGGGAGTCGGGGCTGCGCCGATCGTGATCGTCGTCGACCCGGAGGAGGCGCCCGACGAGTCATCCGAGGACCCGCTCGCCGCCGAACCGTCGCCCCCTCCCGACGAGCAGGCAGCCAAGGAAACGGCGAGCGCGCCGACAGCCAGGGATGACACCAGGGATTTCTTCATGATGGGTTCTCGCATTCGTGTGGGGGTGATGGAAGGTAACAGTTCTGCCTGCTGACATTCGGGCCGGGCACCATCCAGCGACCAGCGAGGCCGGGATCAGGCGGGCTGAGGACGTGCCGTCGCCGGATCCAGTCGTCCCGCGATGCGCATCCCGACAACCTGGACACAGTGGACGAGGGCGATGATCACAAGGAGCGTGACGACCATGACGTCGGTGCGGAACCGGTTGTAGCCATAGGAAATCGCGAGATAGCCCAGACCACCACCTCCGACGACGCCGACCAACGCGGAGCACGAGATCAAGGAGATCAGCGCAACGGTGACGTCGGCGGCCAGCCGTGGGCGAGTCTCCCGGAGCTGGATTCCCCAGGCAATCCGAATCGGCGAGGCCCCCGCTAGCATTCCGGCCTCGAGACGGCCACGCGGGACAGAGCGCAGCGAGATCTCCACCAACCGGGCCAGGAAGGGGAAGGTGGCGATCGTCAGCGGGAACACGGTCGCGTGCCATCCCGTCGCCCTCCCGGCGATGAGGTGGACCAGTGGCAGAGCCAACGTCACGAGCATGACGAATGGCAGGGAGATCGCGATGTTGATCAACGCCGACGCCGGCCGATAGAGCCCAGGCACCGGCCGCAGCCCCACCGGGGAGATTGTGTGGAGCGCGAGCCCGACCGGGATGCCGAGCACGATCGTTGCGGCACCCGACCAACCGACCATTAACAGGGTCTCCCCGAGCGCCGCAGGAAGTTTGTCCGTGAGAGCAGGGTCATTGAGCACACCCGCGCCGACAGCAAGTGTCTCCGCGATTCCCATGTGTTCCCCCTCCTTCATCCGCTCGATTCATTGTCGAGACTATGAACAATTCTCAGCGGATCCCTTTGAGGTTTCCGTTGCTGAGAAATTGTGAATCGCTTGGTCATCAATTCTCAGCCCATGGAATGACGTGACCGACAGAGCTGACAAAGCGCGCGTCACGTGATCTCGCATTCCGATCTGATATTCCACCGGATGCCTCCCGCGGGCACGCTCTGAATCAGGATTCCTCCCGAATTCGCGCTGCGTCGAGACGCACATCGGGGACCGGGAATCGCACACCAGACGCTCAAGGAGGCCCGGACATGATTGAGGTCAACCGGCTCCGCAAGGTCTACCACAGCGCGGGCGGGGACATTGCCGCATTGGACGGTCTTGACCTGTCCGTCCCTCGAGGGGAAATCCATGGAATCGTCGGTCCCTCCGGCGCCGGAAAGTCGACATTGATTCGATGCTTGACCGGTTTGTCCCGACCGACGTCGGGGTCCGTCATCATTGACGGCCAAGAAATCACCACATTGTCCGCGCGAGAGCTCCGCGCCCAGCGACGCTCAATCGGTCTCGTTTTCCAGGATGTCAATCTTTTCGACTCACGAACCGCCGCGCAGAACGTCGAATATCCTCTGGAGGTTGCGAAATCCGACCGGGCAACGCGGACGGCCCGCGTCGCTCAGCTCCTCGACCTCGTCGGCCTGGGCGACCGCTCCCAGTCTT
Organism: Actinomycetales bacterium; assembly: GCA_015655375.1. Taxonomy (GTDB): domain Bacteria; phylum Actinomycetota; class Actinomycetes; order Actinomycetales; family Actinomycetaceae; genus Pauljensenia. The sequence continues at coordinate 22,432 of JAATFD010000012.1, forward strand.
ATCCGCACCAGCTCTCCGGTGGTCAACAGCAACGCGTGGGAATCGCTCGCGCGCTGGCGGCCGAGCCGCCCATCCTGCTCTGCGACGAGCCGAGTTCCGCCCTCGACTGGTCGACGACGCGACAGATCCTCCAATTGATCTCGCGCGTGCGCGACGAGCTGGGCGTCACCGTCCTCATCATCACCCACGAGATGTCCGTGGTCCGCCAGGTCTGCGACTCGGCCAGCAAACTCGAGGCCGGACGGATCACCGAGTCCGGACGCCTCATCGATCTCGTCTCGACCAGTTCCTCCCTCCTGGCTTCCGAGCTTCTCCCGCTCACCGGTCCTCTGACCGGGGACACCGGATCCCCTGTCGACGTCACAGCGTCCTCCCTCGACATCGGCATCGATCGGGCGCTCCAGATCCTGTCCCACCTCGACGACCGATCCTCCATCGCCTCCGGCGCCGTCGAGACGATCGTCGGGGGAACCGTGGCCCGTTTCCGCATCGACGTCGCGCCCGAGGACCGACCGGCCCTCGTTCGCTTCCTGCGGGATTCCGGGCTCCGCGTCGAGGAGAGCGCCGCATGAGAGGCCTCGAGGATTGGGCCCTGATCCAGGCGAAGCTGCCGCAGGCCACGTGGGAGACGATCGCCATGGTCGGGATCTCCACCGTCGTGGCCCTGCTGATCGGACTTCCGCTCGGCGTGATCCTCTCCATCACCGGACCTCGCGGACTCCGGCCCCAACGCGCCGTGTGCTCCGTCCTGTCCGTCATCGTCAACATCGGGCGCTCAACGCCCTTCATCATCATGATGATCGCCCTGATCCCCCTGACACGGCTGATCGTCGGCACCTCTCTGGGGTGGCAGGCTGCCTGTGTGCCCCTGTCGTTGGGAGCGATCCCCTTCTTCGCGCGCCTCGTCGAAAACACACTGAACGAAGTCCCCTCGGGCATGCTCGAGGCCTCGCACATGACGGGAGCCTCACTGTGGCGCACGTCCACGGGCGTCCTCGTGCGGGAGTCGATCCCGGGAATCCTTGCCGCACTGACCGTCACGGCTGTCACACTCGTCTCGTACTCGGCGATGGCCGGCACCGTCGGAGGAGGCGGACTGGGGACCCTCGCCTATTACTACGGTTACCAACGCTTCATGCCCGACGTCATGATCCTGACGATCGTGGTGACGATCGTCCTCGTCCAACTGCTCCAATACGGAGGCGACCGGCTCGTGGTCGCGGTCTCCCACCGGTGACGGCCTCCCGCACCCGTCCGCTCCCCGCCCCACTCACGTCACGCATCCCTCCCGATGTCCACCCGCGATCCACAGGAGAATCCCATGCCCGAACCCGTTCTCTCCCAGACCCCGACCATCGAGGATTTCACCGGCAGGGTCGTCTTCATCACCGGCGCAGGATCCGGCCAGGGCCGTGCCACGGCTCTGGCCTTCGCCCGCAAGGGCGCCTCCGTCATCGGCTTCGACCTGGACCATTGCCTCCCCTACCCCGCATACGTCACCGACGAGGCCGACGCGCTGACGTCGCTGGGCACGGAGATCGAGCAGCTCGGCGGCCACTTCCTGGCGGCGACCGGCGATGTCCGCGACGCACAGGCCCTCCAGGCCGCAGTGGACGCCGGACTGGACCGCTTCGGACGTATCGACGTCCTCTTCAACAACGCCGGCGTTGGCTCCTACGCCACCGCCGAGGAGCTGACCGAGGACCAATGGGACGCCGTCCTCGACATCAATCTCAAGGGAGCCTGGCTGGCCGCTCGGGCCATCATCCCGACCTTCATCGCCCAGGGATCCGGCGCCATCATCAACAATTCCTCGATCGCCGGACTGCGCGGGTTCCCCCGTCTCTCCCACTACGCCGCGAGCAAGTGGGGACTGGTCGGCCTGACGAAATCCTGGGCGATCGAGCTGGCACCCCACGGAGTCCGAGTCCTCTCGATCCACCCCACCGGGGTGAACTCCGCCTTCAACGATGGATTGGCTGCCCAGGAAGGCTCGACCCCGCGTGAGATCGCCGAACGTTCCGCAGGCAACCTCCTGCCAGTACCCTGGATCGAGGTCGACGACGTCGCAGAACTGGTGGTCTTCCTCGCCTCCGACCGGGCCCGATTCATCACCGGTTCCCAAGTCACGGTGGACGCGGGACTCCTCACGGCCTGAGGCGAGGAGCGCCACGATGAGCACACACCCGACCTCGCAGAATGAACCCGCCACCGACGACCTTGGTCTGCTCGGCATTCGAGAATTGAGCATCGGATACGCGGAGGATCGCTTCACTCCCAGCGACGTGCTCAACCACGTCATCGGCCGGGCGCGCGGCCTCGCCCGGGACCTCGGCGCGATCAGCCTGCTCGACGAGGACGGAGCCCGCGCCAGTGCCGCTGCCTCGACCGTCCGTTGGCGGAGCGGACAAGCTCGCGGGCCGCTCGACGGAGTGCCCGTGACCGTCAAGGACTCGCTCGCGGTGCGCGGGTGGCCGAGCCGTCGGGGGACGCTGCTGCGTCGCGAGGCCGAACCTGAGCTGCGCGACGAGCCCGCGGTCGCACGCCTGCGTGAGGCAGGAGCCGTCCTCGTCGCGCACACGACGATGCCCGAGTTCGCCTGGAGCGCAGTCTCCGATTCCCCGCTGTGGGGCCCGGTGCGCAATGCTCGGGATCCCGAGCGGACGGCCGGAGGCTCCTCCGGCGGCGCCGCCGTGGCAACAGCACTGGGAGTCGGAGCGCTCGGGCTCGGATCCGACGGTGCGGGATCCGTGCGGATCCCGGCCTCATTCAACGGTGTGGTCGGGTTCAAGGCCACGTACGGGCGGATTCCCGCCACGCCCTCGGGCGCATTCGGGCGCCTCGCCCACATCGGGCCGATCACGCGCTCGGTGACCGATGCGGCGTTCGCGCTCGATGTGCTCGCGGGGCCTAACGCCGAGGATCCCGACTCACTGGATGCACCGGGGATCGGATATGCCCACGCGGTCTCCGACGCCGACGCTCGAGCGCGAGAACTCCGCATCGGATTCGGTGGCGACCTCGGGCTGGGCCTCGTCTCGCCCTCGGTGGAGCAGGCCGTGCGCAGAGCCGTCGACCAGCTACGCGCCTCGGGGATCGAGGTGGGCGACCTCGACGTCGCGCTGCCCCACCTGGCCTGCGAGTTCACCGACGTGTGGGACGCGATCCTGGCCGCGGAGTTGTCCGGGATCGACCGAGCAGAGGAACGCCTGCTGAGCCCCGGTCTGCGCGACGCGCTCCGGCGCGGACGCAGCTTCACCGCCGGGGACCACCTGCGTGCGCTCACCGATGTCCGCGACGAGGTCGGGGCCACGTACGCCCGGGTCCACGCGGAGGTGGACGTCCTGATCACGCCGACGCTGCCGATCACCGCCTTCGAGGCCGACCGACTCATACCCGAGGGGTGGCCCAGGGAGTCCTGGCAGTCGTGGACGCCCCTGACGTGGCCGGCCAACCTCACCGGGCAGCCGGCGCTGACCGTCCCCGTCGGTCACGACGAGGACGGCCTGCCGATCGGAATCCAGATTCTCGCCCGACGCGGCCATGACGAGGACGCCCTCGTGGTGGGCCGGGCGCTGGAGACCCGCTCCTAGATCCTCTCGAGCACCCGGGTGAAGACATCTCTGAGCGCCGACTCGATGAAGTCGAAATCCTCCGGACCTGAGATCAGCGGTGGGGCGACCTGGACGACGACGTCGCCCCGATCGTCGGCCCGCACGTACAGCCCGTCGTCGTAGAGCGCCGGGTTGAGGAACGCTCGGATCCGGTCGGCCTCCTCATCGGTGAAGCGCTCACGTGTGGCCTGGTCGCGGGTCAGCTCGATGCCGTAGAAGTATCCGGACCCGCGCACGTCCCCGACGATCGGGATGTCATACAGCTTGTCCAGCGTGGCCTTGAAGACCGGCCCCTGCTCACGAACCCGCTCGACCAGTGCCTCCTTCTCGAAGATGTCGAGGTTGGCCAGGGCCACTGCTGCGCCGATCGGGTGCCCGGCGAAGGTGTAGCCGTGGCGGAAGACGTTCTCCCCCGAGACGAACGGATCGTAAACCCTGTCAGAGACGATCATCGCGCCGATCGGCGCATATCCGGAGGACAGTCCCTTCGCGGAGGTGATGATGTCGGGATGGGCCAACCCCTGGTCGGGGCCCGCGAACAGCCCACCGGTGCGCCCGTAGGCGCAGATCACCTCGTCCGACACCAGCAGGATGTCGTTGTCGTCGGCGATCTTCCTCAGCCGTTCGAAGTACCCGGGAGGCGCCACGAAGCAGCCGCCGGAGTTCTGGACGGGCTCGACGAAGATCGCGGCGATCGTCTCCGGCCCCTCCCGCTGGATGATCTCCTCCGTCCGGTCGGCGATCCACTGCCCATAGGCGGCCTTGTCCTCCCAGAAGCGGTGCTCCGAGCGGTACCAGTTCGGCGTCGGCACCTGGACCGCGCCCTCGACCAACGGATAGAACGGCTCCCGGTAGGACGCGATCCTCGTCAGCGAGAGCGCCCCGTGCGTCGTGCCGTGGTAGGCGCCCTCGCGCGAGATCACCTTGCGTTTGGTGGGCTTGCCGCGCAGCTCCCAGTAGTTCTTCGCCAGTTTGATCGCGCTCTCCACCGCCTCGGATCCCCCGGACGTGAAGAAGACATGGTTGAGGTCGCCCGGCGCCGCCAGCGCGATCCGCTCGGCCAGGTCGATCGCCGGTTCGTGCGCGTATCCCCAGATCGGGAAGAACGGTAGCGTCCGGGCCTGCTCGGCGGCGGCCTGAGCAAGCTCCTCGCGGCCGTGACCGACCTGGACGGCGAACAGCCCTGACAGTCCGTCGAAGATCTTGCGCCCGGCGGAATCCCAGATGTAGGTCCCCTCGCCACGCACGATCGTCGGCAGTCGGTCCTGCGCCCATCCGGACTGATCGGTGAAATGACCCCACAGGTACTGCGAGGCTGCTGTGTTGCGCGGGGTTCCCAACGGCGTCGTCCCGGCAGAGGGATGGATGATGACGGGGATGTCACTCCCCGCGCCCGACGACGTCGGATCCGAAGTCGTCTCGCTCATTGGGCGGTGGCCTTCTCGGCGCGCTCGGCCTGAGCCTGTGCCTCGAGCCGGTCGGCGAGCTCCCGCAGGCCCGGGTCCAGCTCGACTCCCAGGAAGGAGTTGACGATGTTGTTGCCGATCATGAGGATGCCGAAGCCGACCAGAGCGGTGACGGCCTCGTTCCCGTAGCGATCGATCAGGCGCCGGACGAGGGCGGCATCGGAGGGATCGTGACGCGCCAGGGCACGCCCGAACGCGGCGATGTCCTCCTCGTCGGGGGTGAGGTCCCCGGCGTTGATGTCCTCCCCACGCTCGACGAGGTCGCGCCGGAAATAGGTCGTGCACAGCAGGCACTCATTGGTCGAGGAGATCGCATACGAGAACACGATCGCCCCGCGGTCCCCGATGAAACGCTCGATCTCGGCGTACAGCGGGTACCAGTGCATGAGGGCGTCGTAGGACGGCAGATGATTGAGCAGAGCGCGCTTCATGTTGGTGGGCTCGGCGCCGGATCGCTCGATCTCGGCGTCCCATCGCTCCTGCCCCTCGGGGGTTAGGTCGTCGCGGGTGACAAGGGGGACGTACGACATGGTGTGTGTCCTTTCTGGATGAGGCGGTGAAGGGAGCGGTCCACCGCTGGGGCGGATGACCGCCTGAGGTGTCAGATGGGAACAGCGGGAACGGCGGCGACCAACTCCTGGGTGTAGGGATCCTGCGGATTCCCAAGCACCCGGTCCACCGGCCCCTGTTCGACGATCCTGCCCTCGTGCATGACGAGGACGCGGTCGGCGAAGTTCTGGACGAGCCCGATGTCATGGGACACGAGGAGGATCGCCATGCCTCGCTCCGAATGCAGGCTGCGCAGCAGATCGAGAACCCGAGCGCGCACGGTCACGTCGAGCGCGCTGAGTGGCTCGTCGCCGACCAACAGCGATGGGCTGTGGACGATGGCACGGGCCAAGGCCACGCGCTGACGTTGACCGCCCGACAGCTCGTGCGGGTACTGCACGGCCCGACGCGGATCGAGGCCCACTCGGGCGAGGATCTCGCCCACGGCCCGGTCGTGATCGCCCTCGATGTGGAGCGCACGCAGCGGTTCGGAAACGATCCTGCCAACATTCTGACGCGGATCGAGGGAGGAATACGGGTCCTGGAGAATGATCCCGGACAGCCGCCGCAGCCATCGGGAGGACCGGGCTCCCCCGCCCTCGACGCGACGTCCGCCGACGGTGACCGTCCCGGCACTCGGGTGGTCCAGGCCCAGGAGGATCCGCACGAGCGTCGACTTGCCCGATCCGGATTCCCCGATCAATGCCAGGACCTCCCCGGCATGCAGGTCGAGATCGACCTCGCGCACGGCGTGCCGGACGCCGTGTGTTCCGAACAAACGCCGTGCGGGAAGGCGATAGTCACGGGTGATCCCGCGCGCCTCAAGGAAGACGCCATTCACGTCTGGGCGGCCAGATGTCGTCCGCTGCACGCGATTCCCCGGAGCAATGGGATCAACGACCTCAGCTACGCTCATCATGCCGCCTCCTGCCGCGATCCGTGCCAACCCGTTGCCCGCGCGGCCCCAATCAGCTCGGCGGTCACCGCATGGTCGGGGCGAGAGACGATCCGTTCGACGGGACCGGACTCGATGATGTGTCCGTCAGACAGGACGACGACCTGCTCGGCCATGCGGGCGACCAAGGCGATGTCGTGGCTGATGAAGATCAGGGAGCTTTTCGAGTTCGCGACCAGGTCGTCGAAGAGAGCGAGGATCCTCGCCTGGACGGTGACGTCCAGCGCCGTCGTCGGTTCGTCGGCGATCAGCAGATCGGGATGGGCGATGACCGCCTGCGCGATGGCAACGCGCTGACGTTGACCCCCGGAGAGTTCATGGGGGAAGGACCTGAGGAGCGCGTCGGGATCGGGCAACCGCACGAGATCGGCGATGCGACGGACACGCTCGCTCACCTCGCGACGCCCCATCCCGAAGTGGATCCGCAGCGAATCGCCGATCTGGCGTCCGACCGGACGGATCGGGTCGAGTGCCGTCGAGGGCTCCTGGAAGACGACGCCGATCTCACGGCCCCGCAGACGGGCGAGGTCTCGGTCTGGCGGACCGATCAGCTCCCGCCCGTTCCATCGGATCGACCCGGTGGCCTCGGCACCGTCCGGAAGCAGACCGACGATCGCCAGGGCTGACAACGTCTTGCCGGAACCGGACTCCCCGATCAGACCGAGCCGGGTCCCGTCCTCGACGCCGAAAGAGACGCCATGGACGACCTCGCGCCCATTGATCGCGATGTGCAGGTCCTCGACCTCGAGACTCATGCGGCAACTCCCTCCGGCTCGGTGACGATGACTGTTCCCCGGCGCAGTGCCGGATCGAGGGCGTCCCGGAGGGCGTCGCCGAATTGGGCGAGTGCGAGGACGGTGATCGCAATCGTCAGGCCCGGCCACACCACCGACAGGGGTGCAACACCGATGAAGGCCTGGGCGTTGGACAGGACCCGTCCCCACGAGGGCGTCGCCGGCGAGGCGCCGTACCCGAGGAACGTCAGCCCGACTTCGGACAGGATCGCGACCGCGGCCGTGTTGGACAGCTGGACGACGATGGCGGGACTGACGTTGGGCAGGATGTGCTCGACGATCCGAGCCAGATCACCCGTGCCCGTCGCACGCGAGGCCAGCAGGTAGTCCGAACGGGACACCGCGATGATCGCCGGACGCAGGACGCGAGCCGTGGAGACGCCCGCCCCGAAGCCGACGGCGAGGACGACGACAACGAGGGAGCCTCCGAAGGGGGCAGCCAGGAGCATCGCGAGAAGCATGACGGGCAGGGCGACGAGGATGTCGATGAGAACGACCAACGGCTCGGACCACCCCGTGGGCAAGAGGGCCGAAGCAGCCGCCAGGACCACTCCGACCACACCGGCAAGCACGGTGGCACCGATGCTGACGGCCAAGGTCGTGCGCGTCCCAGCCAGCAACCACGAAGCCATGTCCCTCCCGACCGTGTCAGTGCCGAGAGGGTGAGACCACGACGGATGAGCCAAACGGTTCGCCGTGTCCGCGTCGAGCAGCGGATGTGGCGTCCACATCAGGGAGACCAGCGCACCGGCGACGACGAGCACGAGGACGATCAGACCGAAGGCGCCACCGGGGCGGCGCCAGACTTCCGCGAGCAGACGCCTCATGCCCCGGCCCCCGATCGACGCAGGCGCGGATCGACCAGACGCTGGACCACGTCGAGGACGAGACCGACGACGAGGACGATCGCGACGAGCACGAGCACCTCGGACTGGACCTTGACGAGATCACGATTGGCGACGTCGCCGACGAGCATCGACCCGATGCCCGGGAGATCGAACAGGGTCTCGACGACAATCGCCCCCGTGATCGTCGAAGCCGCCTGCAACGCGATGACCGGCAGGACCGACAACGACACGTTGGGCAGGCCGTACCGCAACAGGGCACCTGTCCGAGTCAGACCCTTGGCCGCAGCGGTGCGCAAGTAGTCCTGTGGCAAAGCCTCGAGCACCGCCGAACGGACGAAACGGACGATGACGGCGCCTTCGACGATCGCGATGGTCAGGGCGGGCAGCATCAACGAGCTCAGCGCTCGCCCCGGTTCGGCCCACCCGTCCACGGGAAACCCCTGGCTGGGGAAGAGCCCGATGAGCCCGACCCCCTGGGCCAACAACACGACGAGCAACAGGCCCGCCCACAGGACCGGCACGGACGCCAACGCCTGGGCACCGACCGCGATGAGCCGTCCGGCGACCCCATCGTGGTGGAGCCCCGCCCACACGCCGACCGGGACGCCGACCGCGATCGACAGGATGACGGCCAACGCGCACAACGGCAAGGTGACGGAGAACTTCTCCCCGAGCTGCGCGGCGATCGGGCTGCCGGTGACCAGGGAATCCCCGAGGTCCCACCTCGCGAGTCCACCGACCCAACCGAGGTACTGATCGGGCAGGGACCGGTCCAGTCCGTAGGTGGTGCGGATCCGGTCCAGTTGGTCCGGCGTCGCCTTGATCCCGCCGATGACCTGCGCGACGTCACCGGGCAGGATCCTCAGCAGCGTGAAGATCAGCCCGGAGGTGACGACGAGGGCCAAGACGAACAGGCCCACGCGGCGCAGGACGTAACGGATCATCCGCGCTCCACCGACAAGGAGGTGAGGTCGAGGCGCGAGTTGATGCGGTCGGTCGGCACTCCAGAGATCCCGGAGCGGATCGCGATCACGGTTCGGAAGTTCGTCAGCCAGTCGGCGGCGGCGTCCTGGGAGACGACCTGGGCGGCCTCGGCGAGCAGCGAATCCTGTTCCTCCCCTGTGGTGGCAATGCTCGCCCGCGAGTAGAGATCCTGGACCTGCGGGTTGTTGTAGCCGAAGTAGTAGTCGGGATTCGCCCAGGAGGCGAAGTCGTGGCTCTCAGCGTGGTCGACGATGCTCAGTTCGTAGTTCTTGTTCGTGTAGACGTCGGTCAGCCACGTCGAGAAGTCGACGGAGTTCGTCTGCAGGGTGATCCCGACCTCGGAGAGCTGGGAGGTCAGCAGATCGGAGAACGTCGTGCCGTAGATGTTCGGGGTCGTCAGGGTCAGGGTCAGACCGTCGGCGTATCCGGCATCGACGAGCAGCTGCTTCGCCTTGTCGACATCGTGGGGGAAGAGAGCCGTGAGGTCGCGATAGCCTGGATCGCCCGGCGTGATCGGCCCGCCGAGCAGTCCGTCGACTCCGCCACGCGCCTGGACGAGTGCCGGGTGGTCGATCGCATATCTGATCGCCTGGCGCACCCGGACATCGGTGAGTGGCCCGGATGCGTTGTTGAAGGCGAGGACGAACTTGTCGGAGGCGTCGCCCTCGACCAACTGCGTCGTCGAATCCGCGACCTGGGTCTGCAGGTCGGCGTTGATCGGGGCGAGGATGTCGAGGTCCCCGGAGTTCAGGGCGTTGACCGCCGCGTTGTTGTCCGTGATGTAGCGCAGAACAACGGACTTCACCTTCGCCGGCTCCCCCCAATAGGAGTCGTTGCGGGTCAATGTGATCGAGTCACCCTGCTTCCAGTCCGACAGCAGGTAGGGGCCCGATCCGACCGCCGACGACTTGAGGTCGTTCGTCGCGCTTGGGTCGAGGACGAGGCCGGGGCGCCCTGCGAGCGCCCAGAGCAGGTTCGGGTTGGGGGTGTTCAGCGTGACGATGAGGACCGTGTCATCGGGGGCGTCCACGGACTTGACGTCGCCGAGGCTCACCGCATCGACAGCCTGCGTCTGGATCGCCTGGTTGATGCTGTCCGCAGCAGTCCGAGCCGTCAGAGCATCCCCGTTCGAGAAGGTCACTCCGGGTTGGAGAGTGAAGGTGTACGTCAGGGCGTCCTCGGACACCGTCCAGCTCGAAGCGAGGCTCGGAACAATCGATCCGTCCGAGGCTCGCGAGACGATCCCCTCGTACACGTTGTCGATGAGGATCTGGTCGAGGGCGACGCCCGAGGTCGTGCGGATGTCGAGATTGGTCGGCTCGAGCGTGAGGCCGATCCGCACCGTCGCGTCGGTGACGGGATCGGTATCTCCCGATTGGGCCACCCCGCTGGTGGAGGCGTCGGCATCACTGCCAGAGCGCAGGGTCAGGGCCAGGACGATGCCGATGATCACCACGATGATGAGGCCGACTCCCGCCCACACCCATCGTGTGCGCGACCTCTCGGCACGACGGTCGACAGGCCGTTCCGACAAGGAATCGGGGCCGGTGGGGGACGGCGGGCGATCAGGATCGTGGCCCGTATCGGATGGAGGTGTGTCCTGGGACGACATGGCATGGCTTTCTGGGCGGAGGGAAAGGGCGGCGTCCCACGTCGTACCGCAGTGGAGCGTTCACCGGGGAATGAACCGGTCGTCGCTGCGCGAAACGGGTGCGGACAGAGGGGTGGGGAAAAATCGAAAGAGGAATGCGCTCAGTACGGATCACTCACGCACAACACGACATCGGCGGGACGCTGAGGAATTCCTGCGTCTCCGCCCCACGCATTCGCCTCTCATGGCGAACAGTGATGTCCATGGTGGGAATGCTGTCACGGCGAATGCCTCCGACGAAATCTCCCGCCGCCCGCTTTCCACCGTCTGGGCTTCTGTAACATCGTTGTGACTCCAGAGGACCGCCGATGGCCGACCCATCACCCCGGGAGCCGGGTGTCACGTGCGGGCATGCTCGGCCGCCACGAGCGCCGTGAGGATCCGCGCCAGTTCGTCGGGAGCATCCTCCTGGATGTTGTGTCCGGTCTCCGTCCACGTCACGGTCGAGGCCGGGGAGACCGCGCGGAGCCGATCGATATCGCGAGGGCTCACAAGCCCCCGACGCCCTGCGACCACGTCGATCCCTCCGGTGATCGATGCCAGCGCCTGCCACTGCGCCTCGGGATCATGCAGCCCGAGTGCCGACGGCCCAAGCGTGGCCAGATGGTGGCGCCACTCGACACGGCCGTCGGGTCGGATCCGCGTGTTGAACACAACGCTCCGGCGCACCGACTCCTCACGATCGCCGCCAAGCCCGAAGGCCAGGGCCCGCTCGACGATGTCCTCCCGGCTCGAGAACACTGCCGGGCCCGCGAGGAAGCTCTCGACAGCCGAGGTCGCCGACGGCTCCAGCGGAAGGATGTCGAGCAGGATCAATCGCTCGATGTCGTCACGATGCGCCGCCAGCTCGATCCCGGTCAGTCCCCCCAACGAATGCCCGACGAGGACGAAGGGCGCCAACAGCACGCCCCGGCTCACGGCCCGATCGATGACGGAAGCGAGTCGGCGTGCCAGGGTCGCCGGCGAGTAGTCCCCATCCTGCCACCACGTCGAGCGGCCGTGACCCGGCAGGTCGACCGCGAGCGCCGGAACACCCCAGTTGACGAGCGTGGCATCCCAGGTGTGGGCGTTGAGCGCCGCCCCGTGGAGCAGGAGGACACGAGCGGGCCTCGACCAGACCAATGTGGAGACCACGCCCGAACGGTGCACGCCTTCGCGCATACCCTCGTCACGGATCGGGAACTCCGTCCTCGTCACGCTCGGCGGCCGGTCACCCAGACCCCAGTCCCGGGCCTCGGCGGCAATCGCCGAGAACTCATTGATATCGTCATCCATGGGACCCATGGTCGTCACGAACGCCGTCCCGGCCCGGCCGGTGTGCACGGGCCGAGAAATTGTTTCACAGAGGTCCACGCTTCAGATGAGGCGGATCGAGCGACCCGGAACGGGATTCACTGAAAGCCCAGAACCTCCCACCCCGGAGAGGAGCGCGGAATGCTTGTTCGTCCCTTTGCCCGATGTTGGTGGACCACGCTTCACAGCAATTGAGAAGAAAGGGTCATCATGACCACACCCCCGAGTCTTCCCCGCAGCAACTTCGACTGGGGATTCTCGACCGCCCAAGTGCATGCGGGGCAGGTTCCCGATCCGTCGACGGGAGCGTGCGCCCTCCCGATCTTCCAGACGGCCTCCTATGTGCAGCCCGATGCGTACACCGCAGCCGAGCGCTTTGCCGGGCGGGCTCCTGGATACACCTATGCCCGGGTGAACAACCCGACCGTCGATGCCGTCGAGGAACGGATCGCGGCCTTGGAACACGGGGTCGCCGGAATCCTGCTCGCATCGGGCCAGGCGGCCGTGTCGTCGACGATCATGACCTTGGCGGACGCGGGGGATCACGTCGTCGCAAGTTCCAGCCTGTATGGCGGGACCCGCACGCTTCTGGCCCACAATCTCTCCCGCAAGGGAATCTCGACCACATTCGTCAGCGATCCCTCCGACCTCGCGTCCTGGGAGGCCGCGATCACCCCCCGGACCCGGTTGGTGTTCGGGGAGTCCTTGCCCAATCCGAAGGGCGACGTCCTCGACATCGAAGAGATCGCCGCGATCGCTCATCGCCAGGGTCTCCCCCTGGTCGTCGACAACACGGTGGCCACTCCCTATCTGATCCGCCCCATCGAGTGGGGAGCCGACATCGTCGTGCATTCGGCGACGAAATACCTGTCCGGGCACGGGACCGTGATCGCGGGGGCGGTCGTCGACTCGGGGAGATTCGACTACACCGCCGACCCACGACGCTGGCCCGGCTTCAACTCTCCGGTCCCCGGCTACGACGGCCTCGTCCTCGCCCGCGATTACGGACCCGAGGGGGCGTATGGGACTCCGGGGGTCAACCTGTCCTTCGCGCTCAAGCTCCGCCTCGAACAGCTCCACGACCTCGGGGCCTCCCTCTCCCCGTTCAACGCCTTCCTCGTCGCGCAAGGCCTTGAGACCCTCTCGCTGCGGATGGAGCGCCATGTCGCCAACGCGCAGGCACTCGCGACGTGGCTGGCCGCCCGCCCCGACGTCGCCCACGTCGACTACGCGGGGCTGCCGGATTCCCCGTACCACGCCCTCGCCGAGAAGTACTCCGGGCACGGGGCGGGCGCGATCATCGCCTTCGATCTGCCCGGTGGGCGCGAAGCGGGGATGGACTTCGTCTCCGCACTGACGTTGCACTCCCAGGTCGCCAACATCGGCGACGTGCGGTCACTGGCAGTCCATCCCGCCTCAACGACCCACGGCCAGATCAGCCCCGCCGAGCAGAATCAGGCCGGCATTCGCCCGGGCACGGTCCGCCTGTCGGTAGGAATCGAGGATCTGCCGGACCTGATCGCGGATCTGGAGCGAGGCTTCGCCGCCGTGGGAGCCCCGGCGTGAGCGCCGGCTCGATCACCGACGTCCCCGGAATCCACGTCGGTCATGCCTCCCGTCTCGGGGACGGCTACCGCACGGGGGTGAGCGTCATCGTTCCTCCACCGGGGACCCTGGCGGCCGTTGACGTGCGTGGCGGCGCCCCCTGCACGATCCAGACCGATGCCCTGCGTGGCGGCGCGGTGGGCGCCCATCCCCAGGCGATCCTCTTCACCGGCGGGTCCGGGCTCGGCCTCGCCTCGGTCGCCGGAGTCCATCGGTGGTGTGTGGAACAGGGACTCGGCTTCCCGATCGGTCCCGCCACCGACCAGATCGTCCCGGTCGTCGCCGGGGCCGCGATCTTCGACCTCGGCCGTGGCGGGCGTCTGGATGCCGTGCCCGACGCAGACCTCGCCCACACGGCCGCCACCGACTCGCAGGGCCCTGAGGGTGTGCTGCCCCGACGCGGCCCCATCGGGGCGGGGACGGGCGCCCTCGTCGATGACGAACGAGGTCGGGGTGGCGTCGGAGGAGCGTCTCTCACACTCGACCTCGACGGGGTCGAGGCCGTGATCGGCGCGCTGGCGGTCGTCAACGCCTACGGCCGACCAGACGTTCCCTCTGCGCCCTATGACGGCCCCAGGATCGACGACGCACTGGCCAACACGACCCTCATCGCCCTGGCGACCTCCGCGTCCGTCGAGCGCGCACTGCTCGAGCGCCTCGCCGTCCTCGCCCACGACGGGCTGGCCCGCGCGATCTCCCCGGTGCACACCCTGGCCGACGGGGATGTCGTCTTCGCCCTGTCGACGGGTGCGGTCCCACTGCCTCCGGAGGGGCATGGATTCGCCGATCTGAGACGCTGGCGCCGTGCCCAGATGGCTCTGCAGGAGGCAGCGGCCACGGTGAGTGCCGAGGCCGTTCGCGACGCCGTGCGCGCGAGCGTCGAAGCTGAATCCGCGCAGTGAGTGGGCCGACCAACACGCAGGAATTCATCACAGCGCAATTGCCTCGCGAGGCTTGCACAATGGGCGTCATGGATCTTCGCCCATTGCCGTCCTCACGTTCGGTTCTCGATCAGCACGGCGGTGACGATCTGACTCCGGCCGCCCTCGTCTCCGGCGAGATCGCAGCCGCCGACGCTCCACATCCGCTGTCGGTCGTCGACATGTTCAGCATCGGGATCGGTCCGTCCTCGTCGCATACGGTCGGCCCGATGCGCGCCGGTCTCGCCTTCGCGACCGAGCTGGCCGCGTTACCACGCACGACCAGCCCGGAACTCACCCGCCTCACGGTCGACCTCCTCGGATCCCTGGGCGCGACCGGACGCGGACACAACACGGACCGCGCGGTGCTGCTGGGCCTGAGTGGCCACTCCCCGGAGTCCGTCTCGATCGAGGTCGTCGAGTCCACCCTGCCGACCCTGGCCCGCACCGGCGTGCTGCCGCTGGCCGGAGGATTGTCGGTCCCCTTCGGCCTCGACTCGGACATCCGTTTCCTCCCGCGGATCCGTCTGCCCTACCACGTCAATGCGCTGACCATCACCGCCTGGGGTCCCTCCGGCTCCACAGTGAACGACGAGGCCGGGGTCACAGTCCCTGACGACGTCACCGCCCAACCACTCCTGCGGCGCACCTATTACTCGATCGGAGGCGGATTCGTCATGGCCCAGACCAACGACGACCCCTCACATCCCGAGGTCGCCTCCCTGGCGACGTCGGGCGCCGCCCGGGCGATGAACCTGCCAGCTCCCCACCCCTTCGCGACCAGCGCCGAACTGCTCGTTCAGTGCGCGCGCGAGGGCCTCAGCATCGCGCAGATCGTGCGGGCGAACGAGGAATCGGCGAGGCCCGCCGCCGAGGTCGATGGCCATATGGATCGAATTTCCGACGCGATGTTCGGCTGCGTCGACGCTGGTGTCCGGGCAGGCGGGATCCTCCCCGGAGGACTTGACGTACCCCGGCGCGCGCACACCCTGGCTCTCAAACTCATCGAGCGCTCAGGGGAGCGTTCCGGCGGACGGACCACAGGCAGCGAGGGCGATCCAGCGTCCCCCCACGCGTGGACCTCCACTCCCGACGACCCGATGCGCGCGATGGATTGGGTCAACCTCTTTGCCCTCGCCGTCAACGAGGAGAACGCCGCCGGGCACCGCATCGTCACGGCGCCGACGAACGGGGCCGCGGGTGTCGTGCCTGCCGTCCTCGGCTATCTCGTCTCCTACTGTCCCGAGGCCGGGGCCGCGATCGGGTCGTCTCCCGCCAACGCGGTGTTAGCGGTCAGCGCCTCCACGGACCCCCGGGACGGTGAGGGCCTCGCCCCGCTCTTCCCGTTCCATCTGGCCGATGAGCACCACAGTGACCCCGACGACGGCGCCAGAATCCCCGAGTCCGTGGACCAGCGATCGATCGCCTCCCGTCGACGCGCAGCCATCTATGATTTCCTGCTCGCGGCCACGGCGATCGGCGGGTTGATCAAGACGAATGCCTCGATCGCGGGAGCGGAGGTCGGCTGTCAGGGCGAGGTCGGGTCAGCCTCGGCGATGGCAGCCGCGGGCCTCGCCCAAGCGCTCGGGGGCACCCCTCAACAGGTGGAGAACGCCGCCGAGATCGCCATGGAGCACTCGCTCGGGCTGACGTGCGATCCAGTGGGTGGCCTCGTCCAGATCCCGTGCATCGAGCGCAACGCGATCGCGGCGGTGAAGGCAATCAACGCGGCACGCATGGCCCTGTGGGGCGACGGACGGCACACCGTGTCACTGGACGCCGTCATCGAGACGATGCGTCAGACCGGCAATGACATGCTTTCGAAGTACAAGGAGACCTCGGCCGGCGGCCTCGCCGTCAACGTCGTGGAGTGTTGAGAGCAGGACACTCTCACGTGGCATCTTCCGACCGTGCCCGGCGGGCCTCCGCGACGATCGTGCGCCCGGCTGTCATACCCAGATGATGAAACCGATGATGGCCTCGAGCGCTGCCGCGATGAGCAGAGGAACATTGACTTTGCCCAGCATCGACTTCTGTCCGGCGCGCACGTGAACGGTGATTGCGCCGATCTGGACGATGACGAGGCCGATGGCGGCGATCGGGGCAAGGACCGGCGCAATGTGCGTCACGGGAGGAAGGACCAACCCGAGAACTCCGGCAATCTCCAAGACTCCGAGGGTCCTGATACCCGCCGGGGAGACGTCCTTCGCCCAGCCCATCCCCGATGCGACGTAGTCATCCTTCTTCTTCGAGACCTTCGCCCATCCACCTGCCAGGTAGATGAAGGCCAGGTAGGCGGCGAGCACCCAATAGATGATTGTCAGCGCGATATTCATGAGATGGCTCCTTGCGTGTGCGACAGGAACGGTGCACCTGTTGCGTGAATCATGACAGTAGTCAGAACTAATTGATTATGCAACAAAAATTCATTCCGACACAGCTCCACGTCTGCCCGACACGCCGACACGCCGACCGTCGCTGCCAGTTTCGTGAGCGCGGACGGCGCGTCGTCCACAGGGCGCGTGCCGCCATCGACGTGGCATGAGCGCGCCCATCCACTCCCATTTCCTACCGTCCGGTCACACTTGTCGGCGCGCCATCCTGCGGGAGACGCCCGTGACGAGGAAGATGTTTTCCGAGGGGTCGTCGGCGTCTTTCCACAGCCCGTCCACAGAGCTTCGCGCGACCGTCCACAGGACGCACTTCATTCGACCGCCGCCACAACCCCTAGTGGTCCATGGCGGCGACAGACACCAGGTGTAGTGTTGGGAGTATTCCGGCGGCGGAGCATTCCTCCCGGAAACGACAGGATCTCAGCGCTTATGCGAAGCCATGCGAGAAGGAGCATCCCCATGACGATCACCGTCTACTCCAAGCCGATGTGCGTCCAGTGCAATGCCACCTATCGCGCGCTCGACAAACAGGGCCTCGACTACGAATCGATCGACGTCACGCAGGACTCGAGCGCGCTCGAGTTCATCAAGGGCCTCGGCTACCAGCAGGCACCGGTCATCATCGCCGGTGACGATCACTGGAGCGGCTATCGTCCCGACCGCATCAAGGCTGCCGCCGCGGCCGTCAAGTCGAGCCTCAGCGTCGCTCAGGCCTGAGCCGAGTCCCGGTCGCCTCCGGGTGGCCGGGACATTTTTCTCTCCACGCCCGGCAGCACCGCCGACCCTGAACGGAGGACACACCGAATGGGCAACATCGTCTATTTCTCCTCCGTCACGGGCAACACCAAGCGATTCGTCGAGAAGCTCGGGTTCCCCGCCGAGCGGATCCCCCTGCGACGCAGCGATCCGCCGTTGAGGGTCGATCACGACTACGTCCTCGTCGTCCCCACCTATGGTGGGGGCACCATCGGCGGCGCCGTTCCCAAGCAGGTCATCACCTTCCTCAACGTGCCCGAGAACAGGTCCCACTGCCTCGGCGTCATCTCCGCGGGCAACACCAATTTTGGGGTTGCCTATTGCCTGGCTGGGGACATCATCTCCGCCAAGCTGGACGTCCCCCACATGTACAGATTCGAGCTCCTCGGTACCCCCGAGGACGTCTCACGAGTTCACGAAGGACTGAGCGAATTTTGGTCGAGAACCTCACCGACACCGGCGTAGAGACGGCCCCGAGCCCAGAGCTCGACTACCACTCACTCAATGCGCAACTCAACCTCTATGATGCCGACGGGAAGATTCAGTTCGAGGCCGACCGCGAGGCCGCTCGGCAGTACTTCCTCCAGCACGTCAACCAGAACACGGTCTTCTTCCACGACATCGAGGAGAAACTCAAGTATCTGGTGGACGAGGGCTACTACGAGGCCCCGGTCATCGATCAGTACGACTTCGCAGACGTCAAGGACCTGTACAAGCAGGCCTACGCCCACAAGTTCCGCTTCCCGACCTTCCTCGGTGCGTTCAAGTACTACACGAGCTACACGCTGAAGACCTTCGACGGCTCCCGTTACCTCGAGCGCTTCGAGGATCGCGTCGTCATGGTCTCGATGTACCTGGGCAACGGCGACATCGAGCTGGCCCGCAAGCTCGTCGACGAGATCATGTCGGGCCGTTTCCAGCCAGCCACACCGACCTTCCTCAACGCGGGCAAGGCAGCGCGCGGCGAGCTCGTCAGCTGCTTCCTGCTGCGCGTTGAGGACAACATGGAGTCGATCGCCCGGGGCATCAACTCCGCCCTCCAGCTGTCCAAGCGTGGCGGCGGCGTGGCACTGTCCCTGACGAACCTGCGCGAGGCCGGCGCCCCGATCAAGCGGATCCAGAACCAGTCCTCCGGCGTCATCCCCGTCATGAAGCTGCTCGAGGACTCCTTCTCGTACGCCAACCAGCTGGGTGCGCGCCAGGGAGCCGGAGCGGTCTACCTCAACGCTCACCACCCGGACATCCTGGCTTTTCTCGACACCAAGCGCGAGAACGCGGACGAGAAGATCCGCATCAAGACCCTCTCCCTGGGAATCGTCGTCCCCGACATCACCTTCGAGCTCGCCAAGCGCAACGAGGACATGTACCTCTTCAGCCCCTATGACGTCGAACGCGTCTATGGGGTTCCCTTCTCCGAGATCTCCGTGACCGAGAAGTACCGGGAGATGGTCGAGGACGGGCGGATTCACAAGAAGAAGATCAACGCCCGCAAGTTCTTCCAGACGATCTCCGAGATCCAGTTCGAGTCCGGCTACCCCTACATCGTCTTCGAGGACACGGTGAACCGGGCGAACCCGATCAAAGGTCGGATCACCATGTCGAACCTGTGCTCCGAGATCCTCCAGGTCTCTGCGCCCTCGACCTTCAACGAGGACCTGTCCTACGCGAGCATCGGCAAGGACATCTCCTGCAACCTCGGCTCCCTCAACATCGCCAAGACGATGGACTCCCCGGACTTCTCGAGGACGATCGCCACCGCCGTGCGCGGGCTGACCGCCGTCTCAGACCTGTCGAACATCGAGGCCGTCCCCTCCATCGCCCGCGGCAACGCGATGAGTCACGCGATCGGCCTAGGACAGATGAACCTCCACGGATACCTCGCTCGCGAGCATGTCCACTACGGCTCACCCGAGGCCCTCGACTTCGTCAACATGTACTTCCTGACGGTCGCGTACGAGGCCATCAAGGCCTCGAACGCCATCGCCCGCGAACGCAGCGAGGTCTTCTCCGGATTCGAGGACTCGACGTACGCAAGCGGGGAGTATTTCGACAAGTACATCGACGGCACGTGGGAGCCGACAACGGACAAGTGTCGCGAGCTGCTCGATCACTCGACGATCCACATCCCCACGGCGGACGACTGGCGCGCGTTGGCCGCCGACGTCAAGCAGTACGGCATGTACAACCAGAACCTCCAGGCCGTCCCGCCCACGGGCTCGATCAGCTACATCAACGGCTCGACCTCGTCGATCCACCCGATCGTCTCCAAGATCGAGATCCGCAAGGAGGGCAAGATCGGGCGCGTCTACTACCCGGCTCCCTACATGACCAACGACAACCTCGAGTACTACGAGGACGCCTATGAGATCGGCCCGGAGAAGATCATCGACACCTATGCCGTGGCCACCCAGCACGTCGACCAGGGCCTGTCGCTGACGCTCTTCTACCCCGACACCGTCACCACGCGTGATCTCAACAGGTCCTACATCTACGCGTGGCGCAAGGGCATCAAGACGCTGTATTACGTCCGCCTGCGTCAGATGGCACTGGAAGGCACAGAGGTCGAGGGCTGCGTGTCCTGCATGCTGTGACATACTCGGCCACGACGAAGGAGCCTCCATGTCGAATCCCTACGAACAGCAGGGGTGGTCCCAACAACCCGGGTCCCCCTACGGAGCCGAGCAGCCGCACTACGGCCAGCCGTCCCCCCAGCAGCCCGTGTATGGAACGCCCTATGCCGCCTATGGCGCGGTCGATCCGAACCAGATCCGCTCGAACTCGACGATCGTCCTGGTCCTGGGGATCCTCGGTATCTTCCTCATCGGCCTGTTTGGCTCGATCCCGGCCTGGGTTTGGGGCAATTCGCTGATCCGACAGGGCCAGGAAGCCGGGCTGCCCGACGACTTCACCTCGAACGCCCGCGCGGGCCGCATCCTCGGAATCGTCGGAACAGTCCTGCACGGGTTGGCCATCCTCTTCATCGTCGCCATCTTCTTCTTTGCGGTGATCGTCGGGCTGTCCGCCAACTCCTGAGGCTCGTGAGCGCGGCGACTGCCTTTTCGCGGCGGGCCCCGACCGGACCGTAGGCTGGTCTCATGAGTCCACGCCCCGATTTCACTCGCTCCACCGGTTTCCCGTCCTCGGACCACCACGACCATCGCGGGGGCCGTGACGACGGATACCAAGGAGGACGCGGACACCGATCCGACCGCGATCGCGAACCCACGCGCCGCAGTGGGTCCGATGCGGACCTCCTCGAGGACATCCGCCACCTGGACGGGCGCACCTATGGCGCCTTCAAGTCCGTGATCGGGGACTGGGACTATGGGGACTTCTCGCTCGGCATCGACCGCGTCCAGCCCGATCCCTACGCCCCGCCCTCGTCGGTGCACGTCTCCGCGCGGCCCGACACGATGGGCATCCCGCGGGACTGTCTGTCCACCGCCGAGCAGCGCCTGGCCACCGCAGACTTCCTCATCCGTTCCTTCTTCGCCGCCGTTCGGGACGTGGCGCCGGACGGCAACCTCCAGGTGGCCCGTCCCGGCCAAGAGATCCTGGAGCGTTCTGCCTGCACGGTGGCGACCGATCACGTCGAGTTGCGCTTCCAGGTCCACCTGCCTGCCCGGGGACGCACGATCCTGGGGACAACGGCCTCCCGCATCTTCGACCGCGACGTCCCCGACACGATCATGGAGACCTTCGACTTCGTCTCCGAAGAAGCCGCGGGCCACCTGGAGGCGCTGCGCACGCACGTCCACACCTTTGAGGACCACTGCGCCCTGCAGCGCGCAGTCACCGAGAACGGGTGGATCGCTTTCGTCGCCGACGGCGCCATCCTGGCGCGCCGCTCCGGAGTCTCACAGCTGTCCCTTCCGGACTCCATTCCCTTCTCTTCCCCGGATTCCCTGCGCCATGAGGTCGACCTTCCCCACGCGGGCGTGGTCACCGGCATGGCCCTGGAACCCGGCGTCACCGTCATCGTCGGCGGCGGATATCACGGCAAGTCCACCCTGCTCGGCGCACTCCAGCGCGGCATCGACGCCCACGTCCCTGGAGACGGACGCGAGCTGGTCGCCACTGTCCCCGACGCCGTCAAGGTCCGCGCGGCCGATGGACGCGCCGTGACGGGTGTCGACGTCTCACTCTTCATCGCCCACCTCCCCCAGGAGGCCGACACGACGCGCTTCTCGACCGAGAACGCGTCGGGATCGACCTCGCAGGCGGCCGCCATCGTCGAGGCCGTTGAGCTGGGCGCGCCGGTCCTGCTCCTCGACGAGGACACGTCCGCGACGAATCTGTTGATCCGGGATGCACGCATGCGCAGCCTGGTCCGCGCCGACAAGGAACCGATCACGCCCCTGGTGGATCGGATCGCCTCCCTGGCGCATGATCGGGGCGTGTCGACAGTCCTCGTGATGGGCGGATCCGGCGATTACCTCGACGTCGCGGACCGGGTTCTCATGCTCGACACCTACCGCTGCCTGGACGTCACCGAGCGTGCCCGTGAGGTCGTCGCGGAGCAGCCACGCACGAGGACGGACCTGCCATGGCAGGCCGACAACCGGGAGCGCACTCCCGTGCGTGCGCGTGGTGGCGCCGAGCGGTCCAAGACCAAGTCCGTCGGGCTCGACACCGTCATTCTCGACAAACAGACCGTCGATCTCTCCGACGTCGAGCAGATCGTCGATCCCGGCCAGACCGAGGCGATCGCGTGGGCGCTGCGCGGGTTGCTGGAGGAACTCGCCGACGCACACACCCCCCTGCCCGATCTGCTCGATCGTCTGGAGCGCAGTCTCAATTCGGAGGGCCTCGACGCCCTGACGAAGTTCGGCGCGCGACCCCGTCCCGCGTTCCTCGTGCGCCCCCGACGCCTTGACATCGGCGCGGCCCTCAACCGCTATCGGGGACTGACGCTCGGCTGATCAACGGCGCGGCCCTCCCGGGTTCCCCGCCAAGGGAGTGGCGCGTGAATCGTTCAACGTCTACACTCCGAGGGAAGCGCTTTCCGGCGCACACCCGTCGCAAGGGGGCGATCATGCCGATTCGTGTCGGTCTCATCGGAACAGGGTCCATTGCCCGAGAAAAACATCTTCCGGGGATGGTCGAGCTGGGCGGCCTCGTCGAGACTGTCGCGGTCGTCGACGTCAACGAGGAGCGCGCTCGCTCCGCCGCCGCCGACTACGCGGTCCCGCACTCGTACACGGACTACCAGGAGATGCTCGAGGTCGACCATCCCGACCTCGTCCTCATCGCCACCCCTCCCTCCACTCACCGTGAGACCGTGACCGCCGCGTTGGATGCGGGCGCCTGGGTCGCCTGCGAGAAGCCACCAACGCTGTCCCTGGCCGACTACGACGCGATGTCCGCCCACGAGAAGGAGGGCGGCCCCTATGTCTCCTTCCTCTTCCAACACCGCTGGGGATCCGCCGCACGTAGGTTGCGCGAACTCGTCGCCCACGGCACCCTCGGACGCCCCCTTGTCGCCACCTGCAACACCCTGTGGTACCGCGACCCCACCTACTTCGCCGTGCCCTGGCGCGCCAAGTGGGCCACCGAGGGCGGCGGCCCCACCATGGGCCACGGCATCCACCAGGTCGACATGCTCCTGTCCATCCTCGGCAACTGGAGCGACGTCAGCGCCGAAATGGCCACACTCGGACGCGACACCGAGACCGAGGACGTCTCCCTGGCCATCGCCCGCCTCGAGAACGGCGCCATGGTCTCCGTGACCAACAGCCTGCTCTCACCCCGCCAGACCAGCGACGTGCGCATCGACTTCGAGAAAGCCACCGTCGAGGTCCACCACCTCTACGGCTACGACAACACGAACTGGACCTGGACCCCCGCCCCCGACATCCCCGAGGACGAGGCCGCCAGCTGGCTTCCCCGGAGCAACGAGACCTCGGACACCCACGTCCACCAGTTCCGCATCATCCTCGATGCCATGGAGCGCGGCGAGCGCCCACCCGTCAGTGGGGCCGACGGACGCCGCGGCCTCGAATTCGCCGCCGGAATGTACAAGTCCGCATTGACCGGACGCCGCGTCGCCCGCAGCGAGCTCACCCCCGACGACCCGTTCTACACAACGATGACCGGAGGCGACGCGAGCACCGCCACCGACCGGATCCACGCGGGAACCATCCTCGCGCCGTCCCAAGGACCAGAACGCCATGCCTGACTTCTCGATCACGCGCGAACGCGGAGCCCTCGACGTGCACTGCGACGGGGTGACCCTCGCCCGCTACGTCTTCACCCCGGTCGGGTCGGCCTTTGAGGGGCCCAAGCCCTTCCTCCACCCGATCAGAACGTTGTCCGGGTCGGTCCTCACCGGATTCCGACCCTGGGACCACCGCTGGCACAAGGGCCTCCAGATGACACTGACCGACATCTCAGGCCAGAACTTCTGGGGCGGCAACACCTACGTCCGCGGCCAGGGCTACCAGGCCCTCGACAACGTCGGCACCATCCGTCACGACGACTTCGAGTCCCTGGGCGACGGGGCCCGAGCGACCATCGACGAGCGACTCACGTGGATCACAGCGACCGGCGAGCATTGGCTCGACGAACGCCGCACCACCACCCTCCACGACGCCGACCACGAGGCCGGATCCTGGGTCCTCGACCTCGACACCGAACTCACCAATATCTCAGGCCACGGTCTCACCCTCGGCAGTCCCGCCACCAACGGGCGCGAGAACGCCGGCTACTCCGGCCTCTTCTGGCGCCTGCCCCGATCCTTCACCGGCGGGCGCATCACCACGCCCGCCGAGCCTTCTGTCGATGGGACCCGCCACGAGACTCGGACCCTGGCCGGAAACGAGGCCGAGAGACTCCTCGGATCGCGCGCACCCTGGCTCGCCTTCCACGGCGACTACGACGAGACGGATCAGCAGGCCTGCGTCCTCGCACTGTTGGCCACCACCAACTTGGCGCCGCAACCACGATGGTTCATCCGGTCCGTGCCCTATCCGGGCATCGCTTCATCGCCCACTTTCTCCGAGTCTCTTCTCCTGGAACGCAAACAGACGCTGAAGCTATCGCATCGATTCGTCCTTCTGGACGGGGATGCGGATGCCGAAACGCTCGCTGTCCTTGCGGAGAAGAAGCGACTGCCAGAACCTTCCTGACCCGACATTTTTCACTCCGCCCGCGTTCTCAGACCGGTGAACCACGTTGCCGTGGCGGAAAGCGTTTACCTCCAGTCGAACCCGAAAGGCCACTATGAAGCGCAGAGCCCCTCCCCAGCGTCAGCCGCCTGACCTGGTTGTTCTTATCCCCACCACCTCCACAGCGAATATGGAGCTCTCTGTCCCCGGCGCGGCAGTCTCGTCGTCGCGCCGTCCACGTCAAAGATGATTTGGAATCCTCATGACTACACAAATCTCCCCCGCTGATCCTCCCGCGCAAGCTCCCGCGCGCAGCCCCCGAAGGGCCGCCTGGAGTGGATGGATCGGCAGCGCACTCGAGTACTATGACTTCGCTCTGTACGCGCAGGCTTCCGGGCTGATCTTCCCGACGATCTTCTTCCCCACCCAGAACGCCGCCCTCGCCATCATTTCCTCTCTCGGCACATACGCGGTCGGCTACATCGCCCGCCCGATCGGTGCGGTGATCCTCGGAAATCACGGAGACCGGAAGGGACGCAAGAACGTCCTCGTCTTCACCCTGCTTCTCATGGGAGTGGCCACCTTCGGCGTCGGTCTCCTTCCCACATATGCGCAGGTCGGAATCTGGGCTCCCGTCTTCCTCGTCATCCTTCGGCTGGTCCAGGGATTTGCCGTTGCCGGCGAGCTCGGTGGTTCCAATGCCCTCGTCGTCGAAAGCGCGCCCGACGCCAAACGCGGCTTCTTCGCCAGCTTCAGCCTGCAGGGTTCGCAGGTCGGGTCGATTCTTGCCACCGCGATCATGCTTCCGCTCGCCGCCTACCTCCCCGAGGCTGCGTTCGAGTCCTGGGGCTGGCGAATTCCGTTCCTCTTGAGCGCTCTCGTGGTGATCGCCGCTTATATCATTCGCCGCGGGGTTGAGGAACCTCCCGCCTACCTCGCACATCAGGACCAGACCGAGGAGCAGAAGACGCCCGTCGTCGAGCTCTTCTCTCGTTATCCGAAGGTTGTCCTGTGGTGCATCTTGAGCGCCCTCGCGAATGTCATCGGGACGACAACCCTCACCTTCGGACCCAGCTTCGCCAAACAGGCAAGTTACGGAATCGGCTTCTCAACCGGAGACCTCCTCCTGGTCACTCTCATCACGAACACCGTCTCAATGCTGACGATCCCGATCTTCGGCAAGCTCTCTGACCGGTTCGGTCGTCTTCCGTTCATGGCTGGCGGGTGTGTGGCAGGAGGGCTCCTGTCCGTGGTGTTCCTGTGGTCCATCGAGCAGAAGAGCCTCCCTCTCGTCATCCTGTTCGCGGTCCTCACGATGAGCTTCGGATACCAGGCATGGAACGCGACTTTCGCAACGGCGTTCCAAGAGCAATTCCCGGTCCGCCTGCGCGTCACTGGCTTCGCGGTCTCCCAGAACATCGGCATCATGCTCGCCGCTCTCACACCCTCCCTGTTTGCAGCGGTGGCGCCTCCGGGGAGCCGGAATGTGCCACTCATCGTCGGAATCCTGACGCTCGTTGCAGCCTGCGTCGCAGCTTTCGCCTCCCTGCGGTTGGCGGAGCACAAGGGTACGAAACTCGAGGAACTCGGGTGAGCCTGCGTTCGTCCGCTGATCCACGCCTCTCCGACGCTCAGGGGAGAGACGCCCATACCACCGTCCAAGGAGAATGAACCGTGACAGATCCAGTGGTGCCAGACATCCAGCGCGGATGGGTCCTCCATGCGCCTGGTGACCTCCGTTTGGAGGAACTTCCCGTTCGCCGACCGGATCCCGATGAAGTGCTCGTCCGTGTCAGCGCGGTGGGCGTGTGCGGAACCGACAAACATCTCTTCCATGAGGGACGTGACAGTTCGAAAGTGGTCACAGACCCCTTGGTGATCGGTCACGAATTCGGAGGCCGAATCGTGGCAGTCGGCAAGAACATCGATCCGGCCAGGATCGGGCAGAGGGTCTCCGTCGAACCGCTCATGCCCAACTGGGGATCCCGCGAGGCCCGGATGGGCCGCTACAACCTGGATCCCGACCAGTTGTTCTGCGGAAACCCGGGCTACGACGGCGGACTGCAGGAATATGTGCCCATCACTGCGGACAATGCCCACCCCGTACCCGATGGCGTCAGCGACAGCTCAGCGGCGATGGTCGAACCCATCTCGGTGGCGCTGAGCGGGGTCGACAAGGCAGAGGTTTCCCTCGGAGGGCGCGTCCTCATCACCGGGGCGGGCCCGATCGGCCTCTTCGCCGCACAGCTCTCGATCGCTTCGGGAGCGGGTGAGGTCCACGTCGTCGAGCCACGCCCGTCACGGCAGAAGGCTGCTGCCGCCTTGGGAGCCACGGTGCATCCAAGCCTCGAAGAGGCTCCATCCGACGTCGACTCGCTCATCGAGTGCACAGGGGTCGCTGTCGTACGCCACGACGGTTTCTTCCACGTCCGCCCGGGCGGACGTGTGGTCTTCATTGGCGTCGGCGACCAGGATGCGAACGTTCCAATGCTTCCGGTCATCGAACGCGAGGTGACGCTGCACGGCGTGATGCGCTACCACTTCACATGGCCGAGAGTCATCGCCATGCTCGCGGCGCATCGGATCCAGACCGATTCGCTCGTCACCGCGGAGATTCCCTTCGAGGACGCTCTACGTGAATGGACCCAACCCGACCCCGACGAGATCAAGACCATCATCAGGATCGAGTGAGGGGAGTCTCCTGGCTCACCGCCACCTTCGGCGTCGACTCTCGCACGATGACCGACGATCCGACCCGCACCGTCTGCGGGCCCGGGTCGTCGGTTTCGAGTGCCAGCACGGCCGCCCTCGTGCCAACCTCGATCGAGGGCACACGCACCGTCGTCATTGAGGGCGCGACGTGCTCCATCGTCGCGATGTCGTCGAAGCCCGCAAACGCCAGACGCCTCGGCACCTCACACCCATGCGCCCTGGCGACCGAGAGCGCGCCGAGCACCATGATGTCGGCAGCAGCGAACACTAGTTGGACGTCCTCGTCCGCCTTCCCGAGACCCAAGAGCTGCTCCATCGCCTCCATGCCACCCGCATAGGTCAATGAGCCGTGGATCACCCGCTGCGTGGGCACGTCGATCCCCCGCTCATTCAGCGCCATGAGAAACCCGCGAGTGCGGTCACGCGCGGTCTCATGCCGAGGGGGACCTGCCAGCACGGCGAAGCGCCGATACCCGAGGTCGACCAACCGATCCGCCAGATCAGCGCCCCCGCCCTCGTTGTCAATGAGGACGCACGAGGCATCGGGAATCTGTCGTCCGACAGTCACCAAGGTCCCGCCGGTGCCGAGGTACTCCTCCAGAGTGCGGTTCAGCTCGTCGTCAGCACCCGCCAGCCCCGGAGTCGACGAGGTCGTCGACGATTCGGACGGAATGCGAGAGCCGGCCAGGATCAGCCCACTGACGCGGTTGGCCGTCATCATCGCGACAAGTTCCGGTTCACGCGACCGATCGTTCTGGGTCGTAGCCAGACTGAGTTGGCGCCCGTGTGCCACGGCCGCCTCGGACGCACCTGCGGCGATCGAGGAAAAGTACGGGTCTGTGATGTCATTGACGATGAGGCCGAGCGTGCGCGACCGCCCGGACGCGACCGCCTGCGCGTTCAGATCCGGGACATAGCGCAGCTTCGCGGCGGCCTGCTCGACGCGCCGACGGAGGTCCTCGCGCACGATCCGGTCGGCCGAACCATTGATGGCGCGTGAAGCAGTCGCCAGGGAGACGCCAGCCTCACGCGCGACATCACTCAAGGTCACCCGCCCGTGCATGCTCGTCAGCGTACCAACACGGCCTCAGCTCACGTAGGGAAGCACGAACTCTGACAGGTCCCGAGCCACGCGATCCGCGGTCTCCTGGACGGGTGCGGCCCAGACATCCTCGTTGAAGATCTCCGTCTCGATCGGGCCGCGATACCCGGCTTCGCTCACCCAGGAGGTGATCGTCGCGAAGTCGATGTACCCGTCGCCGACGAAGTGGCGGGAGTTCAGGGCGTCCGCGGCCAGAGGCAGATTCCAGTCGCAGACCTGGTAGGAGGCCAGACGTCCCTCTGCTCCGGCACGTGCGATCGAGGCGCGCAGGTCGGGATCCCACCACACGTGATAGGTGTCGACGACGACTCCGACGACATCGGCATCGAAGGGCGCCGCGAGGTCGAGCGCCTGCCCCAGTGTCGAGACGACGGCACGATCCGCCGCGAAGATCGGGTGCAGCGGTTCGAGAACGAGCCGTATCCCGTGCGCCCGCGCGATCGGAGCAAGATCGGCCAGACGATCAGCCACGCGCGCGCGTACCGCGACGATGTCCCGGTCGGCGGCTGTCGCATCCGGACGAGGACCTGCCCCGGGAGCACTGCGGGCAGGAAGGCCGCCAACGACCATGATCAGCTCATGGGTCCCGAGCGCCTCGGCCTCCTCGATGGCGTGGGTGTTGTCCTCGATCGTGGCGGCGATCCCCTTGGGATCGGCGGCCGTGAGGAAGCCACCGCGGCACAGGCTGGAGATCCCGAGTCCCGCGCCCTCGATGATGCGGCGGACCTCGACGGCGCCGAGTTCGGCGACCTGTTCACGCCAGGGGCCGAACCACCCGAGGCCGGCGCGGGCGGCGGCCGCGACAGCCTCGGCCAGGCTGGTGTGCTTGACGGTGGCGGTGTTGAGGGAGGCGCGGGCCAATGTGCCCGCGGTGGACGACGTCGATGTCATGGGAAAGTCCGGTCACTCGAGAGGGTTGGAATGCGCTTTCCAACAGACTACGATTCCTCACGTCGGCCGTCAACGCACTGAGTTGGACGGTCCCGTTCCAAGGAGCCGCAGATGTCTCAGCCACACGCCCCGTCCCTCGCCCACGGCACCGACCCGAGCCGCGCACCCGGGCCATCTCCCGTCGTGATGATCACCGGCGGAAACCGCGGGATCGGACGCGGGATCACCGAAGAGCTGCTGCGCCGTGGCTGGCGCGTCTCGATGCTGTCCACCCGCGATCTCGATCCCGACCTCATCGCCAGCCTTGACGCAGTGGCGGGCGCACCCGGCCGTGTCGCCCACACGACCGGATCGGTCGCCGAAATCGGCGATCACCAGCGCTTCCTCAACACCACCCTCGAGCGATTCGGACGCCTCGACGCCCTGGTCAACAACGCGGGAGTCGCGCCCTCACAGCGCGCCGACCTGTTGGAGGCCTCGCCCGGATCCTTCGATCGCGTCCTCGACATCAATCTGCGCGGCCCCTATTTCCTCACCCAGATCATCGCCCGCGAGTTGATTGCCCAACGCGACCGCGACCATCCCGAGGCGGCCGCCGACCCGACGTCCGTCCTCGAACGCCCCAGCGGGACGATCATCAACGTATCGTCGTGCTCGGCCGTCGTCGTCTCGACGAACCGGGGCGAATATTGCGTCTCGAAGGCGGGCGTCGCGATGGCGACTCAGCTCTTCGCCGCCCGTCTGGCGCCCGAGGGCATCGTCGTCTACGAGGTCCGCCCCGGCATCATCGCCACCGACATGACGGCCGGCGTCGCGGAGAAGTACGACCGACTCATCGCTGAGGGCGCCTTCCCGATTCCCCGGTGGGGCCGCCCCTCCGACATCGGCTCCGTCGTCGGGATGCTCGTCGAGGGACGCGCCCCCTATTCAACGGGCGAGGTCATCAACGTCGATGGCGGCATGCACATCCAACAACTCTGAAACCACCCGCCGGCGAAGCACGCCCTCGTCCGACCTCGAGACACGTCTTCCCGCCCCACTCACCTTGGAGTTCCCGATGACCCACGACCCGATTCCCCTGACCATCGCCGGCGCCCCGGTCCCGACCCTGACGACCACGACCGTCATTGTCGGAGCCGGCTCAGCCGGGCTGTGCGCGGCCGATCGACTGTGGGAACTCGGCCACGACGATCTGTTGATCGTCACCGACAAGGTCCGAGCCGGGACCTCCCGCAACGCGGGATCGGACAAGCAGACCTACTACAAGCTCACCCTGTCGGGCTCGGCCCCGGACTCCGTACGCGACATGGCCGCCACGCTCTTCGCGGGAGGAGCGATGGATGGGGACAACGCGCTCGCCGAGGCCGCCTTGTCGAGCCGCGCCTTCATGCGCCTCGTCGACCTTGGAGTCCCCTTCCCCTCCAACGCCTCCGGAGAGTTCGTCGGTTACAAGACCGACCATGATCCGCGCCAGCGCGCGACCTCGGCCGGGCCCTACACCTCGCGCTCGATGGTCGCTCAGCTCGAGGCCAAGGTCCGCCGCAACGGGACCCGTGTGGTCCCCGACTGCCGTCTGCTCGACCTCATCGTCGACGAGGGCGAGGTCGCCGGCGTCCTTCTCCTGCGCACCTGCGAGCCCCCCACCACCGACGGTGGCGCGTCCGGTCGCGCGCGCTCCCCATTACTGGCGATCCGCGCGCGCACCGTCGTTCTCGCAACCGGGGGACCTGCGGGGATCTACTCACGCAGCGTCTTCCCA
Source organism: Actinomycetales bacterium (assembly GCA_015655375.1). Classification (GTDB taxonomy): domain Bacteria; phylum Actinomycetota; class Actinomycetes; order Actinomycetales; family Actinomycetaceae; genus Pauljensenia. Next base: position 53,830 of record JAATFD010000012.1, read on the forward strand.
CACGGCCAGTGGGGAGCCTCAGGAGCCGCTCTGCGTGCCGGCGCACACGGCAAGAACCTCACCGAATGGCAGTTCGGACTGTCCTCCCTGCACCCTCGATGGAACGTGTCCGGCACGTACATGCAAGCGATCCCGCGCTTCGTGTCGACCGATGCCGAGGGCGGGGACGAACGCGAGTTTCTCTCCGAGGTCATCGACGACTATGGGCACCTTCTGTCGATGATCTTCCTCAAGGGCTATCAATGGCCTTTCGACATCCGCAAGGCGCGCGACGGCTCCTCACTGATCGACCTGCTCGTGTACCGAGAGACCGCTCTGCGAGGGCGCCGCGTCTGGCTCGATTTCCGCCACAATCCCGTCCGCGAGCGCTTCGAGCCCACCGAGCTCGTCCCCGAGGCGCGTGACTACCTCGACCGCACAGAAGCGCTGCGTGCGACCCCCCTCGAGCGTCTGCGGGCGATGAACGAGCCCGCCTACCAGCTCTACCTCGAGAAGAACCCGTCGATCGACCTGGCCCGCGAGATGCTCGAGGTCGACGTCTGCGCCCAGCACAACAACGGCGGACTCCTGGTCGACTCCTGGTGGCAGTCGAACATCCGGGGCCTCTTCCCCATCGGCGAGGCCGCCGGGTCCCACGGCGTGTATCGACCCGGAGGGGCCGCGTTGAACTCCGGACAGGTCGGGGCGACCCGCGCCGCGCAGTACATCAGCGCTCGGCGCAGCGGTGAGCCCATGTCCGAGGATCAGTTCGCCGCTGCAGCAGCACCCAGGGTGTCGGGCGCCCGGGAATTGATCGAGGCCGCGACCTCACGCTTCCGCTCGGGAGTCCCCGACAACACGGCAACTCTGCTCGCCGACGCCCAGCAGATGATGAGCGACCGCGCGGGCCTGGTTCGGTCCTCGAAGGGATTGCGTTCCGCGTTGGCCGAGGTCGCAGCGACGCTCGGCACCTACGACTCCTTGGTGGTCGCCTCTCCGGACTCCCGGCGCTCGATCGACCGGGTCTTTCTGATCCGCGACATCCTGACGACGCAGGACGTCTATCTGTCGGCGATGGTCGACTACCTGGAGCACGGCGGTCACTCGCGCGGGTCGGTGCTGTACACGGATCCGCAGGGCTCGCGCCCGCTGGCAGTGTGGGATCCCGACGATCCGGACAGCGAGATCGCGGATCTACCGGAGATCTTCCGCTTCCGCACCGACGACGGACGCCTGGACGGAGAGGCTCAGGAGGTCACGTACCACCCGCGGACCTCGGGAGTCGGCGGCCCGGGCACGGTCAGCACCCGCTGGCGCCCCATCCGCCCGATCCCGCCCGAAGATGAGGTCTTCGAGACGGTGTGGAAGAGCTACCGCGAGACCGGCGGGGTGGCCTGAGGGACCGGAGCCAGCGTCCAGAGACACCCAAGTGAGGCGTTTCCACCGAGGTGAGGCAGTAGGAGGCCGCGCTGCGGTGGGTACGCCTCACCTCGTAGGACAGGAGTGGGGCCCGGCCCATCTGGCCGCGCCCCACTCCTGTCATCGCCCCGGGGTCACTCCACTCACCACCTCACAGCAGAATCTCGGGCACCTCCACACGTCGGCCTGCGTGTGACGACTCATCACCCAGCGCTGCCAACTGCACGCCACGGGCGGCCGAGAGCAGGCCATAGCGGTGCGGGCGGCCAGCCTCAACATCGCGGAGGAACTCGATCCACTGCGCCTTGAAGCCATTGGGCAGATCCGCGTTGGCGGGAACGTCCTGCCACTGGGAGAGGAAATCAATCGTCGTGGGGACGTCTGGATCCCACATGGCACGCGGAGTGTTCGCCCGGTGCTGGGACTCGCAGTGGAACAGACCGGCGACGGCCGAGCCCTCGGTCCCGTCGACCTGAAACTCGACGAGTTCACGGCGGTGGACGCGTACCGCCCACGAGGAGTTGATCTGGGCCACGACGTGCTCACCGGTCGGGGTCTCGACCTCGAACACGGCGTAAGCGGCGTCATCGGCAGTCGCGTCGTAGGAGCGCCCGTTCTCATCCCATCGCTGCGGGATGTGGGTGACGGCCTGCGAGTACACCGAGATCACGCGCCCGAGAATGCCCTCGAGGACGTAGTTCCAGTGGCAGAACATGTCGACCATCATGCCGCCGCCGTCTTGGGCCCGGTAGTTCCACGAGGGCCGCTGGGCAGGCTGCCCGTCGCCCTCGAAGACCCAGTAGCCGAACTCGCCGCGCAGGGAGAGCAGACGGCCGAAGAAGCCCTCGTCGACCAAGCGGCGCAGCTTGACCAGGCCCGGCAGGTAGAGCTTGTCGTGGACGACGCCGATCGTCAGTCCGCTTCCCTCACCGCGGCGGGCGAGGTCGACCGCGTCGCGCACCGTCTCCGCCGTCGGCTTCTCCGTGAAGATGTGCTTTCCCGCGGCGATCGCCGCCTTGAGCGCAGGATAACGCCGCGAGGTCGTCTGCGCGTCGAAGTAGACGTCGACCTCGGGATCGGCGAGGACGGAGTCGACGTCCGTCGTCCATTTCTCCACGTCGTGACGCTCAGCGATGTCGCGGAGCTTCTCGGGGTTGCGTCCCACGAGGATCGGTTCGATCTGGACCCGGGACCCGTCCTCGAGGAGGACACCCCCCTCTCCCCGAATCTCAAGGATTGACCGTACGAGATGCTGGCGGTACCCCATGCGACCCGTGACACCATTCATCGCGATGACTATCGGTTTCCTGGACGACATCGTCACTCCTTCACGCCTCCCCGGCGGGAGATGGATCGTGGCCCTCGCTCAACCGACGAGCGTGGGTGATGGACCAACGACACAGCGCCGTTGGAATGCGCTTTCCAGCCTAGATCCAGCCGTTCCTCGAGGTCAAGGCGACGAGGCTGCGGGCCAGGGAGCCGGGCGGGTCCGGTGGCGCGATCCCGGAGGATAGGACGGTCCGGCACGCATGAGGAAGAATGTCCGGCATGACCGAATCCCTCGTCGTCATCGTGGTCGGGCTGGTCCTCATTGCAGCCGGGGCCCTTCTTGGCCTGAAATTCGGGGTCGCCGCCCCACTGCTCCTGACGGCCGTCGGCGTGGGTGCAAGTTTCCTTCCGATGTTCACCGACATCTCCATCGAACCGGAATGGGTCCTGGAAGGACTGCTGCCTCCGTTGCTGTACTCGGCGTCGGTCGCCATGCCGAGCATGAACTTCCGCCGGGAGTTCGGAGCGATCAGCGGACTGTCGATCGCGCTGGTCGTCGCGACCTCCCTGGCCCTCGGCATCTTTTTCATGTTCGCCATCCCCGGACTCGGATTCGCCTGGGGCGTCGCACTGGGCGCCATCATCAGCCCCACCGACGCGGTCGCCACCTCCATCATCCGACAGGCCCCGGTGTCGAAGCGCGTCATGGCACTCCTGGACGGGGAGAGCCTGCTCAACGATGCGACCGCACTCGTCCTGCTCCGAACCGCGATCGTGGCGACGGCCTCGGCCTTCTCGATCTGGGGGATGGTCGGCACGTTCGCCTGGTCGGTCGCCGTCGCCGCAGTGGTCGGCGTGATCGTCGGGGCGCTCAATCTGGCGGTGCGGGCCAGGATCTCCGATCCGGCGGTGAACACCGTCCTGTCCTTCACAGTCCCCTTCCTCGCATCGATACCCACGGATCTTCTCGGGGGCTCTGGCTTGGTCGCTGCGGTCGTCGCGGGGCTCGCCACCGGTTTCCGTGCGCCTCGGGAGCTGTCGCCCGAGAGTCGCCTGTCGGACACGCAGAACTGGCGCACGGTCGAACTCGTCCTCGAGGGCGCCGTGTTCCTCACCATGGGACTGCAGATCAAGACGATCGTCGCAGCCGTCGTCGACCTCCACGGCAACGTGATCCTGGCCTGCCTCGTCGCGCTCGGGGCACTCGTCCTCACGCTACTGATACGGGCCGGCTACGTGACCGCATTGCTCGGCCTTCTGCGCAGGCGAGCACGCCGACGCGCCCGCACGCAGCCACGATTGCAGGACATCCAGGAGAAGATGACGACGGACGAGGGCCGCCAGCTGGCACTCGACCGGCTCAACACCCGACCCGGACGACCGAGGACCGTTCGCGACCTCGACCGCTTCATGACCAGAATCACCCGCAGTCTGGCCGACGTCGACTATTTCCTCCGTCAACCGCTCGGCTGGCGTGACGGCTCGATCGTGGTCTGGGCAGGAATGCGCGGGGCCGTAACGGTCGCCGCCGCGCAGACCCTGCCCGAGAGCACACCACAGCGCTCCGTCCTCGTCCTCATCGCCGTCGTCGTCGCGCTGGCGTCACTCGTCGTGCAAGGAGGGACGATCGGGGCGCTGGTCGGACACCTGACGGGCTCGAGCGAGACCGATGACGAGGACGAGCAGACCACTGCACAGCGCCGACGTCTCCGCGAGCTGCTGCGCGCGGCGTCCGAGACGGTCCCCAACTCCTCGAGCACCGGGCACCGTTCTCCCGACATGGGCCAGCCTCCAACAGAGAAGGCGCACCACGTCGCCGTCCTCAACGCCCAGCGCGACGCGCTCCTGGACGCACGCGACGACGGGACGTTCGACGCCGAGCTCCTCGAGGACGAGCTCGCAAACCTCGACGCCGCCCAGATCGCCATCGAGATGCGAGAACGCGAAGTGGGGTGAGGACTGGACCGAATCAGTGGCTCAGAAGTCCCAGTCGTCATCCTCGGTGTCGACGATCTCGCCGATGACGTAGGAGGAGCCGGACCCGGAGAAGAAGTCGTGGTTCTCGTCCGCGTTGGGGCTCAGGGCCGCCAGGATCGCCGGGTTGACGTTCGTCTCGTCAGCGGGGAACAGTGCCTCGTAGCCGAGGTTCATCAGAGCCTTGTTCGCGTTGTAGCGCAGGAACTTCTTGACATCCTCGGTCAGGCCGAGCGGGTCGTAGAGGTCGGCAGTGTATTGCTCCTCGTTCTCGTAGAGCTCGAAGAGGAGGGAGAACGTGTAGTCCTTGAGCTCCTGACGACGCTCCTCTGTCGCCTCACCCAGCGCCACCTGGTACTTGTAGCCGATGTAGTAGCCGTGGACGGCCTCGTCGCGAATGATCAGACGGATGAGGTCGGCGGTGTTCGTCAGTTTGGCGTGCGCGCTCCAGTACATCGGAGCGTAGAAGCCGGAATAGAAGAGGAAGGACTCGAGCATCGTCGAGGCGACCTTGCGCTTCTCCGGATCGCCGCCCTCGTAGTAACCGTCGACGATCTGCGCCTTGCGCTGGAGGGCCTCGTTCTCCTCGCTCCAGCGGAAGGAATCGTTGATTTCCTCGGTCGAGAGCAGGGTCGAGAAGATCGAGGAGTAGGACTTCGCGTGGACCGACTCCATGAACGCGATGTTCGTGAAGACGGCCTCCTCGTGAGGAGTGCGTGCGTCCGGGATCAGGCTGACCGCGCCGACCGTGCCCTGCAGAGTGTCGAGCAGGGTGAGTCCGGTGAAGACCCGGTTGGTCATCAGCTGTTCGGCGGGAGTCAGTGTCTTCCACGAGGCGATGTCATTGGACAACGGAATTTTCTCGGGGAGCCAGAAATTGCCGGTCAGACGGTCCCAGACCTCGAGGTCCTTCTCATCTTCGATCCGGTTCCAGTTGATGGCCTCGAAGATCGGGTTATGGCGCACGTTCCGTCCTCCTGTCGATGGTGGGTGCCGGCGCCGCACTACCCTGCGACGCGGTCGGGGACACACCCCCGGAGCACATCGTCCAGACTAACGGCGAGCACGGTCACCTACGCGGACGCCTCGCGTGGGGTATGCCATCGTGAGAGGGATGAGGCGGGGGGGAAAGAGGCGGTGACTCATGACCGGGTTGCTGGCGGAATGCCGGCCAGCTGAACGGACACCCTTCACATAACCCGGCAACCGACTGGAGAAGAGCACCGCCAGCGGAACGAAGGGGCGGGACGGGGATCGCTCCTCGTCCCGCCCCAGCCTCGCGTGAACTGCGGACGCGTCTCACGCTCACAAGACGGTGCACCTCGCGCTCAGGAGCGGGCGCGCCTCGGCAGAGTCAGGCGTTCACGATCTCCGACTCGGCGGCCACTGCGGTCTCCGACCCGACACCGGCCTCGAAATGCCAGTCGCGCACCTCGGGCAGGTCCTCCAGGTGGATGACCTTGTAATCCTCGTGGCGCTCGAGCTGACGCTCGCACCAGCGCTTAAGGTCGGCGCCGCCCCTGATCGTCCGCTTGCAGTTGTTGATCGCATCCATCACCAGGTGGAAACGGTCGACCCTGTTGCGCACGACCATGTCGAAGGGCGTCGTCGTGGTGCCCTCCTCGATGAATCCACGCACATGGAAGCGGTCGGCCTCGGGGCGCCCGTGCACCAGTTGGTGGACGACCCCGGGGTAGCCGTGGAAGCAGAACACGACATCCGTGTGATCCGTGAAGGTCTCCGCGAAGTCCTGGTCCGACATCCCGTTCGGGTGGTCCTTCGGACGAGCCAGCGTCTGCAGACGCACGACATTGACGACGCGCACCTTCAGCTGTGGCAGCTTCTGGCGGAAGATCTGCGCAGCGGCGACGGCCTCGAGGGTCACGACGTCCCCGGCGCAGGCGATGATGATGTCAGGGTCCGCACCGGACTCCAGATCCTCGTCGCCCGCCCAGTCCCAGATCCCATAGCCTCTGCGACAGTGAATGTAGGCCTCATCCGGAGTCAGCCACTGGAACTGTGGCTGCTTGTCCTGGACGATCAGGTTGACCCGGTCGCGCGTTTCGAAGGCGTAGGCCGAGATCTCCAGCAGGCAGTTCGCATCCGGCGGCAAGTAGGCTCGCACGACGTCGCCGCGCAGGTTGACCACCGTCGAGAGCACGCCCGGCCCCTGGTGGGAGAAGCCGTTGTGATCGTTCCTCCAACACGTCGAGGACAGGAGAATGTTGAGCGAGGGGACCGGCGTGCGCCAGTTGAGCCCGACGCCCTCCTCCAGCCACTTGGCGTGTTGGATCGTCTGGGAGACGCAGACCATTCCGAAGGCCTCGTAGGAGGCGAACAGGCCGTGACGACCGGTCAGGTTGTAGCCCTCGAGCCAGCCGTGTGTGTTGTGCTCGGAGAGGACCTCCATGACGCGGCCATTGCGCGAGAGCTTCACGTCGAGGTCGTTCGTCGGCTCCATGAAGGCACGATCGGTGACATCGAAGACCGCGCCCAAGCGGTTCGAGTTCGCCTCGTCGGGGCAGAACAAGCGGAACGTGGTCGGATTGCGCCGGTAGAGCTCCGCCATGAACTCGCCGAGATAGCGCGGGGACTCCTTGAGGATCGTCCCACGTTCCTCCGGTGTGAAGTCCAGGGCGAAGTCACGCCAGTTCGGCAGATCGAGCGGCGTGAACTCTCCACCGCCGTTGGCCGCCGGGTTGGCGGACATCCGCTTGGAGCCCTTCGGATTCGCTGAACGCACGAGGTCGGTCACCGCACCCCGCTCGTCGAAGAGCTCCTCTGGATGGTAGGACCGCAGCCACTTCTCGAGGATCGCGAGGTGCTCGGGGTTCTCCCGGACACCGGACAGCGGCACCTGGTGAGCGCGCCACGTGCCCTCGACCACGACACCGTCGACCTCGTGGGGGCCGGTCCACCCCTTGGGGGAACGCAGAATGATCATCGGCCAGCGCGGCTGGATGCCATTGTCGGCCTCGGCGGACAGTCCGACGGGGACGCCGTCGGGACCCAGCTCGCGGGCAGCCGCCTGGATCTCCTTGATCCGACCCCATGCCTTCGCCAGAGCCTCATCGAAGCGATAGTGCATCCCAGGCAGGTCGTCGCCGCTGACTTCGAGGACCTCGTAGCCGTGTCCCTCGTAGAGCTTGCGCAGGTCAGCGGGGTCCTTGCGTCCCTGGACGGTCGGGCTGGCGATCTTCGCACCGTTGAGGTGGAGGATCGGCAGGACTGCGCCGTCGCGGGCGGGGTTGAGGAACGAGATGCCCTTCCATGATCCCTCGAGTGGGCCAGTCTCAGCCTCGCCATCACCGACGACCGTCAGCGCGATGAGGTCGGGGTTGTCGAAGACCGCGCCGAAAGCGTGGACCAGGGAGTACCCGAGCTCGCCGCCCTCGTTGATCGATCCGGGAGTCGTCACGGACACGTGGGAGGGGATGCCACCCGGAGCGGAGAACTGGCGGAACAGGCGCAGCATGCCCCGTTCGTCCTCGGTGATCTTCGGATAGACCTCGGTGTAGGTGTCCTCCAAGTACGTCGCCGCAACGAGGGCGGGACCACCGTGGCCGGGACCGGTGATGTAGATCATGTCCTGATCGGTCATCCGGATCAGTCGGGATGCATGGGTGTAGATGAAGGACAGCCCCGGGGACGTCCCCCAGTGGCCGAGCAGTCGAGGCTTGATGTCATCGGCCGTGAGCGGGCGACGCAGCAGTGGGTCCGACTTCAGGTAAATCTGGCCAACGGTGAGATAGTTGTCGGCTCGCCACCAGGCATCCATCGTGGCAACGTCCTCGTCGCTGGGATGCGCGAGCGCATCCACCAGTTCCGAGATTGGACTGCTGTTCATCCGGACTCCTTCCGGGCGCCATCAAGGCGGCCATGATTCGGTTGTCAGCACCGCCAACGGTACTCGAGCGGGCCAGTCCGGGACAGACCCAATCACTCACCAGCTGGGGGTTGACGGGGCGTCGGGATGTCGTCGAGGACGTGGCCGGCCTCCCAGCACGGCCTCCGCCAGCGGTGCGGCCGTGCCCCAGTGGGACATCACCCTGACAAATGTCACGGGTACCTCATGACGAGTCTCCCACCAACCGGTGACGCCTCACTCTCCCGTTCCGCGACCTTGCCCACGAGGCTGGAATCAGCAACAACCCAGCACCTACCGAGGCATCGAGGAGCATCAATGGACGTCATCGTGGCGGACGCCATCACCCGCACATACGGCCGAGGACGTGACGCCTTCACGGCTGTGGACGGGGTCGCGCTGGCTGTCGCCCAGGGCGAGCTCGTCGCTCTGCTCGGGACGAACGGGGCAGGAAAGACCTCCCTCGTCGAAGTCCTCGAAGGGCTGGCGGCCCCGACCTCGGGCCGGGTGCGCGTCTTGGGCGCCGACCCGATCGCGGACCGCGCTGCGATCCGTCCCCACACCGGGATGATGCTGCAGGAGGCCGGGTTCGCCCGCGACCTCACCGTGCGCGAGACCCTGAGGATGTGGGCCGGGACCCTCAGCGCGCCCCGCCCCATCGACGAGGCGCTCGGCCTCGTGGAACTGCACGATCGGGCGGGCGTCCGTGTGAAGTCTCTGTCCGGCGGGGAGCAGCGCCGCCTCGACCTCGCAATGGCCACGCTGGGACGCCCGAAGGTTCTCTTCCTCGACGAGCCGACGACCGGGCTGGACCCCGCCTCGCGGCGCCGCACCTGGGGGCTGATGCGCGCGATGCTCGACGAGGGCGCAACGGTCCTGCTGACGACCCACTACCTGGAGGAGGCCGAGGAGCTGGCCGACCGGGTCCTCATTATGTCCCGCGGGCGGGTGCTCCGACAGGGCACGGTCGCCGAGATCGTCGCCAGCCAACCGGCCTCGGTGTCGTTCGCGACTGCTGGCGTCATCAGTACCGGTGGCGCACCGGGGGGGCTCTCCCCCGCCGACCTCGCGCTTCTGCCCGCCCTCGTGACCAAGCCCGAGGTCGTCCGCGAGCGCGTTCGCCTGTCTTCCTCCGACCTCCAGACGACGCTGACCGAGCTGCTGGGATTGGCCGCCCTGCGCGGGATCGCCCTCGACGATCTCGAGGCGCGCTCGGCGTCCCTTGAGCAGGCCTTCCTGGCGCTCACCGGTTCCGCACACGAGAACGAGGACCAGGCCGCCGCGACCGGGTCCAGTGCCCCGCCGTCGACCCGCGCCGCCTGAGGGGAACAGACCCATTCCGAAAGGACCTCATTCCATGGATGCAACCACACCGAGCCCGTCTGCCACACGTCAGCCCACCGCCCACGTCACGCGATCCCGTCGCTCCGCCGCTCCCCGCCGAGTTCTCGCGATCGGGCGCGCGGAGTTCACCCTCTTCTGGCGCAATCCGACTGCGCTGCTGACGGCCCTCCTCATGCCGATCGGCATGGTTGTGCTCCTCGGACCCACACTCGGGAACTCCCTGATCGGCGGCAGATTCACTGTCTTCATGGTCAACACCCTGGCGCTGTGGAGTCTGCTGTTCGTCGTTTACTTCACCCTCACGACAGTGCTCGTCTCGCGCCGTGAAGAAGGAATGCTCCAGCGGATGTCGACCGGGGAAGCGACCTCGTGGGAGGCCGTCATCGGAGCGAGCCTGCCCACCTCCGTCATCGCCGTCGTCCAGATCCTCCTCGGGGGCATCGCCGCTAGCGTCGCATTCGCGATGCCGAGCGTCGTCAATCCGCTGCTGCCGATCGTCGGGATCCTTGCCTGTCTGGTGGTCCTCATCGGCCTGGCCGCCTGGACCTCGTCGATCACCTCGACCGTCGAGGGCGCGCAGTACTCGACGATGCCCCTGTTCATGGTGCTGGTCTTCTTCTCCGGCACGATCCCCTTGAGCCTGCTTCCCGACGCCGTCGGACGGATCGCCGAGGCGACACCGATGTACGCCATGTCCGACCTCATCTCGATCGGATTGATCGGCGTTGGGGGTGCGGGCGACTCCACACCCGTCGGGTTTCTTGGCTCCTGGGCCGTCGCGGGGCGCTCCCTGATCGTTCTCGGGCTGTGGGCGGCGTTGGCGGTGTGGATCGCGCGCTCCCGGATGCGTTTCACGCGTCGGAGGTGAGCATGGCCGCGACCGGGGCACGGGCGAACCGGCAGACCACATCTGGAAGGATGAAGGCATGGCGATCGGACGACGACAGCGACCGAAACGTTCCGGCGTCGAGGAGCTGCGCGTCTATACGATCAATTCGCTCTACCTCGTCTACGCCACAGTTCCGGTCATCGGGTTCCTCGCCCTGACGAGCGTCGGGATCACTCCGAGCACCATCGCGGCCGTCGCCATCCTGACGCTGCATTGTCTGATCTGCGCCCTCACGCTCCATTTCGTCACCGGCCAGACGCTTGATGGCACACCTCTTCCCGCATGGTTGTTCCCAGCATTGGCGGGGACGACACTGGTCTGCTCGGTCCTGTGCGTCGTGGCCTTGCCCGGTGACCGTCTGCTCGGCCCGTCGATCATGGGTCTCCTGGCCGTCCTCCTCGCTGCCGCCACCGCGATCTCCCCGCTTGTCAGCGCACGAGGGGCAATTGGTCTGTCCGTCCTGGTCGGCGTCGTGTGCGCGAGCGTCGATGTCACTCTCCAGGCGAGGACGGGCGCGCTCGCCAGCCCCGGCGCGATGCGGGACGACCTCGTCGAGGCCGCCATGTTCGTCGCTCTCATGGCCTTCGTCGTCTGCCTGGTCGTCTCCTTGGTGATGGTCCTGTTGACACGGTGGTCGGTGACAATCCTCATATCGATCCACGATCAGGCGCAGATGGATGCCATGCGCGCCGATCTGGCAGTGGCCGACGAGCGCCTGCGGATCGCCCGCGACCTCCATGACGTCTTCGGTCGGACATTGACCGCCGTCTCCGTGAAGTCCCAGCTCGCCGCCGAACTCTCCGACGCCGGACAGGCCGGTCCCGCTGCGCAGGAATCGCGCGCCGTCACGACGCTGTCCGAGAACGCCCTGCGAGAGATCCGCGTCATCCTCGCCGGGTACCGCGCCCCCGACCTCGCCACCGAGTTGGCCGGCGCGCGCAGTCTGCTTGACGCCGCCGGTGTGCGCACTCGCCTCGTCGGCTCCCCGGAAGACGTCTCCGAGGACGCTGCCGAGCCGTTGGCGCGAGTCCTGCGGGAAGCCGCGACCAACGTCGTACGGCACTCCGATGCGAGCACATGCGTCATCACGGTGACGAGGACGCCCGAATCCGCCACGCTCACCGTCGTCAACGATGGGATCCGCGCCGAGGATGACGCCGTCGATCCCGAGTCATCCGGCTCGGGTCTGCTCGCGCTGTCCGCCCGGCTGGAACGCCTGGGTGGCACCGTGGACTACGGTCACACTGAACGCGGACGGACCTTCACCGTCACGGCGAACGTGCCGATCAGCGCTCACGACGACCCGCCGGTCGGTAGCACGGCACCCCCGAGCGAGGAGGCACACCGATGATCGCGGTTCTCGTCGCCGACGACGAGACCCTTCTGCGTGACGCGCTCGAAGCGATTCTTTCGCTGCAGGACGACCTCGAGGTCGTGGCCGTCGCCGCCGACGGGACCGAGGCGATCGCCCAGATCGACCGCCATCACCCCGACGTCGCGCTCCTCGACCTCCAGATGCCCGGCGCCGACGGCATTGCGGTCGTCGAAGCCGTACGGGAGTCCGCACCGGATACTCGCTGCATCATCCTCACGTCCCACGCCCGACCCGGATACCTCAAGCGAGCCTTGTCGAGCGGCGCGCGCGGATTCATCCCGAAAACAACCTCGGCGAAGGTCCTGACGGATGTCATCCGACGAATTTCCCGAGGTCAACGCTATGTCGACCCTGAACTCTCGGCGGAGACGATCGCCGCCGGGGATTCCCCGTTGACCCCGCGCGAGGCGGACGTCCTCGAGCTGGCAGCGGATGGCGCGCCCGTCGATGAGATTGCCGAGCGAGCGCATCTGAGCCCCGGAACCGTCCGGAATTACCTGTCCTCCGCCACCACGAAACTCGATGCCCCCAACCGGCACGCCGCCGCCGAGGTCGCTCGGGCGAAGGGATGGATCTGACGAAGCAAGTCCCTTTTGGGCCGTGAGACGAGTCGGTGGTCTTCACCTAGAGGCGCGTCGGCTTCCAGCCTCGAGACACGTCCTGCGAGCAGGACGGCCCGAATCGGGCGTCGGGGCCGGCTCGGGCGTCCGTCCGAGTCGGATCGAGGCATCGTTTTCACAGGGGGGTGCGGTTTACACATTCGGGTGGGCGTAAAGGGCTCTCTCGATGTGCGGGCCCTTGCTCACTGTGCGCTCATCACCTTGATCCGGTGGGGCGGGGCGGACGTGGTGCCCGGTGGGCTTGATGATCCCGCAGATATCGGTCAGTGCGCACTTGTCGGTGAGTCCCCACATCAAGCCCGCAGGTATTGGTGAGTCCGCACGTAGTAGAGGCGAACTCACCAATACCTGCGGACCCGACCCTGAAGGCCACCCAGATGTGTCTCACGACCCAAACCCGACTCGCCTCACGACCGAACGACGCGCCTCGGCATGAATTGGCGACGTACCTCGCGGTCGATGTTCTCTGACATAATCCCCCTCGGTGTCAGATCCCACTTCCTAGACTGCGACCATGACCAGCCCCGAGGCGCGCCCGCTACCGCACTGCCCTGCTGACCTGGGCGGGGCTGACGGCCGCGCACCTCCCGACCGGAGCGGTCCTACTCCGATCCGGCCATCCACGCACGCGCGACCTCGAGGAAACGATTATTCTCCTCCGGCAGCCCCATGGAGATCCGCACGCCCTCGGGGAAGGGCCGGACGATCAGCCCCGCAGCGCTGCAGGAGTCGACGAAGCCCGGACCGGACTGCTCGGCCGGGATCCACACAAAGTTCGACTGTGAGTCCGGGACTCGGCAGCCGAGCGAGCGCAGGCCCGCGAGGACCCGTGCCCGCTCACTCCGCGTCGCGGCAACCGAGGTCGCGAGCCCCTCTCGGTCCTCGAGGGCGGCCAGCGCCGCCGCCTGGGCGACCGCGGAGACGGCAAAGGGAACGGCCACCGCATTGACGGCCCCCACGAGGTCGGGGTGGGCGATGCCGTACCCGACGCGCAGACCGGCCAAGGCGTAGACCTTGGAGAACGTCCGCATGACCAACAGATTCGAGAATTCCCCCACGAGGTCGATCGCGCTGGAGACCCCGGGGGCGTCCGCCAGCTCAAAGTACGCCTCGTCGATGATGACGAGGACGTCGGCGGCAACCTGTGCGACGAAGGAGCGGATCTGCTCGAAGGTCAGCGCTCCACCGGTCGGATTGTTCGGCGTGCACAGGATGACCGCCGCCGTCGACGGGGTGATCGCCGCGAGCATGGCGGGCAGGTCGTGATTCCACTCCGGCGTCAGAGGAACTGGAACAGAGCGAGCACCGGCCGCCGGGACCGCGATCGGGTAGGACTCGAAGCTCCGCCAGGGGTAGACGACCTCGGCCCCGGGGACTGCGACGGCCATCAGAGCGCCGAGGAGTATCGCGGAGGACCCGGCCCCCACACAGATTTGGGACACGTCAACGCCATGGGTGCACGCCAAGGCCTCCCGGAGTTGTGTCGCCAGAAGGTCCGGGTACCGATTCGCATGAGCCAACGCCTGCCCACCCGCCTCGAGGACGCTCGACCCCGGAGCCACGGGATTCTCATTCGAGGAGAGTTTGACGGCACCGGGAATCGACTGGCCCGGGATATAACGCGGAAGCGCCGCGACCTCGGGACGCAGCCGGACCTTCATCGCCGGGAGGGCTCCGAGGGCGGAGGGCACAGTGGCGGTGGTGTCATCACTCATGGTCCCTGTCCTACCAAAGGAGGACCGCCCACCGCAGTCGAAACCGCCCCTCGGCACACTGGTTCTGCCGCCGACGATGTCGGCACGAAGACCGCCCTGGCAGGATCCCGCCCAGTCCCCAACAATGGGGACATGAGCTTCATCGTGCGTCTCGTCGGCAACATGGCCGGAATCTGGGTGTCCACCCTGCTGGTCTCGAAGATCACCATCCAGTCCGGCACGTCCGTCGGGGAGACCGTGCTCATCCTTGCGGGGATTGCTCTGGTCTTCACGGTCGTGAACTCGATCGCCCGTCCGGTGATCTCAACCGTCGCTTTCCCGCTCTACATCATCACTTTTGGTCTGTTCGCCCTCGTGACGAACGCACTGGTGTTCCTGTTGACCGGGTGGTTGGCCAGTCAGCTCGGGATGCCTTTCCAGGTCGGCGGCTTCTGGCCTGCGCTGGCAGGCGGGACGATCACCGCGATCATCTCCGCGATCGTCGTGTCCGCCCTCGGACCGGATCGCCGCTGAGCGAGCACTGAGACGGGCCGGTTGCCCGTCAGGGAATCACCCCTTCACGCCGAGTGTCGAAATGCAGCGCTGTCGTCCGCGTTGTGTCGGTGAGGCCCAAGGCCTCGTCGCGATGATGGATCCATTCCGTGACCTCATCGGTGGCCAGGTCGTTGTGGTGGGCCTCCAACCACTGCATCGCCTCCTGGTAGAGCCCGAGGTCGTGCGGAGTCGCGGGAGGTTGTCCGTCCGCCACCGCCGTGACGAGTCCACCATCGAAGGAAACAGTCAGAGAGGCGTCGAGGTCACTGTTCGGCATCCCATCGAGGCCCGGGACCGGGTCACGCGTGTTCTCCAGGTTGAGCATATGGACGTCCGGCCCGGGCGCGGACCCGCCCGTCGGACCACCGGCCGTCAGAACCGACGCGACCGTGTAGCGGGAGGTGACCTCGGAATCGGTCGCCAGTTGGGCAGCGATGATCCCACCCTGGGAGTGCCCGGTGAACTCGACCGGCTCGTCGGCGCCGATTCCCGCCATGTCCATCGCCTCGCGCACGGCGCGCGTCTGGTCGGAGTCCTCTCCCGCGACACCTTCGATGTTCGTCAACAGGTCCTGTGGGTTCGCTCCCCCGGCCGTCCAGCGTTGCGTCCCCCGGATGACGACGCTCCACGAGGTCCGGGCCGACCCGTCGTCGGCACCCGTGTCATGGCGCAGGATCTCCACCTGGCCATGATCGGGAGTCGAGGCGAGGTCGCGGATCCGCCCGAGGAGCGCGGCGGGCGATCGCGGCGTCGAGGTCACGCTCCCCGCGGCGCCCATCGAGGCACCGATCGAAGCCGACGCATGGACCGCCGGGTCCTGACTGACCGACAGCGAGGCGAGCCCGGACGCCACCGCCGAGGGGAGCGCGCCCACGCCTCCAGCAAACGGCGATGCGAACACAGCGAGCCCGCCCTCATCCGGGTCCGAGGGGACCTGCGAGGTCACCGTCCGGGCGTCGCCGGGAACGCGCGCGGACACCGACACGCCCCGCGTCTGTCCCTTCATCACGCGGCCGGCTCCCAACCCCCAGATCGAGGCAAGGACGGCGGCCTGCCGAAGATCGGAGGCCCGTTGACCCCACCAGGGCGATCCGTTCGCGGACGCCCTCGACGGCTGCCGCCAGGCCGGTTCCACGCCGGCGGTGATGGTCGCCTCAACGAGTCGCGAGGCCAGAGCGTCCATGTCGAGTTGCGTGCGCATCATCTCGGTCCCGTCGCCTGGATCTCCTCCGAGGAAATCCACGGCATGACCGGCCACGGCCGAAATCAGCCCGACCTCGCGCATCAGTGGGGGATTCATCGCGTTCAGCACGAACGCTGGCACCGCGTCCTCGCTGTTCCCCGGCAGCGTCGACCAGGCACCCGCCCGCGAATGGACACTCATGATCCCCGTGTCCCACCACGTGCTCGCGTCGGGCCGCAGCTGGCGCCACACGGCCTCGAACCGCGTGGCATCCCCCTCGGCTGCGCAATAGACGAGAGCGGAGAAGGTCAGCGCATCCGCGAGCGACACCAGTCTCGAGGCCAGACTCGCCGCCACTGAGCGCGCCAGGTCCAAGGCATCCAGCGCCTGTGCCGTTTCCACTGGCACCAACCGCGCGTGTGTCGCGCACTGGCTGCGAGCATCCGTCACGAGCTCCATCACCCACTGCGCGTCGCCGATTCCGTCACTCACCCGCACCGCCGCCCCAACCAGCCGGTCGGTGTCAACGCGCGTCGACGAGGACGTGATGACGACCCGATCCCCGAAATTCGGATCCGTGCTCATCGGGTCGCTCCCGCAGCCGCCAGGATCTCCCGCCGGACGGCTTCGGCTTGCACTGACAGGGCGAAGCGTGCCTGAGCGAGTGCGGACATCACTCCGGCTGCCCCCGCCACGACCTCCGCCAGTCGTTCCCGCGCGCTGTCTGCCGCAGCGCCCTCCCATTGGCCGAGGTCGATGGATCCGACGACTCCCTCGACCCTGCCGATGGCCACGACCGCGGCCTGAGCAGGGCCCTGACCATCACCGAACGCCCCTGGACCCCACCAGTGGTCGGGGAGCGCCCAGCCCCCCGAAGGAGAAGCCCAGTCGGAGCCGGTCACCGGCTCCGGGCACCAGTCCCCGTTGTCTGTCATGAACGCGTTCCTTTCCTCCGCATGCCCGTCCTCGCATGGCCCACGCGTGACGACGCGCTCCACGCTACGAGACCCCGGCGCCGCACCCGCACCCGCGATCGCCCGGCTGTGGATCGTCTGCATACATCCCCCTTCCCTGTGGATCAGACGGGACTCCGCCCGAGAGACTCCACGAGCGCCGTCCGCGGACCTACGGTGGTGTCATGAACACCTTCCGCAAGAGCGATCACCGTCCTGGGCGGATCCTCTACGAGGTCGCCGGACTGGCCTGGCTCACGGATGTCCCCTCCTCGGCGGTACCGGTCGTCCCCGTGCTCAACCACGGCGCGGACTGGCTGGAGGAACCTCGACTGGACGAGGTCGTCCCCACTCTCGCTGCCGCCGAACAGTTCGGTCGCGCCCTCGCTCACACCCATGCCGCGGGAGCGACGCACCTGGGTGCCCCACCACCGAACAACGAGGGCGAAGGGTGGATGGGGCTGGCCCGGCTTCCTCTGCCCGAGACGCCCGAGAAGTCCATGACCTCGTGGGGCGCCTTCTACGCGCGGGACCGACTCGGACCGTATCTCGACGCACCCGCGTTCACGGTTTCGGAGCGCTCGGTCCTCGATCGCTTGTGCGAGAAGCTGACCAGCGGCGTCTACGACCACGACCAGCCCGCCCTCGTGCGGGCGAATGGACACCCGGCCGCGCGCACACATGGGGATCTGTGGAACGGGAACATCCTGTGGACGTCGAGCGGCGCGACCCTCATCGACCCGGCGGCCCAGGGTGGCCATGCCGAGGAGGACCTCGCCGCTCTCGCCGTCTTCGGGACACCGCACCTGCAGCGCATCTGGGCCGCCTACAACGAGGAATCCCCGCTGGCCGACGGGTGGCGCGAGCGCATGGCTCTCCACCAGATGCACATGCTGATGGTCCACTGTCAGCTTTTCGGACGCGGCTACGTCCCCGAGACGCTCGCGATCGCCCGGATGTGGGCGTGAGAGCCACAGGATCTGCCTCCAAGCCCAACCCAACGCCGGACCCGGAGCGGCTGCGCGCCACAACCTGCGTGGCAATGTTCCTGCTCGGGACGTCCGCGCTGCTCACACTCTATTCGACCCAGCCGATCCTCTCGCCGCTCTCCAAGCACTTCGCAGTCTCGATCTCCTCCGCGACATTGACGGTCAGCGCGACGACCTTCGGCGTGGCACTGTTCGCGCCCGTGGCGGGGTCCATCGCCGATCACGTCGGGCGGCGCCCCACGATCATCTGGGCGATCGTCGCTCTCATCGCCGCGACGCTCGTGTGTCTGACGGCACCGGGGTTCCCTGTCCTGCTCCTCGGGCGATTTCTCGAGGGCGTGGCCACGCCGTTCATCTTCGCTCCCGCCGTCGCGGACATCGGAGGGGAGTTCGCGACGGGACCCTCGATCCGCCTCAACAGCATCTACGTCGCCGGCACGGCGTTCGGCGGGTTCGCTGGACGGTTTCTGTCGGGAGTATTCTTCGACGTCTTCGGATCCTGGCGGTGGACGTTCGCGCCCCTGCTCGGGATGCTGCTGCTGGTGCTCGGGAGTGCGCTCGCCTGGCTGCCCGTCGAGCGGCGATTCACCCCGACTCCGAGCCCGTGGTCCGGCCTCGCCGGGATCGGACGGCACCTGCGCGACTGGCGGATCGTCGCGACCTGCGTCGTGGGCGCGAGCCTGTTGTTTCAGCAGGTCGCAACCTTCACGTTTGGGTCACTCCACCTTCAGAAGCCGCCGCTGAACCTGACGACGATGCAGGTCGGACTCATGTTCGCGGTGTTCCTGGTGCCCACCCTCGTCACATCCTGGTTCGGGCGCCTGATCGGTTCGATCGGGCGAGCTGGCACCTTCGCGATCTCGACGGTCCTGGGACTCGTAGGTCTGGCACTCACCTTGATCCCACACGTCGGGGCGATCATCATCGGCCTGACATGCTCGTGCGTGGCGGTCTTCGCCGGGCAGGCGTGCGCGACCGGTTTCGTCGGCCAACACGCCCGACGCGACGCCTCGGCTGCCGTCGGACTCTATCTGACGTCCTACTACCTGGGCGGCACGCTCGGCGGGATCGTCCCCTCCGCGCCCTACGCTGCCTTCGGGTGGGTGGGTGTCATCGGACTCGTCACCGTGGTCGCTGTCGTGGCGCTGGGGGCGGCCGTCGCGGCGTGGAAGAAGCCCGCGTGACGAGGGCGAATGCGCCCCGACCCTCAGAACGCGAAGAACTTCTCCGCGTTGTCATGCGAAACGTTGCGCACGAGGTCGCCCAATACCTCGATGTCGTTCGTGATCTCGCCGCGCTCGGCCCACTCGCCGACCAGTTCGCACAGGATCCGCCGGAAGAACTCGTGGCGGGGGTAGGACAGGAACGACCGCGAGTCGGTCGTCATTCCGACGAAATTGCCGAGCAGCGACTGTTCGGCCATCGTCTCCAGCTGACGCCGGATCCCGGATCGCGTGTCGTTGAACCACCAGGCGTTGCCCAACTGGAAGCGCTGGACCGTCCCGCCCTGGAAGCACCCGAAGGCCGCGGCCATCGCCAGCCAGTCGTTCGGGTTGAGCGAATAGAGGATCATTCGCGGCAGTGAATCATCCGAGGCCATCGAGTCGAGCAGCTTGACCAGCGGGTCGACCAACGGCCCGTCGGACAGACCGTCGAACCCGGTGTCCGCTCCGTGGCGCGCGAGCTCGGCACTGTTGAGGTCGCGGGAGGCATGGATGTGCAGCTGCATCGTCCAGTCGTGGTCGCGGTTGGCGCGCATGAGAGCCTTGATCACCTCCGTGCGGTACTGGGAGACCTCGCGCGGGTTCAACTTAACCCCGACGCCACTGCGCGCGCGCTCGACAATCGAGTCGAGCTCGGCTGGCGTCGCCTCGTCGTAGGTCATCTCGTCGATCGCGTGGTCGGAGAGACGCCCGCCCAAGGAATCGAAGTAGCCGATCCGCTCGGCCAACGCTCCCGCGAGACCCTCGAAGCCGGAGATCGAATGCCCGACCGCGTCCTCGAGCCGTCCGAGCCACTCCCCATATCCCGCCCGGTCGACATTGAGGGCCTTGTCGGGCCGAAAGGCCGGAATGACGCGGAAGGCCGTTTCCGACTCGGCGAGCTCCCGGTGGAAGTGCAGGTCATCAGCTGGATCATCCGTCGTACACACGACCTCGACGTTGAAGCGCCGGATCAGGTTGCGCCGCGAGAACTCCGGCGTGGCGAGCAGTTCGTTGGCACGGTCGTAGATGCTGCGGGCGGTCGCGCTCGTCAGCAGATCGTCGATCCCGAAGATCCGTTTGAGCTCCAGATGTGTCCACAGGTGCACCGGGTTCCCGATGGCCTTCTCCATGGTGGTCGCGAAGGCCTGGAACTTCTCCCAGGGATCGGTCGCGCCGGTCACCAGTTCCTCGGGCACACCGTTGGCGCGCATGAGCCGCCATTTGTAGTGGTCACCGTAGTCATCGCCACCCAGCCACGCCTCCGTGATGCCGGAGAAGTTCTCGTCGCCCGCGATCTCGGAGGGATTGAGGTGGCAGTGGTAGTCGATGATCGGCAGTGATTCCGCGTACTCGTGGAACAACGTCCGCGCCGTCCTCGTCGTGAGGAGGAAGTCGTCGTCCAGGAACATCTTTGTCTCCTTGTCTTTCACCGGGCATCTGTGCCCGGAGGTCTCGGTGTGTATGTGTCCCGCCCCGCCTCGGGGTCTCGTCATTCGGTGACGCCGTCCTTGAAGATCGCAATCTCCTGCATGTGGTACGTCTCGTTACGGGTGGGCTCGCCCTCGACGGTCCGCATGACCGTCGCGATGAAGTCCTCGAGGACGAGGTCGGGGTCCTCGCGCATGACGCGGCCGCCGTCGAAGTCGATCCACCGGGGCTTGTGCTCGGCAAGCCTGGAGTTGGACGCAACCTTGAGCGTCGGCACATACGTCCCGAATGGCGTTCCCCGCCCGGTCGAGAAGAGCACGAGCTGGCATCCCGCCGACGCCAGCGCGGAGGAGGACACCAAGTCGTTGCCCGGTCCCTGCAGGAGCGACAATCCGGGCTCGCTCACTCGACTGCCATAGGACAGGACGTCCTCGACCTCGGCGGATCCCGCCTTCTGGATGCAGCCGAGCGACTTCTCCTCCAGCGTCGTGATGCCGCCGGCCTTGTTCCCCGGCGAAGGGTTCTCGTAGATCGGCTGATCGTAGCGGCGGAAGTAGTCCTTGAAGCCATTGATGAGGTCGACGACATGGTCGAAGACACCCTCGTCATGGGCGCGGGACATGAGGATTGTCTCCGCACCGAACATCTCCGGGACCTCGGTCAGGACGACGGACCCACCGTGGGAGACCAACCAGTCGGTGAACCGCCCGATCAGTGGGTTCGCCGCGATCCCGGAGAATCCGTCCGACCCACCGCACTTGACGCCGACGCGCAGCTCGGAGATCGGGATGTCGAGACGTTCGTCGTCGCGGGCTGCCTTGAGCAACTCCTCGAGCAGATCGACACCGGTCTGGTACTCGTCGTCGACGTCCTGGGCGATCATCGTCCGCACGCGCGCCTCGTCGTGGGGACCGAGGCCGTCGAGCAAGTCCTCCATCTGGTTGTTCTCGCAGCCCAGCCCGATGACGAGGACGCCGCCGGCATTGGGGTGGCCGACGATGTCGCGGAGGATCCGCTGGGTCATTGCGAGGTCGCCGCCCAGCTGCGAGCAGCCGTAAGGATGGCGGGTGATGATCGCGGAGTCGAAGGGCAATCCCTCCGGGTGGGCGTCGGCGAACTCGCGGAGGATCCCCTCGCACAGCCCATTGATGCAGCCGACGGTCGGGACGACGTAGAGGTCGTTGCGGATCCCGACGGCACCGGTCGCGCGCCGGTAGCCGCGGAAGGTCCGGTCCGAGGTGCCCGGCGTCGTGCGGTCGTCGCGGGGATGAAAAGCGTAGTCGAGGTCCGCACCGAGATTCGTCGCCAGATTGTGGGAATGAATCCAGGTGCCCGCCGGGATCGCCTCGGTGGCATGACCGATCGGGAAGCCGTACTTAATGACGTCCTGTCCCTCGGACACGTCCGCGAGCGCGAATTTGTGGCCGGCCGGGATGTCGGAGGCCACCGCGATCGAGATCGTCGACACGGGGTGCCCGCCAGGAGCGACGGATTCTCCTGCCGCGAGGTCGCGCAGGGCGACGGCCACGGAATCCGTGGGATCCAGAACCAACGCATCAAGCATGTCAGTTCTCCTCCGCTTCGAGGTCGGCCAGGGCGGCTGGCACCCCACGCTTGGCCAACACCGCCACGTCGGCAGCGACCAGATCAGCCAATTCCGGAACGGTCGTCAGGTCTTCGCCCCAGAGGTCCGTATCCGCCAGCACGGCCACAACTCCGCCCGGTTCGAGGACATGCGCGAAGCGCGCGATGACATCTTCAACATCGACGGGACGGGCCGGAGCCTGGCCCGAATAGGTCCAAAGGAGTCCGGCCAGCGCCAGGACGATCCGCCGAGGAAGCGCGCGACCGGCCTCGAGAGTGGAATGAATAAGCGGCAGGAGGCGCACCCGAAACTTCGCGATCGCGTTGAGGGCGATCGCCTCCAGGCTGTGGTGGACGAAGGGGTTGCGGAAGCGGTCCTCGACCTGGTCAGCGAAGGTCTCCAACTCGTCGACCGGAAGATCGACGACCGGGATGATCTCCTCGCGCATCTCGGCCCGGAGGAAGCGGCTCATCGCCGGATCGTCCATTGCCTCCCCGACCGTGTCGAATCCCGCGTTGCGGGCCAGGGAGCCGAGCGTCGTATGCGGGCCGTTGAGCAGAGAGACCTTTCGGCCCCGGTATGGCGTGATGTCGTCGGTGAAGATGACGCGCGGATCGGCCTCGTGCAGCGGAAGTATGTCCTCAACCCACGCCGGTCCCTGAATCGCCCAGAAGAGGAAAGGCTCGGCGCAGACGAGCTGGTCGTCCTCGTAGCCGAGCTCACGCCAGATCTGCTCCGCGCGGTCGGTCGGGAAACCAGGGACGATCCGGTCGACCAGGCTCGAGCAGAAGGTGTTCTGCGTGACGATCCATTCCACGAGCTCAGCACCGAAACCGAACGCGTGCGCGCACTCGAGGACCGACTCGCGCAGGACGCTTCCATTGTTGTCGATGAGCTCGCAGGGGATGACGACGAATCCGGGCAAGCCGGCGGCGAAACGACGCTCCATCAGCCGCGCGAGCTTGGCAGGGAATCCGAAAGGGACGCCTGAGGTGGCGGTGTCGCGCGGGTCGAGGGCGATCCCCGCCTCGGTCGTGTTCGAGACGACGATCCGGGCCGTGGGTTCGTCGGCCAGCGCGAGGAAGGCGTTCCAATCGGTATAGGGGCTGACTGTGCGGACGACCGACGTCATGACCTCGGAGCCGGTGACCGGCTGTCCTTTCTCGAGCCCTTCAAGGTGGACCGTGAAGAGTCGGTCCTGGGCCTCCAACTCGGCGACGTGTCCACCGGGACGAGGCTGAACGATCGCGATCCCACCGTCGAAGTCAGTGAGCTCGTTGAGCCGTTGGACCTCCGGAGCGATGAAGGCCCGCAGGAAGTTGCCCTCGCCGACTTGGATGATCCGGACGGGGCGCTCGGGAGACGCGGCCTTCCAGTTTCCCAGAAGTCGCAGGGGCATGTCCGACATGTCTGGGCGACGACCCATCCCGAGCGGCTTCTCGACGATAGCCATCAATCTCAGAGCCCCTTCCTCTACCTGAGTGATCACAAACGTTCGCACATCTTGAATCTCACCATGCAACCGAAGTTTCGCATGACTGGGCTGACGCTGTCTACCCGCTCCATTGCTCACTTTCAAGCCACTTCTCAGTCCTCGACCAAAGTCCCATTGCGACGAGGTCGTCGCTCCTAGTATAGGATCAATGCGAACGTTTGCATCCGATGAGGCCGCGAGTCCAAAACGATGACACCCACGTTCGGACATGAGCCAACGGCACAGCCGCCACGGTGGCTTGGCAAGGAAGCTGAGAGCGAGAACGGAGAGGGCTTCATGCTCACGAGGTGCACCATCCGGACGAAGGAACACACCCTTCCGAGCTCCCGGTCCAACAGGCTTCCATGCCGAGAAGACCGAATAGCCAGGAAGTGACCGACATGTTCAACACCTTTGTCTCAGAGATCGAAGGAATCGACGGCAGTGTCGCGCGACTCCAGGGCTACGTCACTGACAACTCCGACGAGATCGACCCCGAACGTCGCAGACCTGCCATCCTCATCCTTCCCGGTGGCGCCTACGTCCACACCTCGGAACGAGAAGCCGAGCCTGTCGCGCTCAGGATGGTGGGATACGGCTACCAAGCCTTCGTCCTGCGCTATTCATGCCCACCGTCTCACTTCCCGGTTTCGACGATACAGATCGCCGAAGCAATGACGTTGATACGAACGCACGCGGACGAGTGGCACATTGATCCCGACGCCATCGTTGTCGCGGGCTTCTCCGCAGGCGGACACGCAGCGGGACTCTTCGCAGAGAACTGGAACAGGCCCCCGGTGACCGACCACGGGATCGA
The DNA here is from genome assembly GCA_015655375.1 of Actinomycetales bacterium. GTDB lineage: Bacteria > Actinomycetota > Actinomycetes > Actinomycetales > Actinomycetaceae > Pauljensenia. The sequence goes on from JAATFD010000012.1 coordinate 78,447, forward strand.
CCCCACCCTGGCCACACCCAACGGACTGATGCTCGGGTATCCCGTCATTACTTCAGGGAGGTTCGCCCACCGCCGATCAATTGACAATCTGCTCGGGGATGACCAGAAGGACGATCCGGCACTGCTCGACCTCGTTTCACTCGAAAAACATGCCTCGGCCGACGTACCCCCCACTTTTCTGTGGACCACCGTGACCGACGAGGGAGTCCCGGTCCAAAATAGTCTGCTCTTCGCACAAGCTCTGGTCGCAGCACAGGTGAACGTCGAAGTCCACATCTATTCGCACGGGAGGCACGGTCTCAGTCTTGGGACCATCGAAAGCGCACATTCCGAGGCGAATATCGAAGAGTGCGTCCAGACCTGGCCGGACCTTTTCAATCACTGGGTCAGCCAGGCTGTCGCACACCATCATCCCCGGGCGGTCATATCACCGGAACACGACGTCTGATACCGCCACTGAGCCGAACGGAACACGTTCACACATCTGACGCGAGGAAGCGAACTCAGAAATGGAAACAAATACTCCGAATCCAGTTGCCGCCAGCTTCGAAGACAAGAAACTTTCCTGGTGGACAAAGGCCGGATTCAGCTGCTACCAGCTCGGCAACGTCGCCGACTTCATGATCACGACGTGGCTGATGTACTATTACACGACGTTCTTCGGAATGTCCATCATATTAACCACGATGATATTCACCATCGGCAAGGTGATCAGCTCGGTCCTGTCACCGGTTTATGGATTCATTTCCGATCGGCTCTACCTGACGAGATTCGGCAGACGCTTCGGTCGACGAAAGTCGCTGCTTCTCATCGGAATCCCACTGAAGTGCATCTCCTTCGTCCTCCTCTGGGTCCCGGGGCTCTCAACCTTTGCGTATTTCACAATATTCCTTCTCTTCCACCTGACCACGCCGTTACTATCGACCGCGTACCTGACCTTCATGTCCGAGATGACACAGGACTCGAAGCAACGGGCTCAGCTCGCTGGAATCAACCAAGCAGGCGGAACGATCTCAGGAATCATCGCCTCGCTGCTGATCATCTGGCTGTTCAAGATCTTTGGCGAAGACAAGCAATCGACCTACTTCATCTCCGCGATGATCTACATCGCCATCACCCTCATCTTCTACATCATCTTCTATTTCTCAGTCTCCGAACGCCCGTATGACGTTTCGACCGACCTCAATATCGTTGAGTCAAAATCGAATGAAAAAACTCCGACGAACCCACTTAAGTCCCTCGGTGAGGTATTCTGGAACTTCATCTCCGCGATGCGCCTGAAGTCGTTCGCAATCTATTTCGGGATGTACATCTGCGAACAGATGTTCCGTTCTCTTCGTGGAACGATCAACACATACTTCATCGTGTTTGCTCTACTACTGACTCCGACTTCCGTGGCATCTTCGACCACTGTCGGTTACGTCTTCGGAATTCTGTTCATCATCTTCTTCGCGTGGCTGACACAGAAGACGAATGGATCATTCACCTATCGAGTTGCGGCCTACCCCGCCATCGTCACACTCTTCGTAATATTGGTCGTTGCCTTCGTTCACCCGCCGCACATGGTCTTGTGGTGGATCGTCCTGATCACGTGCCTGAACTTCGGAATCGCCGGCGTCGTCAACTCGACCCAATATCTCTTCTCCTTCATTCCCGACGTGGACGAGATGGTCACGAGCAAACGTCGTGAAGGCCAGTACGCCGGTGTCCAGTCAACTCTGGACCTGCTGTTCTCCACCCTTGAAAGTCTCGCGATCGGACTAATTCTGCAAGCTGTCCACTTCGCTTCCAAGGCCACGACGCAGCCGCCCCTGGTTGTCCACACTCTAATTTACCTTTACACGATCGTGCCCATTGTTCTGCTGCTCATGGGAGCTATCTGCTCGCATTTCCTCAAGCTCGACGACCAGCATCACAAGATTCTTCTGAACGAGGTTATTCGTCTTCGCAGCGGCGGCTCGATGAAGGATGTCACCCCAGAGACCCGGGAGACGGTGGAGAGCCTCACTGGCTTCAAGTACGAGAATTGCTGGGGCAACAACCGACTCATCGACTTCTCTCGCAAGTCCGACTCCATCGTCGAGGTCTCATGACCACCCTGCCGCGCAACCAGGTCACGGCTCTCGAAGCCGTGGGGTCCTCGCTCGGTCGCTACAACGACGGCTCACGGATCCCATCGGACGGCTCGCCCCGCCCCTACCTGCACCCGCTGTGGACCCTGCGAGGAGTTCCCGTCACCGAGGCCGGTGCCGTCGACCACCCTCACCATCTCGGGCTCTCGACTGCGATCCCCTCCGTCAGCGGAATCCAGTATTGGGGCGGAAGAAGCTACGTGCGCGATCGGGGGTACGAGGAACTCCACAATCAGGGCAGCGAGCAACGCCGCTGCCTGGAGACGAGCCCCTCGGGGGAGCTGCTCGAATCACTCGAGTGGGTGCCACCGCACTCCGACACGGTGCAGATCACCGAGCGTCGCTCGATCTTGTCACGGATCGTCGACCCGAGCACCTGGGCCCTGCAGTGGTCGTCCGTCCTCACCGCGACGGACGACTGCGAGATCGGCAGCCCCGCTACGGAGGGACGCACGGGCGTCGGCTACGGCGGCCTGTTCTGGCGGTTCCCTTCGTGGCGCGGCATCCGGGTCTTCTCCGGCAGGCACGACGATGCGGATTCCGTCTATGGATCGAGCGACCCCTGGGTGGCGCTCAGCTGCCCGTCCGTTCCGATCGGAGTCGTCCTGCACCAAACCGGCCCGGTACCTTTCGAGTGGTTCGTCAGGACAGAGGAGTACGTCGGGCTCTGCCTGTGCCCCGCGTGGGAACACGTCCTGCCCCTCGCGGCAGGCGAGACCCTGGAACTGTCGATGACCGCGCTCATCGCGGACGTGGCCTGGCCCGACGCGTTCGCCGTGGACCGGGTCCTGGAGAACGTCGGGCCATGAGACGAACATTCATCGTGACCGACTATGGTGCCGATGCCAGTGGTCACCGCCTCTCGACGCCCGCGATCCAGTCCGCCCTCGATGCCGCCCACGAGGCCGGCGGCGGCGACGTCGTACTGTCCCCCGGGCGCTACCTCAGCGGAACGCTCATCGTGCGCTCCGGCGTCCGTCTCCATCTCGAGGCCGGTGCAATGTTGGCCGCCTCGCCTGATCGGCGACACTATCCGCGTCGGCGGACCCGGGTGGCAGGGGTTGAGATGATCTGGCCGCTCGGCCTTCTGACGGTCATCGACGCCGATGACGCCCACATCGACGGATCGGGAACGATCGATGGGCAGGGCGAGCCGTGGTGGAACGCCTACTGGGGCACCGATCACCTCGGAGGGATGCGCGCCCGTTACACCGGGCTCGGGCTGCGGTGGGCCGTCGACTACGACTGTGAACGCCCGCGGAACGTCCTCGTCTTCAACTCCTCACGGGTCAGCGTTTCCGGACTCAGGATCGTCCGATCCCCGTTCTGGAATGTCCACGTCTGCTACTCCGACCGAGTGGACCTGTCCGACCTGACCATTGAGGACAATCCCGGTCCGAGTTCTGATGGCATCGACATCGATTCGAGCACAAGGGTCCGCGTGCGCGATTGCCGGATCGCCGTGAACGACGACGACATCTGCATCAAGTCGGGACGCGACGCTGACGGGCGACGGGTTGGCAGGCCGAGTTCCGACATCGAGGTCAGCGACTGCGCGATCGGGGCAGGAGCGGGAATCACCCTCGGGAGCGAGATCTCCGGCGGCATGCACGACATCTCCTTCCACGGAATCCGCATGGTCGGCACTGACGAGGGAATCCGACTCAAGTCCGCTCCCGGACGGGCAGGTGTCGTCGAGCGCGTGACGTTTTCCGACGTCTCAATGCGAGACGTCGGCACGTGCTTCAGTTTCAACACCGACTGGAATCCGAGCTACTCGTCCTGTCGTGTCCCGGAGGGGATGGGAACGCGGGTGCCGGAGGTCTGGAGAGCCCTCACCGAGCCCGAATCGAATCCCGGCATCCGCAACGATCCCGGATTGTTCCGCGATCTACATCTGAACGGAATCACAGCCGATCCGGCGCATCCCGTCGGTTCGGCATTCACGGTGAAGGCCCCGCCCGAGACCGCACCGTTCACCGACTTCACCTTCAGCGATCTCGACATCCCGGCGACCTCGCCAGGGTCTATCCGCGGTGCCCGGTCCTGGTCGTTCGACCGTTGCGCGATCCGCACCGCGGGCGAGCGACCGGACGCGGCACTAAACGCAGAAACCCTCACCCGCATGAGCATGGAGGAGCCCGCATCATGACAACACCAACACCACCGACGATCTCGGACCTGACTGTCAACGACGTGGAAGCACCCATCGGCACCGTCGGTGCACCCCGCTTCGGTTGGGTGATCGACGCAGGACCCGACGAACAGACCGCCTATCGCATCAGCGTCCACGATGCGCTTTCGGACGACGAGCTCTGGGACAGCGGAAGGATCGACTCTGGCCGCCAGGACCACGTGAAGTATGAGGGATTGGAGCTCATCCCCGGTCGGCCGTGCCGATGGCGCGTCACCGTCTCGACCACCTCGATCCCCGAGGGGATCACCAGCCAATGGTCCGGGTTCACACCCGGGCCCACGGACTCGCAGTGGGGCGCGGACTGGATCGCCCCCCGCGCCTCGAGCCCGAACCTGTGGTGGCTCGCACGCCGGGAAGTTCCCCTGGCGTCGGCCCTTCCGGTCCATGCCACCGTCTTCGTCGCGACCAACCACGAGGCCGACCTCTGGGTCAATGGTCGCCGCGTGGGCCGGGCAGAGAGCCTCGGATACCCCGGCGAAGGATTCTTCCAGGCGTTCGACGTCACCGATCTTCTTGCGCTCGATCCCGATCATGTGACGCTCGCGGCACTCAACCATTGGTACGGCCCGGGTCAGGGTCGCGCAGTAGGACAACCCGGCCTGCTCGTCAGACTCAACGTCCACTTCGCCGACGGATCGACTCAGACCGTCACCACCGATGCTCAGTGGTCCCTCACGGCGGACACCGCCTATTTCGGGACGACGCTGCGCAATGGGGAAGGCGACTTCGTCGAGGAGTTCGACGCACGCCGCCGGACTCCCGGGTGGAACCGCGCCGGGTTCGAGGACGCCCGCTGGGAGAGCGCCGCAGTCCTCGGAGCGCACCCGTGCGACCCCTTCACCCATCTCGAGGAGAACCTGCATCGCATCACCTGCGAGACCGCTCTGCCCGTCGGCATCGACATCTGCGAGGACGGCTCCACCATCGTCGACTTCGGCAGTGTGATCCCCGCGCGGCCCATCGTCCGTTTCGCGACCGGCGTCGCCGGTCGGGTGCTCGAGCTCCGCACGGGATACAGCCTGACTCCCGACGGGCACATCGACACGAGTGACGAGGCCAACCAGCGGACGGACACCCGCTATGTCTACGTCCAGGCATCCGGTGAACAGACATTCCACGCGTTCGACCATCTCGCCTTCAGGTACGTGGAGATCCCGGCGAATGCGGTCGCCCTCGATCTCTGTGACGTCCGTGCAGAGGTCGTCCAAGCAGTGGCCGACTGGGACCGCACGGCATCGTTCGCGACTTCGGACCCCACGCTGAACGCGGTCTGGGACCTGATGGCGCGATCGGCAAGAGGAAGCCTGCAGAACGAATTCGTCGACACTCCGACCCGTGAGCGCGGTCAATTCCTCGGGGATGCGATCAACGAGTCCGTCGTGACTATGCGCTGCTTCGGCGAGCGGGCCGCGACGCGGAAGGCCATTCGGGAATTCCTCGCCTCACAGCGACGGTACTGGTCCGGCCCAAACGACTCCGGCCGGTACAACGCGGTCTACCCCAACGGCGACGGGAAGCGCGACATCCCGGACTATTCGTTGCGCATCGCGGAATGGGTCTGGGACTACTACCTGCAGACCGGGGACCTGGAACTCGTCGAGGAGGCCTACCCGTACATCCGGGCGACGGTCGACTACGCCCACGGTGCCATTCCCGGGTCGGGACCGACGGCAGGCCTCGTCACCGATCTTCCCGGCGGCTCAGGTGAGTATGTCGGCGGGATCGTGGACTGGCCCGCAGCCGGCCGATTCGGATACGACATGGCGACTTCCGTCCGCACGACAGTCAACGCCCAGACGGTCGGGTTGTTCGATGACGCGGAGCGACTCGGACGGGCCGTGGGACGGCCCGCCGGTGAGCTCGACGACCTCGCCCATTGGTCGGCCGACCTCCGCACCGCAATGAACACACGTCTAGTAGACGCATCCGAGCTCTACATCGATGGCCTGTATGCGGACGGCACACCGAGTTCTCACGAATCCCAACATGCCAATTCCTTCGCGCTCGATTATGGAGTCGTCCCCCCGGAGCGGACGGCACACGTCGCCGACTTCGTCGCTTCCCTGGGGATGCGCCAAGGCCCGATGACCGCTCACGTTCTCCTGAGTGCGCTGGGCAAGACGGGACGCCTCGACGATGCGCTGCGGATCCTGACCGACACCGACGATTGGGGATGGGCAAAGCTGGTCGCCGAGGGCGCCACGTTCTTGTGGGAGCAGTGGCAACCCGGCGAAAGCGAGAGCCATGGCTGGGGCGCCACGGCCGCGGCAGTCATCGTGCGGGATCTCGTCGGACTCGAGATCCTCGAACCCGGAGCCGCGCAGATCCTCATCAGGCCCATGACCGGGCTCTTCCACCGGCTGCAGGCACGCTTCTTCACCGAACGCGGTCCGGTCAGCGTGGCGTTCGAGGACGACGGCGATTCCGTGGTCGTGACGATCGACGTCCCGACGAATGTTCACGCTCGCGTCGAGCTCCCGGGCGTCGAGGCCGGCCAGTGGCAGACGGACCTGCCCGCCGCCGGCGCTGGAGTTTCGTCCGTGCACTGGGATCTGGACGGCGGACACCACGAGTGGCGGACCTCGGCACTCCTTTCGCAGGGAGCCGAGTAGACTCTTCCTCCACCCGGAGTCCGCCCCGGATGACGGGTCGTCACAAGTCGGGCTCTTTCCAGGGATTCTGAATCCTGGAAAGAGCCCGACTTGTGTTTCGTCAACTTGTCAGGGGCGTGGCGAAGGAACCGCGCCGAAGACCGTCACCGGCAGTGCACGCTCATGCCGGACGAAGCCCGAGCCTCGATCCGCGATTGTCGGGAACGGGTGGAGCCCGTCGGGTGGTGTTCCCGGAGAGGGCGCCCCGACGGCGCAGTCGCACACCGTCGAGCCCGCGGGAAGCACCGCACGCACGCACGTCGCGCGGAAGGGCTCGTCGGGAACATATTCGAAGTTTGTCCGACGGACCCACTCATTCGTCACACGGACAAAGACCGGGACTCCCTCCGGAGGATCAGCAGAGAACTCACCGACCTCCACATCGTCGGCATCGTCGAGAACCACCACCGGCCGCGTGTCCGCAATCCGCCATCCCATCCGGATCCGATCCAGACGCAACCCGCGGACATGGCGCGCGTACAGACCGGAAGCCGGCAGGATGCCGAACATGCTCGGCTCCGGATAGCCCGTCACAGCCTCGGGGACAGCGTACGGGTCGTCCCGCCAGCTGGTCGTCGCCTCGTCCCAGTGCACCCGGGGAAGCAGGACCTCGTTCTTCGCCTCGAAGGGATTGACCATCCACTCCAGTGATTCTGTCAGGGGACCAACGAAGGTCTGGCAGTCCTGTGTCGTCGTCACCCGCGGCTGCTCAACCGCGTCACGCATCGTCAGACCGCCGCGATACTCCACATCGAGGTCGTGGATTTCAACATCCTCGATCGGGCTGTCCACCAGACCCGCCAGGATCACCGGATGGCGAGGATCTGCATCTCTCACCCGGATCCGACCGATCTCGACCCGCCTCAGTCGCGCGGGTCGCGCGGTTCCCAGGGCATTGCCCCGCAGCAGCACATCGTGCTCGCTCAGGGGCCGATCGGGGTCAGGCACGTATGAGGACGACTCCTCGTCGAATCGCCACGCGACGAGCTTCTCGCCCACATGGGCACACGCCGAGGGATTCGCGCGCAACGGCTGGTCGGGGTCGATGACCTCGATGCGGCGCTCCCCGTCCACGTCCACGGCTGAGCGTCGATAGGCTGGGACCTGGCGACGTGCGGGGAAAGCGGGGTCACCGCCTCCCGCGGGCAGGACCCATTCGGGATTGTCCAGTCGCAGATCCTGATGCGTGAGAGCATCGTCCTCGGACACTCCCGTCACCGGGAATCGGCACCGGTCCCCGATACGGAGGAACAAGGGGGAAGATGACATCTCCTGCATGTCCGAATCGATGAAGATCACATCGCTCAGGTCCGATCCGTCCACCGCTTCCAGTGCAAATCCTCGCGAGCGCTCGAAGTGGACCCGCCGCACGGTGATGCGTTCGTATCCACCGGTGCTCTCGGTGCCGAGTTTGACCCGTCCGGTCGGTGGGCATTGGTCATCGGCGGTCCGCCGATTCCACGTGAACGTCCCATCCAACGCCGAACCCTCGTCAAAACCCGTGACCGTGCAGTCCTCGATCAGCACGTTGCGCACCGGGGTGACGACTCCCCCTCCGCACGAGGACTTGATGACGATCGCGTCATCATTGGGCGCGTTCACCCGGCTTGTCCGCACGGTCACGTCCCGGCACGAGTCGATGTCGATCCCGTCGCGACCCGTGTCGAGTGATACCCCCTCGATCAGCAGGTCATCGACATTGGTCGCCAGGACCGCGAAATGCCCACCGCTGAGGAACTCAAATCCACTGAGCACGATCCCCCGACTGTTGAGGAGGCTGATCCCCTTGTTGCCGAACCACTCCCCCCGATGCCCGGGGTCGCCCCTTCTGGCCGGAGTCTCCGGATCACCCAGCTGCAAGACGTGTTCTCGATGGGACCCCGTCGCGGACGGAGCGGACCCCTCGAAACACCCCGGACCGAGGATCGCGACGTTCTCCACGCCGATGCCGGCGATGAGACTGTTCGCGACGTAGGTGTGCCCGTGGTCCTGGAGGCCACACCACCGATTGACTTCGGGTTCGTCATAGAGGCCGCCCTCGCCGTCCTGGCGCAGATCGGTGCCGAGATCGTTCCGCCGGGTGTTCCAGATGTCTGTCCTGGCGGCGCGAAGGATCGCACCCTCGCTGAGTTCGAGGTTCACCCCGCTCGCCAAGCGTAGGGTGTAGATCCGGAAGATCCCCCGTGGAACGACGACGGTTCCGCCGCCCAGACCGGAGCAGTGGGCAATCGCCGCCCGGCATGCCCGGGTGTTGGTCGTGGCCGGAGCCTCACGCGACGCACCGAAACCCTCAATGGACACCCGGGGTTTCCCCGCGAGCAGGCTTTCCCTCGTCACGCGCGCCCCCGTCGCCACGGGGATCTCCAACCGCTTCATCACACGTCGTCCCGTAGGGCCCAGGGCGCGCCTGCGTCACTGAAGCTTTTTCCCTGGCGGGCACACTGCCACAGCCAGCGTTCGACGTCGAGGACGACGGGGTGGTGGCCTCGCCCATCGTCGCGCCAGTCAACGTATCGGGGGTTGATCGGCGCCGGATCGGGTGCCGTGCGAACGGCTTCGAGAATCCTCATGAATCCGCCCGTCGCGCCCACCGGCACGAGGAGGTCAGCTTCTCCGCTGCGCGCGGCCAGCAGATTGTCGAGCAGCAACGCCCGCCCGAAGGTCTTCTCAGACGTCACTGCCCCGCCCTGGTCTCGGACCGTCGCAACGTCCGTCGTGTAGGACAGCCGAATGGAACCCTCGCTGCCCCGGACCTCGATGATCGGATCGCTCTCGCGTTCACCCGCCACCGTCAGTGCAGCCGTGATCGGGACTCCGGCCATCGTTTCGATCCTCGCCGTGGACGTGTCATCGGCCTCAATGTCATTGGCGCGGTACTGATCAAGGTCCACGCTGACGACGTCTTCCTCTCGCCCCTGTCTCAGCATCGCCAGCGCCGTTGCGAACGCATGGGCAAAAGGATTCGTGATCACCCCGTCGACGACAGGCACGCCGCCCATGACCCGGCGTCCGGCCCACGCCGCACGATTCCAGTAGTCCGTCGATCGAATCCATTCTCCGACTGCGAAGACGCCGTCGACCTCGCCGAGGTGGCCCCGCTCGATCTCCCGGCGGATCCAGGGGATGGCTGTCGACCCCAGGCTCTGGAAGCCGACCTGCACGAGTCGGCCGCTTGCCTCCACCTCGCCAGCCAGACGGTGGAATTCATCCAGGCTCGCCGTCGTGGGCTTCTCGAGCAGGACGTCAACGCCGTGGTCCAACGCCTGGATCGCAAGGTCGCAGTGGGTGGCGATCGGTGTGCAGAGCACGAGGACGTCGATCCCTCCCGTCTCGAGAGCTTCCGGAACGGAGGAACAATGCCTCTGCGCCACGACTTCGCCCTGATCGGGCTGTGGGGGGACCGGATCGATCGTCGCGGCGAATTCCGCTTCTCCCCGATCGACCAACTCCCGGACATGCGCAACGTGTGTCCGTCCGTGTCCGTGGATCCCCGCTACTGCCACTCGTGGCGTCTTCGCCATCTCAGCTCCCCCTCTTTCCTCTGATACGGTCCTCGTCCGAACGTGGACAGAGCCGCTGCGCGTCCTCGTCGACCACCGTCAAACAACGTTTGTCATCGTTGACGCGTTTTCTTTCCGCCAGCTAGGCAAACGTTATCATTTAGAGGCTTCATCACGCCGCACTCGTCGGGCGTCAGTCCGACAACCCCCTCGTTCGCACCGCGCTGTCAGCGACTCAAGGCGCCAGCGCAATGAGCGGCGCAGTCACGGTCCCGTCGTCCGTAACGAGGATCGGACCTGTTCCGGTGACGACGAGCCGGAACGCCGGATCGCCCATCTTTTCCGTGTCGATTTGCGCGATGACCGCGTTGAGCGACCTCGCGCCAGCTGCGAACTGCTCGCCTCCGAGCTTGACTTCAACGGCACCCCAACGCCCATCAGGCAAAGCAACGATCGAGTCAACTTCTTTGCCGTATGAGTCGCGGTAGTGACAGACTTCTCCTCCGAGTGGCGAGGCAAGCACACTGAGATCGTGAGTCACCGCGCTCTCGAACAGGATCCTGAGCGTGTTCAGGTCCTTTCGCAGATGGGTCGGTCCCGCGCCCAAAGACGCAGCCGCCAAGGCCGGATCGACTAAGTGGCATTTCGGCGAGATCCTGACCTGCGCACGAGACCGAAGAGCCGGACTCCAGGGCTGCTGCGCCTCGACAACAAAAAGCCTCTCGAGAAGACCGATGTAGATGCTGATCGTCTCTTCGTTGATCCGCGGGGCAACGACGCGGACATCGACTGCCAGCGTCTTGTACGTGACCTCGGATGCTACTGATCGAGCCAGTGCTCTGATGAGTCTCTTCATCACTTCCGGATCGTGCCGAACCTTCGCGATGCGTTGGACGTCGGCTCGCGCAAGGTCGTCGATATAGCCACGAAGTAGCACCGCAGACTGACTCAGAGAGAGCGTGGTCATGGCCGGGAAGCCTGGGCGAAGAACCCCATCGATGACCATATCGAGACCCGGACCCGCATCGAGGTCAACAACTGGCAGCTCGCCATCGAACAAGGCGGAAAGACTGACCGCCCCCGTCGACCCCTCAAGCTTCTCCCACCACGACATCGTTCGCTCGCGCAAGCGCAGGAACCGTCCTGCCCCCGTGTGACGGGTGACGTCATCAGCGGGGACCGCGGAGCCCGTCAAGATGAACCGTCCTGGTTCACTGGCGGAGTCGACGGCGCGGCGCACGCGGTACCACAACTCGGGGGCCACCTGCCGCTCATCGAGTAGCCGAGGCGCCTCTCCTTCCAGGAGCGACCGAGGCGCAACCTCAAGCAAGGTCTGAATCTCAGGATCGTCGACGAACACGTAGGAATTCGCGGCGTTCAACGCTGTCATCGTTTTTCCACTTGCACGAGCGCCCTCAATCACCACCGCGCCAGACGCCGCAAGGGCCTGCTCCAGCACGGAATCGATGATCCGAGGCCGATACGGGCACCCAACCACTTCTCCGGTGTCCACGCAGGCAGACTATCGCAAAGCCGGAAATTGTGGACCCTCAAAGCCGGAAATTGTGGGCTCGGGACTGATCGCTGCAGTCCCTCAAAACCACGCCAGCACTGACTTACTCCCCGGACGGCACGGCCGTCGATCCACGGGCCACCAGTTCGACGGGCGTGATCCGCACCTCCGAGGAACGCTCTTCGCCCGGTCGGTCCGCGGTCTTCCCGTTCACCGACCTCAACAGATCGACCGCCGCCGCCCCGACCCCCCGCATATCGACACGGATCGTCGTCAAGGGCGGACGGACCAACGTTGCGACCAACGTGTCGTCGCAACCGACGACGCTCATGTCTTCGGGCACGGACACTCCGCGTGTCCGCAGCCGAGACACCAGCCCGACCGCGACCAGGTCATTGAAGGCAATTACCGCGCTCGCCCCGGAACCCACCGCGAGGTCGGCGGCGGACTCCCCACCCTCGACCTGGGGACGGAACGCTCCGAGGTCGACGATCTTGATGTCCATGTGTTCCATCGTCGCCCGCTTCAAGCCCTCGCGCCGCCGGGCGTCCGACCTCGAGCCGACGGGACCCCCGACGTAAGCGATCCGTCGGTGCCCGAGCGACCGAAGATGAGCGATGGCCAGCTCCATCGCCAACGCATAGTCGACGGAGA
>JAATFD010000038.1 GCA_015655375.1 Actinomycetales bacterium
CGAGATTGCCGCGTTGAGCCCAACAGAAGCGTCCGGCGTCCATCTATCCGACATGTCTATCAGCCTATCAATCGGAGATCACGCCCCCGTGGAGCTATCCGCAGGTCGCTACTTATCAGTTTCTTTCCGCCTATATAGGCGTTATAGTGCCTACATGGGCACTTTCATAAATCCGCCGCCGTCAGTCCGACTCCCGCTGACCATCCGTCGGCAGATCACCGACCGAGGCCTGTCGATAGCAGCCTTGGCGAACGCCACCGGAATCCCCCGATCCACACTGAGCCGTCACCTCACAAACGGCGCGTCGTTGACCGTCAACGAGCTGGCCGCCATCGCTGCGGCACTCGACTTCACACCGACAGAGCTATTCCGACAGGCCATCACCGCCTCGGAGCACAAGGCCGCCTAGCGGCTCAAATCGGTTGCTGTTTCCCGTCAAACAGCTGAATCGCCGACCACCGGGTATATGCAGACGCGCACGCCCGGACACCTCCAAGCGCCACGTTCGAAGGAGAACACGTTGAAAGAGACCGCACGCGGACTTGCTCAGGCTGGAGAAGATCTCCCTGCCGAAGGAGCGACTCCACCTCTCGCCACAAAGGGTCCGCTGGCCCGCGCCATCATCGGCGCGTTGGCTGGGTCGATCGCCGAATGGTACGACTTCTATCTCTACTCCACGGCCACGTCGCTGGTCTTCAGCACCGAGTTCTTCAAGCAGACCGGGAATGCCTGGGACACGATCATTTCAGCCTTTGCCCTCTACGGCGTGGGATTCTTGGCGCGCCCAGTCGGAGCGCTCGTTTTCGGCAGGCTCGGCGATCGACGAGGACGCGCCCACACCCTGATGATCAGCCTGACGGTGGTCGGACTCAGCACATTGGCCATCGCATTTCTGCCGACGTTCAACCAAGTCGGCGTCTTGGCCCCGATTCTCCTGGTCACGGTTCGCCTGATCCAAGGGTTCGGGTTCGGTGGCGAATGGGGCGGCGCCACGCTGATCGTCTCCGAGAACGCGCCGTCATCCCGCCGAGGGTACTGGAGTGCATGGCCGCAGGTCGGCACCCCCGCGGGCAACATCCTCGCGACGCTGGTCCTACTGGTTCTCTCTCATACTTTGTCGAACGAACAGTTCTTGGCCTGGGGATGGCGCGTGGCCTTCGCTCTGTCGTTCGTCGTGATCATCATCGGCCTGTGGGTTCGAAGCCGCGTCCAAGACGCTCCGATCTTCAAGCGCGCACAGGCAGCGGAGGAAGAGCAGAATCGCACCGCCCCGGGGATCGGTTACGTGCTCAAGCACTACTGGAAGCGCATCCTGATCGGCATCGGCGCCAGATTCGCAGAGAACATCCTCTACTACATCGCCGTGACCTTCTCGATCACCTATCTCAACATCGTCCTCGACGTCCAAGTCTCCAACGTCCTGGGAATCATGTTGATGGCAGCCGTCGTCCACTTCATCATGATGCCGTTAATGGGCCTTGCCTCCGACCGCTTCGGACGCAGACCCGTGTTTGTCGTCGGCTGCGGACTGACGGCAATCTGGGCGCTGTGGGCCTTCCCGCTCATGGGGACCGGTTCCCCGATCGCCATGTTCATTGCCGTCGCCTCCGCGATGGTGATCAATGCGATGGTGACCGCGCCCTATGCCTCATTGATGACCAAGATGTTCCCGACACGGGTCCGCTCGACCGCCCTGTCCTTCTGCTACCAGGTCGCCCCGATTTTCGCCGGCGGGTTCGCCCCACTGATTGCCTCGGCCCTGTTGCGAGCGTTCAACTCGTGGATCCCGATCGCCGTCTACGTGTTCATCGCCGCGCTCATCACATTCGTATCTATCCTGCTTGCTCACGAGACGTCAGGTGTCGACCTCGAAGACGTCGACCTCCAGAACCAGCTAGCACAAGAAAGCTGAGCCACGATGGGCAATGCGAACGGGGAGCAGCGTGTCACCGTCGATGGTCAGGAGATTCCGGAGATCTCGACGAACACGGTCGTGATCGGCTCTGGAAGTGCCGGGTACTGCGCCGCCGATCGGCTGCACCAACTTGGCCAAACCGACGTCACGATCGTGACAGACCGAGTCCGGGCAGGCACGTCGCGCAACGCTGGCTCTGACAAACAGACGTACTACAAGCTGACGCTGGCTGGACTAGATGCCGACTCCGTTGGCTCCATGGCGCAGACCTTGTTCGGGGGCGGTGCCATGGACGGAGACACCGCCCTCATCGAGGCCGCCTTGTCACCCCAAGCATTCATGCACCTGGTTGACCTCGGAGTGCCGTTTCCCCGCAATCGCTTCGGAGAGTTCGTCGGGTACAAGACCGACCACGACCCACGCCAGCGCGCGACCTCGGCAGGACCATACACCTCAAAATCCATGGTCGAGGGGCTTGAAGCACACGTTCGTGCGAATGGGACCCGCGTACTAGACGACATCAGGCTCATTGACATCGTCGTCAGCCACACGGATACGGGAAGCGAAGCAGTCGGCGTCCTCGGACTGCGCAGAGGCATTCGCGACGAGGACGCAGCCCACGGGGTCTCACGTTTCATCCTCATCAGAGCGAAATCAGTCGTCCTCGCCTGTGGTGGTCCGGCAGGAATGTACGCGCGCTCAGTGTTTCCCCAAGGGCAATGGGGCGCATCAGGTGCGGCCTATCGAGCGGGGGCCTGGGGGCACAACCTCACCGAGTGGCAGTTCGGACTGTCATCCATCCATCCCAGATGGAATGTCTCCGGCTCCTACATGCAGGTCATTCCGACCTTCATGTCAACAGCAGCAGACGGATCCGGTCCACGAGAGTTCCTCACCGAGGCCATCCCGGACTACGGCCATCAACTCTCCTTGATCTTCCTCAAGGGCTACCAGTGGCCTTTTGACATTCGAAAAGTCGACGGTGGATCCTCGCTGATCGATTTGCTGGTACACCGCGAGATCCGGCTACGAGGACGACGTGTGTTCGTGGACTTCCGCCACAATCCGTTTGACGGGCGCGACTTGGACGCGACAGCACTGAATGAGGAGACTCGCAACTATCTGGCCCGGGCGGGCGCACTGTCCGGCTCGCCGATCGAACGTCTTCGACACATGAACGAACCCGCCTACCGGTTGTACCTGGAGAAGAATCCTTCCATCGATCTTGAGCGGAAACCCCTGGAGGTCGATCTGTGCGTCCAACACAACAATGGCGGGTTGGCGGTGGACGCCTGGTGGCAATCGACGACCCTGCTAGGTCTGTTCCCCGTTGGAGAAGCCGCTGGCGCACACGGCGTCTACCGTCCAGGTGGCGCGGCATTGAACTCCACACAGGTCGGGGCAACGCGGGCCGCTCAGTGGATCACGGCTCATCGCACCGGCAACCCCGTCGGCCTTGCTTCCTTCACGGCCGCGGCCGCCCCGCTGGTCCGAGAAGCCACCGCCCTTGTCGAGGCAACAACCAACCGCTGCCGCACCGGTACACCCGACAACACTGCTGAAACACTGGACCACCTACAAACACAGATGAGCGACGCGGCATCCGAGGTCCGTTCTCGAGCATCAATCGCCCATGCACTCTCCGACGTCCAGAGCTGGTTGTCCTGCTACGACCAAGACCTCGCAGCGACTTCATCCTCACGGCGATCGATCGAACGCGTCTTCCTGATCCGAGACATCTTGATCACACAAGACGTCTATCTGTCCGCCATGCTCAACTACCTCGATCACGGTGGTCGGTCCCGGGGCTCAGTGCTCTACACCGACCCCGAGGGCGATCTTCCCCATTTCAACACAATCGCGACGGGGATCGCCACTGAAATCCCTGGTCTGCCCGAAGACTTCCGATACACGTTGGATGGTGGAGCTCTCGACGACGAAATCCAAGAAGTCGGATGGAAGCGGACGAATCCATTGGTCGATCACGCCGACCCGGGCGACATCCAAGGTGCGTGGCGTCAACGCCGACCGCTTCCTGGCACCGCCGACGACTTCTTCGAGAACATCTGGCGTGATTACAGAGAAACAGGGGGAATCCTCTGACACAGCAAATGACTTATCAGGTGTTCTCACACTCCACTTTCCCAAACTAAGAATCTCCCAGTAAGAAATGCCAACAATCAGCGAAATGAATACCCAGATCAACGCCATGAGGAGGCTCATTGCTCACCAATGTTGTTGATCGACATATCAGGTTGAGAAGAGCACCGGATTTGGCACGCCGGAGCAGCGCGTGACTGTACTTCGTAGACCGAGACATGACAAGCAGCATGAGTGCTGGCCATGGCGAACCCCGCCGGACTGCCCGTAGAAGATCTCCTCAATGGGAACGAACGTTCATCAAGATCGAATGCAGGAACTCCAGGCCACACCTGCGGCTTCGTGCTGCTGCAGGTCGTCCTCGACCGCACCCGTCCCATATGCCTGGGTGGCACTGGCCAATGCCATCAGCATCCTCAAACGCCTACTCGAAAAACCTGGACCCGCCACCGCCGGAGCATTCGAGCCCACAAGCAATCCACCTGGCGACAACCCTGGTCCACGCGACCGTCTAGGCACCAAGCAGCCCGAGGTCGGTTCCCGTCACACGGCCCCGCGGGGTCTCCAGCGCGATGCTGAGGCTGGGGACCGGACCACGTTCCACGGCGACTGGGGCGGCAAGGGCCACGGCGCGGGTCAAGGGTCCTGGGGACGGCAGGGTAACAGTCAAGCCCACGAGGTGGACCTGCGACGGGGCATCTGCCGGGTGAGCGGAGTCCATCCAGTCGATGACGAACGGAAAACAGTCCACCGACTCTCCAGTCTGCGGGGGCACGAGTCTCCACGTGAGCAGGGAGCCGTCGGGGCGTCGGCGGGACTGGAGCTGGGGATCCTCAGGTCGGCGGCCCGCGACGCGAAGCCGGCGGGCCGTCTCATCGAGATCGGGGGTCCGCACGGCATATCCAGCGATTCGTGGTCGCCCGTCGTGAACAAGGCCGAAACTGTCACGGGTCAGAGCCTCCGGCCCATCGGGCCCGGGGCCGATGAACTCAAGATACGTCCGACGCGCGGTGCCCTCACCGGTGAGCGGGACGAGCGCGTTGACAGTGCCAACATCGTGGCGTCCACCGGGAGTCGGGCGAACTCCCGTCACACGTTCGAAGGTGCTGATCAAGTCCGCCAGATCGCCACTCGCAATGACGATATGGTCCAGTTGCGCGTCTGTCCGAGTCATCGCACCATGGTGCGGCGCCGCGGGCGCGGAGGCAACGAGCTGGTTTGCATTGTTCCGGATCCCGGACTGCGCTCGTCAGGGGCAACTTGTGTCCATAGTGTTTCGTCATGGATGCAAACATGACTCGTGTGTATACAGATCGATGGAATGTGGCCGCGCCACCTCAGACGACACGCGACGGACGTGCCGACGAGGGAAAGCGGGCCTGATGCGCGCGCTTCTCGTCACCAAGCACGGTTCGGTGAACGACCTCGAGTTCACCGACTCATACCCGGCGCCGACGGCAGGACCGGGCGATGTGGTGCTGAGAGTGCGGGCCACCTCACTCAACCGTCACGACCTGTTCACTCTGCGGGGCATGCCAGGCATCACACTGGATCTGCCGGTCGTCCCAGGGCTTGACGTTGCTGGAGAGATCGTCCAGCTCGGTGACGATGTGTCTGGCTGGTCGGTCGGGGACCGAGCTGTCGTCTTTCCGCTCGACGATCGGTTCGGCTTGGTCGGAGAGACCCGGGACGGCGGACTTGCGGAGTTCATCGCGATTCCGGCGACCCAGCTCATCGCGATCCCGTCCGCCGTGACTTTTGCCCAAGCTGCTGCCCTTCCCGTCGCTTACGGGACGGCGCAACGGATGATCGTTGACAAGGGCACAGTCGCAGCCGGCGATACTGTCCTGGTTCTCGGCGCCTCGGGCGGCGTGGGAACCGCTGCAGTCGTCCTGGCCAAATCTCTGGGGGCCCGTGTTGCCGCGGCCGTCGGATCGGAGGAGAAGCGTCAGGCACTGCTGGCGGCCGGAGCTGACTGGGCTGTGAACACCTCCGAGGAAGACGTCTTCTCCTGGGCCCGCAAGACCTTCGGCAAGCCGAGCCGCACGTCCGAGAGCACCGGGGTGGACGTCGTCGTGAACTTTACCGGCGGCTCGACGTGGAATCCGACCTTGAGGATCGTGCGCCGGGGCGGACGGATTCTGGTCTGCGGCGCCACTGACGGATTCGATCCTCAAGAGGACCTGCGCTACGTATGGACCTTCGAACTGCAGATCATCGGCTCGAACGGCTTCACCCGCGACGGAGTCGAGTCCTTGCTCGCTCAGGTGGCTGGAGGCAACTTGGCACCTGTCATCCATTCCGTCTCCGGGCTCGAGTCTGCCCGTGGAGCCTTCGCCGATCTGGACGAGCGCCGCATCATTGGCAAGGTCGTCGTCACCCAGGACGGTGAGACACGATGAGCAGAGCGACAGCGGCACGTCTTGAGGCTCTCATCCGAGCCGTCCCGCTCCATGAGGAACTGGACCTACGAGTAGTCGACGCCACCGATACCCGACTGGAGCTGACGGCCCGGGTTCCCCAACGGTGGACGAACTTGGCGGACAGCGCAGTGGTTCATGGCGGCATCGTGTCGGCGCTCCTGGACACTGCCGCCTGCTGGTCACTTGCCCGCAGAAGCGCGCTGGGCCCGGCGGTCGATCTCCAGATCCATTTCCTCCGACCCACCCCTCCGGGGGAGCTTCGTGTGGTCGGGACCCCGGTCAAAGTCGGGAGGACCATCAGCGTCGCGCGCGCAACGCTCACCGATGAGGACGGACGCCAGCTCGCGATTGCCACAGGCACATACGCGGCACCTCGGCCTCAGGAGGGCGAAGCCCGATGACCTCTTTCGGCAACGAAGGAAGGAAGTGGGCCAACCTAGGCGATGCGATATGGGACGGTCCAGGCGAACATATTGCCATCGAGTTCGGCGGTCCACGCAACGTTACTCGCGTGACCTACACAGAATTCAGGACCCGCGTCACTGCCATCGCGGCGTGGCTCGAGGGTCGCACTGAAGAGAGCGAGAGCGTCGCCATCATCGGGAGGAACTCTCCGACCTGGCTTACGGCTTTTTTTGCTGTCATGAGCACCGGCCGGGTTGCCGTCCCCCTGAGCCATAAGGCTCCCGAGGCCGCGCTGCGGGCGATGATCGTCGACGCAAACGCCCGTCAGGTGCTTGTCGACGAGGCAAGTAGCATCCAGCCAGCCAATGCCAGAGGACTCGAGGTCCAGAGCCTTGCGTCATTGCCCTCAACGCCCATGCACAGCCCGCTCGGACGAAGCAGGCCGACCCGGCCGGGAGATCTTGCGATGATCCTTTACACCTCCGGATCAACCGGAGGGCCCAAGGGCGTCGAGTTGAGCCATGGAAGCCACCTGTGGGTCCAATCCGTGTTGCTCGACGGCGCCGACGATGCCGGCACCGTGCTCGTCGCCGCCCCCTTGTACCACATGAACGCTCTGTCGAACGCCCAAACGACGCTGGCACGCGGGGCAACTCTCCGGCTCCTTCCTTCCTTCGACGCCGACGCGTTCATCGACGCGATCGACGAAGGCGCGACGTCGGTGACAGGAGTGCCGCCCATGTTTGCTCTCGTGCTGGGCCGCGCCGACGAGACCGGACACGGCCCCTTCGACGCAGTGAACGACGTCTTCATCGGCTCTGCACCCGCCTCCGAGCAGCTTCTCGCTGCCATTGAGGAGGCGTTTCCCCACGCTCGGGTCGCCTTCCGGTATGGGACTTCAGAGTCGGGCCCGATCGCCTTCGCCGATCATCCCGACGGCCTCCCCACGCCACGCGGCTCGGTGGGCGTCCCCCACCCAACGGTTCGGCTGCGACTGGTCGACACGCAAGGCCAGGAGACACCAAGCGGTGGGGTCCTGGAGATCTCCTGCCCCGGCCTGATGAACGGGTACCGACATCGCCCCGACCTCTCTGCTGCCATCACCATGGACGGCTACTACCACACGAACGATGTCTTCGACGTTGACAAGAATGGCTTTTTTCGGTTCCGCCGCAGATCGGACGATGTCCTCGTCGTGGGTGGAGAGAACATCGCTCCCCAGGCTGTTGCACAGGTACTCGAGTCCCACCCTGATGTTCTGCAAGCGGCAGTCGTCGGCATCCCCGACGCCGTCAAGGGCGCCAAGCCCTGGGCTGAGGTGGTGCTTCGGCCAAGAGCAACCGTCAACGGCCAAGATCTTCGAGACTTCGCGCTGGCGCACCTGGAGCCCAACGCCGCCCCGCGCGGCGTCTTCGTCGTCCCCCGGCTGCCACTGTCCACCTCGAACAAGGTGGACCTGCGCATGGTCGAGGCGCGGATAGTGGAACGTCTGAAGACCACGTCAAATCCGCCTGCGCAGGCCTGAGAAGGAGGTTCCACGGTGCCGACAACAACCACTGGCGACCCGGACACGGGAGAAGACGCCCGTTCTACCTCTGGCACTCGCCGCCTGTACGACCAGCTTCGCTCGCAGATTCTCGCAGGAAATCTAGACGACACGGACGTGCTTTACGAGACCACCGTGGCGAGCGCCTTCGGCGTCTCCCGAACCCCCGTGCGCGAGGCGCTCGCCCGACTCGTCGATGAGGGGCTTCTCACTCGGCAGGCCCGTGGGTGCCGCGTCGCGCATCGCACGCCGGAGGAGATCATCGAGATCTTCGACGTGCGCACCGCCTTGGAGCGGGCCGTCGCCGAGATCGCAGCGAGCCGATGCACGGACTTCGACATCGCGGCACTCGAATCGATCTTCCGCGAAGCTCAGACGCTTGTCGACTCACTAGACACGGCATCGAACTCCGACGCGGTGTCCGATGCCGTCCAACGGCTCAACAAGAAATGGCACCAACAGCTCCTCATGAGCACACGCCATTCTTTCCTCATCCACCAGGTCGACGGCGTGATGAACTTGCAGGCCATGTACGACGGTCGAATGCCCGTGCGCGGGCACGCGGATTTGGCGGGCGCCCTCAGTGAGCATGCAGCTATCACCGAGGCACTCCGCGACCGCGACAGCCAGCGCGCAGCTGATGCCATGACCCATCACCTCACCGAGGTGCGTGCCAGCCGGGTCCGTGAGTTCGTTCGAAACTCGTCGTCCCAGTGACACGGCCATTACGCCCGCCGCCGACGCAACCCCATGCGGCGGCCAATTCATCACGATCTCTAGGAGACAACAGCCATGACCTCTCATTTCTCGGCGCTGCTGCGCGGCGCCGCCCTCGTAGGGGCTGCTGCGCTAGCCCTGACCGCATGTTCATCCACCTCATCTGGCTCTGCGAACGGACAGTCTGGGGACACCGTGCAAACCGACCGGCAGACATTGGTCGTCGGCGATGTCGGCGGTTGGCTCGAAGGGCACATGAAGACAGCCGGGCTGCTCGACGACTTGAGCTATGACGTCAAGTTCAATGACTTGGCCGGTGCTTCTGTCTACGCGACCCTGTCCGCCGGGAAGATCGACCTCGGCGTGTGGGGTTTCGATGCGAACGGGGCGAAAACCATGGCTGGCGGCTCTGACGCGCGAATCATCGGCCTCATCGGCCCGAAGGAGGGCTCCGACCTGAACCAGGGCAACATCAACTTGTTCGTGTCCAAGGAGTCGGGCATCACCAGCATTGACGACTTGGCGGGAAAAACCATCGGCGTGAACTGGGGGCAGGGCACCACCGCCGACGTCGTTCTCCACGCGGCACTGGCCCAGGCAGGACTGACCACGGATGACCTCACGGTGAAATACTTCACGGACTCCTCCGGCGCCACCGCTTTCCTCAGCCGACAGCTCGATGGCTACATCACCAGCGTCAATGGTGCACTCGTCCAAGACATCCAGAACAACGGCACTCAGCAGATCTACTTTGCAAACGAGGCCTCGACCGTCGCCTATGTCATAGCGAGTCGCCAAGCGGTGATTGACGACCCCGTCAAGCGCGACGCTGTCGCCGACTTCGTCACCCGAGTGACGAAGTACTACGACTGGCGCGGAGAGCCCCAGAACCTCGACGCTTTCACTCAAGCGGTTGCCACCCAACAGAGCGCCGAGTTGGACGTGGCGCGGGTGGTAGCCACCTCGATTGCCACCACCGTCCAGGTGCTCCCCTTCACCGATGACACCGTGGTCCGGTACCAGAAGGACCTCGACAACCTTCATACCTGGGGCTTGCTCGACGAGTCGGTCGGTGCAGATTCACTGATCGACAAGTCCTTCTCTGACGCGATTGACGCCGCTCGTGAGTGACGCCGCCATCGGAACACCGCGTCTGGCGCTCCGGCTCGTCGCGAAGCCCTCACACGTGCCGATCTGGGTGAGACGGGTGGCCTCACCTGCCGCCCTGTTGATCGTATGGGAGCTCATCGTCCGCTCGGGCGTGGTCTCCAGCGAGGTGCTCGCTCCGCCCTCGGCCATCCCGGCCACGGTCGTCCAACTGTGGCGCGACGGCTCTCTGCAGCAGAACATCATTGTCTCGTCGGGTCGTGCAGCGATCGGGCTGGCTTTGGGCACCTTGGTCGGCGTGGTGGTGGCCGGTATCGCGGGGCTGTGGCGTTGGGGAGAGGACGCGGCCGACCCGCTTGTCCAGATGCTGCGGCCGATCCCGGCGACGGCGCTCATGCCGCTGGTCGTTCTTCTGATGGGTCTCGACGAGACGCCGAAGATCTTCCTCGTCGCCTATGGGGTTTTCTTCCCCGTCTACCTCAACACCTTCCAGGGGATCCGTAGCGTGGATGTCCGACTCGTCGAGTCAGCGGCCGTTCACGGCCTCAATCGGTGGGGCCTGGTGCGTCAGGTGATACTGCCATCGGCCCTCCCCTCCTTCTTCGTCGGGTTCCGGTTCTCCGTCGGGGTCTCCTGGATCGTCCTCGTGGTCGCCGAACAGCTCAATGCTCAGTCGGGCGTCGGCTATCTCATGATCGACGCTCAGCGTTACTACCGTCCTGACGTGATCATCGTCGGCCTGATCGTTTACGCGATGTTCGGCTTTGTGTCAGATACGGTCGTCAGATTGGTGGAGAGGAAGACCCTGAAATGGCGTCAAGAGTTCCAGGGGGCATGACCTCGGTGGCGGAAAGAGATCCGGCTCAGACGGTCGGACACGTGGTGGTTCGGGCGAGTGGCCTCCACAAGTCCTATGACGGGGAGGTCGCAGTCCTCAACGGGATTGACCTCACCGTCGATGACGGAGAGTTCGTGGCGCTGCTCGGCCGGAGCGGCGGTGGGAAGACAACGATGTTGCGCATCCTCGAGGGGCTCGACGAAGACTATGACGGTTCCGTCGAGGTCACGACGAAGCGTTCAGTGGTCTTCCAGGATCCGCGGCTTCTGCCGTGGCGGCGAGTCTGGGAGAACGTTGTCTTGGGGATCCATGCACGGTCACGGGAACTGCGCGCCATCGCAGACGTCGCGCTGGATGAAGTCGGCCTCTCGCAGAAAGCAGACGTATGGCCAGGGACCCTTTCTGGCGGCGAGGCCCAACGCGTCGGTCTCGCGCGAGCCTTGGTGCGCGAGCCTTCTCTGTTACTGCTCGACGAGCCCTTCGGCGCGCTCGACGCTCTGACCCGGATCCGCATGCATGAGCTCCTGAGAAGCCTCATCGCCCGCCACGCGCCGGGCGTTGTTCTGGTCACGCACGACGTCCAGGAAGCGATCGACCTGGCTGACCGCATCGTGGTGCTCGACTCCGGCCGGATTGCGCACTCCCTCGACGTTCACCGAGTGAAGACAGGGCCCGATCCGGATGCCAGACTTGCCTCGCTCAAGCGCAATGTCTTGGCGGCGCTCGGAGTCGACGTATGAGCACCGGACCCGAAATCCAGGCCGCTCCGCGCAATGCCCCACTTGACACCGACATCACGATCCGCCTGCGCGGATTCCTTCCCTCGTCGGTGGTGGCGTTCACCGCGACTCTGACGGCAGATGGCGCACGGACAATGCGCTCGTCAGCCTTCTTCATGACGGACAAGGACGGAACGGTAGACCTCGGGAGCAGTGCGCCGGTCGCGGGAAGCTACCATGTCGCCGACGCAAATGGCCCCATCTGGTCGATGGAACCAGTGGACGACTGGGTGGGTGCAGCGGAAAACCCGCTGTTGTCCCCCCGGCCCTTTCGCTCCGACGATCTCGACGCCTACGACATCCAGTTCGACGCTGTGTCGAGCGGGGTGCGTGCCCACACCTCGATCCGACGAACCGTGCTGGGAGAAGGAGTGCGCAGCATCGAGGTCGACGACAGCCGACTTGTCGGACGCCTGTTTCTTCCTCCAGGGAGAGGACCGCATCCGACGCTCATCCAATGGGGAGGCTCCGGCGGTGGCGTCCAACTGCGCCGGGCCGCCCTCTATGCCGGGCACGGCGTGGCAACGCTCGCACTTGGCTACTTTCGCGTGCCGGGCACGGTGGTACCGCCAACTCTGGAACGAGTGCCGGTGGAGTACATCGAGCGCGCTCTTGCGTGGCTGCGAGAGCAGCCCGACCTGGTCACGGACCACGTCGGGGTGGCGGGGACATCGCGTGGGGGCGAGCTGGCGCTTCTTGCGGCCTCGTTGATCCCAGATCTGTGGCCGGTGGTGGCATGGGTGCCGAGTGCTTATGCGTGGGGTGAACACGCTCAACCGGGCGCAGACCCTCGCGGCACGCGACCCAGCTGGACGTGGCGTGGCCAGGACATCCCGTTCATCGCACCTACCTCCGATCCCCAGGACTTCCTCCTGCGCGACGGGGTCTCGAGCCATTCACTCGCATTCCTGCGCAGCATCGAACGCGCGCCCGAGCCCGAGCAAGCCCGCATCGCGGTGGAGCGCATTGCTGGACCAGTGCTCCTGGTCGGCGGCGAGGACGACGCACTGTGGCCCTCGGGCTGGTTCGTCCGAGAAATCGCAGCAGACGCGCGCCGACGCGGATTCACACACCCCCTCGAGACGTGGGTCTTTCCCGAAGCCGGCCACGCGATCAGCATCGAGAACGAGCCCACGACCTTCCTCGCACTGGGCAGCGACACCAGCGGGAGCGATCGCGGTCGGCTGATTCCCGACGTGACCGACACGTTCCACTACGGCGGCACCCCGCAGGGCACTGCGGCCGCCAACCGGGAGATGCGGTCCGTGTTGTGGCGCTTCCTGAGGGAGAATCTCCTGGACTCCCCGTCCCAGCACTGACCGTCTCAGGAGAGCAGGGGTCAGGAGCCCAGACGCAAGCGCGGGCCGGCTGCGCGTACGACCTGTCCGTCGATCCACTCCGAGTGCCGGCCTGCGAGAAATGCGATGACTTCGGCGATCTGCTCCGGTTCCGCGACGATGCCGCGCTCACGTAGCGCCCGCACCCGGGATGGGTCCTGCAAGGGTGTCGCCACCGCGCCGGGGGCCACTGCGTTGACCCGGATCCGATGGGGCTCAAGCCATACTGCGGCGGCGCGCGTCATCGTCTCCACAGCGGCCTTCGTCGCCGAGTAGGGGATGGAGTCCACGATCGGTGACTGTGCTGCCGTCGATGACGTGAGGACGACGGCGCCTCCCGCCAGCACTCCGCGAGGAACACCCTGCAGGATGAGCAGCGGGGCGATGGCGTTGACTTCGAAAAGCCTGCGGATGTCCGAGGCAGTGAAGTTCGCCAAATCGCCGCGCTGGTCGATTCCGGCGTTGGCGACCAGCACATCGAAGGCCAGGAATCCGGGCCGGTCTCCCACAACTGCAAGTGCAGGCGACCAGAATTCATCGGAAGACGCCAAAGAACTCAGATCGAGGCGCCACGTCAGAGCAGTGCGACCGGCCGCTCGCACGTGAGCAGCGGTCTCCTGCGCGCCTGCCTCGTCAGAGTTGAAGTGAACGAGCACGTCGTGACCTCGGCGGGCAAGCTCCACTGCCGTGGCGGCGCCGATTCCGGAGCTCGCTCCGGTGACGAGCGCGATCGGCGTGTGCTCAGGCATCGGCATTCCTTCCGTTCACACAGTTCTCGACGCAATCCATCGGGTCCGCCTCAAGGGTATTCGACTGCACGTGACGCGTGACAAAGCGCGCGCCCGCTCACTCACCTCTGGTCGAACTCGCGGTCCGCCACAGGATCGCCCTCCCCCAGGGAGTTCTGCCAGGCCTCGTAGAGCGCCTCGAAGCGCCCATCAGCAACGACAAGCTCCGTGGGAGAACCGTCCTCAACGATGAGTCCCCCGTCGA
Source organism: Actinomycetales bacterium (assembly GCA_015655375.1). Taxonomy (GTDB): domain Bacteria; phylum Actinomycetota; class Actinomycetes; order Actinomycetales; family Actinomycetaceae; genus Pauljensenia. The sequence goes on from JAATFD010000038.1 coordinate 14,161, forward strand.
CGACCAGGACGCGATCCGCGATCATCACGGTCGACAAACGGTGCGCGATGATCAGTGCGGTGCGCCGAGGACCCCCGCCCGGCCCTGTTCCCAGCAGTGACGTGAGCCCTTCTTGCACCTGGCGTTCACTAGGAAGGTCCAGGGAACTCGTGGCCTCATCCAGGATCAGGACCTCGGGGTCGGCCAGGAAGGCGCGAGCGAAGGAGATCAGCTGGCGTTGGCCCGCGGAGACTCGTCCTCCACGCTTGTTGACCTCAGTGTTGTACCCATAGGGCATCGCGCGGATGAAGCCATCGGCGCCGACGGCTTCGGCGGCCGCACGGATCTCTGCGTCTGTCGCATCAGGGCGACCGAGCGCGATGTTGTCGCGCACGGTTCCGCCGAACAAGAACGACTCCTGGGTGACCATCACGACCGCGCGATGCAGATCGAGCGACGACAGATCCCGCACGTCCACGCCATCGAGGCTCACCGATCCCTGGGAGACGTCGTAGAAGCGGGCGACGAGCTTGGCGATCGTCGACTTGCCGGCTCCCGTCCGCCCGACCAATGCGATGGTCTGGCCCGCCGGGATATGCAGTGACACCGGATGGAGGACCTCGGGCCCGTCCTCGGTGTAGCGGAATGCGACGTCGTCGAAGTCGAGCCGACCGCCCGACCTGCTGAGCGCGACCGGACGGGAAGGATCGTCAACTGTGGGCGACTCCGCGAGGAGCTGAGAGATCTTCTCCATTGCCGCGGTCGAGGACTGCCAGGTGTTGTAGAAGCCTGCGATCTGGTCGACCGGCTGGAAGAAGCGCCGGGCATACAGCACCAATGCCAGCAGCACCCCGACAGACAGCGCGCCATGGGAGACGCGTAAACCTCCAACCAGCAGCACCAGAGCGACGGTCGCGTTGCCCAGCAGACGGAAGCCCGCCTGGTAAATACCCGAGATCATCACCGAATCCTGAGTGGCGTCGCGGTAGTCGCCTGCAATGGCGGCGTACGCGGACCCCTGCCGGTCCTCGGCGCGAAAAGCCTGGACGGCGCGGATGCCCGTGAGAGTCTCGGTGAACTTGACGATCAGTCGCGCCGAGTGGGTCCGCATGTGCCGGTAGGCGGCCTTCGAACGACGTTGGAACCACACGGTGAGCACCACGCACGGGACCAGCATCACGACCATGACCACGGCAGTAGCCCCGTCCAGCGACACGATGGAGACCGCGGTCAGCACCATCGCCAGCACCGAGCCGACGATCACCTGGACCCCTCCCTCCAACAGCTCGCGGAGGGTCTCCATGTCGTTGGTCTGGCGTGCCACGAGCCGGCCAGCGGTGTAGCGCTCATGAAATTCGAGGTCCAGACGCTGAGTATGGCGGAACACGCGTCGACGCAGGTCCAGCAGCATCCTCTGGCCCAGGACGCTGGACTGGCGCTCAAAGCCGAGAGTCAGCAGACCGGTGGCCAATCCGGCCGCCAGATAAGCACCGGACACCATGATCGTGGGCAGCCCGTCTCCAGCCCGGAGCGCCGGCAGGGCATGGTCGATCGCCCACGCGATGAGCCATGGCCCGACCACGCCCGTGAACTGCGCGAGGACGACCATCAGAGCGAGGAAGACGAACGGGACGCGCACGGGACGCAGGAGCGACTTCAACAACTCCCACGACCGCCGACTCACCATCCGCTCCTGCCGGTGTGTGAGCGGGGTCGCGCCCTCCTCCTGGGTGCGCGCGCTGTCCGGATTCTCAGGCGAGGGCGAGGTCATCGGATCTCCCCCTTTGAGCTCTCAGGCCCCGATGCCGCTGCCTGTTCGAGATCTGCAATGACGGCACGATAGCGGGCCGAGGTCGCCATCATCTCGCGGTGGGTGCCGACGCCGGCGATTGTGCCATCGTCGAGGAGCGCGACCCGGTCAGCCAGATCCACTGTGGATGGTCGATGAGCGACGATGATCGTCGTCGTCCCTGCCAGAGCCTGGCGCAGTCGCCCGGAAACCTGTTCCTCCGTCCTCGTGTCCAAGGCGGACAACGGATCGTCGAGCAACAACACTCGCGGGCGCGCAGCGATGGCACGAGCAAGGGCCAGGCGCTGACGTTGTCCACCGGACAGGGACAAGCCCTCCTCACCGATCTCGGTGTCGACCCCTTGGGCCAGCGTCGTGACGAACTCCTGGGCATCGGCAGTGTCCAAAGCGCGAGCGAGCAGCTCGTCGCCCCCAGGCCCGGGGCGTTGCAACTCCGTCGGGGCGCCGAGCAGCACGTTGTCACGCACGGAGAAGCTGAACAGGGTGGCATCCTCGAAGGTCACCGCGCAGGTACGCCGCAGCTCACGCAGTGACAGGTCGCGCACGTCCACGCCGTCCACCGTCACTTTTCCCGCAGTCGCGTCATACAGCCTGGGGACGAGGTCGAGCATCGTCGTCTTCCCCGACCCCACCGCGCCGACGATCGCCAAGGTCTCCCCCGGCTCCACCCGCAGGTCGACGCCGCGCAGCACATCGGGCATGTGCTCGGGAGCGTCGGGATAGCGGAAGCGCACGTTGCGAAACTCCACGGCCACGGCCTGCCCGGCGTGTGGAGCGTCCGCAGCACGGGCGTCCTCGTCGGAGGACCACGGCGGGACAGCCGGCGAAGGTGGATCCGCGATGGTCACCGGCACGTCGAGGACCTGCCACTGGCGATCCAACGCGGTCTTCGTGTTGACGGTCATCGCGAAGAGCTGACCGATCATGCGCACGGGCATGGACACCATCGTGGCGGTCGCGAACCACGCGGCCAACGCACCGACCGTCATCGAACCGCCCGCAACCTGGTGGAGGCCGATGAACAGGGCGACGCCCAGCGCCGTCTCAGGGATGACGATGAGCACGAGGTCGAAGACGCCGCCGGTCGTCGCCTTGGAGACCTCGACATTGCGGAGCTTGTCGGCCTGCTGGCTGAAACCGCGCAGCGCGTGGTCGCCCTGTCCGAAGGCCTTGAGGACCCGAATGCCCTCGACGGACTCCTCGACGGTAGTGGCTAGGTCGCCGGCCCGGTCCTGTGAAGCGCGCGAGAGCTCGTGGTACCGCCGTGCGAAGAAGTACGACATCACGATCACCGGCACGCCAGCGACGACGAAGACCAGAGCGAGCGTGGTCGACTGGCGCACCATCAAGGTGACGCCGATGACGATCGTCACCATGTCCGACATGAGCATGATCAGCGCAAACGACAGCCAGCGGCGAACCTGACCGAGGTCCGACATCGACCGGGAGAGCAGCTGGCCGGATCCCCATTCGTCGTGGAAGGCTGTGGGCAAGCGCAGCAGACGACGAAACAAGGTCAGGCGCATGCCGAGTTCGACCTCGGTAGCCGGAGTGACCGCAAAGACGCGGCGCATATAGACCAGTCCCGCTTCCAGGACTCCCAGCACGAGGACCAGTGCGGCCGCTTGGAGAACGGAGGTTGTGGCCGAGGCGCCCGACGGGTTCGCCCCCGTGGCATCCGCTAGCGCTCCATTGATGAGGTGCTGGAGCACCTGCGGGATCATCAGCGCGAACACCGAGCCGCCCGCAGCGCAGACGAACCCCGCCAGCAGACGGAAACGGATCGGACGCATGATCCGGTACATCCGGACGAAGGTCTCGCGCCAAGTGTAGGTCGGTCGATCCCGCGTAGGTTCAGGGGCGTCAACGGGATCGAGGACAGGGGCAGGGGTGGGAGTGGTCATCGCAAGTGTGTTCTCCAAGTGGGTTGTTCGCAGCCTAGAAGAATCGGACGGCGAGCGCTGCGCAAGGTCCGGGAGTGAGCTGGCATGCGTGTCCACTACGAACGAGGTCGGCTTGACGCTGGAGTCGGCCGGACATCGTGCCGTCGCCAGTGCCGGGTCGAGGTGTCAATCACGCGCAAAAGAGTTCACTCACATGAGGACACGAATCGCGTCGCAGTCTGCGCCCGATCGGCCACTGGCACCTGTGGCTGACACGACGTTGAACACCGACGGAATCCGGATCTCCCGGATTGGCGCCGCAGATGCATGCGGTCTCTTTTACGGTGATGACCGTGAGTGAAACAGATCAAAGGGCAGGGTACGCATTCCTGGTGTCACTGCATCGAAGGGCCAACCGCGCGCGGCCGACGACAGTCATGCGTACCCCTCACCAGTTCCCATACGTCGCTCAACGAAGGCACCCACCGGTGACCACGACTGCGAGTGGCGACAGCCAGACGGAATCCGGCCCTCCACTCTCTTCCAGGTCCAGGCCTTTGTCAACCGATATTAGATCTGGCAGTTCGACCGACAGGACGTCCCCTCACACCGCAGCGGGGTGACCCATTCATCCTATGTCTAAGGGAATTGTTTAGGGGTATTAGGGGAATGACCATCTGAGCCAAATCGCGTAAGCTACGTCATAAACGGAGAGGAGAGAGAGAAACCGTACCCACCGAGCAGACCGAATCGCGTGTTGCGCATATGCACAACACGCGGCCCACTTGCCGGATCCCAACTACGGCCGACAGGCGGGTCAAGTCGATGGGCTCGCACTTCTGAGCTGTCACGAAAGTTCCGCGACGAGTCAGAAACCACTCATGCCCTCCTCCGACCGCAACTCTCACGATGGATTAGCGGTCGATCTCAACGGCGATCACGCTCGCCATGTCCGAAGACGGACGGAGAGCTCACGATCTTTTTCCACGTTCGTGGAGCACAAATCTGAAAAGGGCTATCCATTTAGGTCACCATCGGTGGGCGCCTGGGGTCTGCGCCAGGGGTGGGTCAGTGGTGTGGTGTTGAGGGATCCGGGCTGGCGGCGGGGTCTTTGCACTCCGGTGGGATGGATGAGCTTGGGTGTGGGAACTCGCACGAGTTGCCGGTAGGTCATTGGCTGAGCGGTAACGGCGCGTTGGAGCAGGCGATAGAACACGAGGCCTCGAGACTTCGAGGTTCGGTGGTTGAACCGGAAGACGTACTCGTCGAGGTATTCCTGAAGATGCTGGGCGCTGCCCGCGCCCTGGTAGGTGCCCTCGATCATGCGTTTGGCTTGGGAGAACACCCGATGGACCCCGGGCAGGGACTCATGGGCCCAGCGCCCGCTTCCTCGCACGCTGATCGCAGTGTGCTCATACCCGTCCAATGCTCCCGGATAGGACACCAGCCCGTCAGTGATGACGAGGGATCCCAAGGTGACGTTGCCTCGCACGAACTGGCGCAGGGTCTGGGTC
>JAATFD010000016.1 GCA_015655375.1 Actinomycetales bacterium
CCTGGTTGGCCTCGCCACCGCGCAGGACTTCGGGAGCGGTGTACCCAGCGGTCCCAGAGACGAGGCCGGTACTGGTCAGCCGCTCGTCATCCTCGCCCATGGCGATACCGAAGTCGATGAGGACGGGGCCGGTCGGATGAAGGATGACGTTTGACGGTTTGACGTCACGATGGACGACGTGGGCGTCATGGACGGCCTGCAGGGTCGCGCGCAGGGACTGTCCGAGGGCAGCGACGTCGCGGGATCCCAACGCGCCCGATCGCAGCCGGACCGCGAGCGTGGGTCCCTCGACGAATTCGGTGACGACGAAGGGCTGAACCCCGTCGGTCTCGACGTCAAGGACGTGGGCCACCCCCGAGGAGCGCACGAGGTTGACGGTCGTGGCCTCCCGCGCCAGACGCGCTCGTCCCTTCGTCGTGTCGGCCAAAGCCGGGTGGAGCAGCTTGAGGGCGACACGTTGTCCGCCCTCGTCCTCGGCCAGCCACACGGTGCCAGCACCGCCGCTGCCGAGGCGACGGATCAAACGGTATCCGCCCAGCCACTGGTCCTGATCCACCCCCACAGGGTATCTGCGACCGTTCACGCAGTCTCGCAGGCACCCGCGGGGCCCGAGTCCACAGGGCCGTGATTTCGTGACGCAGAACTCATTGTCGTGATACTTTGATCCCAGCGTCGGTGCAGGTGCTGACGTCACACAATGCTCTCTACTCGGATCGTCCGGCACGTACCTGCCGGTGGAGGAAAACATCATGGCAACAGTCACCTTTGATCACGCCACGCGCATTTATCCCGGATCGGACAAACCGGCCGTCGAATCCCTGGACCTTGAGATCGCCGACGGCGAGTTCCTTGTCATGGTCGGCCCGTCCGGCTGCGGAAAATCCACATCGCTGCGGATGCTCGCCGGCCTCGAGGACGTCAACTCCGGACGGATCTTCATCGGCGACCGCGACGTCACCGATGTCCAGCCAAAGAACAGGGACATCGCGATGGTGTTCCAGAACTACGCCCTGTATCCGCACATGACCGTTCGCGACAATATGGGATTCGCTCTGAAGATCGCGGGCACGCCGAAGGATGAGATCCGCAGGCGCGTTGACGAGGCCGCCCGGATCCTCGACCTCGAGCCCTACCTCGATCGCAAGCCGAAGGCCCTCTCCGGCGGCCAACGCCAGCGTGTCGCGATGGGCCGCGCGATCGTCCGGAAGCCCCAGGTTTTCCTCATGGACGAGCCGCTGTCCAACCTCGACGCGAAACTGCGTGTCCAGACCCGGACGCAGATCGCCTCCCTGCAGCGCGACCTGGGCGTCACGACTGTCTACGTCACTCACGACCAGACCGAGGCGTTGACGATGGGCGACCGTATCGCGATCCTCAACGCAGGTGTCCTCCAGCAGGTCGGCACCCCCGAGGACATGTACGACCGCCCGGCCAACCAGTTCGTCGCCGGATTCATTGGTTCCCCCGCCATGAACCTCGGAATCTTCACGGTCGACGGCAGCTGGGCCTCACTCGGCCCCGCCCGTGTGCCGTTGTCAACCGCGACCGTGGCGGCGCTGACACCCGAGGACGACGGAAAGATCGTTGTCGGCTTCCGCCCCGAGGGCCTGGAGGTCGTCTCCGAAGAGGTCGAGGGAACCATCCCGATCCAGGTCGACTTCGCCGAGGAACTCGGGTCGGACGCGTACATCTACGGGCATCTCGCCGGTGTCGAGTCCGGACATGGACTCGGATCCGGCAACGAGGGCGAGGGCGGCTCCGAGCAGCTGATCGTCCGCGTTCCTCCGCGAACGTCGCCCCAGACCGGCTCGGTCATCCACGTGCGTGTCCTTCCCGGACAACAGCACGCGTTCTCCGCTGCGACAGGCGTTCGCCTGCCGGCGTGAGTGCCCCGGGTCACATCGTCGGCCCGAGTGTTCCACGTGTGAGTGCCCCGTTCCCCTTCCGGGGAGCGGGGCATTGCGTGAGGTGCTCGAAAAGTTCGATCGCACCGGAGATCAGCTCCGAGATCGAGCCCTCCACACATCTGGGGCCCACATTCTTCCGACATGTCCTCCGCTTCGCCACCCCGACACGAGCAGACGGATCCGCACGGCGATCGTTCCGCACACTCGCTCACCGACCGCCGGAGACTCATCGACCGGGTCGGCCGGAAGGAGCGACACCCTCGGCACCCATCCGTGAGCGACCCGACGCTCACCTGCGCTTCGAGTCATGACCCCGTGTCCCGGTGATGCCACAATGGAGACATGCCCCAATCGCTGGAGATCACGGCCGCCACAGTCGATCCGGCCCTGCTCGACCTGCCGTGGGAGCTTCCGCTTGAAGAATGGCCGGACCGGATCCTTGCCGCACTGCCTCGAGGCCTGTCACGCCACATCGTCCGATTCGTCAATCTCTCCGGTCGTGTCATTGCCGTCAAGGAGATCGGTGAGAGCGTCGCCCACCACGAGTACGAGATGCTGCGCGATCTCTCGCGTCTCGAGGCGCCTTCCGTCCAGCCAACCGCCGTCGTCACGGGACGGCGAGCGTCCTCGGGCGAAGAGCTCAACGCCGTCCTCGTCACCGAACACCTGCAGTTCTCCCTCCCATATCGCGCCCTGTTCAGCCAGTACATGACCCCGGACACGGCGACCCGCTTGATCGACGCGCTCGCCGTGCTTCTCGTGCGCCTGCACTTGCTCGGCTTCTACTGGGGTGATGTCTCTCTGTCGAATACCCTCTTCCGACGCGATGCGGGCGCTTTCTCGGCCTACCTCGTGGACGCGGAGACCGGCGAACTGCACCCGTCCCTGACCATCGGCCAGCGCGAGTACGACGTCGACCTCGCCCGGACGAACATCATCGGCGAGTTGATGGATCTCCAGGCCGGAGCCTTCTTTCCCGAGGACGCAGACCCCATCGAGGTCGGGGACCGCATCCGCACGCGCTACACGGACCTGTGGCGCGAGCTGACCGCCTCCGAGTCAATCGAGGCCGACCAACGCTGGCGGGTGGCCGCACGCATCGAACGTCTCAACGACCTCGGGTTCAACGTCGGAGAACTCCAAATGATCTCCGATCTGGACGGTACCCACTTGACGATCCGGCCGAAGGTTGTCGACTCCGGTCATTACCATCGCCAGGTCATGCGACTCACCGGAATGGATGTCGGTGAGAAGCAGGCCCAGCGGATGCTCAACGACCTCGAGACCTACCGGGCGATGACCGGGCGACAGAACGAACCCGTCGAGATCGTCGCACACGAATGGATGTACGACGTCTTCGAGCCGGTCATCGCGGCCGTGCCTCCCGAGCTGGCCCGCAAGCTCGAACCGGCCCAGATCTTCCACGAATTCCTCGAGCATCGGTGGTTCCTCGCCCAACAGGCGGGCCACGACTTGCCCCAGGACGAGGTCATCGCCTCCTACGTGCGCTCCGTCCTACCGACCAAACGCGACGAGGCCGTCCTGCTTGATCCCGGCCCGATGGACACCGCGGAGATGGCAGTCCTCCCCGAGGCCTCCAGCCCCACCCCGAAACCTGGACCCACGCGGTGAGCGAAGCGACACAAACGGTTCACCTCGTCCTGATACGCCCGAGCCTTCAGGGCCTGAGCACGAGCCCGAGGCACCACTCGAGACCGGAAGAGAGTCTGCACGCATGAATGAATTCCCACGGATCTTCGCCCACCGTGGCGCCCGCTCGCTGGCACCGGAGAACACCATGGCGGCCTTCGTCAAGGCGATGGAGGCCGGCGCCCACTGGATCGAATTCGATGTCGACATCATGGGTGACGGCACGCTGCTGATCATGCATGACAACACCTTCGACCGAACGACCTCGGGGAAAGGCGGCTACTACGACAAAACCTTCTCCGACCTGAGAAAACTCGATGCCGGCGGATGGTTCTCGAAGACGTATCGCTTCGAGCCGGTGCCGGAGCTCGCCGACGTCATCACCTTCCTCAACATGAATCACATGTGGGCGAACCTCGAGATCAAGCCCTGCTTCGGGGGACCGACGTTGCGGGAGCGACTCGTTGAATCGGTGGCTGCCTCCTTGAATTCGCTGAACGACACCGAGCATCTGATCGTGTCCTCGTTCGACCACGACCTGCTTGCGGCCTTCCATGAAGCACGACCTGAGATCGACCTCGGGTGGCTGTTCCTGCGCGAGAGCCAGCCCGGCCCCGATTGGGCTTCCGGCGCGCCCGAGCTGGAGTGCCGGGCGATCCATCCCGACGACACGGGTCTGACCGAGGCGGAGGTCGCCCGAATGCTCGACGCGGGGTTCGAGGTCAACGTCTGGACCGTCAACGACCTCGACCGGGCACGCGAGCTGGCCAGGTGGGGTGTCACCGGGATCTTCACCGACCGCCCGCAAGACTTCCCCGCGCCAGCGCTCACTCGCTGAATCGCCGAGGGCGGGCTACTGGGCCCAGAATTCAGACCAGGCGGCCGGGCCGTCAGGCTGGGCGGCCGGATCACCTCGGCGAGGCACGCTTTGTGTGGAGCGTGAACTGCGTGCTTGGTGGGTTGATTCCGCGTTCGGATGGCGCGGTCACCGCTTGGTGCGTGGGGGTGGGGGGTGGGGAGTGGGGCCAGCCTGGGCCACTCTGGTGAGCACACGGTGACGCGAGCGCGAGGCAGTGCCAGCCAAGCGGTGACCGTACCACCCAGACCGCGTCGCGCATCCGGGAAGACGCCGCCCCGCCCCACCGCCGACCACCGCAAGCGAACGCGTCTCGAGACCGAAAGAGGGCATGCTTCGCCGTCGAACAGGGACGTGCCTCGCACCCATCCCACTGGTAAACACGCAGGTCACGGATACTTTGAAACTCGCGAGTCAACAGATCTGAGAGTCTCAGAAGAGATGACACATGACAAAAGACGACTTGCCTCGGGCAAGTTGAGGGCTTGGGGTCAGTCGGTCACGGCTGCAGATCCGAAGGGATCGGTCTGCTCGGCTCGCTGGGCGCGACGTCGCTCCTCACGCAGCCCGAGATACTTCGCCAGCGAGAGTTCGGCCACCGAATCGACGATCATCAGAGAACCGACGAACCCACCGAACTTCGTCCACCCCGACCGCGGCAGCTCGGCACGGATCGCCAACGCCAACAACGTGGCCCCAACGGCCGCCTCCATCGAGGCTCCGACGCGAACGATCCACGGGCGGTCGATGGCCGCTGTGCGGTAGGCGTCCCAGATCGGGAACCCGGGCGAATCGGGCTCGGTCAGCATGATGTCGACGCTGCGGCCGATTGCATTGGAGATCCCCCGGGCTAGGTGCAGATCCGTTCCAGACACGTCGGCCAGTGCCACCGTCCCAAGGAGGAAGTCCCCGACCGCACTCGGCAGACCCAGCGCAGACACCACGGCCCGCACCGCCGCGGCACCGCGCAAGTCCGTCGCCGCGAAGAGGGCATCGGCGTCCGCGCCCGGAATGAGTCCGGCAATCGCATCCGTCTCGTTGCGGTCCCCCACCAAGTCCGCGATCTCACGAGGGAGATCAGCGGTGGAGCATCCACCGGAAACAAGGACGCGCTCCATGCTCCAGTTGTGCGACACCACGTGCTCGAGGTGCTCGTCGGTGACCAGGAAGGCCTGAAACTCGTCGCCGCTGATCGACAACGACACCAGTGGAAGGTCTCCGAAGTTCCACCCCAGGCGCTCGGGTGGCAGTTCCGCGAGCATCACGTGCAGGCCCTGCGTGAGATCCGCGTCCGCAATGTCGATCCCCTCAAGGGCGGCCAGCAGCGGGACGGATGAGGCAGGCGTGCGTCCGATCTCGACGACGCGCGACGTCTGGGCCTCGTCCTCGCCGGCGGAATCGTCAGTGCTCGCCCCCGACGAGGCTGGAAGATGATCGGCGTCGACCTCGCCGAGGCGCACTTCCGCGTGGAAGCGCTCGGCGAGCGATTCCGCGAGGTCCGCGACTATCGGTCCGGGCGTCAGATCGGTCTCCGACTCCTCGAGAACGCCGACCTGTCCATCCCGCACCGCGACGGACACCCCCAGAAGCTGCGGCGAACGCTCAAACCATTCCAGCTGTGCGACCACCCCGCGGGAGCTCAGATCCGCCGTGACCTCCTGCGGATCCAGTTCACGCGCGATGAGCATGCCCTCGACGCGTCCCCATTCATTGGACGTCATGGTTGGTCCTTCCCAGTCATTGCTCCCCCTCATCTCATCACGTCACGGGCCTGGTTGTCCCGCATTGAGCCCCGGACGGCGTCTCATGCGCGTCGCGGAAGCCCTCAGCGCACCTGCGTGCAGGATCCGGCAGAGTTCCGGAACGGACGTGCAGCGGATCCAGGAAGTTCGCCACAGACGAAACCCGCCCAGGCAAATTGCCGGAGCGGGTCCGCAGACACCTGGTGAGGGAGCGCAGACGCGCGCCCTCGACAGACAGTCGGAGGGTCAGGACATCTTGGTACCGACCGAGCCAAGCCGCTGAGCGGCCTCGACGACGCGAGCGGCCATTCCGGCTTCGGCGGCCTTGCCCCAGGCGCGCGGGTCGTAGGTCTTCTTCGATCCGACCTCACCGTCGATCTTGAGGACGCCGTCATAGTTCTTGTACATCCAGTCGGCGACCGGTCGGGTGAAGGCGTACTGGGTGTCGGTGTCGACGTTCATCTTGATGACGCCATTGGCGACCGCAGTGGCAATCTCGGTGTCGGTCGAGCCGGAGCCGCCGTGCATGACGAGGTCGAAGGGACGGTGGTCCAACTTGTAGTGGGCCTGGACCTCCTCCTGGATCGTCCCAAGGATCTCAGGGCGCAGCTTGACGAAGCCGGGCTTGTAGGCTCCGTGGACGTTGCCGAAGGTCAGGGCCGTGATGTAGCGGCCCCTGTCGCCCAGACCGAGGGCGTCGACGGTCTTGATCGCGTCGCCCGTGGACGTGTAGAGCTTCTCGTTGATCTCGCCGGTGACGCCATCCTCCTCGCCGCCGACCGCGCCGATCTCCACCTCGAGAACGGTGTGGGACTTGACGGCCAGGTCGAGCAGACGCTGGGCGATCTCAAGGTTCTCGTCGAGGGCGATCGAGGAGCCGTCGAACATATGAGACTGGTACCAGGGAAGACGACCGGCCTTGACCTCGTCGACCTCGAGCTCCATCAGTTTCTCGGTCCACGTCGCCAGGTTCGCCTTCGTGCAGTGGTCGGTGTGCAGGGCGACCGTGACGGGGTAGTTCTTGGCGACCTCGCGAGCGTAGGAGGCCATTGCGAGCGAACCGGCGACGCGGTCCTTGACCGTCGAGCCGGACCAGTACTCCGCACCACCGACGGACACCTGGATGATGCCATCCGACTCAGCATCGGCGAAACCGCGCAAGGCGGCAGTCAGGGTCTGCGAGGAGGTCACGTTGATCGCGGGGTAGGCAAACTTGCCATCCCGAGCGCGATCCAGCATCTCGTTGTAGACCTCAGGGGTTGCGATGGGCACAGGAGCCTCCTATAAGACTGAGAATCTGTCCCCCCGATTCTCCCACATCTGAACACCTGTCAGGAGGGGGAGAAAGTCCTGACACCGGAGCCGTGGGCGAAACCGGTACCGTGGCCGACCACCCACGCCCACATCGCGATCGCCGCGGCGTGCCCAACATTCATCGATCGGGTCGACCCGTACTGGGTGATGTGGAGGACCCGCTCGCACCGGCCGAGCATCTGCGCGCTGAGCCCCCCGGATTCCTCGCCGAAGACCAGGCAGACCGCATCGGGGAGCGTCGCCTCCTCCAGGGGTAGCGAGCCCTCGACATTGTCGATCCCGATCAGGTGGATGCCGCGATCCCCGCAGTCGGCCGCCAGCGCGGCCGCGTCGTCGAGATGATCGACGGGAAGGTAGCGGTCGGTGACCATCGCGCCCCTCCGGTTCCAGCGGCGACGTCCGACGATGTGGACGCGGGCGGCACCCAAGGCGTTGGCCGTTCGGACGATCGAGCCGATGTTGAAGTCGTGGCCGAGGTTCTCCACAGCGACCTCGAAACCGAGCGACCGGCGCGCGAGGTCCTCGCGGATCGCCTCGACCGTCCAATAGCGGTAGCGATCCTCAACATTGCGTCGGTCGCCACCGGCCAGGAGCTCGGGGTCCAAGCGGTCGTCCCTGGGCCAGGCGGCGCCTCCACCCGGCCACGGCCCGACACCGACGGAGGGACCCGGGGCCGACGGCTCGTCCGGGGTCGGGACGTCCTCGCTCGCATCCGATGGTGGTTCGATCACCGGGTCACTGTACAAGTGACGTGCGCAGGGAGGCCGACGCGCGGCTAGATTGGAACCATGACGAATGGTCCCGAGCCACTTCCCTTGTCCGAATTTCCTCCCGTCACCGCATGGTTGTCCGACATGGACGGCGTTCTCATCAGGGAGAACCGAGCGCTCCCCGGGGCCCAGGAATTCATCGACGCCCTCGAATCCCGCGGGATGCCCTTCTTGGTACTGACGAATAACTCGATCTTCACCAACCGCGATCTGTCCGCTCGTTTGGCGAACTCTGGTCTGCGCGTGCCGGAGGACAGGATCTGGACCTCCGCGAATGCCACCGCCGCGTTCCTCTCCCAGCAGTCCCCGAATTCGACGGCCTACGTCATTGGCGAGGCCGGTCTGACGACTGCCTTGCACTCGGCTGGCTACGTCATGACCGACACCGACCCCGAATTCGTCGTCCTCGGTGAAACGCGGAATTACGACTTCAACGCGCTGACCCGCGCCATCCGCCTCATTGAGTCCGGCGCAAAGTTCATCGCGACGAATCCCGATGTCACCGGGCCCTCCGACGAGGGCACGCTTCCCGCCACCGGCGCGATCGCCGCCATGATCAAGGCCGCCACGGGACGCAGCCCCTACTTCGTCGGCAAGCCGAACCCGATCATGATCCGCGCCGGACTGAACCGGATCGGGGTCCACTCCGAGGATGCCGCCATGGTCGGCGACCGGATGGACACCGACATCCAGGCCGGGGTCGAAGCCGGACTACGCAGTCACCTGGTGCTGTCTGGGTCAACCCGGCGCGAACAGGTTGCACGCTTCCCGTTCCGCCCGTTCGCGATCCACGACGGAATCTTCGACCTCCTCGAACTGATCGAGGGCCCAAAGGACTGAGTCTCGGATCCGTCGGCCCACCGGTCCGGCTCGGCTCGGTGTTCGCAGTGGGGGCATGCCTCACGTGAACGTCCGCCTAGCCGTCACGCCAGGCCGATGTCCTCCAAGCCGAGGGCGTTGAAGTAGGGATACCCGGCGGCCTCGATGGCCTCCCGCGCGCCGGTCGACCGATCGACGACAACGGCCACGGCTACGACTTCGGCACCGGCTTCCTCAAGGGCAGCGGCGGCCTCCAGTGGAGACCCACCCGTGGTCGACGTGTCCTCGAGGACAACGACCCGCTTGCCCACAACATCCGGCCCCTCGACGCGACGCTTCATGCCGTGGTCCTTGGCAGCCTTGCGCACGACGAAGGCGTCGACATCGAGTCCGCGCGACGCGGCGGCGTGGAGAATTGCCGTGGCGACCGGATCGGCCCCCATCGTCAGCCCTCCGACTGCGTCATAATCGCCGGGAGTGAACCCGGATTCCTCCAACAGGTCGAGCATGACGTGACCGATCAGGGGGGCCGCCTCGTGATGGAGCGTCGCACGACGCATGTCGACATAGAAGTCGGACTCACGCCCGGACGCGAGGGTGACCTTCTCGTGGATGACCGCGAGGTCGCGAACCAGTTCTGCCAGGCGGGCCCGATGGGCGTCATTCGTCATGGACACCAGCCTAGGCGATCACCGACGCCGAACCGCCGTGGCACCCCCGACACCGAGCGAGGACGAGCCACTCCGATGGACACCGGTGCCCGGTCACCGCTCGCAAGCGCCAGCCCATGAGCAACCGCCCTTCGGATCTCCGAAGCCTCGCCCCCACATCATCACACCACGTGCGGCAGACGCTGGGTCACCGACCGAACGACCCATCGAGGTGCCAATCTCGTGGCCATGGACGCCACCTTGTAGAGCGGAGTCGGCGTGACGAGCACCTGGCCGCGGCGCACGGCCTCCAGCGCCGCCGACACGACCTGCTCCGGACTCGACCACACCCAGTCGGGCGTCGAGGACACGTCCAGATGGGCGGCCTCGTGGAAATGAGTTCGGGTCAGGCCCGGGCTGACGACGGTGGCAGTCACGCCCGTCCCGGCCAGCTCGACGGCCAGCCCCTCCGTGAAGGCTCGGACCCAGGCCTTGTGAGCCGAATAGGTTCCCATCCCGGTGTCCGCGGCGACGGACGACACGTTGAGGATCGCGCCCCGCCCTCGTGCGACCATCGCGAGGGTGGCCTCGTGCGAGAGCGCCATGACGGCCCGGACCATGACGTCGAGACCGTAGAGTTCGCGGTCAAAATCTCCCGTGAGGAAGGACTGGCCTGGACCGAATCCCGCGTTGTTGACGAGGAGTCCAATCGGCGCAAGGCCACCGTGACCTCGACGCACCGATGCGCGTGCGGCGACGCGTGCCAGTTCCGCTGGCTCGCCGAGGTCGGCCGCAATGACTTCGACCGAGATTCCCGCGATCTCCCGCAGGCGCGCCGCCAAAGCGTCGAGTTTGTCCTGCGTGCGAGCGACGATGACGAGGTCATGGTGTGCCGCGGCGAGCTGCCAGCAGAATTCCTCACCCAGGCCGGAGGTCGCCCCGGTCACCAGTGCTGTTCCCATGTGGTCATGCTATCCGTCCCCAGTGATTTTTCAGGTTCCACGGCGCACGAATGCGCAGACAGCACAGGAAACAGCCTCAAGCCACCCCTAGGCTGGGCACATGAGGATCGCCACCTGGAACATCAACTCCATTCGGACCCGCGTCGACCGCGTCATCGCCTTCCTCGAACGATCGGGAACCGACGTGCTGGCGATGCAGGAGATCAAGTGCCGTCCTGATCAATTCCCCATCGAGCCCTTCAAGGCCGCCGGATACGAGGTCGCAGTCCACGGACTCAACCAATGGAACGGTGTCGCGGTCGCCTCGCGTCGGCCGATCCTCGACGTTCAGCGAGAGTTCGCTGGTCAGCCCACCTGGGGAGATCCAGCCGTCGTCGAGGCGCGCGCGATCGGCGTGACGGTCGCCGGTGGAAACGCGGAGGACGCGGACGGAGAGGCCTCGTCCTCTTCGCCGACGACGGTGTGGAGCCTGTACGTGCCCAATGGCCGCGAGCTCGACCACCCTCACTACGCCTACAAGCTCGACTGGCTCGCGGCCCTGCGCACGAACGCACGGACCTGGTTGCAGACCGATCCCGCGACCCGGATTCTGATGGTCGGTGACTGGAACGTTGCCCCGACCGACGAGGATGTCTGGGACATGGATTTCTTCGAGGGTAAGACCCACGTGTCGCCGCCCGAACGCACGGCCTTCGCGGCGTTCGCGCAAGATGGATGGACCGAGGTCACACGTCCTCGTGTCACGAACTTTACCTACTGGGACTATCAGCAACTGCGATTCCCGCGCAATGAGGGGATGCGCATCGACTTTGCCTACGCATCGCCGACGCTCGCCGCCCGGGTCACGGGCGCAGAGATTGATCGCAACGAACGCAAGGGCAAGGGCGCCTCTGACCACGTGCCCATCATCGTCGACGTAGACTGACGAGCCACGTTCATCTGCGGCCGTCAATGAGGGCGAGGCACCGGTCTCCCCGAGGCGCGGCAATTTTGAGCCGCACCACGATGCGGGCGCCTCTCATTCGGTGCGCAAGACGCGTCGGCGTGCTTCGCGGTCTAGAGCGGACGTGCCTCGGCGATCAGGCCAAGGATTGCCTGGTTGAGCTCCGACCAGTGCTTCCGATGCCAGGGACCGAAGGGCTCCGTCCCCAGGAACATCGCAGCCGCATCAAGCTGACGATCGACCCAGATGAACGAGCCGGAGACCCCGAAATGTCCGAAGACCTCCGGTGAAGCTGCGGGCGCCGTCCAATGCGGGTGTTTGTGCCCACGGATCTCGACACCCAGCCCCCAGGGGTTCGGCGTCTGGCGTCCATAGCCGGGCACGACTCCGACCAGGTCCGGGAACACCGGCGAGGTCGCCACTGCGTCGAGCTCCAGGCTCACCAATCGCGGGTGCAGCAACTCGGCGGCCAATGCGAGCAAGTCCTCGACGCTGGCCAGCCCCGAACGCGCCGGGGAGCTCGGCACGTCCGCGTCGGCCATGCCGAGGGGTTCCAAAACCGTCTGCTCGATCCATCTCGACAGATCGGTCCGCGTCGCCTCCTCGAGGCCGCGCCCCAACACCTCAATCCCCGTGTTGGAGTAGATCCGACGATGTCCGGGAACCGCGAGAACGACCTCGGAATCCTGGGACAACCCGGAGGAATGGCTCATCAGGTGGCGGAGCGTCGCTCCGGGCGGGCCCATCGGATCGTCCAGAGCGAGCAGTCCCCGATCAATCGCGACCAACGCCGAACGCGTCGCGATCACCTTTGTCACGGACGCCAGTGGGAAGACCCGGCGTGTCTCGCCCTCGCGATGGATCACTTCGCCGTCGGACACAACGGCGAGGGAGTGCTCGAAAGGCACCGGGAACAGGTCCGTCATGCCTGAATGTCCCGTTGGATCTTCAGCGTGCGGGAGAAGATGTCCGCCAAGTCTTCCGGGACTGCGGCGCCCAGGCGCAAGACCTCCTTCGGGGGAAGCTTCAGGCTCCGTCCGCAGGCCGCCAGGAATCCCGCGATCGTATGCCGCTCGGCATCTGGTCCTGTCACATACCGGGAATGCACGCCGATGCCATACCAATTGCGGATCAGAGAGCAGGCCATCGCCTCCGGTGTGAGGTCGAAGGTCGCGACACCGGACGCGACGAGGCCGGTCAGTTCGTCCACGAGGAAGCGGTGCAGCACGTCGAATCGGCACGCGAAGTGGTGATGCGCCGGGTGTGAGGGCGAGGCAGCCTCGACAGCGAAGACACAGTCCAGAGAGGTGATCGTGCGAGCGTCGGGATGCTTGGCCAGCCGCATCAGGGTCAGCGCAAGGTCACCGATGGTGGCCGGGAGCACGCCACGTTCAACTATTGCCCCCGTGTCCTCGTCGATGCCGATGTCAATGATGCCCATCTCGGCCTCATACTTCTCGACGACGGCATTGAGGAGCGCTTCCTTGGAGGGGAAATGATAGATGACCGCAGGGTGCGAGACCCCGACCAGACGCCCAACGTCTCTCAGAGAGAACCCGTGGTATCCGGACTCAGCGATGAGGCGCATCGAGGTGCTGAGGATCGCGTCACGTGTGGCCAGCCCCGCGGAGTATGACCCGCGAGAGCGGCGTTCGGTTGGCATGATCCACCTTTCCTCCGGGACATATGCGACGCCGCGCGTATGCGGCTCCGGCCCATTCTTCCACCCCGCGGACCGTTTCCGCGCTTGACTCCGGCCCGCGATCGAGGGCGCTCCCATCACCACTCGGTGCAGCACCCGACGTCCTCGGCCATGACCGCGATGTTCCCTGGTGTTCCTGCGCGTTCCGGATCAGCCGTCTCCCACGGAGGCTACCGCTCGGTCGATCCCGCCACCACCACACACAGACGCGTGGGTCAGGATCCTCAACGGACCCTGACCCACGCAGTTCATCGCACCGGAAGAGCCGACCCTGCCACCCTCACCGGGTTGCGCTCACCAGGTCAGTTCGACGTCGTCGGGTTCGACGACATCTTCACCCTTGATGACGGTCAGCGACTTGAGGTCGTCGGACACGTCCACGCGCACGGTGTCGCCGTCCTGGATCGTCCCAGCGAGCAGTTCCCTCGCCAACCGGTCGCCGATCTCACGTTGGACGACACGACGCAGCGGACGGGCACCGTAGGCCGGGTCGTAGCCGGCCCGCGTCAGCCATCCCCTGGCAGGTTCGGACACATCGAGGCGGATCCGACGTCCGGACAGACGTCGTCCCATCTCCTCCACCTGGAGGTCGACGATGCGAGCGAGGTCATCCTCGGTCAGCGGATCGAAGATCAGCGTCTCGTCCAGGCGGTTGAGGAACTCCGGCTTGAAGGCCATCCGCACCTCCACCATGACCGCATCGCGCTTCTCGTCCGTGCTCAACGACGGATCGATGAGGTACTGGGACCCCAGGTTCGACGTGAGGATGAGGATCGTATTGCGGAAGTCGACGGTACGACCCTGACCATCGGTCAGCCGACCATCATCGAGGACCTGCAACAAGATGTTGAAGATCTCCGGGTCGGCCTTCTCGACCTCATCGAGGAGCACGACGGAGTAGGGGCGCCGCCGCACCGCCTCGGTCAGCTGGCCGCCTTCCTCGTAGCCGACGTACCCCGGAGGGGCACCGACCAGACGAGCGACCGAATGCTTCTCCGAGTACTCGGACATGTCGATGCGGATCATCGCGTGTTCGTCATCGAAGAGGAACTCGGCGAGGGACTTCGCCAGCTCCGTCTTGCCGACGCCGGTCGGCCCGAGGAACAGGAACGATCCGGTCGGACGGTTCGGGTCCGAGATCCCGGCCCGCGAGCGGCGCACCGCGTCGGAAACGGCCTGCACGGCTTTCTTCTGGCCGATGAGCCGACTGCCGATGACGTCCTCCATGCGGAGGAGTTTCTCAGTCTCGCCCTGGAGCAGCCGTGCCGTCGGAATGCCGGTCCACGCCTCGACGACCTCGGCGATCTCACCGGGACCGACCTCTTCCGCAATCATCGGCTCGGGAGTGGCCACGTCGTCCGCGCTTGCCTCCGCTTGGACCTCGGCCTCGAGAATCTGGTGTTCGACAGCCGGGATCTCGCCGTTCTGCAGGCGCCCGGCCTCTTCCCACCGATTGTCACGGATCGCCATGTCGAGTTGGGTGCGCAATTCATCCAACTGGACGCGCAGGTCGCCGACCCGGTTGTGACCGGCCTTCTCGGCTTCCCACCGTGCGGTCAGCGCCGTCAGCTTCTCCTGCTTGTCGGCCAGTTCGGAACGTAATTTCTCGAGGCGTTCCACGGTGGCGTCGTCCATGCCGTCCTTGTCGGAGCCCTCGAGATAGGACTCCTCCATGCGCAGACGGTCGACCTGACGACGCAGCTCGTCGATCTCGACGGGGCTGGAATCCAGCTCCATACGCAGACGCGAAGCGGCCTCATCGATCAGGTCGATGGCCTTGTCGGGAAGCTGACGTCCCGTGATGTAGCGGTCGGACAACTGCGCGGCCGCCACGAGGGCGCCATCGGAGATCGTCACCTTGTGGTGGGCCTCGTACTTGGGCGCGATGCCGCGCAGGATCGCGACGGTGTCCTCCACGGAGGGCTCACCGACGAAGACCTGCTGGAACCGACGCTCGAGGGCCGGGTCCTTCTCGATGTGCTCGCGGTA
>JAATFD010000024.1 GCA_015655375.1 Actinomycetales bacterium
CAACGCCGATGGTACTGCCCCCGACAGGGAGTGGGAGAGTAGGACACCGCCGCAACCACACGAAACACGAGAGGCGCTCAAACCCACACACGCGGGCTTGAGCGCCTCCCCACACCACCACGAGACGTGCTCAAAATCATGCGTCCACCGGGATCCGGGCGTCCAGTTCGTGCCGTGCGCCGCTGATGGGGCTTCTTCCCGCAGGTCAGCGCGGGTGTGCCGGGAGTACAGCGTGTGATGCGATCCTCGACAGTGGTCCCAATGTAGGGCGTTGAAGTCGTGCCATCCTATGGGTGTGTCGAATACTGATCTCCCTGATGACCAGCGTTCAGGTGAGGAACTTGATCCATTGGCAATGCCTGCGGTTGAACCCAGGGACTCCCATTCACTCGCTGCGGATGGGGGGCTGCCGCCGCAGCCGGTGTCCGTGGGTGGGCAGGTGCACCCGGTGGCTCGGCGTCCGGGGGAGTCGTCTCTGACGATGCATCGGATGGTCGCTCACGATCGTCTTGCTCATCAGTCGAGGATCGTGCTCCGGCTGGGTCAGATGCTGCTGTCGTGCGGGGCCAGTGCGTTCCGCGTCAAGCACTCGATGGCCAAGCTGGCTCAGGCTGTCGGTATCGAGCAACATCATGCTCAGGTGACTTATACCGAGATCATCGCGACCGCCTATGCGAGCGGGACGTTTCGCACTGAGCTGGCGGAACAACGGGCGATGGGCGTCAATGCGGATCGCATCGACCGCTTGTCCAACTACGTCGATTCGCTCGAGGGACGACATGTCCTCGTCGAGGAAGTCGACGCCGGACTCGACGAGATCGACAAGGTTCCGCAGCTCTACGGATGGTTCGCGAACGCGATGGCCTCGGGGGTTGCCTGCGCGGGGTTTTCGTTCCTCAACCATGGTGGATGGATCGAGTGCTCGGTTGTTGCGGTTGCGGCCTTCTTCGGGCAGTTGTTGCGGCGACGGATGATGCGACGTCGTATGAACCACTTTGGGGTTTGGATGGCGACGGGCGCGGTGGCGTCGACGATCTACATTCTTTTGGTCGCTGCTGCACAGAACTACCTCGGACTGGAGCCGACCCACCAAGCGGGCTTTATCTCTGCGGTGTTGTTTCTGGTTCCGGGGTTCCCGCTGGTCACCGGCATCATCGACCTTGTTCGACAGGATTTTCAGGCTGGCATTGCCCGGTTGGTATATGTCTGTATGCTCTTGGTCTCGGCGGGCGTGGCGGTTTGGGGAGTCTCACTGCTTTTCCACTGGTCGGTGACACCGGTCTACGACTATCATCTGGTTTTCTGGCAGCTCTACGGTTTTCGACTCGGTGCGAGCTTCATCGCTTCCTATGGATTCGCGATGCTCTTCAACTCACCGCCCAAGGTATGTGTGGCGGCTGCCGGGATCGGAATGGTCATCAACGTCAGTCGACTGTTCCTCACCGACTCAGTGCCAGATTTCCCTGTTCAGGCCGCCGTGGGCCTCGCTGCTCTGTTTGCGGGTCTGCTTGCGACGGTGGTGGCACGGCGGACCCGTTTCTCGCGCGTGACGTTGTCGGTACCTGCAGTGGTCATCATGATCCCCGGTGTGCCGCTGTATCGCTCGCTCGCCTACCTCAACGACGGTCAGATCAGCGATGCACTCGCCTCGATGTTCACCGTGTTCTTCACGATTATCTCGATCGGCGTCGGCCTTGCTGTGGCACGGATGCTAACGGATCGGAATTGGCTGATGGAGAATCCTCGGGGTGTCCCGAGTCTGGGGGGATCCCCCGATGCCTAAGGATGACGTGGAGGCGCCCGTGGGCGTGGTCTCTCCCGTGCGGACGCGTTCCTTCTAGAATCCACCCATGATCTGAGCGACGAGGATCTTCCCGATCATCGCGACCGGATAGACCAACGCATATCCGAGTGTCACGCGTGGGTCCGAGTTCGTTCTCGAGTTTGCGAAGGCGAGAACGGCCGGTTGTGTCTGGGAACCAGCGAGTATGCCTGACAGCTGGGTCCCGCCCATATGGAACATCCATCGCATCGTGGCATACAGGCCGATCGCCATGATCGTCGTCATCAGGGCTCCGAGGATGAGGATCTTCCACCAAGTTCCCGAAGTGAAGGCCTCTGCGATCTGTCCGCCAGCGTTCGCGCCAGCCTGGGCGAGGAAAATCAGCAGCCCAAACTCGGAGAGCACCTGGCAGGCCGTATAGGGGATTGCCGTGACGAGCGGACCGATCCGACCGAGCTTGCCGAAGACCAGGCCGACAATGAGAGTCCCGGCGGCCGATCCGATGGAGAAATAGTCGCCGGTGGGGGTGAAGATCTTCATCTCTCCGAGGAGAATCCCCAACGCCATTCCGACGCCGAGGGCGATCGGGTTGAGGTCCGTGAGACCACGGGTGGAGTCTCCGAAGAACTTCGTGAGCTCCTTCATCTTCGAGGTCGGAGCGACCACGCGGACCCGGTCGCCCTGTTGGAGCACCAAGTCGGGCTCGGCGACCATATCAATATCGCCACGGCGCACACGGGAGATCGTTCCGGAAAACCGCGTCGCCAGGTCGAGGTCGTCGATCGAATGTCCGGCGAGCCTCGGATCCGAGACGGTGATCCGACGGAAGTCGAGATAGGAGCGATCCTCGATGAGGGAATGCGAGGACGAGTGCCCGAGCTCGGTGGCCACCCGCGCGACCAACTCTCGAGGTCCGACGACCGTCACGAGGTCGCCTCGGTCCAAGGTGTCAGAACCAGAGGGCCGTCGAATCGGGCCGGTTTCCCCGCGACGTAGCCGGGAAAAGGTGATCCGTCCCCCAAGCTTGTCGTGGATGTCGCCGATGAACGGGTGGTCCTCGCGCTCGACCCGGATCGTGCGGTTGGCCAAGGGGCTGGGCGTATCTGTGTCATGACGGCCGTAGGACAAGGCCGCCGTTGCGGCGGCCAGCATCCCGATGACGCCGAAGAGGTAGGCGATCGAATAGCCGACCGTTGCCGCACCCAGGTCACCGGAGGAGTCGCCGGCCGCGGCCAGGGCAGGTGTGTTCGTCAGGGCACCGGCGAAGGCTCCGGTGATCATCGCCGATGACATCCCCAACGACTTCCCGACGCCCGTCCCGATCCCTGCTGTCACGACGAAGAGGACAACCATGACGAGGATCGGTCCGACCGCGGTCTTGAGATTGTGGAAGAAGGATGCGCCGGAGGTGATGCCGATGGCGAAGGCAAACAGAGCCAGGCCGAGAATCCCCAGCTGGGGAGTGACCCTCAGCTCGATGCCATACGTCTGGGCCCACGCGGCCATGATGATCGCGACGAAGAGGACCGCGGCCGCTCCCAGTCCGATGCCCCGGACCTTGATCTGTCCGACGGCCATTCCGACGCCGATGAGCAGGAAGAGAAAGAGGACCGGTTGGTCCGCGAGAAACGTGAAGAAAGATGCCAAGGCGTTCACTCCGATGTGGGAAGTGCCGACACAAAACCGCTGACAGTATGTCAGCTCACAATGGCTTGACTCTTGGCCCATCGTCCCATGCCGTGGCGGGTCGGACGCACCGGGGTGAGCACCTTGATCGAAATTTTCCGGTCATCTCGAACGCGGATATCCGGACTGTGAGACGGGTGCCTGTCCAGTCACAGTCGCCACCTATGGTGGTTCGCATGCTCGAGATTCACGCGCTCCGTCTTGCGCGCCTGATTGTATTCAGGCGTGTGGATCCTGCCGTGTGAAAAACGGGTGGACCGCACGCCATGAACCCCAACGCTTCGCGTCGGGGCTTTTTTCTTGAGTGAGACCACCACATCGAGCATGGGAGGACCCCGCGGTGACCAACACTGTCCGCGCGGAGACGATGACCGGAGCGGCAGCCATCGTCTCGAGTCTGGAGGCCCTGGGCGTCACTGACGTCTTCGGGATGCCGGGCGGCGCGATTCTGCCGACCTATGACCCCCTGATGGATTCTTCGATCCGACACATCCTGGTCCGCCATGAGCAGGGAGCAGGACATGCTGCGGAGGGATTTGCCCTGGCGACGGGGCGGGTCGGATGCGCGATCGTCACGTCGGGGCCTGGCGCGACGAACACGTTGACCGCGCTGGCGGATGCAAACATGGACTCCGTGCCGATCGTCGTGATCTCCGGTCAGGTTGGGGCCTCGTTGATCGGGACCGACGCTTTCCAGGAGGCCGACATCGTCGGGGCCTCCATGCCTGTCACCAAACATTCCTTCTTGGTCACCGACGCCCAGGAGATCCCTGCGCGTCTGGCCGAGGCCTTCCACATTGCGTCCACCGGTCGGCCCGGCCCTGTCCTCGTCGACATCACGAAGTCGGCGCAGAACGCGCAGATGTCCTTCTCCTGGCCACCCCAGATGGATCTGCCCGGATACAAACCCGCGGGAAAGCCGCATGCCCGACAAGTGCGGGCCGCCGCCCGCGAGTTCTGCCAGGCCCAGGCTCCTGTGCTCTACGTGGGAGGGGGAGTCATCCGCGCAGGCGCATCGGCGCAACTCGCTCAGCTCGTGGAGCTCACGGATGCCGCGGTCGTCACGACCCTGACCGCTCGGGGAGCGCTGCCGGATTCTGATCGTCACAATCTCGGGATGCCGGGCATGCACGGGACCGTCGCCGCCGTGGGAGCCCTTCAGAGGGCCGACCTCGTCGTCGCCCTCGGGGCACGGTTCGACGATCGGGTCACCGGCAATCTCGATTCTTTTGCTCCGCGCGCTCGCATCGTCCATGTTGACATCGACGCGGCCGAGATCTCGAAGAACCGCGTCGCCGACATCCCGATCGTCGGGGACCTGGCGTTGACGCTGAAGGCGTTGGTCGACGCGCTGCCCGCCGCACAAGACAAAGACGGGACGCCAGACCTCAGTGGATGGTGGCGCTACCTCGACCGGTTGCAGGAGCTTTATCCCCTGGGATGGACCGAGCCCGAGGACGGGCGCCTGTCCCCCCAGCACGTCCTCGAACGGCTCTCGGCCGTGGCGGGACCTGAGGCGATCTACGCGACGGGGGTCGGCCAGCACCAGATGTGGGCCGCACAGTTCATCGCGCATGAGCATCCTCGCCATTTCATCTCGTCCTCCGGGCTGGGGACGATGGGGTACTGCATCCCGGCCGCGATGGGCGCCCAGGTCGGCAGGCCAGATGCGACCGTGTGGGCGATCGATGGGGATGGGTCGTTCCAAATGACGAACCAGGAGCTGGCGACCTGCACGATCAACCACATCCCGATCAAGGTCGCGCTGATCAACAACTCCGTCCTCGGGATGGTGCGGCAGTGGCAGTCGTTGTTCTACTCCCAGCGCTACTCCAACACCGTCCTCAACCCCGATGAGGGCGAGCAGATCCCCAACTTCGTCATGCTCGCCGAGGCCTATGGCCTGGCTGCACGCACGGTCAGTGATCCCACGGAGGTCGACGAGGCCATCGAGTGGGCAATGACGATCACCGATCGACCTGTGCTCATCGACTTCAGGGTCTCGCGTGAGGCGATGGTGTGGCCGATGGTGGCCGCGGGCGTGTCCAATGACGACATCCGTTACGCCAAGGGCCTGGCCCCCGACTGGGACGTGGAGGACTGACATGGGACAGATGCGCACTCTCTCGGTCCTGGTGGAGAACAAACCGGGCGTCCTCACTCGCGTCGCGGCGCTCTTTGCCCGCCGGGCCTTCAACATCAAGTCCCTCACGGTGGGAGAGACGGAGCATCCGGCGATCTCCCGCATGACGATCATCGTCGAGGCCGAGGGACTGCCCTTCGAGCAGGTGACGAAACAGCTCAACAAGCTGGTCAACGTGCTCAAGGTCGTCGAGCTGGACCCCGACGCCTCGGTCGAGAGGCGTCTGATGCTTCTCAAGGTGCGTGCCGACGAATCGCGTCGTACTGGGGTGCTCCAGGTGGTTGATCTTTTCCGCGCACACGTCGTGGATGTGCAGCCGGAGACTGTCGTCATCGAGTCGGTTGGCTCTTTGGCGAAGTTGGAGGCGCTGTTGCGGGTCTTGGAGCCCTACGGCGTCACAGAAATCGTCCAGTCGGGTGCCGTCGCCATCGGGCGAGGCCACCGTTCGATCACGGATCAATTGAAGGAGAAATGACAATGGCGGAGATCTACTACGACAACGACGCCGACCTGTCACTCATCAGGTCGAAGAAGGTCGCCATCATCGGGTACGGCTCGCAGGGTCATGCTCATGCGCTCAACCTCAAGGACTCCGGGGTCGATGTGGTCGTCGGACTGCGCCCAGGCTCGTCCTCGTGGGCGAAGGCCGAAGAGGCGGGATTGGAGGTGAAAGACGTCCCTGAGGCCGTCGCCGAGGGCGATGTCGTGATGATCCTCGTGCCTGATCAGGCCCAGCGCTCCGTCTACGCAGAGCGGATTGCGCCCTTCCTCAAGCCGGACGCCGCTCTGTTCTTCGCGCACGGATTCAACATCCGCTTCGGCTACATCGACCCGGGCGAGGGACACGACGTGTGCATGGTCGCCCCGAAGGGCCCGGGCCACAAGGTGCGCGAAGCCTTCCTCCAGGGCGTCGGCACTCCCGATGTCGTCGCGGTCGAGGTCGATGCCTCCGGTGAGGCGTGGCCGCTGACGCTGTCGTACGCGAAGGCGCTGGGCGGGACGAAGGCCGGCGTCATCAAGACGACCTTCACCGAGGAGACGGAGACGGACCTCTTCGGTGAGCAGGCGGTCCTGTGCGGCGGCGTCTCCCACCTGATCCAGGCCGGATTCGAGACACTGGTCGAGGCCGGTTACCAGCCGGAGATCGCCTACTTCGAGGTCTGCCACGAGCTCAAGCAGATCGTCGACCTCATCAACGAGGGCGGCATCACCAAGCAGCGCTGGTCGTGCTCCGACACCGCTGAATACGGGGACTACGTCTCCGGTCCGCGCGTCATCGGCCCGCAGGTCAAGTCCGCGATGAAGGACGTTCTCTCCGACATCCAGGACGGAACGTTCGCGACTCGTTTCATCGCGGACCAGGACAGCGGGGCGCTGGAGTTCAAGGCGCTGCGCGCCGAGGAGGAGCAGCACCCGATTGAGAAGACCGGGCACTTCCTGCGCTCGAAGTTCGGGTGGACTCAGCAGGACGACGACTACGTCGATGGGTCGGCGGCGCGCTGATCACCGGGCATCCGGACGGGGCGGGCGGGCCCCGGCCGGGTCGCTGAGGCGGGTGAGGGACGACCATGCGGAGCCGTATTCGTCGACCGAGGTCATCGGACAGGCATACTGGTGAACATGTCGACCCAACAACCCAGTCGGTCCGCGCGGCACAACCCTGGCAAACGACGGATGAGTGGGACCCGCAAGGCCCTCATCGCTTTCGGTGTCATCCTGCTTGTCCTCGTTCTCACATTGGCGGGCATCGCCCTGGCGGTCAGACATTCGATCAATTCGCAGATCCAGCATCTGCCCTCGGCGTTGCCCTCGGCCGCCGAGCAGTCCGGGGACTCGCAATCGGCGGAATCGGGATCGGAGTCGACGCCGATCAATTTCCTGGTGATGGGATCGGATTCGCGCGAACTCGGCGGAGACCCGTCGGACTGGCAGTCGAACCTCGAACGCAGTGACGTCCTCATGCTCGTCCAGATCACGGGGGACCGAGAGGGCATGAACGTCATGTCGATCCCGCGTGACTCCTGGGTCAGCATTCCCGAACACGGCGAGGCCAAGATCAACGCGGCGCTGGCCTACGGTGGCACGTCGCTCGCTGTCACGACCGTCCAGAACCTGACTGGCGTCCATATCGATCATGTAGCTCTGGTCGACTTTGAGACCTTCAAGGAAATGACCGACGAACTCGGCGGGGTGACGATCTCGACCGAGGAGGGGGACCAGACGATGGATGGGAGCGAGGCTCTCACCTTTGTCCGTGAGCGGTACTCGTTGCCGCGTGGAGACTTCGATCGGGTTCGTCGCCAGCAAGCGTGGATCAAGGCGATCATGACGAAGGTCTTCGACAAGGATGTTCTGACCTCACCCAGCGAGATCAGCTCGTTGACGTCGGTCTTCTTCGCGAATTCCTATGTCGACGATTCCCTCGATGCCGACACGATGATGTCGCTGGCACTGAGCATGCGGAACCTGAGATCCTCGGGCGTCGAATTCCTGACGGCCCCGAACAATGGGACGGGGACGTCCGACGACGGGCAATCGACTGTCGTTCTCAACGACGAATTGTTGGGCGAGTTGAGTCGGGCATGGCAGAACGACACCGTGTCCGATTTCCTCTCGAATCATCCGGAGATCCAAACCCTCAGTTCCGAACCCGTGGCGTGAGGTCGCCCTCGTCGAACGGACTTGACACTCACATGACGGACGCTCCCGTGGTGCCGTGAGGCCGGTGCGGACAATGGGATCCATGACGACACTGAAGCTCGCGGTGATCCCAGGAGATGGAATCGGACAGGAGGTCGTGCCCGAGGGCCTGAAGGTCCTCGACGCGGCCCTCTCCGGTTCCGACGTCGAGGTCCGCCCCACCTTCTTCGATCTCGGCGCCGCGAGGTGGCACCGGACGGGGGAGACTTTGCCCGATGAGGAGCTCGCGCGGATTGACGCCCACGATGCGATCCTTCTCGGTGCGGTGGGGGATCCATCGGTCCCCTCCGGGGTCCTCGAGCGAGGGCTCCTTCTGCGGCTGCGTTTCGCCCTTGATCACTACATCAATCTGCGCCCGTCGGTGTACTTCCCGGGCGTGCCGACACCGCTAGCAAATCCGGGGGACATCGACTTCGTCGTCGTGCGCGAGGGGACGGAGGGCCTCTACATCGGCAACGGGGGAGTCTTGCGCCAAGACACCCCGCAGGAGATCGCCACCGAGGTCAGCATCAATACCGCGTTCGGCGTGGAGCGCGTCGTGCGGTATGCCTTCGAAATGGCAGCATCCCGTCCCGCCCATCACCTGACGTTGGTCCACAAGCACAACGTCCTCGTCAATGCGGGAGGGCTGTGGGCGCGCATCGTTGAGCGTGTGGGTCACGAGTACCCGCAGGTCGAGGTCGACTACAGCCACGTTGACGCCGCGACGATCCACTTGGTCACCGACCCTGGGCGCTTCGACGTCATCGTCACCGACAACCTCTTCGGGGACATTCTCACCGACGAGGCCGGGGCGATCACCGGCGGGATCGGCTTGGCGGCCTCGGGCAACATCAATCCGGAGGGGAGCCATCCCTCGATGTTCGAACCTGTGCATGGCTCGGCGCCCGATATCGCTGGCCAGGGTCTGGCGGACCCGACGGCAACGGTGGCGTCCGTGGCGCTTCTGCTCGACCATCTTGGTTTTGGGGCCTCGGCTCGATCGGTCGAGGTGGCGGTGGCCGCCGACATGGCGGAGCGCGCCGAGGCAGCCCGTCGGGGGGCACCCCTCGTCCGATCGACCGCACAGATCGGCGACTCCCTGGTGGCCCGACTCTCCTGACCAGCCGCGGTACGCCTTGCGTGGGTGGCGAGACACGTTCAGGGATTTGTGTTCGGTTGGCGCGGGGTCAGTGGAGTCGCAGACGGGCCTCGGTCAGATGACGGACGTACTCCTGCCGTGTCGGCCCGGTCACTAGGCTGATGGTCATTACCCCCACAAGAGGAAGGCCACGACGATGGCACCCCAGACCCATATCCCCACCGCGCTCGAAGCAGCCGGAGATGCGGTCGTACTGGGAGCCGACGAGGTAGCGGGGCGATTCCCGCTCCACGCCAATCCGTCGCCCGCCTCGCAGGCCGAGTACGACGCCGTGATGGCGGACCTGTCTTTCGGACGGTCCTTCACCGACCACATGGCTCATATGACGTGGACGGCGGACCAGGGATGGCATGATCGCGAGGTCATCCCCTTCGCTCCGCTGTCCCTGTCGCCGGCAGCCGCCGTGCTCCATTACGCACAGGCGGTTTTCGAGGGTATCAAGGCCTACCGTCACGAGGACGGCTCCGTGTGGACCTTCCGGCCCGGCTACAACGCCGCTCGGATCAATCACTCGGCAGACCGCTTGGCGATGCCGGAGATCGACCGGGAGGACTTCATCGCCTCGGTCGTCGACTACGTGCGCGCCGACGCTCGGTGGGTGCCGGGTGAGCCCGGATCGAGCCTGTACCTGCGGCCGTTCATGTTCGCGTCCGAGCCTTTCCTCGGAGTCCACTCGGCATCGGCGATCGACTACTACGTCATCGGTTCGCCTTCGGGTCCCTATTTCACGGGTGGCTTCGAGGCCGTGTCGATCTGGGTGTCGAAGGGCTACCACCGGGCCGGCCCGGGTGGAACCGGGTCCGCGAAGGCCGGCGGTAACTACGCCGCGTCCCTGCTTCCGCAGGTCGAGGCCGGTGAGCGCGGATTCTCGCAGGTTTGCTTCCTCGACACCTACGAGGAGAAGTATCTCGAGGAGCTCGGCGGGATGAACGTCTTCGTCGTCATGGCCGACGGAACCGTTCGCACGCCTGAGTTGACAGGTGTCATCCTCGAGGGCGGCACACGCTCGGCGATCTTGCGGATGCTGCGCGACCAGGGCGTGGAAGTCCGGGAGGAACAGATCGCGCTCGCGGATCTGATCGCCGGCGTCGAGTCGGCTGCGGTCGCCGAGGTCTTCGCCTGCGGGACCGCTGCGGTCGTCACTCCGATCGGACGCCTGGCCGGTGAGGGCTTCGACGTGACGATCCCGACCGGGCCTGTCACCGAGAAGGCCTACAACGACCTGACCGACATCCAAATGGGTCGCGTCGAGGATCCTTACGGCTGGACCTATCGGATCTGCTGATCTGGTCTCACCCATGAACCGGGTGAACGCTCAAGAAGGAGGGGTGGTGCTCTCCTCGAGGCGCGGCTGAAGAATTGCCGCGTCGCTAGGAGAGCACCACCCCGATCTCGCCGACCACCACAGATGACGCGTCTCACGGTCCGAAAGTGGACGTGCTTCTGCGGCTGTGGGACTCAGATGTCGTG
Organism: Actinomycetales bacterium; assembly: GCA_015655375.1. Classification (GTDB taxonomy): domain Bacteria; phylum Actinomycetota; class Actinomycetes; order Actinomycetales; family Actinomycetaceae; genus Pauljensenia. Next base: position 10,924 of record JAATFD010000024.1, read on the forward strand.
GCCCTCGGCACCGGTCTCTGGCGCCGTGCTGGCCCGGGTCTCAAGCAGGGGCATGAGGTCGTTGACTGCGACCTCGATGCGCGAGAAGATCCGCGGATCCAGCAGTGCCGTGCCCGCGAACTGTTGCGAGCTGGCGAAGATCGCGGCCGGGGCGACGAAGGCCTGGAGGAACGCGAAGAGCGGTCGCAACTCGTGGTCGATCATCAGCGCATGGCGATCAGATCCGCCCGAAGCGGTCAGGACCACGGGAGTTCCCGCCAACGCGTACTGATCGATCAGATCGATGAAGTGCTTGAGCATCCCGGGATAGGACCCGCGGTAGACGGGGGACGCGACGACGACCACGTCCGCCGTCTCGACGCTGTCGAGGGCGGCTTCGGCGGCCTTGTCGACGTCCTCGCGCTGGATCGCGGAGGTGAACCCAGTCCCCAAATGGTAGACGTCGACCTGGCTCGACTCGATCGGAATCCGACGGGCGAGCTCATCGACGACCAGCTGGCCCAAGGCCACCGTCTTCGACTTCTCGAGGCTCGGGGAGCCGTTGAGCAGGACGACGCGCAGGGCCCGGGGATTCTCAGCCTTCACTTCTTCTCCTCTGTGGCCGAGGAATTCGTGGGAATCAGCGCGGGCGCATCGCCGAGCTCCTTGCGCAGGACGGGAGCGACCTCCGTGCCCAGCAGCTCAATGGCCTCCAGGTGGTCCTTCTGGGGGACGCCGCCGAAGCCCATCTGGAGCATTATGCGGTTGATTCCGTAGACCTCGTGGTAGGTCATGATCTTGTCGATGACCTCTTGCGGGCTGCCGACGACCGGCATTCCGCCGGGCCCGGCCTGGGCGTCGAAGGCCGCGCGCGGAATGTCGAATCCGACGCCGCGCTGGTGGTTGTTCTCACGCATGCCACGGGAGAAGGAGGGGTACATCGTGTCGCGGGCCGACTGGCTGGTTTTCCCGACGAAGCCGTGGACGGAGGCGCCGATCCGGTAGTCGGCCCCGGGGGCGTCGGCGCGCTCGGCCGTCATCCGGTAGTACTGCGACATCGCCTGGTGAGCCTGGATCGGGCCGACGAGGAACGCGATGATCATCGGCAGTCCGGCCTGGGCGGCGTGGACGGCCGAGGCCGGCGATCCACCGACGGCCTGCCAGATCGGCAACTGGTCCTGCAGAGCACGCGGGGAGATGTCCGCGTTGACCAATGGAGCGCGCGTGCGCCCCGACGGGCTTGTCCATGTCACGGGATTGTGGTCACGGATCTGGAGCAGGAGGGCGAGCTTCTCGTCGAAGAGCTCGTCGTAGTCGTTGAGCGAGTAACCGAACAGTGGAAAGGACTCGGTGTAGGAGCCGCGACCCGCCATGATCTCGGCCCGACCGCCGGAGAGCTGGTCGATCGTCGCGTACTGTTCCCAGACGCGGACCGGATCATCCGAGGACAACACGGTCACCGCGGAGGCCAGACGAATCTGTTTCGTCACTTGGCTGGCGGCCGCGATGAGGACCGAAGTCGCTGAGGCGATGAAGTCGCTGCGGTGGTGCTCCCCGATGCCGAACACGTCGAGGCCGACCTCGTCGGCGACTGTGGCCTGCTCGATCGTCTCATGGATGCGCTGGGCGGGTGAGGGCATGACGCCGGTCGTGGGATCGGTGGTCACCTCTCCGAAGGTGAGGGCTCCGACTTCGAACATGCGTGGACTCCGTTTCAATCAGGGGACAAGAACAGCAGGAGAAAAGGCGGGAGTGATTCAGCGGAGGGGACGTGTGGGCTCGCGGCCGGCTGTCTTCGCCGGTGTGGGCCCAGAGGTCTCCAGGAGCAGGTCGCCCCACTCGGTGAGCGCCTCGAGCACGGGGAGCAGCGCCACGCCGCTCTCGGTGAGCGTGTACCTCACGGCCGGTGGTCGTTCGTCAAGGACGTGGCGGGCGACGAGCCCGTCCCCCTCCAGCTCGCGCAGGCGTCGGGCGAGGACGGCGTCGGACAGCCCTTCGACGTGGCGTCTGATGTCAGAGAAGCTCTGGCATCCTGCGCCGATCGCCTGGACGAGGCGTCCGTTCCATCTACGTCCGACGACCTCCATGGCTGCCACGAAGGACGGACACGCTGCACGGCCCAAGGGAACGTCTTGTGTCGGTTTGTCGCTCACAATATGTGAGCTTCTCACAGGAGAGGAGCAAAGGCAATGGTGTGTTCGCTCTCGGCGGGACCTGTGAGGATGACGCTTGTCACTCTCACTCCGGGGGAAGATCGTTGGAGAGTCGTCCCCCTGGAGGACGATCCAGGGGGACGGGAACGTGTCCGACCGCTTAGGCTGACCTAAGAATGACTGAACAGAATGGAGCCCGCGAGTGAAGAAGACGGCAGTCGTCCTGCTGGCGTGGGTGTCCTCCCTCGCACTGGCGGGTCTTGATCTCAGCGTCGGGTCGATTGTCGGCGACTTCCTCGACGGGACGACGGTTCGGACCTCGCTCGTGGCGGGAGCTGTCGTCTGTGCGTTGGTGGCGGGCCTGTGTGCAGGGGGCGCCTCATGGCTAGGCGAGCGCGGGTTGGCGAGCACCGAGGCGGGAGTCCGTCGTCGCGTGGTCTCCCAGGTCTTCGCCCTGGGATCTGCCGAGAGGACCCGCGAACGCAGTGGACTGATCGTGTCGACGGCCACGGACGGGGCCGAGCGCTCGGCCGCATTCCACTCAACCTTCATCGCGCCGATGATCGCCTCCCTGACGACACCGGTGATCGTCCTCGTCGTCGTGGCACTCGCGATCGATCCGTTGTCCTCGGGGCTCCTGGCCCTCGCAATCCCCTTCGTTCCCTTGTCAGCCGGCGCATTCCAGATGGCATTCCGGACGGTGTCGAAGCGCTATCGGGCGTCCTCGCAGGTCCTGGCCGCCAAGGAGCTGGACGCGATCCAGGGCCTGTCGACCCTGGCCCTGCTCAACGCGGGGCGGCGGGTCGGACAGCGCCTGGCCCGCGCGACGGAAGAGGTCCGCCGGGAGGTCATGCGCTACCTCGCGGCGAATCAGATCGTCCTGCTGGTTGTCGATGCGGTCTTCTCCCTGGGAATGGTCACCGGGGCGGCCGTGATCGCCCTGTGGCGTTTTGATGCGGGAGCCATCGCTGCCGGGCAGGCGCTGTCCCTGGTGCTGATGTCCTCCCTGCTCCTGGAACCGCTGGAGAAGATCGGACAATTCTTCTACGTAGGACTCGGCGGGATCACGGCCTCGAAGGAGATCTCCGCCTTCTGCGGGAGGACTCCCACCGTCGTCGACGCGCCCGGAGTCATGGCTCCCGATCGGACCTCCGAGCCCGAAGGACTTCGCGTCGAGGATGTCTCCTTCTCCTACGGTGAGGACGTGCCCGTGCTGCGCGGAGCCGGCCTCGACGTCGCGCCCGGCGAGCACGTCGTCCTGACGGGTGAGTCCGGCGCAGGAAAGTCGACGATCGCCGCACTCCTGCAGGCGGATCGCAGGCCTGATTCCGGTCGGGTCCTCATCGGCGGACATGACCTTTTCGACGTGCCGTTGTCCTGGACGCGCGACCAGTTCGGCGTGGTCGCCCAGGAGACCTACCTGTTCACCGGCACCCTGCGGGACAACTTGCTGATCGCTGCGCGCGAGGCGTCTGATACGGCCCTCGTCGATGCGTTGACGCGGGCACGGCTGTCAGATCTGCTCAGCCGACTTCCTTCCGGTCTCGACACCCCGGTGGGTGAACGCGGACTCGCTCTGTCCGGCGGGGAGGCCCAGCGTGTGGCGATTGCTCGCGCGCTGCTCAAGGATGCCCCGATCCTGCTGCTCGATGAACCGACCGCCCACGTCGACCTGACTTCTGAGAGGGAGATCCTCGAAGCGCTGGAAGAGGTCGCGACGGGACGGACGACCGTGACGATCTCGCACCGAGCCGCCACGATCGAGGACGCCGACCGGGAACTGGTCCTGGCCGACGGACGGATCACCGAGGTCGAGGAGGAGCGCGCATGAGCCGGGTGACGAAACCGGAAGCTTCGGGCACACCGAGCGACCCTGGGAGCTGGACGCGGGTCGAACTGTCCAGGCGGCTGCTGGCCGTGGCACGCCCCGTGCTCGCCCCACTCGGTATTTCCCTGGTGTGTCGCCTCATCGAACTGCTCCTGGGGATCGGGCTCTTCGTGGTGGGCGGCTGGGCGCTGCTGACCCGAGTGACGGGGGAACCGACTTGGTCGATCGGCATGGTCGCCGCCGTATTGATCGTGATGTCCCTGGTCAAGGCCGTGGCACGCTACCTCGAACAGTTCAGTGGGCACTGGGTGGCCTTCCGCTCGCTGGCCCTGCTGCGCATGTACTTCTACGACCGGCTCGAACCGCAGGCGCCGGCAGCGACCGAAGGAGCGGACTCGGGCGACCTGATGTCGCGAGTGACGAAGGACGTCGACCGCATCGAGGTCTTTTTCGCCCACACCTTGGTTCCCGCCCTCACTGCCGTCCTCGCTCCGGTGATCGTCCTGATCTGGCTCGGGTGCACGGTGTCCCGGTGGGCGGCGTTGCTCCTGCTGCCGTTCTTCCTCCTCGTCGGCGCGGTGGTTCCCCGGTGGGGTGCGCGGCGGACCGACACTGCGGCGCGCGTCATCCGCCAGGAACGGGGCGCGCTGGCCCAGCACGTGACGGATTCCGTTCAGGGCGTGCGCGAGGTCCTCGCCTTCAACGATGCGGAGGGCCGTCTGGCCTCAATGGGGAAGATCGAGGACACGATCGGCACTGCACAAGGGGCGGCTGGCCGTTTCATCGCGGGGCGTCGCGGGGTCAACCGGGCCCTCGTCGCACTCGCCCTGGTGGCGATGAGCGTCCTGATGGCCTCGCTGTACGCTTCGGGCGCAGTGGACGCCGGAGCCGTGGGGTTGGCCCTGGGAGCAACGCTCGGCGCGTTTCCTGCGATGCTGGACGTCGAGGGATTCGCTGCTGATCTGGACCAGGCTTTCGCCTCGGCCCGACGCGTCTTCGATGTCACCGAGCAAGCTCCCCGCGTCACCGATCCCGATCATCCTGTCGAATCCGACGGGACCGGGGACATCGAGCTGCGCGACGTGAGCTTCCGCTACCCGCCGCGCGAGGGCGACCCGGTCGAGGGACCGTGGGCGCTCACGGACATCGGCCTCCGATTCCCCGCCGGTCGGGTCACGGCCGTCGTGGGCGCCTCCGGATCGGGCAAATCGACTCTGGCCTCGTTGCTGGTGCGCACCTGGGATCCCGACACGGGGTCCGTGCGTCTCAGTGACACCGACGTCCGGGATCTCACCCAGCAACGGCTGCACGAGCTGGTGGCCTTCGCTCCGCAGCGGCCCTACGTCTTCAACGACACGGTGCGCGCGAACCTCTTGCTCGCCCGACCCGACGCGAGCGACGATGAACTCGATCGGGTCTGTGCCCGGGTCGGTCTGACCCCGTGGTTGGAGAGCGAGCCCGAGGGGATCGACACATTGGTCGGGGAAATGGGGGAGCGACTCTCCGGCGGCCAACGCCAGAGGCTCGCGCTGGCACGCGCTCTGCTGCGAGAGGCTCCGGTGACGGTCCTCGACGAGGCGACCTCGCAGGTCGACCGCGACACCGAGGCCCGCGTGCTTGCCGGGATCCGCGAGGCCACCGTCGGCCGGACGCTGATCGTCATCGCCCACCGGATCTCGACGATCACTGACGCGGACCGGATCGTCGTCCTCGACGCCGGACGCGTCGTCGAGGACGGGACCTACGCGGATCTCATCGCAGCGGACGGCGCCCTCGCGGCGCTTGTCCGGCGCGAGGCCCCGGGCATGACTCGCGACACCACCGAACGGGCCGCGACCGCGGCCCCGACACCAGGAGATGACCGACCATGACAATTTCACGGGCGAGTGTTGCCACCGAACGGCCGGCGCGCTATGGCAAACAGCTGACGTCCCACATGGGACGCCGATGTGAGGTCACGTGGGACGACGAGTCCGGAACGGGCACGATTGTCCTTCCGGGCGAGAAGGCGCGCACGGGTCTGCGGGCGATCCCCGGGGTCCTGGAGCTCGTCCTCGAGTCGGATCCCGAGGTGACGGATCGCTTTGAGGAGGTCGTCGGCATCCACCTTGCCCGTTTCGGCGCCCGCGACGCGTTGGTCGTCGCGTGGACGCGCGACGAGGGCGGGCAGGGCACGACCCAGGGGCCTGTAGATCCGGCCGAACTGCGCCAAGGGCGTGGCGAATGAGCCCTGTCCGTCTACCATCGGGACGGTGAGAGAACTGCCGACCACGATCCTTCCCACACACCGCGTTGAGGGGAGGTCCTCCCGATGGAACGCCTGATCGGCTGGCGCAAATTCGACGAGTGGGGATCTGCGGAGGCGATCCCGGCGTTCCTTGGCGAACTGGGGAACGGCGCACCGACCTCGGAAATGTGGTTCGGGGGACACCCGGACGGTCCGACCCGGATTCTCGGTCCGGGCGGTGTGCCCGCGGAGTCCCTGACGGACTTCATCGCCGAGGACCCACAGCGCCGTCTGGGGCGTGGTGTGGTCTTCGCCTTCGGTCCTCACCTGCCCTACCTGATGAAGCTCATCGCGCCGGCAAGGGCGCTGTCCCTGCAGGTCCACCCGACCAAGGAGATTGCCCGCGAGGGATACTTGAGGGAAGAAGCCCTCGGGATCCCACGCACGGATCCCCGGCGGACCTATCGGGACATGAACCACAAGCCCGAGATGCTCTATGCCCTGACGGATTTCGAGGCGCTCGTCGGATTCCGGGTCCCCCGTAAGGCTCGAGGTCTGCTCGAGGGCCTGGATGGTCGTCTGGCGGACGCAGTGCGCCGCAGGTTGCGCCTGTCGACCGTGCGCGGCGGCCTGCGCTCGTTGGTGTCCTGGCTCTTCGACGGGGACTCTCTGGCCTGCCCCGAGGCCGTGGCCGAGTTCTGTGGAGCCTGCGAACGTCGCCTGGCCGAGGGCTGCTCACCCTCGGTGCGCACCGATGTGATGGTCGCTGATCTCGCCCGGCTCCATCCGGGGGACCCCGGCATCGTCGTCGCCTTCTTGATGAATCCGGTCTCCCTGCGGCCGGGCGAGGCCGTCTACATCCCCCCACGCCAGATCCACTCCTATCAGTCGGGACTCGGAGTGGAGATCATGGCGTCCTCGGACAACGTCGTGCGTGCCGGTCTGACGCAGAAGTACGTCGATTCCGCTCAGCTCGTCGAGATCGCGGAATTCTCTGCCCTTCCTCCGATCCGGCTGGCTCCCGAGCATCCGACGGTGACGACGGATCGCTTTCTCGCGCCCGCCCAGGAATTCATGCTGTCGGTGACGACCTTGGTCGGCGAGTCCGGACCCGGTGTCGTGATTCCGGGGGAGGGTCCGCGCCTCGTCCTCGCCATCGAGGGCCAGATTGAACTGGCGAGCAGTGGGGGGAGCACAGCCTCTCCGAAATGGGTCTCACTCGAACGCGGGCAGTCGGTCTTCATCTCGGCTGAGGAACGCGTGTTGCGTGCGCGAGGCACGGGGCGCGTCCTCCAGTGCGCGTCACCGTGACGCACGAGGACACGTTCGCCCATGGGATGGACGGCTCCGAACGCTCCGGCGCTGCTCGATAGTCTGAGCCCATCTCTTGTTGAGCGGCCGGAGAGGACAACCATGGCCATTCGAACCACCCATGTGGGATCGCTTCCACGCACCCCTGAGCTACTCGACGCCAATGCCCGACGGGAGGAGCTCGGCGAGGAGGAGTTCGCCCGGATTCTCCAGGAATCGGTCGACGGCGTTGTCTCGCGTGAGCATTCCATCGGCCTCGACGTCGTCAACGACGGCGAGTATGGACACATCATGACCGAGTCCGTGGACTACGGCGCCTGGTGGTTCTATTCCTTCTCGCGATTCGGCGGCCTCGAGCTCGATGTCGATGGGCGTTTCGCGATGGCTCCGCCGGCCTCGGACGGCACAGTCCAGCTCACGACCTTCGCCGAGCGGCGAGACTGGCAACGTTTCGCAGACGCCTACTCGGATCCGACCTCGGGCATCCATGTCGCCCAGACCAAGCCGACCGCGTTCCCCACGATCGTTGCTCCCCTGACCTACATCGGCCAGGACGCGGTCCAACGCGACATCCAAGGCCTGCTCCGTGCGCTCTCGGACAACGGCCTGTCGACCTCCGACGGATTTCTCGCCGCTTTGTCGCCAGGGTCCGCTGCGCGCATCTCGAACGCCTACTACGCCAACGACCTCGAGGTCGTCCAGGCTTGCGCGGATGCCCTGCACGAGGAATACAAGGCGATCACAGACGCGGGGCTCACGGTCCAGATCGACGATCCGTCGCTGGCCGAGGCCTGGGACCAGATCAACCCCGCGCCGTCCGTCGGGGACTATCAGGACTACATCCAGGTCCGTATCGACGCGCTCAACCAGGCCCTCGAGGGCATTCCCGAGGAGCAGGTGCGCCTCCACGTTTGTTGGGGCTCCTGGCACGGCCCCCACACGACCGACATCCCCTTGGCCGACATCATCGACAATGTGTTGACCGCCAAGGTCCATGCCTATTCCTTCGAGGCCGCCAACGCGCGCCATGAGCACGAGTGGACCGTGTGGAAGGACATCGATCTCCCCGAGGACAAGGTGCTGATCCCGGGCGTCGTCGGTCACTCGACGAATGTCGTCGAGCATCCCGAGCTCGTTGCTCAGAGGATCCGGCGCTTCGTCGACATCGTCGGTTCCGATCGGGTCATTGCCTCCACTGACTGTGGCCTTGGCGGGCGTGTCCATCCCTCCATCGCCTGGGCGAAGCTGGAAAGCCTGGTCGAAGGAGCCCGTCTGGTCGGCTGAATCCGTCTGTCGAAGCCTCTCTTGCCCCGCATCGCCTCGAGTGGTGCGGGGCGACTGGTGCGTGGACAGAGGCTGTGTGGGGCGTGATCGTCGGGGTAGGGTTCCGGGGCGGTGCATCCCGAGTCGGATGCCTGCTCTTGCGGCGCGAGTCATCCGGCAGCGGAGCAGGCGGCCTCGCGAGGGTGCGTCGTCCATCGGACACCACGACATCGATCAACGGAGTGCGCACGCGATGAGCCTCTTCATCAAGAAGGACCTGGAACAGGTCACGGAGGATCTCGAGGATCCCGATCGTCACCTCAAGCGTGACCTCGGGGCATGGGACATCGCGGTCATGGGCGTAGCCGTGGCCGTGGGTGCTGGGATCTTCTCCGTAGGTGCCCAGGCCGCGGCCGACTATGCCGGTCCCGCGGTCATCGTGTCCTTCGTGTTGGCTGCCCTCGTGTGTGGGCTCGCCGTGATGAACTACGCGGAATTCGCCTCGTCCGTCCCGGTGTCCGGATCCGCCTACACCTTCTCCTACCTGTCGCTGGGGGAGCTGGTCGCCTGGATCATCGGGTGGGACCTGATCCTCGAGATGATGATGGCGGCGTCGGTGATCTCGAAGTACTGGGGGATCTACCTGCGCAGCGTCTTCGAGTTCCTCCACGTTGATGTGCCGACCGAATTCGTGGTCGGCTCGCTTGAGGTCTCCTGGCCTCCGGTCGTTGTTGTTGCCTTCTTCACAGTGCTCCTGGTCTTGGGTACGAAACTGACGTCGCGCATCAACAGCGTCCTCACGGTCATCAAGATCGCGGTCGTCATCTTCATCGTGATCTCGGGCGCTTCGTATGTGAAGGTGTCGAACTTCCACCCGTTCTTGCCGCCCTCGGAGCCGGTGCCGGCCGGTTCGGCCACCGGAGTGATGGGGCAGAGCCTGTTCTCGTTCCTCTCCGGCGCCGAGCCGACGCGCTATGGGGTCTACGGGCTGCTGGGTGCGGCTGCCCTCGTCTTCTTCGCCTTCATCGGGTTCGACATCGTCGCGACCACCGCCGAGGAAGCGAAGAATCCCCAGAAGACGCTGCCTCGAGGAATCTTCGGTGGCCTCGCCTTGGTGTCGCTGCTCTACATCTCCGTCATCATCGTCGTGACCGGCATGGTCTCGTACAAGGAGATGGCCGAGCAGGACGAACCGAGTCTCGCGACGGCCTTCCGGCTGGTCGGGGCCAACTGGGTCGGCACCATCATCACGATCGGTATCCTCATTGGGCTGACGACGGTGATCATGGTGCTGCTGCTCGGCCTGGCCCGCGTTGTCTTTGCGATGAGTCGTGACGGACTGCTGCCCCGTGGGATCTCCCAGACGACCAAGCGGGGAACACCTGCGCGCCTGCAGATCGGGTGCGGCATCGTGGTGGCCGCGATCGCGGCGGTCGCCGACGTCGGCCAGCTGTCCGAGATGATCAACATCGGGACGCTCAGCGCCTTCGTCCTCGTCAGCTTTTCGGTGCCGGTCCTGCGCAAGCGCTATCCGGACCTGCCTCGTGGCTTCACCGTGCCGTTCTCCCCGTGGCTGCCGATTCTGTCGGGAGTGCTGTGCCTGTGGCTGATGGCGAACCTGGCGGTCGAGACGTGGCTGCGTTTCGTCGTCTGGTTGTTGGTCGGACTGACGATCTACTTCGGATATTCCTTCCTCCACTCGCGCACGCGTGCCGAGTCCCATGAGCACAACCCGCTGCTCGCTCTATCACTGGAAGACGGGCGACATGTCCGTCAGGGCAATCAACGGCCGGCATCACCTGAGATCGCCCGTCAGCGCCCGGCGCTGCGGGTGGCCCAAGTCCTCATCGCGCTCACGGTCGTGGCGGTGGGCGTCGAGGTGATCGGGTTGCTGGCGGGGATGATCCATGTCGAGGCGCAGCCGATCGGCCTCGTGTGGGGGCTGATCCTGGCAGCGATTCCCGGGATCATCGCCGGACACATCGCACTGTCCCGGTCCGAGGAGGTCGAACGTGAGTGGGATCTGGCGCCCGAGGGCACTCTGAGTGCTGGCGCGGTCCCGGGTGCAGCGACCAAGGCTCCGGTCGCTCTATTGTCCGTGGGGTACGCAACCATGGGCGTGGCCGTGGTCGTCGGGATCGTCCACGCCGTCGAGGTGCTGTGAGGCGACGTTCGTGCCGCGGGTGGTTGGGGAGGCCCGGCTGGGCTCTTTCAAGGCGACGGGGAAGCGAACTCATCACTGGGAAGGGCTATTTCGCTTCCCTGTGATGGGAGCACTGCCCTGTGATGAAATCACTTCCCCCACGAGGACGCCGGAGCCGATCCAGGCTACGCACTGGAGGTCGGTGATGCGCTTCCGGAGGGTGTGGAGGCAGCGACGGACCTGACCCGCAGGGCTGAGCTGTCCACAGGTTCGGCTGCTTCGCTTGGCTGTCCACAGATTCCATCGGTGCGGGTTGGCAGGCGCTGCAGTGTCGATCACTCTGCTCCCATGAACCTCACGATGGCCGATATGGTCCACATCGATTCGACGAACCAGCACGACCTGAAGCACGGGCCGGACCTGGTGCGCGTGTCCAGGGGATGGGCGCTGCGGCTCCGGCCCGGCGATCGTGAAGGTCGTCCGTGGGAGATCCGGTCGACGGTTGCCGAGGCCCGAATCCTGGCGCTTCGCCAGTTGACCAATCGTCCGGTGGTCTTCGCGCGGTCATCCGCGTTGGTGCTGTGGGGCATTCCGAGCTGGACCAACAATCCGGACGTGACGTTCCGATCGGTATCGCACTACAACGCTCGACAGCTGGATCCAGTGACCATCGGCGGGATCACCGTTCCGGCCGTTCGGGCACACCGAGTCGACTCCGAACAGGTGGTGGATGATTCGGCAGTCCTCTCGGGAATCCCGGTTGACGGGTTGCACAGTACTGCAGTGTTGCTCGCGCGTTCTGCTCACCCGTTGGAGGCGTTCGTCGCCGTCAGCGCGATCCTGCGGCGATTGGCCGGGGACGACGTCTGGGCGTTGCGGCGGCACCGCGAGAGCGCCGAGGGGATTCGCCGAGAGCTGATGAGCGCCGTGACGCATCGGCTAGGGCTGCGGGGGAGCCGGGCTGCTTCTCGGCTCATTGAACATGCGGATGCCTCCTGCGAGTCGGTGGGGGAGCGCGCGCTGTTGTGGGTGGTGCTGGCGATCTCGCCGGAGATTCCTCACACCCAGGTCGAGGTCACCATCGAGTCAGCGACCTACTTCCTCGACATCGCTCTTCTCGGCCTGATGATCGCGTTCGAATTCGACGGGGCAGGCAAGATGGGAGAGAACGGGCGGGAGTTCCATGCGGCGAAGCGCCAGATGATGGATCGGGATCTGGCACTCCAACGGGCAGGTTGGACCGTCTTCCACTTCTCGTGGTCAGATCTTGCCGACCTCGGCGCTTTGCGACAGCGGTTGATCCGCATGTGCCGATGGGAGAGCTCCGCGGCTGATCCGGTGCGATCGGCTCTGTGGATACCGGTACCGGCCGAGCTCACTAACCGGGATCGCCGGTTCTAGACACCGACTGTGTGTTGGGGGAAGCGAACTCATCGCAGGGAATGGCTATTTCGCTTCTTTGCGATGGAAACACTTCCCGCCGATGAGTTCGCTTCCCACCAGTGCTTCACACACCGGTTCACAGGGGTGGCGACCCGAGGCCGAGCGGCGACCAAGGCTCGCCTTGGTCCGATTCGCGGCCCGGTTGGGCACGCTCCGGCGCGGGGACCTACTCTGGTGCGCACACCACTCGCAGGAGGACTCAATGAGCCGGCAGCTTCGTTCCGCCACGTCCACTCAGGGACGCAACATGGCGGGCGCGCGTGCCCTGTGGCGCGCGACGGGAATGGGCGACAATGACTTCGGAAAGCCGATCATTGCCGTCGTCAACTCTTTCACGGAGTTCGTTCCGGGGCACGTACACCTGCGCAACATTGGGAAGCTGGTCGCCGACTCGATTGCCGAGGCCGGGGGCGTGGCCAAGGAGTTCAACACGATTGCCGTCGACGACGGAATCGCCATGGGCCACGGCGGCATGCTCTATTCCTTGCCGTCGCGCGAGATCATCGCAGATTCGGTCGAGTACATGGTCAACGCGCACTGCGCCGACGCCATGGTCTGCATCTCGAACTGCGACAAGATCACCCCGGGCATGATGATCGCGGCCTTCCGACTCAACATTCCGGTCGTCTTCGTCTCGGGCGGTCCGATGGAGGCAGGAAAGAACATCCCCGCTGAGGACATTGTCGGACCCTCGAGCATGGGTCACGGCAACCTCATCACGGTCATGAACGCGACCGCCAACGACTCGATCTCCGACGACGAACTCGGGAGGCTCGAGCGCTTGGCCTGCCCGACGTGCGGATCATGTTCGGGAATGTTCACAGCGAACTCGATGAACTCCTTGACCGAGGCGCTCGGTCTGGCCCTGCCGGGAAACGGTTCGACGCTGGCGACCCAGCAGGCCCGCCGCGGCCTGTTCGAGGAGGCCGGGCGCACGATCGTCGATCTGTGCCGCCGCTACTACGGCGACGAGGACGACTCCGTCCTTCCTCGGGCGATTGCAACGAAGGACGCTTTCCGCAACGCAATGAGCCTGGACATGGCGATGGGCGGATCCTCCAACACGGTCCTGCACCTGCTGGCCGCCGCTCACGAGGCCGAGGTCGACTTCGACCTCTCCGACATCGCGGAGCTCGGGCGGACCGTTCCCTGCATCGCCAAGGTCGCACCGAACCACAACGACTACCACATGGAGGACGTCCATCGCGCCGGCGGCATCCCCGCCATCCTCGGTGAACTCGACCGGGGCGGTTTCTTGCAGCACTCGGTCCACGCCGTCCACTCGCCCTCGTTGGAGGAGTGGCTGGGGGACTGGGACATTCGCGGAGGACACGCGACCGAGGCCGCGAACGAGCTCTGGCACGCGGCCCCCGGCAACGTCCGCACCACCGAGCCGTTCTCGACCTCAAACACCTGGAAGACGCTGGATCTGGACGCCGCGGGCGGGTGCATCCACGACATCGAGCATGCTTACACGACAAGCGGAGGGTTGACTGTCCTGTTCGGCAATCTCGCCCCCGAAGGCGCGATCATCAAGGCTGCGGGTGTGGATCCCTCACTGTTCCATTTCGAGGGCGTGGCGCGGGTCATGGAGTCCCAGGAAGAGGCGATCGACCGGATCCTCGACAAGACTGTCCAGGCAGGTGATGTCGTGGTTATCCGCTATGAGGGCCCGTCGGGCGGGCCGGGCATGCAGGAGATGCTCTACCCGACGTCGTTCATCAAGGGGCGTGGGCTCGGCAAGCAGTGCGCGCTGATCACGGATGGTCGATTCTCAGGCGGGACCTCGGGGATCTCGGTGGGACACATTTCTCCGGAAGCCGCCGCCGGCGGGCTGATCGGACTGATCGAGGACGGGGACCGCATCATCATCGATGTGACGGAGGGGCTGCTCCAGCTCGATGTCCCCGATGAGGAGATCGAGCGGCGCCGTCTTGCCCAAGAGTCGCGCGAGCATCCGTGGACCCCCCTGCACCGTGACCGCGTCGTCTCTCCTGCGCTTCAGCTCTACGCTGCGACGGCGACGTCGGCGTCGACCGGGGCCGCGCGCGATGTGTCGAAGGTGCTGGGGAAGCGCTGAGGCGCACCGCGCCAGGGGGGATGCCTGCTCAGCCATCACTGCGAGGGCTTGAGACTGCCATATTGCCACGTCCCATATCTGGGGTCTTGAGGCGTCGATCCCGAATCATGCGTCCTGCGAGCCGCTGATGATCGGTCGCCATCCGTCCGAGTGGCTTCTGGTCGCTCGGAGCGTCTGCAGAGTCTTCGATCTCAGCGTGATCCGCTCTCGAGGTCAGACTCTTGAGACCGAGCAGGCTCGCGGTGCTGTCGACGCCCGTGATCGTGCGAGACGACCAAGCCAGTGGCCGGGCCAGAAGCGTTCCTGCACGAGGTGCGCGAGCGTGACCCGTCCCACGCCTGCCACGACTCTCGGCTCTACCCGGGGGGCAGACCCGCGCGCGACAATGGACTCCATGCACGGTGAATACAAGGTCCCCGGGGGCAAACTCGTCGTCGTCGACGTCGAGGAGGCAGACGGTCGGTTGAAGGATCTTCGGGTCGCAGGGGATTTCTTCCTGGACCCCGACGAGGCCCTGGATCGGATCACGTCGGCCATTGAGGACGCTCCCACAGACATCAGTGCAGCTGATGTGGCTGAGCGAGTGCGCGGAGCAGTCCTGCCGACCGACACGCTCTTGGGCCTGACCCCCGAGGGAATCGGCATTGCCCTGCGTCGGGCACTCGGACACGCGACAGGCTGGGAGGACATCGATTTCGACGTCATCCACGGTCCCGTCGTGGATCCGATGCTCAACGTCGCCATGGATGAGACGCTCGTCGAAGAGGTGGCTGCCGGGCGGCGCAAGCCGTTCATGCGCCTGTGGGAGTGGAACGGCCCACAGGTCGTTATCGGGTCATTCCAGTCCTACGACAACGAGATCAACCAGGAGGGCGTCGACAAGTACAGGATCACCGTCTCCCGACGCGTGACCGGTGGCGGAGCGATGTTCATGGAGCCCGGCAACTGCGTGACCTACTCGCTGGTCGTCCCGACCTCGTTGGTCGACGGGTTGAGCTTCGAGCAGTCCTACCCTTTCCTCGATGAGTGGGTGATCGCGGCCTTGGCCAAGGTCGGCGTCAAGGCCCGCTACGTCCCGCTCAACGACATCGCCTCCGAGGTCGGCAAGATCGGCGGTGCGGCCCAGAAGCGCTTTGCGAACGGCTACATGGTGCATCACGTGACGATGTCCTATGACATCGACGCCGCGAAGATGATGGAGGTCCTGCGCATCGGCCAGGAGAAACTGCGGGACAAGGGCACTCGCAGTGCTGTCAAGCGCGTGGATCCCATGCGTTCGCAGACTGGTATGGAGCGTGAGGATATTCTCGACGTCCTCTTCACCCATTTCCGGGACGCCTACGGGGCCACAGAGGGGACGATCACCGAGGCTGACCTCGACGTCGCGCGTCAACGGTGCGAGACGAAGTTCGCCACCCGGGAGTGGGTCCACCGACTACCTTGATCCGGCGAGACCCTCCTGCGGGGGTCACGGGTGCGAGCCGGGTTCAGTCCACACGACGAGGTCGGCAGCTCTTGCCAATTCGATCCACCCGAACGAGCCCGGCCGATCACCGTGCTTGGGTTGGCTGGGCGACCATCGAGAGACGACCGGCGACGGTCTTCGAGGACGTTGCGACGCTCGTTGGACCGAAAAAGCCGACGTCCAGCGAGTACTACTGCCTCGCCGATCCGAGAGAGTGCGCGAGGTGGTGCTGACGTCGGAGAGCAGGCGGCAGGCCTGCAGACGGCTTGTGTTCGGTGGTGTTCGGTGTCTTCGATCTCGGCATTTGACCCTCCAGCCTCTCACGATGCGTCCGGGGGCTCTCAGACATGTCGAGGTGCGCTGGCTGGTCTGGGTCCGAAGACGGCCGTCCCAACCCGCACTGTCGTCGCTCCCTCGGCGATCGCCCACTCGAGGTCAGCAGACATTCCCATTGACAGGGCGAGATCGGATTCGGAGATCACGAGCTGTTCGGCGGTCCGATCACGGATCTCGCGCAGGCGGGCGTAGGAGTCGCGGACCTCTGCCTCGACGTCGGAGTGGAGGCCGACGGTCATGAACCCCTCGAGGCGGAGATTTCCTGCCAGCTCGACGCATTCGATGAGTGAGTCGACGTCCTCGGGGCGGCACCCGCGTTTGGAGGCCTCCCCGGAGGTGTTGACCTGGACCAGGACAGGCAGCCCCCGGGCACAGCGGCGGTCGAGCCGTTCGACGAGATCACGTGAGTCGACGGTCTCGATCAGGTCGCAGAACGCGAGCGCCTGGTTGACCTTGTTGGACTGGAGAGGCCCGATCAAGTGGATAGAGGCACCGGGTACTTCACGGATAGCCTCGGCTGTGGCGTGGGCCTCCTGGACGCGGTTGTGACCGAGGACGACAGGCAGACCAAGGTCACTCAAACACCGGGCGGCCTCCCGGCAGATCTCGGGAGTGCGCATCTTGACTGCCAGTTCGAGGGTGACCGGGTCAGTGCGACCGGAGTTGGTCAGGGCAGCATCGATCCGAATGCGTGTGCGATCGATCTGTTCGGCCAAAGTCACTCGCCGATCCTACGCGGAGGGCGTGGGGGTGTGCAGCCCTGCTCCGATCGGGAGAGGCGAGGACCTCCGAATGGGAGCCCTCGACGCGGGAATGCGACAATGGAGGTCCGCGACGAACAGGAGACTGTGATGCGTACCGTGCTCAACCTCATCTGGTTCTTCTTCGGGGGACTGTGGCTGTTCGTCGCCTACATCGTCTTCGGTGTCCTGGGATGCGTTCTCATCGTGACGATTCCGGCCGGGCTGGCATGTTTTCGGATGGCGAACTACGTCATCTGGCCTTTTGGGCGGACCGTTGTCGACAAGCCTGGCGCCGGGCTCGGATCCGCGTTGATGAACGTCGTATGGTTCCTCGTGGCGGGCCTGTGGCTGGCCATCGGCCACATCACGACGGCCGCCGCCCAAGCGATCACGATCATCGGGATCCCGGTGGCGATCGCGAACATCAAGTTGATCCCGGTCACCTGCTTCCCCTTCGGCAAACAGATCGTCGAGAAGCCCGGCGCGAGCCTGTTCTAAGGGGCGAGATGAGTAAGTCTCACAGCCATGCCGTGTCCGCTCCGACCCGTGCCCTCGAGGCCCTCGAGGAAGTGGGAGTTGACTTCACGCTCCACGAGTATCAGCACTCGGCCCGGGCCCGGTCCTTCGGCGAGGAGGCTGCCGCCCAGATCGGGGGTGATCCCTCTCGGATGTTCAAGACGCTGATGGTGCGCTGCGACCAGGAGGAATTCGTCATCGCGGTGATCCCCGTCGACCACCATCTCTCGATGAAAGCGATCGCCAGAGCGGCCGGGCACAAGAACGCCGAGATGGCCGACCCTCAGGTTGCCCAGCGTCGCACCGGCTATGTCGTCGGGGGGATCTCTCCGCTGGGACAGACGACCCGCCATCGAACCTTTCTCGACGAGTCTGCACTCGACCACGAGACGATCCTCGTCTCGGGCGGGAAACGAGGGTTGTCCGTGGAGGTCTCGCCCCTGGATCTGGCGGAGCTGTGCGGCGCGGATACGGCGGAACTGACGGCGCTGGATTGAGCCGTCACTCACCGCGCGCGGAGGGGCCCGGGAACAGGTCCACGAGGGCTCGCAGCAGGTGGACTCGCCACCACGCCCAATCGTGCCCGCCTTCGATGGCCTCCAGACGGATGCGGTCGGTACCCGGCTCGGCTCGACGTACGTCCTCGATGAGGGCATGTGCGTCGGCGAGCATGTCGCCCTCGTACAAGCCGGACTGGATACAGACCGAGGACCAGCGGTCCTCGCCAGTCAGAGCCTCGGCGACGTCAAAGCGCCAGAGGGACGGCGACTGGGCGATCGCGTGGCGGACCTCGCCCGCTGACAGGGAAACGGTCCACAGCGCCGACAGTCCTCCGAGGCTCTGTCCGGACACGACCGTGGCTTCGCCCGAGGGATCGATGTCCGCAGACTCTCGGAGCACGGGCAGCAGCTGGTCGAGGACGACGTCGACCTGCCCCGACGGCACGCCGAGGGTGCCCCAGCGGGTGGCGACGTCGTGCGAATCGAGCATGGCAACGTGAAGGGGTGCGAGCCGTCCCGCACGGATCATCGCATCCAACAGGTCGGGCAGACGGAGTTGCTCGTTCCAGACCTGCCCGTCGAAGAGGACCAGCAGCGGAGTGGGGCCGCCAAGTGCGCCGACCGGGGGCCGGTGGACCCACACCCGCTCGCTCGTGCCGCCACCGACCTGCGGCCCCAGATCGACGAGGTCGACGCGCGGATGGGCACCGGCGGGGACGGAGACGATCGGCCACGGGCGCGGCGGTGCGGCGGGCCCGGTCGCGACGGAGAAGGTTGCGCCGCCCGTCCCGTGGATCTCCTCGGTCCCGCGAGGATCGGAGCATCCGAGGTCGAGAGCGGCCCGACGCACCCCCATGCGATCCTCAGCCAGCCTCCACGGCGCTTCGCCCGGCCCGGCCCACACCCCGATGCGATAGGACCCCCGCCATGTCGCGGGAAGGAGCAGAGAGATCGTCCACAGGTCGGAGCCCTCCAGACGCGTCATCTCCGAATCCTCGACGCGCGTGTGGTCGAAGAGACCGTTGATCCACAGGAGGACACGAGATGCCTTGGCTTCGTTGCTCACCCAGGTGAAGATCCGGTCGGTACCTGACCCGTCGGGATCGTCGGTGATCAGGGGATTGGTCCGCCCCAGGACGATGGCGGTCAAGGCGTCGCGCTCGCGGCGGGTGTCGTCGCCCCCGCGTTGGCCTGTCGCAGCCCAGGCAGCCTCGATCGGACCGCGAACACGGGGGATCGGGGGATCTGCCATCGGAACTCGGGTCGAACGCTCGCGGTGCTGGGCTCCCGTCCGGTCGCGCCACCACATCCCCTCGCCAGTCATTGGGGGTCTTCCGCGAGCAGCCCGACGGCCAGATATTGCGAGTGGGAATGCGGATGCGCCTCGGTCATCATGTGGGGGTCCTTCCGGGTCGGTCGCTTTCGGTGGGAATGATCCAGGGACGCCCGGTCACGGGATCGGGCAGACACAGGCAGGCAATGTCGTAGACCTCGGAGATGAGATCGGCAGTGACGATGTCCTCCGGAATCCCCTGAGCGACAACCCGGCCTTCCTTCATGACGATCAGATGGGAGGCGTAACGGAACGCGAGATTCAGGTCATGGAGAACGGCGACCAACGTGTAGCGGCCGCTGTCGTGGAGGTCGCGACACAGGTCGAGGACCTCGAGCTGGTGGGTGATGTCGAGGAAGGTGGTCGGCTCGTCCAAGAGCAACAGCGATGTCTCCTGGGCGAGCACGAGCGAGAGCCACACGCGTTGCTTCTGCCCACCGGAGAGCTCGTCGACGCGGCGGTCGGCCAGATCCGTGACACCGGTCGATGCAAGCGCTCGGGCGACGGCCTCGTCGTCGGCGATCGACCACTGTCGCAACAGCGCCTGATGGGGGAATCGACCGCGGGCCACCAGGTCGCGCACGGAGATCCCCTCCGGGCTCGTCGAGGACTGGGGGAGGAGCCCAAGTCGGCGCGCGACGACCTTCGACGGGTAGCGGCGGATGTCGCGCCCGTCGAGGATCACTTGGCCGCCTTCGGGATCCAGCAGACGGGACAGTGCCCGCAGCAACGTTGACTTTCCACAGGCGTTCGGCCCGATGATCGCGGTGAACGACCCGTCGGGGATGCCGACGTCGAGGTGCTCGCTGACCGTCGTCGCACCGTATCCGAGGGTGAGGTCGGTGCCCTGCAGGGGTGGAAGGGTGGCCATGTCGGGAGACTCCAGGTCGGGGCGCGTCGCCCCATCGGAATGGAAGATGCTCACAGCGCGCGCGTCCTCGTGAGGACCCACAGGAGATACATGCCTCCCAGGGCGCCGGTCGTCAGACCGACGGGCATGGCAACGTCGACGGGCAGATGGACGCTGACGAGGTCGGCCGTACACAGCAACGCGGCTCCCATCATCGCCGACGTGAAGACCTGGACGCGGGGGACCCGAGTGAGCCTCCGGGCGAGTTGGGGAGCTGCCAGAGCGATGAAGGCGATGGGGCCGGCCGCGGCCACCGCCGCTGCCGTGAGAACGACCGACGCCATCATGACGATGATGCGGGTCCGCTCGGGATCGATGCCGAGTTGCTCCGCCTGATCGTCGCCCATCTCCAGGACGTCGAGGCGTCGGGCGGCCCCAGCCAACACTGGGACCGCGACGAGGACCGCGAGGATGACAGGACCGGCGTCGTCCCAGGTCCGGGCGTTGAGAGACCCGGACAGCCAGATTCGCGCGCGGGTCGCGAGATCGAGGTCGCCGCGGGCGAGGACCAACGTATTGAGGGCGCTGAGAAAAGCGCTCACTCCGATGCCGATGAGAACCAGACGGTAGCCACCGCTGACGCCGTCGTGGCGGGACAGCACGTAGACGACGATCGCGGTCGCGAGTCCGGAGACGACGGCAGCGAGCGAGGTCGCCCCCGATCCGGCGCCGATGACGACGATCTGGATGACGGCGCCGGTGGCAGCGCCCGTGGTGAATCCAATAATGTCGGGCGAGCCGAGCGCATTGCGGGACACGGACTGGAAGGTGCATCCGGCGGCGCCCAACGCCATGCCCACGGCGACCGCCGTGACGGCGCGAGGCAGACGGATCTCCCACACGATGCGGGCGGTCCGACCCGTGCCCGGTCCGGCCAGGACGGCGTCGATGACCTCGCGTATCCCGAGGGGCACAGAGCCGGAAGCGATCGAGAGAGCCGACAGGAGGAGGGTCGATGTCACGAGGACGACGAGGACGACGAGGATGCGTCGCTCGACGCGCAGGCGGATGGGACCGATGCGCAGGCGAAGGACCCGGAGCAGGGGGGGACGTGTCCCGTGTGTGGAATCCTCGGTCGTCCGCCCCGGGATCGAGGGGATCGAGGTCCGCAGATCCGCGCTCACAGCGCGTTCACCCGCCCCCGTCGCACGAGCGCCACGAAGAAGGGCGCGCCGATCAGAGCCGTCATGATGCCCGCCCCGATCTCGCCGGGGAAGATGACGACTCTTCCGAGGATGTCTGCGACGAGCAGGACGAGCGCGGCCAGGACGCACGAGGTCGGCAGGACCCAGCGGTGGTCGGCGCCGACCAGTGCGCGGGCCACATGGGGTGCCGCCAGCCCGACGAACGAGATCGGCCCGACGGCGGCGGTCGCGCCTCCCGCGAGCACGAGGATCGCGAGGTTCGTCAGCGTCCAGGTCCGGCGCACGTCGAGCCCGAGTGCTCGAGCCAAGTCCGTCCCCAATGAGACGGAGTTCAGGGGCCCCGTCAGAGTGAGGCACAGGAGCGCTCCAGCGGTCAGGCAGAGGCCGGCGACGGGAAGCGTCTCCCATCCTCGCCCCTGCAACGATCCGGTCGCCCAGTTCCGGAAACTGTCGAAGACGGTGTCGCTCTGGGAGACGATCACGATGTCGGTCACCGCAGAGAGCATGATCGACAGGCTGGCTCCCGCGAGCACGAGGCGCACGGGATTGACCCCGGCCTCGCCCGCGCGCCCGAGTCGGTGGACGAGCAGCGAGGCGATTCCGGCCCCCGCGAAGGCAAACCACACATAGACGGCGATGTCGGACACCCCGGTCATCATCAGACCGATGACAACACCCGCCGCGGCTCCGGCGTTGACGCCGAGCGTGCCAGGCTCCGCCAGGGCGTTGCGTGTCAGGGACTGCATGAGTGCTCCGGCCAGACCCAGGCAACCCCCCGCCAGGATCGCGATGATCGTGCGGGGAATCCGCAGCTCACGGATGATCAGCTGGTTGTCATTCGTCGGATCGAAGGCAACCAGGGCCTGCAAGACCGTTCCGATGGGGATGAGGCGGGATCCGATGGCCAGGCTTGCCGCCGACAGAGGGACCAGTGCGACGACGAGGAGCGTGAGGATTGTTCCTCGCCGACGGTTCGCACTGCGTGTGACCGATGCCGTCCGCTCCGGGTTCGCGGACACGACCGACGGGACGGGTGCCGGACCATCGGATCCGGACCCGCCCCGGGGTGCGAGAGCGGTCATTGAGAGTGATTCAGCTCAACGCGTCGACGACCGCGTCGACGAAGAGCTTGCCGGAGTAGTAGTCGATGCGGAAGGACGTTGGTCCGAGCGGGTAGACCTGCTTGGACTGGACGGCAGGCACGTTCGCCAGGATGGGCTCGGACTCGAAGGCCTCGACCGTTGCGTCGGTCCCCGTCAACAGGAAGACGGACGTTCCACCCACCGATGCGGGAAGGTTCTCCAGGGTGACGAAAGCGAAGTCCGAGCGTGCTGTCTCGCTGGTGTCGTATTCTTCGGGGGCCTCGACGACGTCGATTCCGAGAGCTGTCATGATGTCGGCGTGGGGCCCGGTCACCTTGCCGACGCCCTGGTCCTTCCCGGCGCCGTTGAAGGAGACGATCGAGACACCGCCCTCGCGGGGTGTGATCTTTTCTTTGGCGCTCGCGGTGTAGGCGTTGAAATCGTCGACGGCGGCGCTGGCCTGGTCCTCCAGTCCGGTGGCGGTGCCGAGTTCGGCGGCCAGATTCTGCCACGACTCACTCGAATAATCGACCACGATCGTGGGGAACTGTGCAGCGATCTGGTCGTATTGGTCAACGACCGAGTCCGCGCCCGACGTCGAGATGATGACCAGATCTGGGTCCGCCGCAATGAGTGCCTCCATGTCGAACTCAAGGTTGTCGTAGAGGACGTCGACCCCGCGCTCATCGGCGACGCTCGCCCACTGTGAGAAGAAGCCCTTGTCGTCCGTCAGGGATGAGACTGAGGTCGCTGCAGAGGCGACGATCGGAGCGTCGATCGCCAGGAGCGTTCCCGTCACGGAGATCGAGGTCGAGACGATTCGTTCGGGTTTCGCGTCGAGGGTCGTCTCGCCGAGCTCATGGGTGATCGTGCGCGGCCAGATCGAGTCGGCCGCGGAGATGGATGGGGAGGATGAGGCCTCGGTCCCGTCGGACTGCGCGGATTGACCGGCGCCCGGCGAGCAGGCGGCCAGGGCGACAACGCCGAGGCTGGTGGTGATGAGGGTGAATAGGCGCGTGGTGAGCGCTCGCATGGGTGCTCCTAGCTGGACGGACTGCATGCTGTCCTGAATGTGTGCCCGCATGTCAGGCAAGGTATTCTTAGGTTAGCGAAACCTAATCAACGACAGGTGACTCTGTGACCTGTCGCACGGTATGCGTCCGCAAGCTGGACGAGGTGGCTCCTCAGCGGTCGTTCAGGGCAAGAGGGCGCAGAACGACCACTCCCGTGCGATCCGACTCCGGAACGTCGACGAGCGCCGTGAAATGCCAGTCGAGATCGCCATCGGGATCGAGCAGCACCTGTCGCGCGAGCCAGTACCCGTCCGACCCTGCATCGACAGCGTCGGCTACCGGCTCGGGTGCTCCTGAGGCCAACAGATCGGCCCGATTCGGGCCTTCGATCAGCGTCACGAGGTCGCCCGCGCGGGCGCGCTGGTCGATCCCGATCCACTCGTGGACGTCCCAGTAACTGCTGAGTGCCGCCTCCCACGTGAGTGCATCCCAGCCGGACGGGCCGTCGAGACGAGCGAGACCCTCGGCGTTGTCGCGGCTCATCAGCTCGATCCGCCGGAACAACGCCGTGCGAATTGCGGTGCGGAAGACGTGCCGGTTCGCAGAGAAGACGACCGTTCCGTCCTCGTCGGCCCCGAAGGCGAGTTCCTCCCCGGAGGCGCCGATCCCGTCCTCGTCCTGCGCGTCAGTGATCCGACCGGAGGCGAGCGCCTCCCACTCGTCGAGTAGCGAGGAATCGACCGAGCGGATCAGCGTCTGGAGCCAGTCTGTGATGGCGCCGACTTCCTCAGTCATCGCCGCCTCGGGCACGATCTGGCGCAGGGCGCGATAGGCATCCGTCAGATAGCGCAGGACGACGCCCTCGGAACGACCGATGTCGTAGCGGGAGATCAGCTCCGTGAAGGTCATCGCGTTCTCGACCATTTCGCGCACGACGGACTTCGGGGAGATCTCCAAGTCGCCGACCCAGGGATTGGAGCGGACGTAGGTCGCGAATGCGCCCTCGAGCAATTCGTCGAGCGGCTTGGGCCAGGTGACGTCCTCGAGGGCGGCCATGCGCTCGTCGTACTCCAGACCTTCCGCCTTCATGGCGGCGACGGCCTCGCCGCGGGCCGCCTTCTGCTGAGCGAAGAGCAGAGGGCGGGGATCCTCCAAGACGGACTCGACGACGGAGACGACGTCGAGGGCGTAGGTCGGCGCGTCCCGATCAAGCAGGTCGAGGGCGGCTAACGCGAAGGGGGACAGCGGCTGGTTGAGTGCGAAGTCGTCGGGCAGATCGGCGACGAGCCTCAAACGAGGCAGACCATCGGTGGCGGCTTGGGCGGAAGACACGTGGTCGATGACCTTCGACTGGCGCATCGACTGATAGATCTCGGCGAGGCGGCGCAGGTGCGGATTCGTCTCGCGCGGCGGGTCGTCGTTGTCGGTGGCCAGATGGACCAGGTGTTCGCCGGGATCGCGGGTGGAGGGCCCGGCCAAGACGTTGAGCGCCATCGAATGTGACATCGAGAACTGGGAGGCCAGGGGTTCCGGCTCGGCGTCGCGCAGACGTTCGAAGGTTGAGCGTGTCCAGGAGATCTGGCCTTCGTTGGGTCCTTTCGGCCGTGATTTCTGGGCCTTCTTCTTTGCGCGCTTGGCGGCTCGCTCATCTTGAGCCGCCTCCTCGGCAGCGGACAGGCGGGCCCGAGCACGCGCGTTGTCGACCTCGTGGGTGGGGGCGAGGACACGGACGAACCCTACTGAATCGAAGCCAGCCCGACCTGCGCGCCCGGCGATCTGATGGAACTCGCGCGCCGAGAGATGGCGCATTCGGGTCCCATCGAATTTGACGAGCGAGGTCATCAGGACGGTGCGGATCGGAACGTTGATGCCGACCCCCAGGGTGTCCGTTCCACAGACGATCGGGAGCAGACCCTGCTGGGTCAGGCGTTCGACGAGGCGTCGGTAGCGCGGCAGCATTCCGGCGTGGTGGACGCCGATGCCCTGAGCGAGCAAGTGACGCAGTGTCTGGCCGAATCCGCGCCCGAAGCGGACGCCGCTCAGCGCCGTCGCGATCCGGTCGCGTTGTTCGCGGTCCAGCAGCGTCGCCCGATCGAAGGATTGGGCGGTCTGGATGGCGTCGCGCTGGGCGAAGTGGACGATGTAGACGGGTTGGCGGCCCTCGGACAGCAATCGCTCGACGGTGGTGTGGATGTCGTCGACGACGTAGTCGAACTCCAGGGGGACGGGACGCTCGGCGTCGGCGATGAGGGCGACCGGGCGTCCGGTGCGCTCTTCCCACTGCGCTCGGAAGCGCGTGGTGTCGCCCAATGTCGCTGACATTGCGACGAACTGGGGACGAGTCAGCTCAAGGAGCGGGACCTGCCAGGCCCAGCCACGTTGTGGGTCGCCGTAGAAGTGGAACTCGTCCATGACGACCATGTCGGTGTCTAGGGCGGGACCTTCGCGCAAAGATTGATTCGCGAGGATCTCGGCGGTGCAGCAGATGATCGGCGCGTCGGCGTTCAGGGAGACGTCACCAGTGACCATTCCGACGTTGCTGGCGCCAAAAAGCGCCACGAGGTCGAAGAACTTCTCCGAGACGAGTGCTTTGAGCGGTGCCGTGTAGTAGGAGCGTCCCCCGTGGGCGAGGGAGACGAAATGCGCGGCGAGGGCGATCATCGACTTGCCCGATCCGGTCGGGGTCGCCGCGATCACGTGGTTCCCGTCGAGGATCTCCAGGAGTGCCTCCTCCTGATGGGGATAGAGCGGGCGGCCGGTGCCTTCGGCCCATCCGGAGAAGGCCTCGAAGAGGGCGTCCACGTCGTCGAGCTGACCGCGGTCCTCCAGACTGTCGAGCAGATCGTTGAGCATCGCCGTCATGAGGGCATTCTCGCAGACTTCTGGAGCCTGTCTCTGCTCGGGTTGTCCTGCTCGCAGGCCGGAGCATCGACGGGAGTGTCGGTCGGACGGACGCCATCCTCCGAGTCCACCTTTCCTGTTCTAGGGTGAACTCATGCGAATCGTGCGCTTCTCCGACGGTGACTCACCGCATTACGGCGTCCTCGACGACGGATCGACCCGCGTGGTCGTGCTCAAGAACGATCCTCTCTTCGCGCCTGTTGAGCCGTCGGGGCAGATCGTGGAGTTGGAGGACATTCATCTGCTGTCTCCTGTGATCCCTCGGTCGAAGGTCGTCGGTGTCGGCAAGAACTATGCCGACCATGCCCGTGAGATGGGTGGGGAGGCTCCGGATCACCCGATCCTTTTCCTCAAGCCCAACACCTCGGTCATTGGCCCGGATGATCCGATCGTCCTGCCGTCCTGGTCGCAGGAGGTCCATCACGAGGCTGAGCTCGCCGTCGTCATCAAGGCCCTGGCGAAGGATGTTGAGCCCGAGGATGTCGACGGCATCATCCTGGGGTACACCTGCGCCAATGATGTCTCCGCGCGTGATGCCCAGCGGGCCGACGGCCAGTGGACGCGTGCCAAGGGATTCGACACTGCTTGCCCGATCGGGCCGTGGATCGTCGTCGATCCGACCTTGAATGTGACGGATCTGCGGGTGTCATCCTCGGTCAACGGGGAGCAACGACAGTCCGACACGACGGCGCACATGCTGACCCCGGTGCGCGAGCTCGTGTCCTACATCTCGAAGGTGTTCACTCTGCTGCCCGGTGATCTGATCATCACGGGGACACCGGCGGGTGTCGGCCCGATCGTCGCGGGGGATCATGTCGAGGTCACAGTCGAGGGCATCGGGACCCTGTCGAATCCGGTCCTGCGCCGCTGAGACCCGCCAGCTGCGGCGAGGCGTGTCGGTGGCCCGGTCGCGGGTGCTCACGGCTTCTGACTGGTGGAATCGCGTGCTGTGCCGCGCGAGAGTGGACCACGGTAGGTGTCATGACAGTAAGCTGAGTTCTCGGTAGCCTCGTCTTGACCCGGCGCACAGGAGGACCCATGAGCAGCTCTCCGCAGTCACCGTCCGCTCCGAATTCTCTGGCCGAACCCGAGCCGTCGCCGCAATCCTCGGCGCTGACCATTGAGATGGTCGGCCTCGACGTCATCCCGGAGTCGGATCGCAAGGGGAAACCCTCCGACTTGTTCATGCCGTGGTTCGCAGCGAACATCTCCGTTCTCGGGATCTCCTGGGGAGCGTGGGTCCTGGGCTTCGGAATCTCGTTTTGGCAGGCGGTCATTGCCTCCGTCATTGGAGTCGTCTTCTCCTTCCTCGTCTGCGGCGTTATCGCGATCGCTGGCAAACGAGGATCCGCCCCGACACTGGTCCTCTCGCGTGCGGCGTTCGGCCATGACGGGAACCGGATCTCCGCTCTGATCTCATGGATTCTCACGGTCGGGTGGGAGACCTTCCTCTGCATCATGGCGGTCCAGGCCGCGGCCACGGTCATGGGTGCGCTCGGGGTGGGCAACCACGTCGCCGCCCAGATCGTTGCCTTGATCCTCGTTGTCGCGATTGCGGCCGGATCCGGTGTGCTCGGCTTCGACACGATCATGCGCGTTCAGACGTGGATTACCTGGGCGACCGCGATCCTCACCGTCATCTACCTCGCCCTCGTGCTGCCGAGCGTCGACTGGTCCGTCGTCTCGGCGATCCCAGCGGGACCGACCACCGCCGTCATTGGTGCGCTGTGCATGTTGCTTGCGGGCTTCGGTTTCGGCTGGATCAACGCGGCGGCAGACTACTCCCGCTATCTTCCTCGGACGTCCTCAACCAGCGGCGTCGTGTTCTGGACGACCGTCGGATCCGCGTTGCCCACACTCGTCGTCGTCATCTCCGGGCTTCTGCTCGTGGGTTCGGATGCTGATCTGGGAGAGGCGATCAACCTCGATCCCATCGGTGCATTGACGACGATCCTGCCGACCTGGTTCCTCACCCCCTTCGCCCTCGTCGCGATCCTCGGGCTCATCGGCGGCATCGTCATGGACATCTATTCCTCCGGCTTGTCGCTCCTGGCCACGGGTGTGCCAATTGTCCGCCCGGTTGCCACCGGGATCGACGGAACGATCATGTTGGTCGGCACGATTGCCGTCGTCTTCTTTGCTCCCGACTTCATCACGCCGTTCAACGGGTTCCTCACCACATTGGGTGTCGTCATCGCCGGGTGGGGCGGTGTAATGATCGCCGACATCCTTCTGCGCCACGGCGACTACAACGAGCCGGACCTCTTCCGACGTCACGGCGTCTACGGGTCAGTGAACCGGGGCGCGGTCGCCTCGTTGCTCATCGCGACGATCGTGGGCTGGGGGCTGGTCGTCAATACGAACGCCTCGTGGCTGTCCTGGCAAGGTTACCTTCTCGGCCCGCTCGGCGGTCGCGAAGGAGCATGGGCGTATTCGAACATCGGCATCCTTCTGGCGATGGTGGTCGGATTCCTCGGATATCTGCTGACATCACGAGGCCGGGTTCGCGCCCAGGAGCGTCAGGGCGCACGGGCTTTCGAACAAGGACCGGCGTCCTCCCCGACGAGGACGGCTCCGTCCTCGCAAGAGAGGTGAGATGGCGATGACGCCGGACGAGTTCCCCATGGCCCTCATCAGTGAGGAACAGCGCCGCGCGGCCCACTTCATCGCCGAGGCGACCGAAGCGGATCGCCATGACGCGGTTGTCGTGCTCGGATCAGGGTTGGCGGAGTCACTGGACGGTTCCGGCAGCGACGCCGGGTGGGGCGAACCGGTCGCCCGGTTCGCTCTCTCGGACGTGCCCGGGGTGGGGGAACCCGTTGCCGATGGCCACGTTGACGAGGTCCGCTCCTACGACTGGAACGGCCGGCGCGTCCTCGTCGCGCTCGGACGCACGCATCTCTACGAGGGTGTGTCGGCCGCGCGCGTCACGGCCTTCGTGCGGGCGTGTGCGGTGAGCGGGGTCGCTCGGGCGATCCTCTGCAATGCGAACGGATGCCTGCGCGACTGGGAGCTCGGGGACGTGATGGTCATCGAGGACCACCTGAACTTCTCGGGGACTTCTCCCTTCGACGGCACGGTCTTCCTCGACACCACCCACGTGTGGGACCCGGTGCTGACCGGCGCTCTGGGCACGGTCTGCCAACGTCGGGGAACCTATGCGATCCTCCCGGGGCCCGAGTACCAGACCCGCGCAGAGACCCGGTGGCTGGCTTCCACGGGAGCGGACTGCGTCGGGATGTCGACCGTCATGGAAGCGCTGAGTCTGCATGCACTCGGTGTTCGGGTGTGCGGGATGAGCGTCGTCTCCGACCTGTCCTTCGCGACAGCGCCGATCGATCCCAGCGTGGTCGTCGAGGCCGCCGCGCGCGCCGGATCGGACGTGCGCCGGGGGATCGAGGCCGTGCTCGCGGTGTGAACCCTCACCGAGGGAGCACGCCGAGGACGCTCTCGATGATCCGCGAGGTCACATCGTTGCTGCACGCGAGATTGAAGCGCGCCCATTGCTCGTACCCGGTGCCCAGTGTGACGCCGGCATTTGTGGCGACGTGGGCGCGTTCGCGCAGCACCGCTGCGGGTGAGGGCTCCAGGGGGACCGCCCCGAATCCCCACCAGGTCAGGTAGGTCGCTTGCGGGCGCGTGAAGTCGACGGGGGTTCCCGCCAGCGCGTCCTCGACAAGGTCGACGTTGGCGCGGACATCAGAGAGCACCTCGCGTTGCCAGGAATCATCGTGGGTGAAGGCTGTGATCGCGCCGAGAGCACCGATCGTCGATGCGCCGTGGGCCACCTCGGAGCCGAACTCGTCCCAACGCTGCCGCAGAGCCTCGTCGGGCAGGATGACCTGGGCGCAGGGAAGACCGGCGATGTTCCAGCCTTTGGATGCGGCGGTCGCGGTGACAGTGCGGGCCGCGAACTCCGGTCCGAGTCGCGCGTAGGAGATGAAGGCGCTGGAGTCGTCGAAGACCAGGGGAGCGTGGATCTCATCGGAGAAGAGCAGCGCGTCGTAGTCGGAAACGACTGCGTGGACGGCGCGTAGTTCCTCCGCGGAGAGGACGCGGCCGGTGGGGTTCCACGGATTGCAGAGGATGAGGAGACCCGCACCCTCCTCGAATGCAGCGCGAATCCCGTCGAGGTCAAGCTCCCAGCCGCGGCCGTGCGCGGCCTCTCCGTGGAGGGACGGGACCTCGATGACCGGGTGGCCGAGTTCGCCCGGCATCGTCAGGAATGGCATGTAGTTGGGCGTGGGAACGATGATGGGGGCGCCCGGGCGCACGAGGTGGGAGATCGTCGCGCGCAGTGCGAGCAGGACTGACTCCGCCAAGCGGATGTGGGCCGGGTCGAGCTCCCAGCCGAATCGACATCGCTCGAACTGAGCGAGCGCCTCGCTGACGTGCTCGGCGAGCCACGTGGGCTGGTAGCCGAGCAGGCCGTCGTCGATGGCGGATTTCATCGTGTCAGCGACCTGTGGGTCCGTTCCGAAATCCATCTCCGCGACCCACGCGCCGATCGTGGGTGATCCGTCCTTCGCCCTGATGCCGGTCCACTTGAGGCCACCGATTCGGCGGAGTTGGTCGTCGGTGAAGGTTCGGGTCGTCATGGCTGCTCCTGTCCGGTGTGGGTCTGGAGCACACGCTACCGCCAAGGGTGGGCGAGTAGACGGACGACGTCACTGTGTGAGTCTGTGCGTCGGGCGTGGAGTGGAAGCGGCGTGATAGGACCTGTGATGCGTGTCATATCTCGAGAGATCTGCAATTCATAGATCGTATAGGATATATGTTTGGAGCACGCAAGGACGCGAACGAGGAGGAATTCATGTACACGGTTGAGGATTGGCCGATCGCCTGCAAGGTGAACTTTGGTTCTCTTGCCGAGGACGGCACGCCCATCGCCGACGCGCCTCGAGCAGTGTGGCGAGACCAGCTGCAACAGATCGCAGAACTCGGATTTACGCACATCGACCCAATGGACGACTGGATCCCCATCGCGGACCTGAGCGAGAAGCGACTTTCGGAATACCGTGATCTTCTGGACGAAGTGGGCCTGAAGACAGCCGCCATCTCGATTGGGCGCAACAGTGTGGTCGACGTCGAGAACGGCGAAAAGAATGTCGCAACGATTCACCGGACCATCGATCGGGCGGCGGAGCTCGGGGCAACGATCGTCAACATCGGCTTTCTGCAGGCTCTGACGCCCGCTCAGAAGAAGGCCCTGTGGTTCTGGCTGGCGGACGGACATCATGACGATCCTGCCTTGCGCGGATTGGCGATAGAACGGGTGCGAGACCTGGCCGACCATGCGCAAAGAGTAGGACTGGGGATCAGCCTCGAGATCTACGAGGACACTTACATCGGTACTGCGGACGATGCGGTCGCCTTTCTGAAGGATGTCGATCATCCGGCAGTGGGGATCAATCCGGATATCGGCAACCTCATCCGACTGCACCGGCCGATACCGACCTATCAGGAGATGTACGCGAAGGTGCTGCCGTATGCGAACTACTGGCACATCAAGAACTACATCCGTGACGAAGACCCGGCAACGGGGAGCTACATGTCGGCACCGGTTCCCTTGAAGTACGGGGTCGTCAATTACCGCGAGGTCATCCGGCGTGCGTTGGCTCTGGGCTACTCCGGACCGTTCATGACTGAGCATTACGGGTCCGACTGGCTCGGCGTCGGAGCGGAAAACGCTCAGTACATTCGAGACGTGCTTCGGTCTTCACTTGCGTGATCGCGTTCGAGACCATCAACAACGAGGCTGTTTCAGCCTTCTCAACGAGGAGAGAACATGACCAAAGAAATCTCGAGAGTCGCCGTTGTCGGGGCGGGGTACATGGGCGGAGGTATCGCGCAGTCTCTCGCGCTGGGGGGATATTCCGTCATGATCGCGGACGCTGACGAGGCGAAGACGAAGGAATCCCTCAAACGGCTTCTGAAAGAGGCGCAAGAATTTGAGGACCAAGGTCTCTATCCCAAAGGGGCGACTCGGCAGATCTCGAAAGGTCTGACCGACGGAGGCACGATTGAGAACGCAGTCGCAGATGCAGACTTTGTTGAAGAAGCAGTCTTCGAGCTTCCAGACGTGAAGAAAGATGTTCTGTCCAGAATCTCCTCAGCGGCCCCCGACTATGCGATTATCGGGACCAATACCTCAACGATCCCGGTTCACATCCTCGAGCCTGCCGTCAAGAATCCGGAGCGATTTCTCACCGTACACTTCTCGAATCCCGCGCCCTTCATTCCGGGTGTCGAGCTTGTGGCCAGCAAGGAGACGAGCGCGGAGGCCGTCTCCACCGTGAAGGGAATTCTTGAACGTTGTGGTCGTTTGGGCGCGCAGGTGGCGGACACCCCCGGCATGGTGCTGAATCGGCTCCAGTATGCTCTTCTCAAAGAGGCCTGCAACGTTGTCGAAGAGGGCGTGGCCACGATGGAGGACGTTGACATCATCGTGCGCACGACCTTTGGGTTCAGGTTGGGATTCTTTGGCCCGTTTGCAATTGCTGACCAAGCTGGTCTGGATGTCTATGTCAATTGCTTCAAGACGTTTGAGAGCGCTTATGGCGAGCGCTTGAAAACGCCTCAGCTTCTCGTTGATGCAGTTGAATCCGGGCGACTCGGGATCAAGAACGGGAAAGGCCTCACCGGAGACTTTGACGAGAGCGAGAAGCAAGAACTGATCGCTTACCGGAACGAGGCCTACGCAAAGATGCGGGATCTTGTTCATGAAATGGGTCCTGCTCCAGCGGGATCTCGGTTTTCCAGCACGACGAGCGAGTGATTGGTCGGTGGCGGGAACCAATGTCGGTTCCTGCCACCTGTTTTTGACTTGAAAAAGTATATTCAGGGGGTCAATGTGGACTCAAAGCATGTGGTCGTCAATGAGAACGATCTGGTGAAGAAGATTACCCACCATATCGTTCCACTCGTCATGGTCCTGTACACGGTTGCGTATGTCGACAGGTCTGTCATTGGATTCGCAAAACTTGAAATGGGCGCGGATGTTGGTCTTTCTGACACCGCCTATGGATTAGGGGCGGGGCTTTTCTTCCTCGGATACTTCCTGTTCGAGGTTCCGTCAAGCTGGGTCATGCCGAAATTTGGCCCTCGTAAATGGTTCACAAGGATCTTGGTCACGTGGGGCCTTGTGACCATGGCAATGGCATTGACACGAAATTCTGGAATGTTCTATGTTCTTCGATTTGCATTGGGAGTGGCGGAAGCCGGATTCTATCCAGGAATCCTCTACTACCTCACGCTTTGGTACCCGCAGCGTCATCGGACGAAGGCAACGGGCACGTTCGTCCTTGCCCAAGTTCTGGCGTTCCTCATCATGAGCCCGATTGCCGGCTGGATGCTCGGTGTCAATTGGTTCGGCCTCAGAGGATGGCACTGGATGTTCATCCTGTGCGGTGCTGTTGCGGTGCTGTCAGGAATACCAACACTGCTCTTGCTGAGGGATTCTCCGCGCGATGCGAAATGGATCAGTGATTCCGAGGCTGAATGGATTGAGAACGAGCTTGAGAAGGACAAAAAAGAACTCGGTCAGGTTGAACATGCGAATTCTCTGGCAGCCCTGGGCTCGAAGTACGTCTGGGGATTTGCCCTGTTGTTCTTCCCGTCCACGGTCGGTGTCTATGGGCTGAGCTTCTGGTTGCCGTCGGTGGTCAGCCGGTTCTCGCCGAGCGACGTGGTGACCGGTTGGCTCTCTGCGATCCCCTACGTGTTCGGCTTCATCGGAATCCTGGTGACTTCTCGATGGGCGAGCACGTTCAAGGAGAATTGGATCCCGCTTTCGGTGATATTCGTTGGAGCTGCGGTGGGTGTGGGCTTGGCGGGCGTCGTCTCGGCGCCGATCGCACAACTCTCTGCAATGTCGTTGGCGGCATTTTGCGTCTACTCGATCTCCGGAATATTCTGGTCTCTTCCAGAGCGGTATCTTGTTGGTGGGAGCGCGGCTGTGGGAATTGCGTTCATCAACTCATTCGGAAACATTGGGGGCTTTGTCGGGCCCTATGCGGTGGGAGCGATATCTGATGCAACTGGTTCGCCGCAGAATGGAATGTACATGCTCGCGCTTGTCCTTGTGATTGGCGCTGCGGGAACCTTTGTCCTCAAACGTGTGTGGGGTGGAAAGAACCCCGTGTCGATCGAGTTCAAGGACGGAGACCTGACTCTGGAAAAGACCTCCTGAAGGGTATGGATGACTTCGGGAGCTGGTGGGGTCGGATCCGAGGGGGTCCGACCCCACCAATTGTCTTCGGGCCCTTGTTCAGGCGGCTCCCGGGAGACCGGGGCGGATGTTCGTCAGGTGGTCTGTTCTCGGGTGCCCGAGTGGATCGGAATTCCTCGAGTGTCGCTCGGCCCCGATCTGAATGCTGAACGGGAGCCCACGTTGGCCAGGTGGTAGTACATCTGGGAGACCGCCATGTCTGAGTCGTTGTTACGGACGGCGAGCAGGATGCGCTCGTGTTCGTCGACGGCTATCGGAGCATCGGTGGTACCCAGTCCGGTTGTCTGGCGCATGCGGTGGACGCTGAATGACAGTGAATTGACAGAGCGCTCGATGTATCGATTTCCGCAATGGTCCAGAATCGCTTGGTGGAATGACCAGTCTTCTTCGAAATAGCGACGCAGGTTCTCGTGTGTGAGTCCGCTCTGCGGTTCGGACACAGCGCGTGCGGCTTCTTGGTGTCGCGCGAAGGCCTCTTCGAGGTCGGGAAGAAGCTGGTCGACGTTCTTCATTGCACGTTCGATGGCGCCGGTCTCGAGCACCAGACGGGCATCGGCAAGTTCTGCCATCTGCTCGGGCGTCATCAGGGGGGAGACACGGTATCCGCGGCGAGCGGATCGTCGGACCAAGCCTGTGTGTTCAAGGCGCGCGAGCGCCTCTCGGATCGGAGTCGGTGACACTCCCAGTGATCGGGCGAGCCCGTCGATGGCGAGGGGCGAGCCAGGCTTCAATTCCCCCCACGTGAGCATGTCGAGCAACACGTCATAGACGTCGTCGGGCAGTGCTCGGGACCGGATGGGTCCGAGGGCCACGGCTTGGTCGATGGCTTGCTTGGTCACTCCCTGATGCTAGCCGCAATCCCTTGCCCTTCGGGGCTGGTGGGTACCGGGGCAGGAGACTTCTTGGTGCAGTGCGGTGCTCTCGGCGTCGCGGAGGTGGATAACCGGGCGAGGAGGTCAACCGTCCGGTGTCCCTTGGGCGGCTGTCGGGCGAACGTCAGAGTGGCCCCGTGAGTTCGGGTGAATGTTCGCATACGCTTGAACCATGCGGATTGGAGGCGCGGGACAATCACCGTGGTCAGTTCCCGAGGAGGAACAGTTTTCGGAGGCGTCTCTGATCGATGGCTCATCTCCGTCTGCGCGAACCGCGCAGCTGATCCTCGCAGCAATCTCCGGCGGACAATTGGCGGTGGGGGAGCGCTTGCCGTCCGAGCGGTCGCTTGCGGAGAAGCTGAACGTGGGGCGTTCTGCCGTTCGGGAGGCTCTTTCTGCATTGGAGATCCTGGGCATCGTTGAAGTCATGCCCGGATCCGGAACGTATGTGCGTGCGTCGACGTCCGCGGTCCTGCCTCGCACACTGTCATGGGGATTGCTGTTGGACAGAGGGTCACTTTCCGAACTCTCCGAGGTTCGCGGGGCTTTGGAGGTTTGCGCCGCTGTTTCGGTGGCGAGGCGCGCTGTTGATCTTGACTTCTCAACTCTGCGGACCACGGTTGACGATCAGCGTCATGCGAT
Source organism: Actinomycetales bacterium (assembly GCA_015655375.1). Taxonomy (GTDB): domain Bacteria; phylum Actinomycetota; class Actinomycetes; order Actinomycetales; family Actinomycetaceae; genus Pauljensenia. The sequence goes on from JAATFD010000024.1 coordinate 47,039, forward strand.
CGAGAGCGGCGACACAGCCGGATACGTCAAGGCCGACCAGGCCTTCCATGTCGAGCTCGCCCGTCTCTCGGAGAATTCTCTGCTGCGATACCTGGCGGCAACGGCCCGAGCCCTCCTGCGAGTCTGGATCGAGCGTCAAGTCCGGGACGAAGAACAAATGCTGACGGCCCTGCATGAGCATGAGGAGCTTCTCGACGCCCTGGTCAGTGGAGATGAATCCGCTGCAGATGAAGCCATGAGGCGACACATGTCCACGGCCGCCAAGCGGATGGCAGCGACCAACGTGAGCGAGGGCTACGTTTCGAGTCCTTCCGCGGATGAGCGTTCATGATGTAGCGCGCTGCCTGTCAAGGACAAGAAGCGGCCATCTCAAATTCGTTAGCTGGGTCACACTTTCGTCGGATAATCGGTCAACCGGTTGACCGATTCTTGAGTCGGCGCTAGCGTTTTGTCATCGGAGCAATGGAGCTTCGAATGAAGAGGCACCCTAAGGAGTCAACGTGGATTCGTCGGGACTGGAATCTGTGGACGCGGAGACGCAAGTCGAGCGGAGTGAGGAAGCGCCAAGCGGTCGGTATACGACCTACCTGATAATCGTCGCACTATTTGGCTGGGCACTGGCTGCCTATGACACGAATCTTTTCAACCTTACTATTGCTGATATTACGAAAGACCTTGGAATTACCTCATCCATGCTTGGTGTGATGGGATTCTTTGTCTATCTCTCAGAATTTGTCATCGCACTATTAATGGGCTATGTGATGGACAAGCGAGGGCGTAGATATGCGTGGATGACGTGTTTGATAGTGGCTGGCGTATTCACGGGGCTCACCTACTTTGTCCAAGGATTCTGGAGTCTCGTTCTAGTCCGTGCGATCGCATCGGGATTTGCGAATGCTGAGCTTGCAGTTTCGGTCACTCTTGTCAATGAGCAGGTACCAGCAAAGCGGCGCGGAATGCTGTACTCGATTGTTCAATCTGGATATACGGTCGGCGTATTTATGGCCTCGGGAATGTATCTTCTTGTCTCTGGTCTCGGGTGGAGATCTGTCTTTCTGTTCGGTGTTTTGCCGTTGGTCTTGGTGGCGATCGCTCGGAGCGGGGTCAAAGAATCGCCGCGATTTCTGCACATCAAGGCAATTCGTGAGGCCAACGCAAACGGTGATGGCCCTGAAGTCGCAAGGCTCCAAAAGTTGCATGCCGTCAACATTGACGAGCTGGACAAGGGTGAATTTCGCCAGCTCTTCTCGTCTTCCGGAGATATACGTCGGACGACCGTGACGATGTCGATCACTTGGCTTTTGTATGGCAGCTCTTACGTCGCCACGAATATCTATCTTGCCTATTGGATGACTGAAGTAAAAGGATGGAGCTCGGACAACGTCGCTTCGCTTCTCCTTGTTGGGGGGGCGGCGGGGGTCATTTTCTACCTTGTGGGTGGAGCTCTCGGTGAAAGGTTCGGCAGGAAGAGCGTATTGGTCGGATCTGCTGTGGCGATCGCGCCGTTGTCAGTGCTGATCCTAGCGAGCAACAGCAACACGATCTTGTTGGTCGCGATCTTCTTGGTGTATCAAGCGACAAACGGAACTTGGTCTGGTGTTGGATACACGTACCAAGCAGAAGTGTTTCCCACGAGAGTTCGGGCTTTGGGAGTGGGATGGATGAGCGCGATGCTCGTCGGCGGATTCATGCTCGGTTCCATTTTTTGGGCAGGTCTCACGTCTGTCACGAGCCTTCAGGCCACGTGGCTTGTGATTGCGGTGGTCCTTGGAGCCGCTCAAGCAATTTCTACCTTCTTTCTTCCCAATGTCGCGCCCGGACAAGAGCTGGAGGAGATCGCTCAGTGATGGCGAGGCTACCTGCGTCTTTTCGGGGATGGGAAAGGAATTCTTTGATGAGTGCACGGTCTGAGAGGGAAGCCGTCTATTTGGCAGAGAACGGATGGTCCTGGATTCTCGAGGGCGATTCGATTTCGCAGGTCTCGTGGCATGGTGTTGTGATTTTCGAGTCAGTCCGACCGATGGTGCGCGATCGGGACTGGAACACAATCGCACCTATTTTGTATTCTGAACGGCCTCATTCCGATGCCAACGAGCAAGGAGATTGGATTGTCGGGGAAGAGTATCGGTTCTCGGGGGGAACTGCGACCGGGAGATTGAGTCTGTCAGTCACGCAGGAATCTCTGAATGTGAAGTATGTTTTTCGCGCGGGAAATGATGTCTTGGTTAATAGAGTCGGAATCACTGCAACAATTCCGTCCGAGCTTGCGGGAAGCGATCTTGAGTATGCGACAACACGTGGCAGAGTAGGAAGGTCACGTCTTCCGATTACGATATCTCCCTATCAGCCAATTCTTGACATCAGTCAGCTTGATCTGGCCAGGTCCGGTGTCAAATTCGGTATCTCATTCTTTGGTGACGAATTTGAGATGGAGGATCAGCGGAACTGGTGTGATTCTTCGTTCAAGATATATTCACGACCACTGTCGCTTCCGTTTCCTTATGTGATTAGGGGGGGAGATGAAGTTGTGCAGGAATTGCGATTGTCGGCTCGAGATGATGAGAATCCGGTGGAGAATCCCGTTGGTGGTGTCGGCGCGGACTGGAAGCTGTCGGAAGAGGGTCGACCGTTCGCGATCCCGAGAATCTCGGTCGGTGCTACGACGTCATTTTCCAATGCTGTGAACGCATTAGATCTCGAAAAGGTCTCACCGGCGTCATTGTTGGTCGAAGCCTCTGAAGGATTTGACCTCGGGAAAATCCTTCGATCTGCCATGAGCGAGATTTCTGGGACCTCAATTCCGCTTGATGTGAGATTGTCAATTGATTCACTTGAAGGCCTTCGAGACATGGTTGACAGGGTGTTGTCTTGCGGTGCCGATATTAGGTCCATATCTGTATTTAGGAAGTCGGTTCACTATACCGATGTTGAGGTTTGGAATTGCCTCGTCGATTCAATAGGTGGTCGTAATGTTCAATTGGGATCGGGAACCCGGGGTCATTTTGCGGAGTTCAATAGGAATTACCAAGAATTTCCCGAGTCTTCGAATGAATACTGTTTTTCAATCACTCCTGAGATGCATGTCAATGATAAGCGTCATATCAATGAGTGTCTGAATTCGATTCGAGACGTCGTTGATTCGGTGCGTCTTCTCGTGGGAAGATCGAAGCTGTTTATAGGTCCGGTCACCTTGAAGCCGAGGGTTAACACTGTCGCCACGGACATCGTCGTTGTTGACCGTATGACTGAAAGTGGATATGGCGCAGATTGTGTTCCGGGAAGCGTGGATGAACGCCAATTCAGTGACTGGCTGGGTGCGTGGACTGCGTGGATGCTCATCGAACTCGCACTCAGTGGTGTTGACCAAGTCTCAATGTTTGAGGCTGGCGGGGCTCGGGGAATTATTTCTGAGTCTGGCGCTCTGTCTCCGGCGGGAATTATATTGCGTGCGTTTTCTGCAAGTCGGGGAATGTGGATCGAGCTAATTGATGTCGATGTTCCCCAATGGGTCAGAGTTGCATTGATATCAGACGGGACTCGTCGGCGGTGTCTCGTCATAAATCTTGGTGTCGAGGACTTCTCGATTTGCTTGCCTCAGTTCGGGGTGAATGAGGAAGTTTTTTGTCGTGCTGAGAGTTTCCAATTGATTGATATGTCGGATTCGGTAGACGGAATGGTTGTGAGCTCCTCATGAAGGATTCTGTAGCTGAATTGGGCGAGCCTGCGCGGTTCGGCCTGAGTACTTACGCCCTCTTCTGGGAGATCTCGTCGAGGAACCCAGAGCCACTGTCGCTCGAGGCGATGGTCCAACGGGCTGCTGAGGTCGGCTGCGACGTTCTGCAGATTTGCGATCATGCCCCACTCGAGCAGCGGACGACGAGGGAACTTGCCACCTTGGCGCGGGATGCCAGTGAGATGGGCGTTGAGCTTGAGGTTGGAACCCGTGGAGTGGAGACGGACCACCTCACTCGCTACCTCGAGATCTGCGATTCCCTGGGGGCCGGGCTCCTGCGTTCGATGGTTCCGGCAGGCACGGATGATCGGTCGCTGGACGCCGCTCGGACCTGCCTCGAGAAGATCCTGCCTGCGCTGGAGCGGGCCGGTGTGAGTCTGGCGCTGGAGACCTATGAGCAGCTGGCAACGCCGGAGCTGGTCGCGCTGGTGACGGGACTTGACAGCGCATGTGCCGGCATCGCCCTCGATCCGGCGAATTGTGTGGCGAATTTCGAGTTGCCGGACGAAGTGATTGATCGGTGTGCGGCGCGCACGGTCAATCTCCACGTCAAGGACTTTGCCTTCCGACGCCAGGAGGGCTGGGTCGGTTTCACGTACGCAGGTGCCCCTATGGGGGAGGGTCGACTCGATTATTCCCACGAGCTACGGGCTGTGCGGCCTGTGGAACGGAGGATCACCCAGGTGATTGAGCACTGGCTCCCGTGGCAAGGCGATATTACGACCACCATCAACGAAGAACGTCGATGGACTGACCAGGCAGTTTCCTATATGAAGGAGAATCAGAAATGAGTGACGATCTGAAGATCGCAGTCATCGGGGCCGGTGGAAAGATGGGCATGCGCGTTTCGGCCAACTTGCAGCGCACGAACTGGAATGTCGTTTACACGGAGAAGAGTCCGGCCGGTATTGAGCGAAACAAGGAGCAAGGCCGGGCAATCATCTCCAACGAGGAGGCTGTGCCGGATGCCGATGTTGTGATCTTTGCCGTCCCGGACGTCGCTCTTCATGCGGTGACAGGCGAGGTTGTTCCTTTGATGCGGGAGGGATCAATGGTTCTGACGCTCGATCCCGCAGCGGCGTACGCGAACCAATTGTTCATGCGCAAGGGGCTGACCTATGTTGTGGCGCACCCCACCCACCCCTCTGTCTTCCTCGAGCGCACGACCCCGGAGGAATGGGCGGACACCTTTGGTGGAATCGCAGCTCCGCAGAACGCCATCGCCGCAATGTTCACGGAGTCTGACACATGGCAGCCCATTGCCGAGAAGATCATTGCCACCATGTATGGCCCGGTCATCAAGGTCTATTGGACATCGGTTCATGACCTTGCGGTGTTGGAGCCCACGCTGAACGAGACGATCGGTTGCATGATCGGGCAGTTCCTCAAGGACGTCATGGATTACGCGGTCGAAGTCACAGACATGGATGAGGACACTGTGAAGGCAATGTTCTACGGCCATATCTATATCGCTTTGACCAATGCGCTGAGAGGTTCGAATCCGTTCTCTGACGCGTGCCTGCTGGCCATGGATTATGGCCGTCAGGCGATCATCAAGGAGGACTGGAAGCGGATCTTTGACGACAAGGATCTGGACATCGTGGTCGCCAAGATGCTCAAGCTCGACCATATCGAACGCTGATCCTGCTTCGTGGAGGTGCGCCAAGAGAGCGCCCAGCGGCGTGAACCCACGCGGGTCTGTGGGTCGGTCCGCAGGGCGCTCTCCTGCCATGAATACTTGATGCCGGTCGCGAGAGCATCTAGTAATATATCCTATAGGAAGAAGATCCTTCGGCGGGGTGACGCTGCCCCGGCAGGTAACGAAGCAGATGGAGCAGAACAATGACGTATCTGGTCAACGATCCGAAGCAGTTCGCCGCTGACAGCCTTCGCGGCATGGCGGCAGCGTTTCCGGCCTACATGCAGCCGGTCCACGGTGGCGTCGCACGTGCGACGACGAGCCCGGAGGGCCAAGTGAGCATCGTCGTCGGCGGTGGTTCCGGCCACTACCCGGCATTTGCTGGATGGGTGGGTCCTGGCATGGCTCATGGCGCGGTGTGCGGCAACATCTTTGCCTCTCCCTCGGCTTCACAGGTGACCTCGGTCGTTCGTGCCAGCGACAACGGCGGTGGCACTGTGCTGCTTTTCGGGAATTATGCGGGCGATTGCCTGCATTTCGGCGCGGCGGCGGACGAATTGCGTTCCGATGGCATCGACACGCGAATTGTGACGATCTCCGACGACATCGCATCGAATACTCCCGATCACCACGATGACCGCCGAGGAATCGCAGGAGACCTCTTCGTGGTCAAGGTCGCCTGCGCGGCAGCCGCCGAGGGTCAGAACATCAACGACGTCGAGCGGGTCGCCCATCGCGCGAACGACAGGTCACGCTCATTGGGCGTGGCCTTCACCGGGTGCACGCTTCCCGGTGCAGAGGCTCCGTTGTTCACAGTCCCGGACGGGACTTATGCCGTGGGTCTGGGTATTCACGGCGAACCTGGAATTTCCTCGCACCCGATGGGCACTGCGGCGGAGATTGCTCAGCTGCTGACACAGAGAGTCCTCGCGGAAGAACCGCGTCGCGGTGTGAACGGGTATTCGGGCCGGGTGGTCGTCCTCGTCAATGGCCTGGGCGCGACCAAGTACGAGGAGCTCTTCGTTCTGTACTCCACGGTCTCTGAACTTCTCGCGCAACAGGACCTGAGCGTCGTTGACGCGGTGGTTGGGGAGCAGGTGACGTCTCTGGACATGGCAGGGGCGTCTCTGTCGATCCTGTTCCTCGATGAGGAGCTCGAGCGTCTGTGGAAGGCTCCAGCCGATTCTCCGGCCTTCAAGGCGGGAGCGGTGCCTCCGGCTGAGCGTCGCCAGGTGAAGTTCGACGAGGTCGCCGACGTCATTCGCGTGGGGAGCCCCGAATCTGCTGCCCAGGCTCGCCGAGCATTGCGGTTCATTGAAGTCCTGGCCGATGTGTCCACCGCCAAGGAGGACGAACTCGGAAGGCTGGATTCGGTGGCCGGTGATGGTGACCACGGCCAAGGCATGGTTCTGGGAGCAACGGCCGCTCTGGAGGCTGCAACACGCGCCGTGGCTGCGGGCTCTGGGATGCGTGAGCTGTTCTCTCGTGCGGGAGCGGCCTGGGCCGAGGGGGCCGGCGGAACCTCCGGCGCCGCTTGGGGAACTGCTATTGGGGCCTTCGGAAAGTGCCTGTCGGACGACGAGGCTGCGAGTGCGTCCGACCTCGGACGTGCCGGTGTTATTGCGGCACGCGCATTCGAATCGGTCGGAAGTGCGCGCCCGGGAGACAAGACCATGGTCGACGCGACACACCCGTTTGCGGATGTGCTCGAACGTCGCCTCGAGGACGGTGTGGGACTCCCTCGGGCATGGAAGGAGGCCGCCGACACCGCCGTCAACGCAGCGGCAAGTACGGCCGACCTCGTTGCACGCAAAGGGCGTGCTCGCACCCATGGGAACGCGTCCGTGGGACATCCGGATCCGGGAGCTGTGTCGTTCTCGGTGCTCATGGAGGGCATCGCTGATGAGCTTTCAGCTGGCGGGCGTTGAGCTCGACGCGCCACGTGGTGGGGACAAGAAATCAAGGAAGTCGATCCAAGAGAGGGAAAGAGCATGGGATTCCGCGTCGTCGTTGCTGGAGACAGTGCTGGTTATGAGTACAAGGAAGCAATCAAGAAGGACTTGGAGGCAGATCCTCGTGTCGATGAGGTGATCGATGCTGGGGTCGGTGAGGGAGAAGACACTGACTATCCCCATGTGGCCGTCAAGGGAGCCCGGATCATTGCCGATGGCCAGGCCGACCGCGGCGTGTTCATCTGTGGCACGGGATTGGGGGTCGCCATAGCCGCCAACAAGGTGAAAGGGATCCGGGCAGGGACAGCGCATGATTCCTACTCGGTCGAGCGTTTGGTCTTGTCCAACGACGCACAGGTCCTGTGCATGGGACAGCGCGTGATCGGCCTCGAACTGGCGCGACGGCTGGCGCGTGAGTTCTTCGACTACACCTTCGACCCCGCGTCCCACTCCGCACCCAAGGTCGCTGCGATCTGCGAGTACGAGGAGGACTGAGATGCTGTGGGTGGGCACCAGTTGGAAGATGAACGGGACGATCGACTTTGCGCGCGAGTATGCGTGGAGGCTCATGGCGGCGGACGCTTCGCAGTGGGAAGGGATTCAGGCGTTCATCATTCCTCCGGCGACCGCACTCGATGCCGTTCGCGGTGTCCTTGGAGACAACGGGCCGATTCTCCTCGGCGCGCAGAACGCGCATTGGGAGGACAGCGGTGCGTGGACGGGTGAGGTGTCTGTTCCGCAGGTTGCCGATGCCGGCGCGCAGATGGTGGAAGTGGGCCACTCTGAGCGGCGTCAGCATTTCGGGGACTCCGATGAGGTCGTCAATCTGAAGGTTCGCGCGATCATCGGTCACGGTCTTCGTCCGGTGCTATGCATCGGGGAACCGGCGGAGGTCTTCGAGGCCGGTCGCTCGATCGAGTACATCACGGCGCAGGCTGACTCTGCTCTCCAGGGGGTCGATCCCTCGTCGGTGATCCTCGCCTACGAGCCGATCTGGGCGATCGGGGAGCACGGTCGGGAGCCGCGAAGGTCGGACCTCGTCAGGGCATTCGCGGCCCTTGGCGAGCGCTACTCAAGCGACGTCACTGCCGTCGTCTACGGAGGTTCAGTGAATGCGGGGAATGCCGCAGATCTGTTGACGATCCCTGGCGTGGAGGGATTGTTCGTGGGACGCGCAGCCTGGCGCGTCCCGGGGTACCTCGAAATTCTTCGGATTGCGAGTCGTTCTCTTCGCGCCTGAGGAGGCCATGGGCTCGGCGCGGGTTGGGCGGGACACCATATCGGGTTCCGGTTCTGTCCAATCCGCGCCGTCTTGACCTCCGTGGTCTCGCCGATCCACATGGATGATTCCGGGCCGAGTCCTCCCTGCTCGTGGAGGTGATCCGAGAATTGTCCGCTTCCTCATTCGTCATCCGGAGGGCCCCGATTCCGGGCGGTAGAATCGCCTCATCATGACTGTCACCACCGCAACTGGCTCGGACATCCGTGTCCGCTTCTGCCCCTCGCCCACCGGTACCCCTCACGTCGGGATGGTGCGCACCTGCCTGTTCAACTGGGCGTATGCGCGCCACACGGGCGGCACCTTCGTCTTCCGCATCGAGGATACCGACACCGCGCGTGACTCCCAGGAGTCCTTTGACCAGATCCTCGACTCCCTCGACTGGCTCGGCCTCGACTGGGACGAGGGCATCGGCAAGGGCGGCCCGCATGGCCCTTACCGCCAATCGGAGCGCATGGACACTTACCACGCGGTCGCCGACAAGCTCTTGGCCGGTGGCTACGCCTACGAGGCCTTCTCGACGTCCGAGGAGGTCGAGGCTCGGCACAAGGCCAAGGGTGAGGATCCCAAGCTCGGCTACGACGGCTTTGACCGCGACCTCACGCCCGAGCAGGTCGCGGCCTATCGCGCCGAAGGCCGTCGCCCCGTGCTGCGCATGCGCATGCCCGAGGACGACATCACCTTCACGGACCTGATCCGTGGCGACATCACCTTCCACGCGGGATCGGTCCCGGACTACGTCATCGTGCGCGCCAACGGGGATCCGCTCTACACGCTGGTCAACCCCGTGGACGACGCCCTCATGGAGATCACCCACGTCCTGCGCGGGGAGGACCTATTGTCGTCGACGCCGCGCCAGATCGTGCTCTACCACGCGTTGGAGGACCTCGGCATCGCGCAGTTCATGCCGCGCTTCGGCCACCTGCCCTACGTGATGGGAGAGGGCAATAAGAAGCTTTCCAAGCGTGATCCGGAGTCGAACTTGTTGCTCCACCGCGACCATGGAATGATCCCGGAGGGCCTGCTCAACTACCTGGCACTACTGGGTTGGTCGATCGGTCCCGATCGCGATGTCTTCTCTCGTGAGGAGTTCGTCAAGGCGTTCGATATCGCCGATGTCAATCCGAACCCGGCGCGTTTCGACCTCAAGAAGTGCACGGCGATCAACGCGGAGCACATTCGCGAGCTGGATCCGGAGGACTTCCGTGGGCGCATCGTCCCCTTCCTCCACGAGGAAGGAATGGTCAGCGGAGATTCCTTCGATGCGCTGAATGCCCGCGAGCAGGAGATCCTCACCGCAGCCTCACCTCTCATCCAGACGCGCATCCAGGTCCTGGGGGAGGCTCCGGGCATGCTCGGTTTCCTCTTCGTCGGCGACGTCGATCTCGAGGTCGATGAGAAGGCCGTCGCCAAGCTCAAGGACACGGCTCCGGCCGTCCTCGACGCTGCGCTGCCCATCCTGGAGACCACGGGCATCGGCGACGGCGTCGAGCAGTCCTTCCGTGCGGAGGACCTCGAGGCTGGTCTGCGCGAGGCGATCGTCGAGGGCATGGGAATCAAGCCGCGTCTGGCCTTCGGACCGCTGCGAGTGGCGGTGACGGGTCGTCAGGTGTCTCCACCGCTCTTCGAGTCCATGGCGATCCTCGGACGGTCCTCGACGGTGGACCGTGTGCGGGCCCTGCGCAAGCAGCTGGACGCGTGAATCGCTGACCGCGTGAGCATCCCCACGCCTCCCGGATTTGGCGTGGGGCCTGCTCTCGGGTACTGTTTTCTTTCGTCGCCGACAGTGAGTAATCGATTGTCGCGATACCACCATGGGGTATGGTGTAATCGGCAGCACGAGTGATTCTGGTTCACTTAGTCTAGGTTCGAGTCCTGGTACCCCAGCGATTGCCGGTCAGTGGTCTGATTGGAATCATCGAGGCCCCCATCGTCTAGCGGCCTAGGACGTCGCCCTCTCACGGCGCAAACATCGGTTCAAATCCGATTGGGGGTACCACCTCGTCGATCTTGGTCGACGGGACAAACGCCCGTTCGCGGGCCATATGCCCCCATCGTCTAGCGGCCTAGGACGTCGCCCTCTCACGGCGCAAACATCGGTTCAAATCCGATTGGGGGTACCAGCCTGCTCGCGTGTCCGACTTCCGGATGTGCGAGCAGTTTTTTCTGCCCACAGTGGCGTCGTGACTGTCGGCGAGACGGTCTGCACTGCGTGTCGTGGCACGGTATGGTCGCTGACCAAGTCCGAATCATGACGAGAATTTGAATCAGCCTTGACAACAAGAAGACATGTCCTAGACTCGGATGTAGTCCTGACTACATAGATTATCTAATAAGTAGTTAGCACTACATGGGCATTTGCTCATGTCACTGGTCGAGCGAAGGAGAAGAGCTATGGGACGCAAGGTGCGCCTCTCGTGGGCCGAAGCGGATGTCTCGGTCGTCGCTGAGCTTGCGGATGAGCAGAACCCGGAGCTGTGCGAGGAATTCTGGCAGTCGCTCCCCTTCACGGTCTCGCAGGAGCATCCGGTCGTGTCGGGCGAATCGATCTACGCGTGGACTCCACTTGTCTCGACGGCACCGGTGCGCTACAAGATCAAGATCGTTGATTGCCCGATCGGCGCCCTGCGTTATTCGCAGTCAACGGGCAACAAGCTCTCCGTCCAGTACGGCAAAGGACTGGAGACGACCGTCCAGCCGTACCTGGGCCAGGTTGTGGCTGAGGATTGCGACAAGCTGCCCGAACTCGGACGGATCGTCTGGGAGAACCTGTTCTGGAAGAAGGGGATCATCCACCTGCACATCGAGCCCGTTGACTCGGAGGTCGTCAAGGCTCCTGCGGACCACGTGCCGACGGAACTGGAACAGGAGCTGATCATCCGCGCGATGAGCATGCTTGAGAACGAGCCCGAGGAGCTCAAGGAGATCCGCCGCGGTGAGGTCCAGGACACGGGGACCTATGGGCAGTACTTCACCGCATGGGACTTTGCGAATGGCATGATCCGCGACTATGTCATGTACACGATCTACCCGATGCTCAGGCTCGTCGGCACGGTCGATCCCGGCACGATCAGCACGATCTATGACGAATACGACCCGCCGTATTCGTCCTACCTGGGCTACTCGGGTCTTCACGAGTTTGAGTCATTCGCCACCCGTGTGGGTGACGCGCTGCGCAGCGCGACCTCCGACGAGGAGGTCCGACATCTCCTTGAGGCCTACCTCAAGTACGGAAACCGGCTGTGCGCATGGTCGTACCACTACTTCCCCCACTACCTCGGGATCTTCTACCGTCGCGAGGACCTGAAGGCGGAGTTTCCGGGCCGGTGGGCTCCGGCTGCACCGCGAGAACTGGATGGTGGGACTCCGTCGCTCATCCCGCAGGGCTGATCCCTGGGTTTCGGGGACATCGGGGCGACCAATCGGATCGGGAATCGATCCACATTCTTTTCGCAGTGTGAATCCCACACCACCACGAGATGGGGCCGTCATGAACATCAAATTCTCGAGAGCAGTGAAACGGCGCGCGATGGCATTGTGTCTGTTGCTGGCCGGTGTGACCTCTATAGGTGCTTGCTCAAGTGGAAGCGCGGGGTCGAGCTCAGCCTCACCCACACCGTCCGCGTCGAGCACGCTCTTTTCCAGTCTTCCGCAATCGATCCAGGATTCCGGCGTCATCACGATCGGCACGACCGCCGAGTATCCACCCTGCGAGTTCTTCGAGGACGACTCGACGGACATGGTCGGATTCGAACCAGACCTGTGGAATGCCATTGCCGCGAAACTCGGAGTCACAGTGAAAGCAGAGTCGATTGACTTCTCCTCCTTGGTTCCGGGCGTTCAGAACGGCAAGTACGACGTCGCCATGGAATGCGTCCGCGACACCGAGGAACGTGAGTCCCAAGTGACGATGGTCGACTACATCTACGGAGAGGTCGGCTTTCTGTTCAAGGAGGAGAACTCCAATGGAATCAGTGATGACCCTCTGAGTGTTTGCGGATTGACCGCCGCGATCGTCACAGGATCGACGAACGAGGATCGCCTGCAGAAGATCAATGACAACTGCACGGCGAATGGGAAGGATGAGGCGACGATCCTCCAGGTCCCCGCCCAATCGCAGGCTTTGACCGCCATCCAGTCCGGTCAGGCCGACTTCACGATCCAGGACGTCGCAGCCGCCACCTACATCACCCAGACGAGCAGCGTCCCGATGTCCGCGGTCGCAACGGATTTCATTCCGAAGGGCTATCTGGGCGCGGTCATCGCCTCAGACAACACAGAGCTGCAGAACGCATGGTTGGCCGGTCTCAAGGAGATCATCGCCGACGGGACGTACGACCAGATCCTTCAAAAATGGGGTCTGAGCGACCTCCACATCGGTGAACCGGGAATCAACCTGGCCACAGCATCGCCGATCGAGTGACGCGCTCACGGGTGTGGGGAGCGTGCGTCTTCTCCCCACACCCGTGCAACATGATCGACCTCGAGAATGAGGTGGGGAATGAGAGAAATCAACAGGCATCTGGGACTCTCCAGGCCCGTTTCTGCCCACGGGGAAATCCATCCACGCAGGAGACCCGGCAGAACGGTCGCTGCAGTGTTAGTTGTGCTGATTGCGGCCTTCGTCCTCTACCAGCTGAGCCAGAACAAGGGCCTCGGTTGGCCCCAGTTCAGGACGTACCTCTTCTACCCGGCGATCATCAGGGGAATTGGCGTCACTCTGGTGCTGACATTGGTCGGAATGGTTGGCGGAATCCTCGGGGGATTCGTGCTGGTCATGGCGATGAGGTCCGGGAACCGCCTGCTCTCCAGCGTCGCCGGCATCTACATCTGGCTGGTCCGGGGGGTTCCCCTGTTGGTCCAGATCATCTTCTGCTTCAACTTCGCAATCATCGTGCCGCGTTTGGTTCTCCATGTGCCGGGGACGTCGCTGTGGCGTGAATGGGACATGAACGATCTGATGTCAGGCTTCACGGCGGCGGTGATTGCGCTGGTCCTCAACGAGGCCGCCTATATGGCCGAGATCATCCGCGGGAGTCTGGCTTCGGTACCTGTCGGACAGACGCAGGCTGCGCTGTCTCTCGGGTTCACCTCGGGACGCGCCCTGCGCCGTGTTGTGTTCCCCCAGACGATCCGGGCGCTCATCCCGCCGACGGGCAACCAACTGATCGGCATGATCAAGAACACTTCGCTGGTCTCAGCCGTCGGTGGCGGTGATCTGTTCACTCACGTCCAATACGTCTACGGTTCCAACTTCGCAGTGGTCCCACTCCTGTTGGTTGGATGCTTCTGGTACCTGGTCATCACCTCGATCCTCTCGATTGTCCAGATGTGGATCGAGCACCGGTTGCTCGGTGGCGGACGGAGACGGACGTCCGCGGTCGAGGTCCGCAGCGACGGTGAAGGGGCGGTTGAGGCATGACAAACGACGAGGTCCTTGCGGTCTCCGGACTGCACAAGTGGTACGGCGACGACCACGTGCTGCGTGGCGTGGATTTCACCGTCAACCAGGGCGAGGTCGTCTCGATCATCGGCCCGTCCGGAGCTGGCAAGTCGACGATGCTCCGATGCATCAACTATCTCGACACATTCGACCGGGGCAGCGTCCGCATCCGGGGTGAGGAGGTCGCTTACATCGAGCACCGTGGTCGCCACGTGGAGCGCCCCGAGAAGGATCTTGCGGCAATGCGGTCGAGGATGGGGATGGTCTTCCAGAACTTCAACCTGTTCGGACACCTCACCGCCCTCGAAAACGTCATGTTCGCCCCTCGGCTGATCAGGGGCCAGTCGCGAAGTTTCACGGAAGAACGAGGTCATACCCTGCTGGGAGTCGTCGGCATGGAGTCACGGGCGCATGCACTCCCGTCTGAGTTGTCAGGTGGCGAGCAACAGCGTGTGGCGATCGCGCGTGCGCTCGCGATGAAGCCCGAGCTTCTCTTGCTCGATGAGCCGACCTCAGCCCTCGACCCCCAGCGGGTCGGCGAGGTCCTCGGGGTGGTTCGTGAATTGGCGAGGGCGGGGACGACGATGCTCGTGGTGACACATGAGGTGTCTTTTGCCCGCGAGGTTTCCGACCGCATCATCTTCATGCTTGACGGCCGGGTCCACGAGGAAGGGCTCGCCGCGCAGATGATGGATTCGCCGCGGACTCCCGAACTCAGCGCTTTCCTCGGGCTGCCTGCCTGACCTGAAGACCTGTCCGCTGGGGGCCCGGCTCAGTCCAGGTCGCGCCCGAAGGCGGGGAGTTCCAGGTCGGATTGCTCGGTCTCCTTGCCGAGTTCTACGCGCAAGGTGTTGAGCTCGTCCATCGCCTGATGGGCACGTGTGTCCTGGCGGCCCGCCAGCGCCAGGGCCAGCGCCTGACAGACCGCAGCCGGCATGAGGAGCTCGCCGGTCGCGTCCAGTGAGGCGCTCGGCAGGGGAAGCAGGATATCGGCGGCGTCGGCGGGGGGTGCACTCACGGCCTCCGTCAGGAGGATGCTGGTTGCCCCGACCTCGTGAGCCCGTTCGAGGACGACGGAATGCTCCCGGAAGATCCGCACGGGCGCAAAGATGATGACCGCGGTGGATCCACTGACCTGGAGAAGTTCATCGGCCAGACCGATGCCGGTGGCGGTGCTCGACCGTGCACGACGTCCCATCCGTGTCAGCAGTGTCGCGAGGTGAAGTCCGAGAAATCCGGCTGGCGGTACCCCGAAGCACCAGATGTCAGCGGCGCAATCCGCCGCGTCGAGGGCGGACTGCCACGCGTCGGTGTCCTCGAGTTCGGCGAGGACCTGGAGGTTCGCGCTCGCATCAGCGGCGACGGTGGACAGCACGCTGCCCTCCGGGCCGACGCTGTCGAGGCGATTGGCGAGTTGTCGGCCGGGATCGGAGCGGTCCTTGAGCATCTTCAGAGCGAAGACGCGCATGTCCTTAAGGGAGGAAAACCCGAGCGCCTGCGCCATCCGGATCACGGTGGCGTCCGACGTCCCCGTTTCGTGGGCGATCTCGATTGCGGACATCGTGGCGGCCCGGTCGGGATGACGCATGACGAACTGGGTGACCTTGCGCATCGTGGGGGAGAGGTTCCCATAGTGCTGGTAAAAGCGCGCGGGCAGTGTGTCCTCGTCGTCGGCCATCGAGTTCCGCCTTTCGTCCAGCACTGTCGTCGCCCTCGATCCTCCGGCGGCATTATCTCAGTGTGGACTGCCTCCGATGCTTCTGGCCGGCATTTGTGCACGTCGGGCGGGTCCGGTGGCGATTTCGAGGTCGTGAGCCGAGGACACCAACTCGCCGGAGGAGTGCGGACATTGCCTTTGTCCACCAGCGCCGTGGGCAAGCGCGAAGAGCGCCTCCTCGGTCAGTTCAACGCGAGCACCTTCATGGGCGAGCGCGGCAACCTCCACACTGGACATGGGGATGGTGCCACCGCGCACGAACAAGCTCGATGTGAGGCAAATCATTAGCGCCGAGTCAAGGGAGGGGCGTCAATCTACCATGTGACCATACTTTCTTGGCTCGAGAGGTTGGAAGTAGCAAGAACTACATCAAGCTCGTTGAATTGAAAACTGTTGCGAAATAGATCGACCTTTTTATCCAAAAATAAGCTATAGAGAGAGTTTCTCAAATGTAGTTTATACTACCTGCCCTTAGCTGAACCTTGACTGTGGTGGTCTGAGCGCGCTCAGTGTCGCGACTGACTCAATCCCTGCCGTATCGATGTTAGGTCATATGTTGGACATTTCTTTGCTGTTTATTGGTAATAAGCTTCCATTGTGTGGAAGTCCGATGAACCAATGCGGCTGTCCAGGAGGTGCCCATGAGCGAGTTCCACCATGTGGGCAAGAAGTATTTCAGCGGCGCAATGGCGATTGAAGATCTGTCGTTCGACCCTCAGAGCGCATCAACTGAGCAGGGGGAGGGCGTGTGGCGACAATCGGCAGTCTCCTTGTGTTGGGGCCACGTTCTCGGTGGTCCTCCGGTGCGTGCTGGTGGTTCCGGTCCTGCGTCATATGCAAGAAGAGGGAGAAGCGCATGAGTTTCACGCGGCTGCGGCAGGGGTTCCTGCCCGTCGGCGTTGTGGCAATGACGGTCGTCGCAACATTACTCAGTGGCTGTTCGTCGACCGCGAGCTCGGACTCGACCAGCGGGAGCTCGAGTCCTGCACAGAGCCCGAGCGCGTCGGTGGAGGCAGTGGCGAAGGATGACGCTTTGGCGCAGCGCCTTCCGGCATCGATCTCAGGCCGTGGCACGTTGATTGTCGGCTCGGACACGACCTTTGCTCCTGCTGAGTTCATCGACACCGACGGAACGACCCCGATCGGCTATGACGTGGATTTGAGCCGGGCCATCGCCCAGAAGCTTGGTCTCGAGCTGGACTTTCGGAGCGCCAATTTCGATTCCATCCTGCCTGCCCTGGGCAGCAACTATGACATGGGAGCGTCCGCGTTCTACATCACGAAGGAGCGTCTGAATGCCGTCAACATGGTTTCCTATCTCCAGGGTGGGTCGACGCTGCTCGTCTCCGGTGGGAATCCAGAGGGTCTGAATCTGGACAATCTGTGTGGAAAGACCATCGCGGTGCAGATCGGCTCGACGCAGCAGAATGACCTCGACACGTTCTCGCAGAAGTGTGTGTCCGACGGGCAATCGGCCATAGAGGCGATTCCGTTGCAGACGAACACCGAGGCGATCACTCGACTGAGCACCGGGGGCGCTGACGGGGTGTTGTCGGGCGAATCCCTGCTGGGGTATGCCGCGTCGCAGAGTGATGGTGCACTTGAGACGATATCCGATACCTACAATGCTGGCATCACCGGCATCGCCGTTGCAAAGGACGATCCTGAATTCGCTCAGTTGATTTCGGACACGATCGATTCGTTGATTGCTGATGGCACATATCAGGAGATTCTCGAGTCCTGGGGTCAGAGCTCGTCTGAGATCTCCGATTCGCAGGTCAACCCAGAAACGAACATGTGAGCGGGATGAGTGAAATTCTTGTGAACGATGATGCAACAGGCCTCATGGATGAGTATCCGGAGATCGCGGGTGAGTTCGCCGCTATTGAAACAGTTGAGCCTCATTTCATCGATCAGCAGATTCGCCTGACGGAAATCTCGTCGCCCACTTTTGCCGAACATGAGCGGAGCGCGGCGTTCCTCGCGATGCTCACGGACGTCGGCGTCACGAACGCGGTCGCCGACGAGCAGGGAAACGTGCTCGGAGAGATCCGGGGAGACGAGGCTGGGCCGAAACTGCTCATCACCGCTCACCTGGACACGGTGTTCGACGCCGACACGGACGTGACGGTCCGGCCAGACGGAGCCGTTCTGCGTGGACCGGGCATCTGTGATGACGACCGTGGATTGGCGGCCGTCCTGGCGGCGGCGCGCGCCTTGGTCAGCGTTCGCGACCGGCTCGGCGGCACGGTCTTGATCGGCGCGAACGTCGGTGAGGAAGGGAAAGGAGATCTGGCCGGTATTGCGGCGATCATGGACACTCACGAGTTCGACGCGTTCATCACGGTGGACGGGGGAACCCCCGACCGTTTGGTCACTCGGGGCACGGGCTGCATCAGCTACGTCGTGGAGTTCGTGGGCCCAGGCGGACATGCCTTCGGAGACTTCGGTCGGCCCAGCGCGATCCACGCAGCTGCCCGGGCGACGTCGGGGATCATCGATCTGGACGTTCCCGAGGACCCGAAGACAGTTTTCAATGTCGGTGTCCTACGCGGCGGTGTGACCGAAACCGCCATCGGGTTCAGTTGTCACATGGAGATCGACCTGCGTTCGACGGATCGGGCGGAGTTGGACGACCTGGATGCACAGGTCCGCCAGATCACCGCAGCCGCCGTCGACACGGAGAACGAACGATCGGATCTCTCGGCCGGCGCCGTGACTTTCGAGATGACCCAAACGGTCGCGATTCCCACCGGCTCGCAGGATCAGGGCGCTCCCATCGTGCGGGCAGCTCTGGCTGGCATGGCCGGAGCCGGAATGAACCCGACGGTCGGCAATCCATCGACGACGGACGCGAACATCCCGATGAGTCGCGGTGTTCAAGCAGTGTGCATGCCCGGCGGTGGCATCGGTCAGAACATGCATTCGTTGGAGGAATGGTTCGACACCACGGACAGTTTCCGCGGTCCCCAGGCAATCTTCCTGACCGCCCTGCTCGCAGTGGGCTATGGCGACCGTCAGCCGTTGCTCCAACACAACTGAAGGCAGGGGGAGATCATGAGCTCACGGAGCCGGTCAGAAACCGTCGACGGGGTCCAATTTGATCGGGTCAGGCCCTTGCGGCGTCCCGGACGATGGGTCTCGGGCGTGATCATCGCCTTGGTGGTCATCGCGGTGATCGATGGCTTCGTCACCAACAAGAACTTCCACTGGCCGATCGTCGGAACGTACCTGTTCGACCCGACGATCCTGCGCGGAGTCGAATGGACGCTCGTGTTGACGGTCGCGGCGATGGTACTTGCCATCGTGCTGGCGATCACACTGGCGCTCATGCGAGAGTCCGACAACCCGTTGATGGCGTGGTTCTCCCGCGTGTGGGTGTGGTTCTTCCGCGGTACTCCGGTCTACACCCAGCTCATCTTCTGGGGGCTCGTCGCGGTCCTCTACCCGCGGATTTCGCTCGCGGTGCCTTTCGGCGGGCCGGAGCTGTTCGGAGTCGAGACCCGCAGTCTGTACAACGCGGCACTGGCGGCCATCCTGGGTCTCGGGCTCAACGAATCTGCCTACCTCGCAGAGATCTTTCGATCGGGCTTCTCCTCGGTGGATCCCGGGCAGGCGGATGCCTGCAAGGCCCTCGGGATGTCCAAGTCGCAGACATGGCGGAAGGTCATCCTGCCGCAGGCGATGCGCATCATCACTCCGCCGACGGGAAACGAGGCAATCGGCCTTCTCAAGACCACGTCGCTGGTGCTGGCCGTCCCCTTCACCCTGGAACTGACCTACGCGACGAATGCGATCGCGAATCGGCTCTATCAGCCGATTCCCCTGCTCATCGTCGCTGCGGCGTGGTACCTGTCGATCACCAGCCTGCTGATGGTTGGACAGCACTATTTGGAGAAGCACTTCGGAAAGGGACACTGACCGTGAGCGCAGGCGAACCCATGATTCGGCTGGTCGGGGTGCACAAGTTCTTCGGCGACGCACACATTCTGCGTGGCGTTGACCTGGAAGTGCAGGTCGGCCAGGTGATGGTCATCATCGGACCGAGTGGATCCGGCAAGTCGACGACGTTGCGGACGATCGACATGCTCGAGGAGGTGCAGAAGGGGGAGATCTGGGTCGGCGGTGAACGGATGGGCGTACGCGAGCGGGACGGTGAGCTGCTCGCGCTCAAGTCGTCGGAGATCGAACGACAGCGGTCACGGATCGGTATGGTCTTCCAGCACTTCAATCTGTTCCCCCACATGACGGTGCTCGAGAACCTTGAGCTCGCGCCGACCCTCACCCAGCACCGCGACCGCAAAGACCTCCGTTCGGAGGCCCTTCGCCTGCTCGATTCCGTGGGACTCGGCGACAAGGCGGGATCCTATCCCAAGGACATCTCGGGAGGTCAGAAGCAGCGCGTGGCCATCGCTCGTGCGCTGACGCTCAACCCGGAAGTGATGCTCTTTGACGAGCCGACCAGCGCACTCGACCCCGAGCTCGTCGGCGATGTGCTTGCGGTGATGAAGGAGCTGGCGCAGAGCGGCATGACGATGGTCGTCGTCACTCATGAGATGGGGTTTGCCCGGGAAGTCGCGGACACGATGGTGTTTATGGACGGTGGCAGGATCATTGAGCAGGGCACGCCGCGGGGCCTTCTCGATCACGCGCAGAACGATCGAACGAAGACGTTCCTCAAGAGCGTGCTGTAGCGCGTGCCATGGCGACGCGGGGCGAAGAAGCGGACCCGGAGTGGGGAGCGCCATTGGTTCTGGTGCGGACACTCGCACGGATCCGCTTCCTCGCGTGAGGCTCTACCGGAGCGCTCCCGTGACGGATTGCGCGGCGCCTAGGACGTCCCCGTTGGAGACGGCTGCAGCGCTGGCTTCGATCTGAGGGGAGAGCCATTCGTCGGGTCCGGGCTCGGGTGCGAAGGTGCGCACGAGGTCGTGGACGGCGTGGGTGGCTGGGGCGGCCTCGAGGGGCGCCCGGAGGTCTTGGGCACGTGACGCAGCAAGGATCTCGATGCCGAGGACGTGCATGAGTCCGTCGACGGAACGGCGAAGCTTGCGGGCTCCTGCCCACCCCATCGAGACGTGATCCTCCTGCATCGCGGAGGACGGAATCGAATCGACGGAAGCGGGGACCGCCAACCGCTTGAGTTCGGAAACGATGCCTGCTGCCGTGTACTGGGCGATCATCAGGCCGGAGTCGACACCGGGGTCGTAGGCGAGGAAAGGCGGGAGTCCATCATTGCGGGAGGGATCCAAGAACCGGTCGAGCCGGCGTTCGGAGATGGAAGCGACGTCTGCGGTGACGATGGCGAGAAAGTCGAGGACGTAGGCGATAGGGGCGCCATGGAAGTTGCCGTTGGACTCGACTCGCCCGTCGTCGGTGATCACGGGGTTGTCGATGGCGGAGGCGAGCTCCCGTTCGGCAACCTCTCGGGCGTGGGCGAGGGTGTCGCGCGCACCCCCGTGGACCTGGGGAGAGCACCGCAGGGAGTAGGCATCCTGGACGCGCGTGCAGGCGTGCGGATCGCGATGGCTCGCCATGATGCCCGAGTCGGTCAGCAGGGCGACCAGGTTCGCAGCGGAGTCGGCCTGCCCGGGGTGGGGGCGCAGGGCCTGGAGATCGGCGGCGAAGACGGCGTCGGTCCCCAGCAGTGACTCGACGCTCATGGCGGCGGCGATGTCGGCGCTGCGCAGAGCCGTCTCCAGGTCGTGGATGGCCAGGCAGAGCTGGCCGAGCATCCCGTCGGTCCCGTTGAGCAGGGCGAGGCCCTCCTTCTCGACGAGGGCGGTCGGCGGGATGCCCGCCGCCTCGAGGGCCTGCGCGGAGGGCATCAGCTCTCCCGACGCGTCGCGGACCTCTCCTTCTCCCATCAGTGCCAGAGCGCAGTGTGCCAGGGGAGCGAGGTCGCCGGAGCATCCCAGCGACCCGTATTCGCGCACCACGGGAGCGATACCTGCGTTGAGCATCGCGGTGTAGCGCCGGGCGGTCTCCGGACGCACACCAGTGTGCCCGGTGGCAAGCGTCGACAGGCGCAGGAGCATCAGGGCGCGGACCACCTCGCGCTCAACCTCGGCACCCGTTCCGGCGGCGTGGGAACGGACGAGGGAACGCTGGAGCTGGGCGCGCCTGTCGACCGGGATGTGCCGGGTGGCCAGAGCGCCGAAACCGGTGGAGACCCCATAGTGGGGCACCGTGTCGTCGGCCAGAGCGTTGATCACCTCCGCGCCGTGTGCGAGCGACGCCAGCGCCTCGGCGGTCAGCTCGACGGGCGATCCATAGCGGGCGACCGCAACGACCTCGTCAATGGATAGCGGGCCCGTGCCGAGGTGGACGGGTGAGCCCGACGCAGGGTCGGGGGTCGCGGAGGGCGTCTGGGGAGAGCCGAGGTTCGTCATGCCGTCATACCTGTCTGTCGGGGGTTGTGCGAGGCGTCTGTCGCGGAACGGTCTCGTGAGTCGGATCGAGCCTTCACAGTTGTGCGTTCGATGGTGATGCCCATGGCGATGTTAGACCACATGTTGGACATTTCTTTGCTATTTTATGGTACCAGTCTTCCATTGTGTGGAAGCCCGATGATTCTACGAGCCCATTCAGGAGGCACCAATGATCGAGTTCCGCCATGTGGGCAAGAAGTATCCCGACGGGACGGTGGCAATCGAGGACCTGTCATTCGACGTGGCCCAGGGCAAGATCACCGTTCTCGTCGGCCCCTCCGGGTGTGGGAAGACCACTTCTCTGCGGATGATCAACAGGCTGGTCGAACCGACCTCCGGCGGGGTCTACATCGATGGGCGTGACGTCCAACGGGAGGATCCCCAGGAGTTGCGCCGCTCCATCGGGTATGTCATCCAGGACGGGGGCCTCTTCCCCCATCGGACGGTTGCAGACAACGTGAGCGCCGTTCCCGTGCTCTGCGGGGTCAAGAAGAAGACCGCTCGCCGAGCCGCCCTCGACCTGCTCGACACTGTGGGCCTGGACCGATCCTTTGCGTCGAGGTACCCCTGGCAGCTCTCCGGCGGTCAGCAGCAACGCGTCGGGATCGCCCGCGCCCTTGCCGCCGACCCGCCCTACCTCTTGATGGACGAACCGTTCTCTGCGCTTGACCCGGTTGTGCGTGGGCAGCTGCAGGACCAGCTTCTCGCGATCCAGGCGGAGTTCGCCAAGACGATCGTCCTGGTCACGCACAACGTCGGGGAGGCCCTCAAACTGGGTGACCAGATCGTCATTCTCGACACCGGCGGCACGCTCATGGAGTGCGGAAGCCCGGAGCACATCATCGCCGAGCCGTCGAGTGCCTTTGTCGCGGGATTCCTGGGGGCGTCTCGTGGATACGAATCGCTGGGATTCGTCGGCGGGGACACGATCGATCCCCGACCTGTGGATCCGGTCCATCTCGGCGAGACGCTCGCGACGGGGGCTTCCGGGTGGGTGCTCGTCGTGGACGACAAGGGCGCCTTCCTCGGATGGTTCGATGCCGCGAAGGGTCCCGCGGTCACCCGCGATGCGATCAACTGGTCGTGTGCGCCGGCGCTGCGAACCTCCACGCTCAAGGACCACATGGATTCCGTGCTGTCGAGTCCGGCACGACTCGGCGTCGTCACCGACGAGCAGAGTCGGGTCATTGGGGTCATCGGCCTGCAGGATGTTCTGTCCGCTCTCGACCCGACTGTCAGGGGGTGACCGCGATGGACCTCGAGTGGATTCCGCGCAACGCGACGATGATCCTTCATCTTCTGGCCACCCACATCTGGCTGACGATCATCCCGACGGCGATCGGCTTGGCCGTCTCGGTCCCACTGGGACGCATTGCGGCCAAGCATTCCAGGCTCTACGTGCCCATCGTCCAGACGACGAGTCTGTTCTACACGATTCCATCGCTCGCGCTCTTCGTCCTTCTTCCCAAGATCCTGGGCACCCGGATCCTGGACCCAGTCAACGTCGTGGTCGCGCTGACGATCTACACGGTCGCCCTCCTGGTGCGCAATGTCGCCGATGCGCTGATCTCGGTCCCGTCGAACACTCGGCAGGCAGCTCAGGCCATGGGGTATTCCTCCGGTCAACTGTTCTGGCACGTGGAGCTTCCCATGTGCATCCCGGCCCTGATCTCGGGCTTGCGGGTCGTGGTGGTGTCCAACGTCTCGATCGTCACCATGGCGGCGCTCATCGGCGTCGATCAGCTCGGCTCCCTGTTCACACTCGGATTCACGCGGCGGCTGTACCTGCCGATCATCGTGGGTCTGATCGTGTGTCTGTTCCTCGCCGTCGTCCTCGATCGCCTGCTCGACGTCCTCGGGCGGGTTCTCAGTCCCTGGCAGCGGAAGGGAGCGATGTGATGTCAGTCCTGGATTGGCTCGTCGATCCGTCGAACTGGAGCGGACAGGGCTCGATCCCCGTCCAATTCGGATATCACCTGCTCTATTCCGTCGTCGCGTTGGCTCTCGCGCTCGCCATCGCCTTCCCCGTCGGCATCCTCGTCGGGCACACGGGCCGGGGCGCTGGGTGGGCGCTGGGGCTCGCCAACGCGATGCGTGCGCTGCCCACACTCGGCTTCCTGATCCTCATGGTCCTGGTGATGGCGCCGCGGATCCACTCCGGCCTCGCGTTCGTGGTCCCCTCCGTCATCGTCTTGGTCCTGCTCGCCGTCCCGCCGATCCTGTCGGCAACCGTCAGCGGGATCCGGAGCATCGACCACGGAGTCATCGATGCGGCGCGCGGAATCGGGTATTCCGAGGCGCAGATCGTCCGCCGCGTCGAGATTCCCTGTTCGTTTCCCTCGCTCCTGGCCGGAGTCCGTTCGGCAACATTGCAGGTGGTCGCCACCGCGACGATCACCGCGTACGTGTCGCTCCAAGGCCTAGGCCGGTTCATCATCGACGGACGTGCCGCCGGTGACTACACGCAGATGGCGGGGGGCGCCGTTCTCGTGGCGCTGCTGGCCATCCTCCTGGAGGAGGTCTTCCGCCATTCCTCACGCTTCCTCGTGTCTCCCGGGCTCAACCGAACCCCTGCCCGACGCATGAGCTCCCGTCGTCCTCAGATGTGAAAGGTTTCTGATATGCGCGCCATCAGGACCGCTGCCACGCTCGCCCTCGTCGCGAGCACGTCCCTCGCAGTCACCGCCTGCTCGTCCTCCGATCCCCTGTCCACGGCTTCGTCAGACACCGACTCCGAGGCCCCGTCCTCGATCACCATCGGTTCGGCTGACTTCGCCGAAAGCCAGCTCATCGCACAGATCTATTCCCTGGGACTGCAGAAGGCCGGCGTCGAGGTCGACGAGAAGTTCAACATTGGCAGTCGCGAGGTCTACATGCAGGCTCTCCAGGATGGGTCAATCGACCTCGTGCCCGAATACTCGGGATCGTTGTTGACCTTCCTCGACAAATCGGCATCCGCTTCGGACACGCAGAGCGTCCTGGACCAACTCGGCTCCGTCCTTCCCGACGGCTTTTCCTTGCTCGACGCGGCGCCTGCGGAAGATCGCGACGCGATCGCGGTAACCAAGAAGTTCGCCGATGACAATTCGGTGACCTCGATCTCTGACCTCCTTCCGTTGGCGTCCTCGATCAGTCTGGGCGGCCCCTCGGAGTGGAAAGAACGCCACGACGGCCTGCTCGGGTTGCAGGAGGTCTACGGCCTGCAGTTCAAGCAGTTTGAGACCCTCGATGCGGGTGGGCCCCTGACCCTGTCGGCGCTGTCCGGAGGTCAGATCCAGGCCGGTGACATGTTCACGTCGGATCCCTCGATCGAGGACAATGGGCTGGTCGCGCTGAGCGATGACAAGAACCTGTTCCCAGCGGCGAATGTCGTCCCGGTGATTCGCGAGTCTGCGGCCACTGACACGGTCTCTCAGGCCCTCAACGCCATCTCGGCCAAGTTGACGACTGAAGAACTCGTCGTGATGAACCGGAAGGTCAACGCCGGCGACGACATCACGTTCGTGGCGCAGGACTGGCTCGACGACCAGGGGCTGTGAGGGCCACTGGTGGGGCATCGACGTGCGAAGGCGAGCAGGGGAAGGAAGCACGACTCATGACAGAATCCAGTTCGACGAGCCAGACGCGGTCCGTGGACCGCGCGCTCGATCTGCTGACAATCGTGTGCGAGAGCGGCGGGGTCTCCCTCAGCGAGTGCGCCAGGGGCGCGGGCCTGCCCCTGAGCTCGACGCAGCGCCTTCTTCAGTCCTTGGTCTCGGGCCAGTTCATCACCCGGGACCGCGAGGGTCTGTTCCGGCCGGGCTTCCTCATGATGAAGCTGGGGGCGGCGAGCCTGAGTCAGGACAACCTGATCTGGGTCGCGTCGCGTCACATGCGCGAACTGGTCCGACGCACCGGAGAATCGGTGTACCTGGCCGTGGAGGGAACCGCGCAATACGGGCTCTACATCCACGTCATCGAGGGAACGCATTCGATCCGGCACGCCAACTGGGTCGGACGCACTGTTCCGCTGGCGGGATCGGCCGTTGGCCATGCCTTGCTCGGAAAGGTTCCACCCGGCGACTTCACGTCGATCGATGCGGTGGTCGAACCGGATGTCACGGCGATTGCAGCCGGGATTTACCGAGGCGAACACGTATGGGCCGCACTGAACCTGCTGGTGCCGAGCTATCGCATGAATCCCGAGAAAGTGACGAAGTTCGGCTCGGCCCTCGCCGAGGCCGCCCAGGCGATCTCAGCGAACTTCTCCGGGGCCACCACGACCCCACACGGCCCCGACGCCGTGTCGACAGACAGCGAGGAACTGTGAACACCACTGAACAAGTGACGCTTCCACCCTTTTGGCAGGGCGCGTCGATTCCGACGGGCGAGGACGCGGAGATCGCGGAAGAGCTGTGTCGGATGTTCATCCAGATCGAGGCGATCGGCGGACCCGGCAAAGACCGGACCCAGGGGTACCACCGTTCGGCGTGGACTCCGGAGGACCTGCGCCTGCGCGCCTGGTTCGCCGCGGAGGCCGGCGCACGCGGCCTGAAGGTCGTCGTCGATCGTGCGGGAAACCAATGGGCCTGGTGGGGGGAGCCCCGGATCGACGCCCCGGGCATCTCGACGGGATCCCATCTGGACTCGGTTCCCGCAGGCGGCGCCTTCGACGGTCCGCTCGGAGTGCTGTCTGCCTTCGCCGCGCTCGGATGGATGCACCGTCACGCCATCAGTGTCCGCCGGCCCCTCGCCATCGTGAACTTCTCCGACGAGGAGGGCGCGCGCTTCGGGATCGCCTGCATCGGTTCGCGCGCCATCACGGATGCCATCTCGGCCTCCACGATCCTGGAGCTCGAAGACTCCGATGGCACGTCGCAGCGAGAGGCCTTGAGCGCAGCGGGGATCCCAACCGCCGACTACGGACGGGATCCGCAGGCGCTGGCCCTCACGTCGGCACATCTCGAGCTCCATGTCGAACAAGGACGATTTTTGGCGGACCGGGATCTGCCGGTGGGCGTTGCGACGCTCATCTGGCCACACGGGCGATGGCGCATCGACGTCGAGGGCGTGGCCAACCACGCCGGCACCACACCGATGGAGGGGCGTCGGGACGCCCTCGTCGCGGCAACACGGGTCATCGACACCGTCAATCGATCGGCGACCATCCACCATGCGCGTGGCACCGTGGGCCGGATTCGCGTGGAACCCGGCGGCACGAACGTCATTCCATCCGCCGTCACGCTCTGGGTCGACGTTCGCGCCGAGGACGATGCGACTCTGGAGGCGATTCTCGCCGATCTGGACGAATGGTCCCCGGTCTGCGAGTCTCGGACACCGGCCACCCACTTCGACGCGACCGTGCGAACGGACGTCTCGTCCGCGCTGGAGGCCGAGGGGATTCCGACCACCCCCATGGCAACGGCAGCCGGCCACGACGCGGGCATCCTGCAGGATGCTGGGGTTCCGGCGGGCATGGTCTTCGTCCGCAACTCCAACGGCTTCTCCCACACTCCCCAGGAGCACGCCACGCTGGACGACTGCGTGGCAGGAGTCCATGCTCTGGTCGCCGCGTTGAACGCATTGGGGGATCGGCCATGACGACGATGTGGTGCGAGCACGGGTGGCTCGAGGACGGGCCCGTCTGGGGGGTGCGTCTGGAGACGGACGGATCCACGATCACCGCCTGCGAGACGGGCGTTGCGCCGAGCGAGGGAGACCGGATCCTCGACGGACTGGTCATCCCGGGAATGGCCGACTGCCACTCCCATACCTTCCACCGCGCACTGCGGGGCGCCCGCGAGACCGGCAGCACCTTCTGGTCGTGGCGCTCGACGATGTACAAGATCGCCGGGTCGCTGACCCCGGAGTCGTATTACGACTACGCCCGCGGCGTGTATGCGGAGATGCTCGCGGCCGGTTATACGTGTTTGGGCGAGTTCCATTACGTGCACCATCAGAGCGACGGGACCCCCTACGTTGACCCCCACGCCATGGACGAGGCGCTGATCGCTGCCGCCGAAGACACGGGGATCCGGCTCACGCTTCTCGACACCCTCTATCTGTCGTCGGGCTTCGGCTCGCCCCTCCAGGCCGAGCAGCTCCGCTTCGGAGATGCCTCGGTGGAGGAGTGGATCCGCCGCGTCGACGCCCTGGGCGATGCGATCTCCCTGCACCCGCATGCTCGCCTGGGCGCCGCGATCCATTCAGTTCGGGCGGTTGGTCCCGACGATGCGGCTCGCGTGGCGCGCTGGGCTGTCGAGGCGGGCGCACCCCTGCACGTCCATGTCTCCGAGCAGGTCAAGGAGAACACCGACTGCGAGCGGGTCTTCGGGATGACGCCGACGCGCCTCCTAGGCGAGGCTGGCGTCTGGGAGGCCAATGCCACGGCCGTCCACGCAACTCATCTGAGCGATGCCGACATCGCCGAACTCGGCCGACATGCCGTCACGGTTTGTCTGTGCCCGACGACCGAGGCCGACCTTGGCGACGGAATCGGCCCTGCGCGGGCGCTGCGGGATGCGGGTGCAGCGCTCAGCCTCGGCAGCGACGAGAACGTCGTCATCGATCCCTTCGAGGAGATCCAGTCCCTGGAGCGCGGCGAGCGTCTGACATCCCAGAGCCGCGAGGTGTTCGGCGCAAACGATCTGATGAGGGCGCTGTGCTCCGACGGATACCGGAGCCTTGGATGGTCAGGGGGCGCCCTCGAAGTAGGGGCTCCCGTGGACCTCGTCCAACTCGACCTCGGATCCACGCGACTGGCAGGTGTCGACCTCGCTCGGGTTCCGCTGCACGCTCGGTCCGAGGACGTCCGGCGCGTCTGGGTCGATGGACGCGAAGTGGTCTGCGAGGGCCGACACCGCACGGTGGATTCACGAGAGCCCCTGGAGCGGTTGGGGCGCCAACTGAGAGCGAGCACACGATGACCTCGACCGCCATCACGGGAATCACCGAACTGGTGACGAATGATCCCACTACTGGGGAAGGAGCACTGGGGATCCTCCACGATGCCGCCCTCGTCCTCGAGGACGAGAGGGTGGCCTGGGTCGGGCCACGCGCCGACTGCCCTCCGGCGGACCGGGGTCGCGACCTCGGCGAGAGGAGCGTCGTCCCGGGATTCGTCGACGCCCATACGCACCTGATCTTCGCCGGGGATCGATGCCACGAGTTCGTCGCCCGCCTGACGGGCCAGCCCTACGACGGCCGGGGGATCTCCGAGACGGTCGACGCCACGCACGACGCCAGCGACGACGACTTGCGTGCTCTCCTCCGCGCGCGTGTGGCCGAACTGCGCGGGCAGGGAACGACGACCTGGGAGATCAAAAGCGGATACGGGCTGAACACGCGGGACGAGACCCGGCTGCTTCGTCTGGCCGGTGAGTTCACGACCGAGACGACCTACTTGGGTGGACACGCCGTTCCCGCAGCTCTGCGTGACCATCGAGAGGCCTACGTTGACCTTGTCGTCGGCCCCATGCTCGAGGCTTGCGCTCCTCTGGCCCGATGGGTCGATGTCTTCTGCGAACCGGCCTCGCCCGTGGCCTTCGACGGGGAGGAATCCCGCATCATCCTTGAGGCCGGGATTCGCGCTGGTCTGGCACCCCGGGTGCATGGCAACCAGTTGGGGGAGGGTCCGGGTGCGCGCCTGTCCGTCGAGGTCGGAGCGGCCAGCCTCGACCATGCGACGTATCTCAGCGATGAAGACGTGGACCTGCTGGCCGATGCCGCCCCCGAGGGGGGACCTGTTGTCACGTTCCTTCCACTGGTTGAATACGCCACCGGACACGCGTTCCCCGATGCTCGCCGGGTGCTCGATCGGGGCGTCACCGTCGCGCTGGCTTCCGACTGCAATCCGGGGACGAACGCGTCCAGCTCACTGCCCCTGGCGATGTCCCTGGCCGTGCGCCACATGGGGATGACTCCACATGAGGCGCTGTGGTCGGCGACAGCCGGAGGCGCGGCGGCCCTCCGGCGCACGGACGTCGGCAGGCTCGTCCCCGGAGCTCGCGCCGACCTCGCCGTCATCGACGCGCCCACTTTCCTTCACCTGTTCTACCGGCCCGGGGTCCCGCTCGTCCGGGCTCTCGACGACGACCATTTCGCTTGCTGAGGAGCATTTCATGACTGACACGCATCGCCCCTTCACCGTCGGGCCGCTCGACGAGTTGCCGGAGCCGCTCGCTTTCGACCCAGACATCCGCCGGGCGCCCTCGCGTGGATTCCGCCTGAGCCGCGACCAGACGTCGCTCGCCGTCCAGAACGCGCTGCGCTACATCGACCCGAGCCTCCACGAGGCGGTGATCCCCGAGTTCCTCGACGAGCTGACGACCTACGGGCGCATCTACGGCTACCGCTTCCGCCCGGCCCGGCCCCTGCACGGGCGTCCGATCGACGAGTACGAAGGACGGTGCCTGGCCGGGCGGGCCTTCCAGGTCATGATCGACAACAACCTCGATCCGGCGGTCGCTCTCTACCCCTATGAGCTGGTCACCTACGGGGAGACGGGCTCGGTGTGCCACGACTGGATGCAGTACCAGATCATCACTCGCTACCTCCAGCTGATGACGGAGGAGCAGACCCTGGTTCTCGAGTCCGGTCACCCCCTGGGGCTGTTCCCCTCGAGCCCGGATTCGCCGCGTGTGATCATCACCAACGGGCTGATGGTCGGGATGTTCGACGACCACGACAACTGGGAGATCGCGGAGGAGATGGGAGTCGCGAACTACGGTCAGATGACGGCTGGCGGCTGGATGTACATCGGTCCGCAGGGAATCGTTCACGGCACCTACAACACGCTCCTCAACGCCGGACGGAAGTACCTGGGCGTCGGCGATGACGACGACCTGGCCGGACATCTGTTCGTCTCCTCCGGTCTCGGTGGGATGAGCGGTGCCCAGCCCAAGGCGATGACGTTGGCGGGTGGCGTCTCGATCGTCGCCGAGGTCGACCTCTCTCGGATCATGACGCGCGTCACGCAGGGCTGGGTCGATGAGGTCGTGGACGATCCCGCCGAGGCCTTCACTCACGCCGGGGAAGCACTCGACCGACTCGAAGCTCATTCGATCGCCTACCACGGCAACGTCGTCGACCTGCTGCGCTTTGCCCTCGATCACGACGTGACGATCGATCTGCTCTCCGACCAGACCTCCTGCCACGAGGCCCATTCGGGTGGGTATTGCCCGGTCGGGGTCTCCTTTGAGGAACGAACCCAGTTGCTCGCTGAGGACCCCAGTCTCTTCGCCAAGCTCGTCGACGAGGGGCTGGTCACCCACATTCGCTTGGTGGAGCAGCTCCACGAACGAGGAACCTACTTCTTCGACTACGGCAATTCCTTCCTCAAGTCCTGCTTCGATGCGGGTGCCACCGAGCTGTCGGGCAACGGCGTGGACGACAAGGATGGCTTCGTCCTGCCCTCCTACGTCGAGGACATCATGGGGCCCCATCTCTTCGACTACGGATACGGCCCCTTCCGGTGGGTCTGCCTGTCGGGCAAAGACGAGGACCTGCATGCGACGGACATGGCCGCGATGGACTGCATTGATCCCGATCGGCGTCCCCAGGACCGCGACAACTGGAACTGGATCCGCACTGCCGAGGACGCTCACTTGGTCGTCGGCACCAAGGCGCGGATCCTCTACCAGGACATGGAAGGGCGGGTCCGCATCGCGCTGCGCTTCAACCAGATGGTGCGCGAGGACGAGATCGGCCCGGTCATGATCGGACGCGATCACCATGACGTCTCCGGCACGGACTCCCCGTTCCGTGAGACCGCGAACATCCGTGACGGCTCGAACGTCATGGCCGACATGGCGGTGCAGACCTTCGCTGGCAACGCGGCACGCGGCATGAGCCTGGTCGCCCTGCACAATGGCGGCGGCGTCGGGATCGGGCGCTCGATCAACGGAGGATTCGGCTTGGTGCTCGACGGATCCGAGCATGTCGATTCCGTCATCCGTTCCTCCCTGTTGTGGGACGTCATGAGCGGCGTCGCACGACGGGCGTGGGCACGCAATCCGCATTCGATCGAGGTCGTCGAGGATTTCAACGAGCGGTATGCGAAGACCTCGCACATCACCGAGGCGAGCGTGGCAGACACCGAACTCGTCAACTCGTTTGTCGATCAGATCTTCGGATGACCGGCGCCGCGGGAGCCGACAGAACCCAAGGTGCAAAAGCCGGGTCGGCCAACTCTGTCACGGTCGACGGTCACCTGTCCCTGGACGGGATCTGGCGCATCGCCGAGGAGGGCGCATCGATCGTCCTCGACTCCGATTCCCTCGGCGCTGTCGAGAGCGCCCATCGCGAGGCCGCGGAGATCCGCCGTGGTCACCCGGTCTACGGCCAATCGACGGGAGTCGGGGCGAACAAGACGGCGTCAGCGGCGGCCACCGACGGCAGCTGGGGGATGCGCTTGCTGCGCAGCCATGCCGCAGGTGCGGGTCGTGAGGCCTCGACCCGCGAAGTCCGCGCCATGCTGGTCGTCAGGCTCAACCAACTGTGTCTGCCGGGAAGTGGGATCGATCCGGAGGTCGTCCGGGCGCTGGCCGCCATGCTCGACGCGGGCGCGCTGCCCCGTGTCAGAATCGGAGACTCCGTTGGCACCGGAGACCTGTCCGCGCTCGCGGCCACGGCGCTGACGCTGGCTGGGGAGCGGGCGGCGAGCGCACCGGTCGAGCACCACGTGAAATTCGGTTCCGACAGCGCGTTGCCCTTCATCAGTTCGAGTGCCCTGACGATCGGTCGGGCGGCCCTCCTGGTCCACGAGCTGGGTGAGCTGGAGGACGCGGCGCTCGGTGCCTACGCGTTGAGCTGCGCGGTTGTGCGCGCGAATATCCAACCGTTCGAACCTGTCGCCGTCCGCGCTCTCGCGATGCCTGAGGCGCAGGAGGTGGCGGCACGCATGGGACCGTTGCTCGCGGGAGCATCCTGGTCGCCTCGCGCCATCCAAGACCGCTACGGCCTGCGGGCGTTCCTTCCCCGGCACGCCGTCGTCTCCCGGGCGATCGACCGATTGAGCACGCAGACCGTTGCCCTTGCGAATGTCTCTCAGGAGAACCCTCTTTTCGCATGCGGCGAGGTGCTCCACCACGGGGGATTCGTCCAGGCCGCGCTCGCGCACGAGCTTCGCTCGACGCTTGCGGCGCTCGCCCAGTCGACGACTCTGAGTCTCTCGCGCATCGCCATGCTCAACGATCCCCGATTCTCCGGTCTTCCGGCCTTCCTTAGCGCCGGTCCCGAGGGATCGTCGGGGACGATCATTCTTGAGTACATCGCGGGCGGGGCGGCGGGGGAGATCCTGGCCGCCCAGAGCGACGTGGACGCCCACCCCGTGGTCCTGTCCCTCGGGATGGAAGAAGATGCGAGCTTCGCGGGGACCCTGGTGGGAAACCTCGAACGCGGCGTGGAGGCCTGGCGCAGGCTCGTGGCCGTCGAGTTGCTCGAGGGCGCTCGAGCGATCAGTCTGTCGGGGACATCGGAGGGGCTGACGCCTGCGACCCGACGGATTCACCAGGCGATGGCGGACGTCGGGTGCCAGGCGGACGACCACGATCTCCAGGGCGAGGTCGACCGGGCGATCGCCCTCGTGTCCTCGGTTGCGCAGGTCGCCGTACGGGAGGCGCAAAGCGCCCATGAGCACTGAGGGGATTCAGCCGCGGAGGAACGGTGCGATGAGTATCGGGGCCCGTGTCATTCGCTTCGATGAGCTTCACGCCCAGCGCTGGGCCAGCGGCCGAGGGTGGACGACGACGATCAGCCAGGACCCGCCGGACGTCGGGCCGAGGGACGTCGCATGGCGTGTGAGCGTGGCGCGTGTGAGCGGGCCGTCGGTGTTTTCGGACTTCACCGGGTTCGATCGATGGTTCGCCTCGCTCGACACGGAGGGAATCGATCTCGAAATCGACGGCCTCTCATCACACCTGCGACCGTTCGAGGTCATGCGGTTCTCGGGCTCCGCATCCGTGAGCGCGAAGCCTGGTTCTGCCTCGGCGCGCGATCTCAACCTGATGGTCCGCGCGTCGGTGGGAGTGGGTGCCATGGAGGCGAGGAGGTTTGCGTCCGACGAGACGTGCGTCCTCGACCCTCCTGTGGGAGTCCGCCAGATTATTCTCGTCCTCCAAGGGCGACTGGTCCTCGACGACTCGGCGGGAGCATTCTCGCGCGATGATTTGGGGCCACTCGACGGTCTCGAACTGATCGGAGGAGATGGCGTGCTCCGCCTGAGCGCACCATTGGGGGCAAGCGTGATGCTGATGACGGTGAACCTAGGCGCAACCGACCTCAGCGGTCGTTGATCGCCGAGACCAGATGGTCCACCAGATGCGGCCACGTCCACTCCTCGATCATCCAGTGGCGGCCGGAAGCTCCCATGTGGGCGCGGCCAATGGGATCGCTCAGGAGTGCCACGATCCCGTTGACGAGCCCCTCGTGGTCTCGTCCATCGACGACGAGGCCGGTGTCTCCGGGGCGCACCGTCTCTGGAGCGCCGCCTGAGGCTCCGGCGATCACGGGAACGCCGCAGGCCGAGGCTTCGAGGAAGACGATTCCGAGTCCTTCGACGTCGAGCCCCCCACCACGCGTTCGACAGGGCATGGCGAAGACATCGCCCAGGTTGAAGAAAGCGGGCAGCTCCTCGGAGGGAACCTGTCCCGTGAGGACGATTCGATCACGAGCCGAGGAAACCTGCCTCAGCTTGGCGAGATGCCGTGCATAGGGCCCCGAACCGACGATCACCAATCGGGCGTCCCGGACACGTGCCACGACGTGGGGCCATGCCTCGATCAGGGCGTCCTGACCTTTGCGTCGGACCAGGCGGGAGATGCAGACGACGGTCGGAGCGTCGTCGATTCCATACCGCGCCCGCAGGCGAGACCGGGCCTCTGGATCGGAGTGGAATCGATCCGTGTCGATCCCCGACGGCAGGTGGACCAACTGGGCCGATGACGGGATCGAGGGCGCGAGTCGCTTGCGGGTGTAATCGGAGATGTAGGTGACGACGTCGGCCGAGGCGAAGACCTTGCGCAAGGCCAGACTCGCCCCGGGAGTCATCGACCACCCGACCTCGTGGCCATGGGTGGTGGCGATGACACGGCTGGCTCCGGCCCGTTTCGCGGCAGGGCCGAGCAATCCCAGCGGCACCGAAGCGCCGAACCATACGGTCTCGATCCGCTCCTCGCGGATGATCTGCGTCATCCGGCGCCGGAGAGCCGGGGTCGGCAACAAGACATGCGTGGGCACCCGATGGATCGGGAACCGCCGGGTCGTGTCGAAGGGCACCGCCGCCGAGGATCCGTCAGATGGCGTCGAGGCGAGAACCTCCAGATCGTCGGCCGGAAGCCGTGTCGTGAAGTCGTCCAGGTACGACTGGATCCCACCGACCACCGGCGGGAAGTCATTCGTGACCAGCAACGTTCGACGCACACAGACAGTGTAGGAAGCAGTCCGTCGATCGGCACGACGAGCTCGATCGGCTGACTCCGATCAGTCACTCGAGTCATCCGAGGGAGCTGTCCGGACTCAGGAATCCATGTCCTCCACGGACCGGAGGAAATCGGAGAGGCGATTCGCAGCGGCGACGACAGACGGACCGTGCTGGCGACCCGGTTGACGTCCGATGCGCTCGATCGGACCGGAGATCGACAGCGCCGCGAGCACGCGGCCGGAGGGGCCACGCACCGGGGCCGACACGGAGGCCACACCCGGTTCGCGTTCGCCGACGGATTGTGCCCACCCGCGTCGACGAACCTGGGCGAGCATCGTCGCATTGAATGACGCGCCGTAGAGCCCACGGTGCATCCGATCGGGTTCTTCCCAGGCCAGCAGGACCTGGGCGGCGGATCCGCCCTTCATCGACAGCGTCGCGCCGACGGGGATCGAGTCGCGCAGGCCCATCTGTCGTTCCGCGGC
Organism: Actinomycetales bacterium; assembly: GCA_015655375.1. GTDB lineage: Bacteria > Actinomycetota > Actinomycetes > Actinomycetales > Actinomycetaceae > Pauljensenia. The sequence continues at coordinate 83,117 of JAATFD010000024.1, forward strand.
CGCTACGCAGACGCGGTGATCGCCTTGGCGCCGATAGAGCTGGGAGGATTCCTTCGTATGGTCGCGCAGGGCGACGAGGACCGGCATGGCTGCGGTGAGCAATCGGTCCTCGCCCGCCGATGAGGCGAGCTCCTGCAGTCGTGGACCGACGACGAATCGGCCCTGCATGTCTCGGGCAACCATGCGGTGGTATTCCAGTGCCACCGCCAGGCGATGCGCGGTCGGACGGGCCAGACCCGTCGCCGCGACCAACTGGGCAAGTGTGGCGGGCCCTGCCTCCAGGGCACCGAGGACCAACGCCGCCTTGTCCAGGACTCCCACTCCGCTGGATGATGTTGCGTCCTCCATGGACCGATCCTTGCATCTCAACCCCTGAGATACAAAATCTCGACGCTGGGGATCAGGCGAACGATTGGCGTCACGCCGGGGCATGTGTCCTCGCGGTGCCAGTCACAGCAGGAGGAGAACGGGAGACATGAGCGGGACGTTGGCCGAGAAGGTTTGGAGGGACCACGTCGTGACGAGGGGCGAGGACGGAGCGCCCGACCTTCTCTACATCGATCTGCACCTTGTCCACGAGGTCACGAGCCCCCAGGCATTCGAGGGGCTGCGCCTGGCGGGTCGCCGGGTTCGTCGCCCGGACCTGACGATCGCCACCGAGGACCACAACACCCCGACCCTCGACATCGATCTGCCAATTGCCGATGAGACGTCCCGCATCCAGATCAACACGCTGCGCTCGAATGCGGAGGAATTTGGCATCCGCCTGCATTCGCTGGGTGACACGGATCAGGGCATCGTCCACGTCGTCGGTCCCCAGCTCGGGCTGACCCAACCGGGCATGACAATCGTGTGCGGCGACTCCCACACGTCGACCCATGGAGCCTTCGGGGCACTCGCATTCGGGATCGGCACCTCCGAGGTCGAGCACGTCCTGGCGACACAGACGCTTCCCCTGGCGCCCTTCAAGACGATGGCGATCACCGTCAATGGCTCGCTGCCCCAGGGTTCGACCGCGAAGGACATCATCCTGGCGGTGATCGCGACAATCGGGACCGGTGGGGGACAGGGCTATGTCCTCGAATATCGGGGCCAGGCGATCCGCGAGCTCTCCATGGAGGGCCGCATGACGATGTGCAACATGTCGATCGAGGCCGGTGCGCGAGCCGGGATGGTCGCCCCAGATCAGACGACCTTCGACTACATCAAGGGCCGTCCCCACGCGCCTGAGGGCGAGGAGTGGGACAGTGCGCTCGCCTATTGGGAGACGCTGCGTTCCGACGAGGACGCCGTCTTCGACGCCGAGGTTGTTCTCGACGGATCCGAGATCGAGCCCTTCGTCACATGGGGGACGAACCCGGGACAGGGCGTGCCCCTGTCCTCGACAGTTCCCGACCCCTCCGACATCGGGGACGAAAACAAGCGATCGACCGCCGAACGGGCCCTGGAGTACATGGGGCTTCGAGCGGGTACGCCGATGCGCGACATCAAGGTCGACACCGTCTTCCTGGGATCCTGCACGAACGGGCGCATCGAGGACCTGCGTGCTGCGGCCGCGATCGTCCGGGGTCACCGCAAGGCCGACGGGGTGCGCATGCTTGTCGTCCCAGGTTCCGCACGGGTGCGGCTGCAGGCCGAGGATGAGGGACTGGACCGAGTCTTCACGGATTTCGGTGCTGAGTGGCGCAACGCCGGGTGCTCGATGTGCCTGGGCATGAATCCCGATCAGCTGTCACCCGGGGAACGAGCGGCCTCGACCTCGAACCGCAATTTTGAAGGGCGTCAGGGCAAGGGCGGGCGCACGCACCTCGTCTCCCCGGTGGTAGCAGCGGCCACGGCCGTGCGCGGCACACTGTCGAGTCCCGCCGACCTCTGAGCAGACCGTCGAAGGAAGAACACTCATGGAGAAGTTCACCACCCACACCGGGATCGGCGTGCCCATGCGACGCTCGAACGTCGACACCGACCAGATCATCCCGGCGGTCTATCTCAAGCGGGTCACCCGCACCGGCTTCGAGGACGCCCTTTTTGCCCGATGGCGCACCGATCCGGATTTCGTCCTCAACCAGTCCGTCTACTTCGGCGGCTCCGTGCTGGTCGCCGGGCCGGACTTCGGGACCGGGTCTTCCCGCGAGCACGCCGTGTGGGCGCTTAAGGACTATGGCTTCCGGGTCGTCCTCGCCCCGAGATTCGCGGATATCTTCCGCGGCAATGCGGGCAAGCAGGGCCTCGTGGCCGGGGTCATCACCCAGGAGGACTGCGAGTCCCTGTGGAAGATCCTCGAGACGGAACCCGGCACCGAGGTGACCGTCTCGCTGGAGAACCACACCGTCACGGCCGGCCCGATGACCTGCCGCTTCCAGATTGACGATTACACGCGGTGGCGCCTGATGGAGGGCTATGACGACATCGGGCTGACGTTGCGCAACGAGCAGGCGATCACCGACTACGAGGCGCGTCGTCCCTCCTTCAAACCGACGACGCTTCCGGCCAAGACCCTGCCGAAACAGCCGGTGGTCTCTGCACGTCCGGTCTCGCTGGGGCTGCCGACGGTGCGGTGACCCGATCGGGGAGGTGCGGGGAGCGAGGACGTACAGTGCACCACACCGCTCGGGCATCGGGGCGGATCCTTGCGGGCCGGGCGCAGAACTCGTCAAGCGTCACCGAGTGAGTGGCATGGTGCTGCTCTACAGTGGTGGGCAGCCTCGATCCACACTCTCAGGAGCTGCACCCAGATGACCTCGGTCCTGCAAGTTGAAGGTGGGCATCCGCTCACGGGCACGATCGCCGTGCGTGGCGCCAAGAATTTTGTTCCCAAGGCCATGGTCGCCTCGTTGCTGGCCGATGAGCCTTCTGAGCTGCGCAATGTCCCTCTGATCCGTGACGTCGAGGTCGTCTCCGACCTGCTTGGACTGCATGGTGTGGAGATCGATTTCGACCAGGACCGCGGTGTCATGCGCCTGGACCCGACGAACGTGAAGAGTGCGCGGAGAGCGGACATCGATGCCTTGGGAGGTGCCTCCCGCATCCCGATCCTGTTCTGTGGACCGCTGCTCCACCAGATCGGAGAGGCGTTCATTCCCGAGTTGGGCGGGTGCAACATCGGGGGACGTCCCATCGATTTCCACCTGGATATCCTCCGTCGCTTCGGTGCGACCGTCGACAAGCGCCCCGACGGCATTCACATCACGAGTCCCGCGAGTGGACTCAAGGGGACCTTCGTCGAGCTTCCGTTCCCGTCGGTGGGTGCCACGGAGCAGACTCTGCTGACTGCGGTGCGTGCCGATGGAATCACGATCCTGCAGGGTGCGGCCGTCGAGCCCGAGATCATGGACCTCATCAACGTCCTTCAGAAGATGGGTGCGATCATCTCCGTGGACACGGATCGCACCATCCGCATCGAGGGCGTCCCTCACTTGATCGGCTATCGGCACACCTCCCTGCCGGACCGTATCGAGGCGGCCTCGTGGGCGGCGGCGGCACTGGCCACACATGGCGACATCTATGTGCATGGGGCCCACCAGCCCGATATGACGACCTTTCTCAACACGTTCCGCAAGGTCGGTGGCGCCTTCGACATCGACTCCGAGGGGATCCGCTTCTACCACCCGGGCGGTGAGCTCCACTCGATCGCCCTGGAGACGGCGGTCCACCCTGGTTTCATGACGGACTGGCAGCAGCCGCTCGTCGTGGCGCTCACCCAGGCCAAGGGCTTGTCGATTGTGCATGAGACGGTCTACGAGAACCGTTTCGGTTTCACCCGGGCGCTTCGCCAGATGGGCGCGAACATCCAAGTGTACAAGGAGTGTCTGGGATCGACCCCGTGCCGGTTCGGGCAGCGCAACTTCTATCACTCTGCCGTGATTTCCGGTCCGGCCCCGCTCCATGCCGCTGACATCACGGTGCCGGACCTGCGCGGCGGGTTCTCCCACCTCATCGCGGCCCTCGCCGCGAGCGGGACCTCGAGAGTGTCGGGCATTGACGTCATTTCGCGTGGATATGAGCATTTCTTGACGAAGCTGCAGGGCCTGGACGCGCGCGTCGAATACCTCGATCACCAGCCCGTATGAGCCAACCTGTCCCTAGGGAGGCTGTGGCTGGGCGGACGATGCACCTCCTCGTCTCCTCGGTCTCGGCCCGGGGGCGAGCGGCGCGAGCTGCCGTTCGGGCGGCCCGAATCCTGAGGGCGGGAGGATGGTGGGTCACCGTCACTGTGACGACGCTCGAGGACGATCCCGTCGCGATGGCTGCCGCGCTGGATGCCCCCGTCGTCGGAGCTCTTGGTGGGGATGGGTTCATCGCCGCTGTCGCCCAGGGCGCGCACCAACGAGGAGCGGTCCTCGTACCGATGCCCGGTGGTCGTGGCAATGACCTGTGTCGAGCGATCGGCGTGGGCCACGATCCCGTCACCCGGGCACGAGGTCTGGTCTGGAGCCCCGATCTGACGGCGCGGATCCATCGCCTCGATGGAATCTGGGTCGAGGGCGTGGATGGCGTGCGCCGTCTGGCTCTGGGAATTGTTTCGTTGGGCTTGGATGCGGTCGCGAATCGCTTGGCCAACGAGTCGGTGCTGACCTTGGGTCCGCTGGCCTATGCCTGGGGTGCCGTGACGGCGCCTGCACATTTCAAGGGTGCTGACTTCCGGGCCAAGGTCGATGGTGTGTCTCGGCACCTCGGCGGGTGGGTGCTGTCGGTGTCCAACTCCGGTTTCATCGGCGGAGGGATCAACGTCGTCCCGTCGTCGGACCCGTTCGATGGGAGGCTGGAATTGCTTCACGTCGGTCGTGTTCCCCTGGTTCGTCTGCTGCCCGCGCTGGCCGGAGCGGTCGTGCGACGCGCGGCGGAGCACCCACTCATCCACGTCAACACTGCGCTCGCACTGGACGTGAGCGAACCCGTCGGACTGGTGGCGATGGCCGACGGCGATGAGATCGGTCGGATTCCTCTACGCATGAGCCTGGCGCGTGGAGTCGTGCGCGTTCTCGTCTGAGAGGCGTCGTGAGAGGCGGCCTCGCTGCGGCGGTTAGACTGGGTGTCCGTGACCAAACCTGTCGACCGCCTGTACCGGGCGATTCTGGCGACATTCGAACCCGTCATGAAGGTGTGGGCGCACACGAGCGTTTCTGGTGCGGAGAACCTCCCGCGCGAAGGCGGGTACATCGTCGCACCGAACCACATCTCCAATGTGGATCCGATCTGTGTCGCCTATGCGCTGCTTCTCCAGGACGTCCCGTTGCGCTTCATGGCCAAGACGGAGCTGTTCCGTGTGCCTGTGCTCGGCTCAGTGATGCGTCATCTGCACATGATCTCGGTGGACCGCAGGTCGACCGATCCGGGAGGAGCCCTCGAGCTTGCTCGGCAGGCGCTCGTGGACGGGGAGTGCGTCGTCGTCTACCCGGAGGGAACATTGACCCGCGATCCGCAATACTGGCCGATGAAGATGAAGACGGGCGCCGCGCGCCTCGCCCTCGACACCGGTGTGCCGGTCATTCCGGTCGCCCAATGGGGGGCGCAGGAAATGATGCCGCGCCACTCGAAGATCATCGACCCCAAACCCGGCCACGACGTCCACGTCACCTTCCTCCCTCCAGTTGACGCCTCCGATCTCGTTTCCGAGAAGGGCTCCGAGGACCACGAGGCCGTCAACGAGCTCACACGGCGCCTGGAACAGGCTCTCGTTTCTGGGGTCGTCGAGCTGCGAGGGGAGACCCCGCCCGTCGAGCTGTGGGATCCGGGACTCACGCGCGGACCTGAGAAGAAGAAACGGGGGCATTTCTCCAAGTGGGGACGCTCGTTGGGGCGGCGCATTCGCGCGCGCGCGCCGGAGGTGCGCCCTCCCAGGGAGTAATACGTTTTCCTCGCGAGGCACGTCCTCAACTCGCCCTCGAGACGAGTCCAACACGACCACGCGTCTAGCCGTTGCTTGGGCTGTGGTGGGTGGCGCGTGGAGAAAAGCTTGATCTCGAACTGGATTTTCGGAGAGATCGAAAGCTTGAGACGCCCGCTTGTCCAGGAACTTCGATCTCAGGCGCCAGTTGAGTCGAATTCGAAGATGCGGAGCGCGTTGGGTGTTCTGCGTGATGACGAGTTCGCTGGGTGAGGATGGAATCACTGCGGCACAACGGACTTCTTTGACCAGGCCCCCGGCTCTCCCGTGATCGAATGCGTTTCGAGGCTGGAAGAGAACGTGCCTTGGCGTTGAATAGAGTGGTCGTGATCTGGAATACTCAGCTGCACGTGTGGAGACACTCGTCCGAAAGGCCGAGGTATCTGTCCGATCCTGACGCCACCCTGCCGTAGGGTCGAGTGCATGGAAATCAGACGTGCGGCTGTTCTCGGGACCGGCGCGTGGGGCACCACCTTTGCACAGGTCCTGGCCGATGCTGGGATCTCGGTGGCGATGTGGGGACGCAACTCCGAGGTCGTCGCCCGCATCAACGCTCACGAGAATCCGGGTTTTGTCCCCGGAATTCGCCTGCCAGCCGACGTCCGCGCGATGGTCGACATGGAGGAGGCCGTCGGAGGCGCTGACCTCGTCGCCGTGGTCGTGCCGGTCGTGGCAGTGCGCGAAACGGTCGAGCGAGCGGCTCCACTGTTGTCGGAGAGCTCCGCCCTGCTCTGCCTGTCGAAGGGACTCGAGCTCGGGTCGTGGAAGACCATGCACCAGGTGATCCTTGAGGCCTCGGGCTTGGAGTCCTCGCGAGCCGCGATCCTGTCGGGGCCGAACCTCTCCCGTGAGATCGCACGGCGTCTTCCCACGGCCACGGTTGTCGCCAGCGAAGATACGGAGATGGCGGCCGACATCGCACTGGCCTGCCACAACTCTTACTTCCGGCCCTACGTCTCCCGGGATGTGCTCGGGTGCGAGATCGCGGGGGCCACGAAGAACGTCATGGCTGTCGCGATCGGCGCTGCCGAGGGACTGGGCATGGGCACGAACTCCCGTTCGACGCTGATCACCCGGGGGCTTGCCGAGATGACACGGCTGGGGACCGCGCTGGGGGCGGACCCGGGCACTTTCGCGGGGTTGGCCGGGATGGGCGATCTCGTCGCGACGTGTTCCTCGCAGCTGTCACGCAACTACTCACTCGGCGTCCGGCTCGGGCGTGGAGCGACGATGGAGGAGGCACTCGCACAGTCCGCAGGAGTTGCCGAGGGCGTGCGCTCGGCCCGACCAATCCTCGATCTCGCGCACTCCCGAGGTGTCGACATGCCGATCACCGAGGGCGTTGTCCGGGTCGTCCACGAGGGAGCGACGGCGGCCGAGATGGGCGAGATGCTGATGTCTCGGCCACAGAAGATGGACGGCTGGCGCATCGAGTTCTTGTGAGCTCGGGAGACCCCGAGCGCTGCCTGCGAGGTCGGCCAGGTGTCCGGGGCTAGGCTGGTCGCCATGATCGAGCCAGTCCCTCACGTTGCCGGATCCCCTCGTCCCCGAGTCCTTCTGATCTTCGGAGGGCGCTCGAGCGAACACGAGATCTCCTGTGCGACCGCGGCGGGGGTCCTGCGCGCGATCGATCGCGACGCGTGGGACATCCTCCCCGTCGGGATCACGAAGGACGGCGAATGGACGCGGGTTCCCGACGATCCGAGCCTGTTCGACCTGCGTGACGGCCACGGTCAGTCGGTCCACGCCAGTGACACGCGGGTCGCGCTCACCCCGGGTGGGGCGCGGCTCGTCGAGTTCCCCGTTGACGACGAGGACGGCGCAGTCGTGGGGACGACCGACCTCGGGCGCATCGACGTCGTCCTGCCGCTGCTGCACGGTCCTTACGGTGAGGACGGGACGATCCAGGGGCTGTTCGAGATGACGGACGTCCGCTACGTCGGATGCGGGGTCACCTCGTCGGCGATCTCCATGGACAAGCACTTGACGAAGACCGTCTTGCACGCCGCGGGCATCGATGTCGGACGCTGGGAGCTGATCACCCCGCGCGAGTGGGACGAGGATCGCCAGTCCTGCATCGACCGGGTCGCGGCGCTCGGCTATCCGGTGTTCGTCAAGCCGTGCCGGGCAGGGTCCTCGATCGGGATCTCCCGCGTGGAGTCCCCGGAACAGTTGGGCACCGCCGTCAAGGAAGCGCGCAACCACGATCCTCGGGTGATTGTCGAGTCGCTGTTGACCGGTCGCGAGATCGAGTGCGGTGTCCTGGGGGGAAGGGCCGGGACCGGTCCGCGGACTGCGCCATTGGGAGAGATCGTCGTTCCCGAGGGCGGTTTCTACGACTATGACTCGAAGTACATCGACACCGAGGCTGTGGGGCTGGTGTGTCCGGCGGACGTCGACGGGGCCGATACCCGGCTGATTCAGGAGACTGCGGTCCGCGCGTTCGAAGCGCTGGAGGGCGAGGGGCTCGCTCGCGTCGATTTCTTCTACGACCCCGACGGACACCGCGTGACAGTCAACGAAGTGAACACGATGCCGGGCTTCACTCAGTTCTCGATGTTCCCGCAGATGTGGGCTCAGGCTGGCGTCGCCTACACGGACCTGGTCGATGAACTGTTGGGGACAGCTGCGAGTCGGGATCTCGGTCTGCGCTGAGTGAGGCCGGGCTGCGGCCTTTACGGCCGGGAGCGCTCGGAGGGTAACGTGTCCCCATGACGAAACCGAGGATCACGCTGGTCACGTCGGCGGAGATGCCGAGCCTGTATTCAGATGAAGAGAACCTGTTGGACGCTCTGTCCGATCGTGGGTCCGACCCGCGCATCGCGGTGTGGAACGACCCGGGAGTCGACTGGTCAGAGGCGGGTGTGTGCGTCGTCCGGTCGGTGTCCGACTATGCCAGCGACCGTGCCAAATTCCTGTCCTGGGCCGACTCGGTGCCCCGCTTGCTCAACCATGCCGACATCCTGACGTGGAACTCTGACAAGCACTACATGGTCGATCTCGCCGCGCGTGGACTTCCTGTGATTCCCACGACATGGCTGGAGCCGGATCGGCACTTGTCCAAGCAGCAGGTTCACTCTCGCTTCCCCGCGATGGGTGACTTCGTCGTCAAGCCCGCAGTCTCCTCAGGCGTGCGCGATATCGGTCGTTACACAGCCAACGACACAGCGCAGCGACAGGCCGCGATCCTCCAAGCGGCCAATCTGCTGGAGGAGGGGCGCTCTGTCATGGTCCAGCGTTACATCGAGGAGATCGATCTCCACGGCGAGGTCTCGCTCGTTTTCTTCAACGGGCTGGTGTCCCACTCGGTGGAGAAAAGGGCCGTGTTGCACCCGGCTTCGGTCACTGATCCCTCGATGCACGAGGCTGTCGTCACCGCGGAACACGCGAACGAGGAGCAGTGGCGGTGGGGCGAGCAGATTCGTGCCATCATCCATGATCACGTGCGTTCGCGGTTGGGCCGCGACGAGCAGTTCCTGTACAACCGGGTCGACTTGGTTCCCGACGGGAAGGGCTCCTTCCTGGTCATGGAGATCTCGATGGTTGACGCCGATCTCTACCTGGAGGCGACTCCGGAGGCGCTCGGCAATTTCGCCGACGCGATCACGGTGCGCGCTTTCTGGTGACGGAAGCTCGCCGAGGATGACCGGCGTGGAGCGGTGGCGTCCGCGCCCGCTGGAGGAGTGATGCGATGCCGGTGGAGATGAGCCGCGAGGCTTTCGAGGCCCTTGTCGATCGTGCCCTGGAGTCAATTCCCGACGAGTTCTGGGACCAGGTCGACAACCTCGTCGTTCTCGTCGAGGACGATCCAGCCCCGGACCACCCTGATCTCCTCGGCCTTTACGACGGAGTGCCGATCACCGAACGGGGGGACTATGTGGGAGTCCTTCCCGACCGCGTCTTCATCTATCGCAACCCGACCCTGGCGATCTGTTCGACGCCCGAGGAGGTCGCCGAGGAAGTCCGCATCACGGCTGTCCATGAGATCGGCCATTTTTTCGGGATCGAGGACGATCAACTCCACGAGTGGGGATGGGGGTAAGCCCCGAGGACGAGACGCGGCGTGCGGCCGTCGCGCTCGATTAGCTCGGCCCGGACCGACCCGGCGAACAACAACGTCGGGTGGGCGTTTATGTCGGGGATGATCCGGATCGGCGCCGAGACGGGGGAACCCGATTCCGTCACCGGCGCGACCGGGTCCGGCTGGTAGAGCACGGAGCCCTCGTCGACGTGGCAGGTTCCAGGGAATGCCTCGAGGACGAGGGGGTGGAGGCTGAGTCACTCCAGCGCAGTCAGCGAGAGCAATCCGTACTGGGAGGAGAGCGCATTCTCACGTCGGTCGCGCCCCTCCTGCCAGTCGGCGAGGAAAGCGGTGCGGTGGGAGTCGGTTCGGCCCGGGTGGGTTCTCACGGGTGCTCCGTTCAGAAGTGGTGGACAGTGACGGGTCGTGCGGGGCTCATGCCAGGGGCGGCAGGCTCGGGCGCTCGTCGAGGGAGAGCACATCATCTGGTGTACGAGCCTCATAGAACGCAGTGAGGTCGGCGGTGAACTTTCCCAGGGACTCCGCGGAGCTGTAGAGCATGTGACCGGCCGGATAGTAGGTGAAGACGATGTTGTCGTGCAGAGCAGCGGGGATGCCTAAATGGTCGATGTCATACTCGGTCTGGAAGAACGGCGTGCACAGATCGAAGTAACCGTTGCCGATGAGGACCTTGAGTGTCGGGTGCTCCAGCAGTGACGTCGCAAGGTCGGGGACAACATTCGGATAGGGAAGTGCCGGTTCCCAGGTGTTCTTGGTTCCGGCAGGCAGCGTGTGCTGCCAGATCCACCCCTTGCCCGGTTCGCTGGACTCCCAGTCGAAGCCGGAGTGCTCGCGGCGCAGGACCTCGGGCGACCACTCGAGCTCATCGCGCAGGTACGCATTGACTGCTGTGGCATAGGCGGGGGAGAGGAACTCGTGATCGACGACGAAGGTCTCCTCGTCGGAGACGGCGTCGCGGTCGTAGCCATGCACCCTCCCGTCATAGCGCCCGACGATCTGGCGGTCGGCGCGCAGCAGCTCTTTGCGGAAACGCGTGTCCAGCACGCGCAGGTCGGAGTGCTCGACGTAATCAGTGGACAGTCCGGTCAGCTCCGCGAAACGGTGGGCGATGCGGGTGGTGGTCTCGGCTCCGAGTGCGTCGCCACGCGCGAGCGCCGGGCGCAGCTCGGTATCGGCGAAGATCCGTGCCTGCTGGGCTTGCTCGGCGATGTCGAGGCCGGCGCCCGCCTTCTCGTGATAGCGGGCGACGGTGGCGAAGGTCGGGAAGTAGCCGAGGTAGAACTGGTCGTCCGTGGCGACCGAGTGGGCGTAGTCGAGGATGTTGGAGATCAGCACGAGGCCGGTGAGATTGATCCCGTCCTGGTGGAGGCGATGCGTGAGGGCGGCCCCACGGGTCGTCCCGTAGGACTCGCCGAGGACGTACTTGGGTGAGTTCCAGCGGTGATGTGCGGAGATGAAGCGGCGGATGAACTCGGAAAAGGCGGCGACGTCGCCGTCCACGGACCACAGCTTCGGTTTGGCATCCTCGGCGATGGTGGAGAAGCCGGCGCCGGGTGCGTCGATGAAGACGAGATCAGAAGTGGCCAGCAGGGTCAGTGGGTTGTCCGCTAGGCCGTAGGGTGCGCCTGGGGCAGAGGCGGTGTCGGAGGTGACGATGCGCTTCGGGCCGATCGAGCCGAGGAGCAGGAAGGTGCTGGAGGAGCCGGGGCCGCCGTTGAAGATGAAGGTGATCGGTCGCGAGGAATCAGTGGAGGAGCCGTCGGGCAGGGCGGTGAAGCTCGCGGAGAAGACACTGGCTGCGGGTTTGCCGGTGCCGCCCTCGATCTGTTGGGAAGAAACGGTGGCGTCATAGGTCCACTCGGTTCCGCCGAGGTCGATCGTGTGGCGGGTCGTGTGTGAGGAGTCGGCGGGCAGGGGAGAGCGCGGCGAGGTGGGCGAGGTTGGAGCGGCGGGCGCGGTGCCGGTGCCGTCGGTCAGATCGGTGTCAGCCATGATGTGTGCCTTTCCGTGAGACGCCAGCGTCGGGATCGATGCCGGATACGGGCATATATTGCCGTCAACGATGCTCCATGATCGTGGGGAAGCGGTCCCTATGCACATCAGGCGGACATCTGTCACGTGGCAGCGGGATGAGACGCGATGGGCTGGGCGTGGCGCTGGGCGTGGCGGACACCACCCGGAGAGGAGTCGGACGATTTCTGACTGGACGTGACGACCTGCTAGAGTGATGAGCCGTCGCGCTGCTCGTGCAGTCGTGGCAATGGTGGCTGTAGTTCAGCTGGTAGAGCACCTGGTTGTGGTCCAGGATGTCGCGGGTTCGAGTCCCGTCAGCCACCCCACTTGGGCGGTGTTCGAACCTTCGACTTAGAGGAACCATTCTTGGTCCGGTGTGAACATCGCCCCTCTTCTTCGCTTCGGCGGCCCAGAACAGGCCCCTGTTCCGCTCGCCCTCCATCAGCGTGCCCACCCACGAGGCGATCCGCTCCACCCCGCCTCCGCGAAACAACGTCGGCCGGAGGGCGCGGGTACGTTCGGGCGGCCTCGGATCGAGGAAACTACGCAGCCGTGCCGCATCCACCGGTGTCGTGGCGTCCGCGTGCAGTTCGACCACCTCATAGGCCCGCAGCACCCCGTCAACCCGGACGCGAGAGGACGGGGCGATGATGTAGCCACCGTCGCCCCTAAAGTCGATCCCGGCCTTCGCGGCCTGCCACGACTGCTGCTCTGAGTACCCGCGCACTGGGTAGTAGAGGTGCATGCCGCCTGACGGCGTGCGCACCACCACCAACGGCCTCGGCAACAGCCCGGCGGCGCGAGCGGCGTGGAAGGCGTCGACCGGGTCTGCTGCATGGTTAGGTGACAGTTTCTAGTCACGCAGCCAGTGCGGCTGGCGTGTTCATGATGGCCTCGAACTCGGTCGGGGTCAAACGGCCCAGGACGGCCTGTCGACGATGCCGGTGGTAGGTGCGTTCGATCCAGGTCACGATCGCGATCCGGAGCTCGTCTCGGGTGACCCAGGAGCGGCGGTTGAGGACGTTCTTCTGCAGCAGGGCGAAGAACGATTCCATCGCGGCGTTGTCGCCGCAGGACGCGACTCGTCCCATCGATCCAACCAGGCGGCGGGCGAGGAGGGCGCTGATGACGATGGATGCCTCGCGGAGGGGTGCGACGAGCGCGACGGGTGAGGTCTGCATGGCGGTGAGGACCAGGATGTATGCGAGCTGGGGCAGGACTGCAACCACAATGATGGGTGTGCGATTGACGTGCGTGGCGTGCGCGAATGCCTCGCGGCGGCGGGTGATGCCCGGAGCCAGGAGCGCCACCTGGATCAGGAGCGTCCCGGCGTAGTAGCTCGTGGGAGCAAGGCCGAGAGAACCGATTGCGAACGCGTCCCAGAGCGTGTAGGCAGCGATCGTGGCGCCGGTGGCGGTGCCCCATGTGATGCGTCGTAACGGATGGTTACCGGCATTGCGGAGGGGGTTGCCGGTGACGACCAGGATGCCGATGAGGATGACGAGAGCGCCGATGCTTGCGAGCAGGGTGGGACGTTCCCCGAGCGCGATCACGGCGAGGACGATGGTCAGAAGCGGACCGATGCCGCGCGCGATCGGATACACGACGCCGAGATCGGCGCGGCCGTAGCCGGCCTGGAGGGTGAGCGAGTACAGCAGGTGGAGGATGGCTAACACGGCAGCCGTTCCGAGCAGGCTCCCGGTGATCGGTTGAGATCCGGTGACGGCAGCACCAATCGCGAGGGGGAGGCAGAGGATGGCGGAGCGGTCGTGTAGGCGGCGACGAACAGCACGGTGTCGCTTTGCTTGTATTTGGAGGCGAGGTTCCAGGCGGCATGGGCTACCGCGGCGGCGAGGACGATCGTGATGGTGGAAAGTGGCATCAGGTGATGTCAGGCAAGTCGATCCCGGCTCGCTCCGCGCGCGTCGCGCGGTCGGGGTTGCGTAGGGCCAGCGCTGTGGCGAGGGTGTCGATAGCGACGAGGTGGGCCAGCCGACTGCCTGCGGCGGCCATCTGGGTCGATAGCGGCGCGCCTCCGACGACGAGCGCGATGTCGGAGGCGTCGGTGGGCGGGGTGCGGTACTGGTTGGTGACGGCGATGACGGTCGCGCCCGCGGTGGCGGCGGCGTCCGCGACCGCGACGGTCATTTCGGTGCGACCGGTGGAGCTGACGGCGACGACGACGTCGTGGGGGTCGAGCAGGCGGGCCGCGATCACCGCGGACTCGTGGTCGGTGATTCCCGCGGTGCGCACGCCCAGCACACGCAGCCGGAACACCACATCGGCCACCACGGTCGCGGAAGGGCCTGCACCGTAGGCGAGGAGTTGCCCCGCGCCGAGGATCGCGGAGACCGCCTGGTCTAAGGCGCCCGGATCGATCGCCCCGCCGAGGGCGGTGAGCGCGTCGATTCCAGTACGTACGCTCGCATCGATGATCGTGCGGGTCGTGTCGGTGCTCGTAAGCGTGCGTGGCGGGGCGAAGAACTCGGTGGTGCCGCGAGCGCGGGCGATCTCCAGCTTCAGTTCGGCGAACCCTGCGAACCCGATCGCACGTGCCGCGCGCACCACGCTCGGCGCGGACACGCCAGCACGCGCGGCGACCTGCGCTGTCGTGCTTCGCCCGACGAACAAGGGGTCATCCAGCAGCAGCTCGACCACCTTCGCCTCGCTCGAGGCCAACCCTGCGGTTTGTGCCTGCACCGTGCCGAGCCAACGGCGCAGTGGATCATCCCGCATGGGAACGTAGTTACCGATGCTATCAACGATGTGTAACACGGTAACATTGGCTTTATGGTGACAGTTCAGCACCGGGAGTCGGCGGGGCCGAACGTCGAGCGGGTGGCGATCGTCGGGCCGGGGGCGATCGGGACCACGGTGGCCGCGCTCCTGTACGAGGCGGGCGGCATGCCGATTCTCTGCGGGCGCACACCGCGGGTAAAGCTCACGCTGATCGATGGAGACCGTCGGATCGTCGTCCCCGGCCCCGTGCGCACCAGCCCTGCTGCGCAGTCCGCGAAAGCCGACGTGCTCTTCCTTGCGGTCAAGGCCACCCAGACGGTTGCGGCGGCCCCGTGGCTGAGGGCTCTGTGCGCGCCAGGGACTGTGGTGTGCGTGTTGCAGAACGGTGTCGAGCAGATCGCCGCCGTGCAGCCGCATGTCCCGGACGGTGTCGAGGTCGTTCCTGCAGTCGTCTGGTTTCCCGCGCAGGCGCAGGAAGGCGGCATGGTCCTCTTGAGGGGAGAGCCCCGGCTGACGCTCCCTGCGTCACCGAGTGCGGCGCGTGTCGCGGACGTGCTGCGCCCCACGCGCTGTTATGTCGACCTCGCAGTCGACTTCACCACCCTTGCGTGGCACAAACTCCTCCAAAACGCCGCCGCCGGGATCATGGCCCTCACGGGTCGACGCGCCGGGCTGTTCACTCGTCCTGACGTCGCGGAGCTCACCCGTGCGTACTTGCGCGAATGCCTGGCCGTCTCACGCATGGAAGGCGCAGTCCTCGACGACGACATCCCCGACGCCATCCTGGCCCGCTTCCAATCGTTCCCCGCTGATATGAGCACCTCGATCCTCACCGACCGAGAAGCCGGCCGCCCACTGGAATGGGACATCCGCAACGGTGTCATCTCCCGCCTCGGACGCAGACACGGCATCCCCACACCGATCAGCGACACCATCACCACACTCCTCGCCGCGACCAGCGACGAACCCGGGTGATCCCGGAAGCCGCTCCCTTCACCGTTGACCCAAGCTAGAGCTCGACACAGACGCCCTCTGAGTCACCGACCACGAGCTGACGCGATCGCTGAGAGTGTGTCCTGCGCGACAGTCAGGAACTCTCGGAGTGCCCGTATCTCCTTAGGAACGGCCCATTGGCGCTCGGCATCCTGGTGGACCGACCGGCCTCCATCTTTGGACCAGGACCGGCTGGCGCAACGCCCCATGGGCGCCGCCGGCGCCGTCATACGCCATCTCGCTGAGGGCGTCATTCGCCCCCACTAAGACCGCAGGATGCGGCGAAAGGGGTCTGTCGGGAAGTCTGTGGGTCTGTCCGATAAAGGGTGTGTGAGGTCTGGCGGTTTTCATTAGTGAGTGGTTGTCTCGAACCGTCCGGCGAAGGTGATCGCGAACGCGTTCAGTGCGGGCTTCCACCTGATCACCCAGCGTGCCCGGCCCCCGCCGGGCGGGTCAAGCGACCTCATCACCAGATACAGGCACTTCAGCGCCTGCTCGGTCGGGAAGTGCCCCCGCGCTCTCACCGCGCGCCGGTATCTCGCGTTGATCGATTCGATCGCGTTGGTCGTGCAGATCACGGTGCGGATCTCGATGTCGTAGAGCCTGTCGCAGAATGCCGACGATCTCACGCGGACGGGCTGGATTGAGTCGTGCGCGCATCGAATGTGGTCGACGCTTGGGTTGGTTCCTGGGCGCCTGTGTCTCAGGCTGCTGCGGTGTGGGTCTTGCGGAGGTTGTAAGCGGCCGCTGCGAGGTGCAGTTCGCTTCGGGCCGCCTCAATTCCTCGCCGGGAGAATCTGCTCAGGATGGTTTTAAGAGTTCCGATGCTGGGTTCAACGGTCGCGCCGCGTCGCTTGTCGGCCGCGACACCTTCCGGGGCTCGGAGTCGGTGGACCATCACCTCTCGCGTCGTCGCGCCAGCCGGGGGCGGCCCGGCGGTAGGCGACTGCGCTGCGGCGGCAGCCTGTTCCCGGCTTTTGCCTAGTGCGATGAGACGGTCCGGACCGGGCGCGTCTAGGTTGCTGTTGCTGCAGTAGCCGGCGTCGGCCAGTATGACCCCGATCCGATGCTCGGACGAACCGGTTGCCGTGTGTATGGCAGCGGCTGCGTCGACTGCGGCGGTCATCATCGGCACGAACGAACCCATGTCATTGGGATTCCGGTTCACGTCGACCGCGGCGATGACATGATCACTGGTGACCGCGATCTGTGCGTTGTATCCCTGAAGAAACCCGCGCCGGGTGGGCATCACCCGTGAGTCCGGGTCGGTGATGTTCGCAGCAGTCTTGGGCAGGTTCTTCGCGGGAACCTGCTGATCGCCACGCGCGTCTGCTGCCTTCACCGCCGCGGCTTCAGCTGCGGCAACGACACGGCGGGCCCTGATGATTCGAGAGTGTTCCTCGGTCGCCACCGGCGGAGCACCCATGGGCTTCTTCCCCGCAGCGATCAGCGCGGCCCGGCGATCGAGCTTGGCCTGATGGTCGCGCAGCTCCCGTTCCAGGTGCGCCCGAGCTTCAGCAAGCCGCAGTGGGCCGTCCGGGATCCGGCCGCGCACCGGCGCACCAGCACGTGATGCCTCCAGCCGAGCCCGGGCTGCCGTCTTCCGCGCGTCGTCGTCAGCATCCAGATGCCGCTGCTGTCGGGCCAGTTCCGCCGCCGCGCGTCGGATCCGCTCCGGCCTGCCAGACCGGTCGGCCAATGCCCCAGGAACACGATCACTATCGGGCTCGCCCTGCGCGTTCTCGGCCGCGTCCACGACCGCTGCTTCCTCCACGATGTCAGCGGTGATCTGCACGGCATGCTGGCCGAACCAGTCCTGTCCCCGGTTCGCGTCGATCGACGCGTTCGCGGGAATCTTGGTGCCATCGATCGCGATCGTGCCGAACCGGGCAAGTCCTGCTCGTGCCGCGATCATCAACACCTGCGCGAAAGCCCAGCGAACGCGTCCTCAGAGCCCGCCCGGGATCTCGCGATCGTCGCATGATCCGGGATGTCTGAAGCGCAGAGCACCTTGAATGCGACATCCGTGTGGCAAAGCCGCTCGATCTGCCGAGACGAACGCACCCCACGGCAGTATGCATAAACGAGCATGCCCAAAAGCATTCGCGGGTCATACCCTGCCGCCCCGACCCCACCCCGAGCGGAGAGACACCTCGAACGCCGACACGTCGAGGGTCTCGACGACATCGAGGACGAACCACACCAAGTGATCTTCTGGCAGCCAATCCCGCATATCCGGGGGCAGAAGAAACACCTGATCACGCAGCACAGGACGGTAATCGCGAGCCATGCCCAATTCTCCCAAGACCACGGTTCGCGACCCCACGGGACACGGCATTCTGCGACAGGCTCCGTACTCGAGGAACGGCACGAACTCCGCCCAGGAGCTGCGCCAGAGCTGGATGATTGACGGGTAGCGTTGGCCCCCCACTCGGCGGCGAACTCCTCGAACCGGTCTTTCGCCGCCGCCTCGGACGGCGCCGTATAGACCGGCTTCAGCGCCTTCACGATTGCATCCCGATGCTGCCGGCCGGCGTAACGGAAGCTGTTGCGGATCAGGTGGACGATGCACTGCTGCACGACCGCCTGCTGCCAGGTGGTGTTGATCGCCTCTGGGAGTCCCTTGAGCCCGTCGCAGACAGCGATGAGCACATCCTCGACGCCCCGGTTCTTCAGCTCGGTGAACACCTGCAACCAGAACCTCGCACCCTCACCGCCGTCACCAGCCCAGATCCCGAGAATCTCTCGCTCCCCAGCCGTGGTGACGCCCATCACGACATAGAACGGGGTGTCCCGCACCTGCCCATCATGGACTTTCACGACGATCGCGTCGACGAAGATCACCGGATAGAGCGCATCCAGCGGACGAAAAGCCCATTCGGCGAGCTCACCGGTGACTTTCTCGGTGATGCGACTGATGGTGTCTTTGGAGACCTTCGCCCCGTAGACCGCGTCGAAGTGCGCCGCGATCTCCCCAGTCGTCAACCCCCGTGCGGTCAGTGACAGCACAATCTGGTCGACGCCGTCCAAGCGGCGCTTCCGCTTGGGCACGATCACCGGTTCGAACGACCCATCCCGATCCCTGGGGACCTCGATCTCTACCGGACCGATCTCGGTCA